>JBKBHW010000011.1:25833-50173 GCA_046297555.1 Aquificaceae bacterium
CAAAGGCTTTCTTTAATTTGTCCAACTCTGAACCTATGTTGTCCGTATTAACTATAACTCTAACCTTATAAAAGTCATCCTCCTCCACTATCTTAACACTATAGCCCATATTTTTTGCCTTTTGAGCTGCATTTTCTGCCTTAGCTTTATCCTTAAAGGCTCCCACCTGTACTAAGTATGTTTTTGATTCCTTTTTATTAACCTCCTTTTTAACAGGTTTTTGCTTTTCTTCCCTTATTTTTTGAGCCAACATGTCTTCTTTTTTCTCTTGTTCTCTTTTTGCTTCCTTTTCCGGAGCAGGTGGTTTAGGTTGTTCTTCTTGTTTAGGCTTTTCTGTAGGTGGTAATGTGGTGGGTGGAGCTTCTTGCTGTTTGGGGACAGGTTTTACCACCACAGGTGGCGGTTTTACTTGCTCTTCTTTACTTTTTAGCCATTCATTTAATCCAAGATAAAAGAAAACAAGAGCCACCAACAACCCTAAGAGTATAACCAACCTTTCCCTTTTCATGTCCTCCTCCTTCTGTAATAATTATAAAACTTTACGCTGGGTGAAAAATTGCTTTCTTAGATGTTGTCTTCACATATTCAAAATTTCATAGTAGGGGCACGCCGCAGCCTGCTCCTACAAAAGGGAAAAAGAACCATTCCTTAAATCCATTGATAGCAGTAGGTAGCGCGGGTATCCTTGCCCGCGATCTTTGATTAATCTTTTTCACACAGGCAGGAGCCTTTGCTACCTTCCCTACAAAAATTGAATTTCTCACCCGGCGTATATTTGCGTGTAAAATATTCAATAATGAAAGCAAAGGTCAAACAAGCTCTTTTAGAAACGATAAAAGCCCTATATTCCATAGAGATAAACGGCTTTAGTCTGGAGCCGCCTAAAGAAGAAAGCTATGGAGATTATGCCACCAACGTGGCCTTTTTACTTGCAAAAAGCCTAAGGAAAAGCCCCCATGATATAGCTCAAGATATAGCCAATAGACTAAGTAATGAAGGAATGTCTGCAGAGGCTCTAAGGGGCTTTATAAACATAAGGTTAAAAGAGGTCTTTTTGCAGGAGGAGTTTTCAAAGCTTTTTAAGGATAAGGACTCTTACTTCTTTGAACCTGTGGAAAAGCCCATGTATATACAGGTGGAGTTTGTAAGCGCCAACCCTACAGGTCCTTTGCATGTGGGACATGGAAGGGGTGCGGTGGTAGGTGATGTGCTAAGTAGAATCCTTAAGAGATTCGGACACAGGGTTGTAAGGGAATATTACATAAATGATGCTGGCAATCAGGTTTATATGCTCGGTCTTTCTGTAGTTTACAGGTACTATGAACTTTTTGGGAAAGAAGAAGGTCTTAAAAGGGCCTTTGAGGAGGAAGGTTATAAGGGCAAGTATATTATAAAGCTTGCCAAAGACCTAAAAGCCTTTTATGAGGATAGGCTCCTTCATATGCCCGTTGAGGAAGCTATAAATATAGCCAAGGAGTATGCCTACAGGAGGCTTTTGGAGGATATAAAGGAGACCCTTGACAGCATGGGCGTGGCCTTTGATGTGTGGTTTAGCGAAAAAAGTCTGTATGAAAAGGGTGTGGTGGAGGAGGTTATAAGGAGGCTATATGAGAAGGGTTATGCGTATGAGAGGGATAGAGCCCTTTGGTTCAAGAGTTGTGCCTTTGGCGATGATAAGGACAGGGTTTTGAGAAAGTCCGATGGATCTTATACCTACTTTGCTGGGGACATCGCCTATCACTATGATAAGTTCAAGAGGGGCTTTGAAAAGGTTATAAACCTTTGGGGTGCAGACCACCATGGATACGAAAAGAGGCTCATAGGTGCCCTAAGGGCCCTTGGCATTCCAGAAGATTGGCTCGTGGTGGAGTTTGTGCAGATGGTAAGGCTTATGAGCGAGGGGCAAGAGGTAAGGATGTCCAAAAGAACTGGTGAGTTTATAACCCTTGCAGACCTTTTGGAAGAAGTGGGAAGGGATGCCGTAAGGTTTGTATTTTTGACAAGAAGCAGCAACACTCCCCTTGACTTTGACATAGACCTTGTAAAGAAAAAGACCTCGGAAAACCCCGTTTTTTATGTACAGTACGCCCATGCAAGGGTAAGGGGCGTATTCAGAGAGGTAAAGGAAAGGTACGGCATAGATGCGGACAAAGAGGATCTAACACCTTACATAAAGCATTTAAACTCCCAAGAGGATCTGAGGCTTATAAAAAGATGTCTCTATTTGAAGGACATCTATGAAGGCGTTCTCCATACCTTTTCTCCCCATCTTATTACCTATGCTCTCTTGGACCTTGCCAAAGACTTTCACCATTACTACAACCATCATAGGGTAATGGTAGAAGACAAAAACACAATGCTTTCAAGGCTTGCCCTTTTTAAGGGGGTGGAGATTACCTTAAAAACCGCTTTTGAAATCCTTGGAATAAATGCACCGGAGAGGATGTGATGAGGATAACGGTTGTAGGTGGAGGATATGTAGGACTTACTACGGGTGTTTGTTTTGCCCATTTGGGCCATGAGGTCATGGTGGTGGAAAAACTACCGCAGAAGGTGGAGATGCTCAAGTCTGGCAAGTCGCCCATCTACGAGCCCGGGCTTGAAGAGCTTTTGAGAGAGGGGCTTCAAAATGGGAGGATAGCCTTTACCACAAACCTAAGGGAGGGGCTTGATTTTTCCGAGGTAATCTTTATATGCGTTGGGACACCTCAAAGGCCCGATGGCTCAGCAGACCTTTCACAGGTGGAAGAAGTGGCAAGGGAAACGGCAAAGCTCATGAACTCTTACAAGCTGCTGATAGAAAAGTCCACCGTGCCTGTAAACACACATAAACTAATAAAGAAGACGGTGCAAAGATATATTAAGGATCCCAACATACCTTACGATGTGGCCTCTAACCCGGAGTTTTTGAGGGAAGGGTCTGCCATAGAAGACTTTCTAAACCCAGATCGTATAGTAATAGGCTTGGAAAGTCAAAAGGCTAAAAAGATCTTTGAAGAGCTGTACAAGGATTTTAAATGCCCTATCCTGTACACCGACCCGGCCACCGCAGAGCTTATAAAACATGCAAGCAACTCCTTTTTGGCCATGAAGATATCCTTTATAAACATGGTAGCCGACCTATGTGAAAAGGTGGGAGCCGATGTAAAGCTTGTGGCGGATGGCACGGGATATGATAAGCGCATAGGAAGAGCCTTTTTGAACGCCGGCATTGGCTACGGTGGATCTTGCTTTCCAAAGGATGTGAAAGCCTTTATAAGGATGGCTCAAGACTATGGCCTTGACTTTGGGCTTTTAAAAGAGGTAGAAAGGATAAACCAAGATAGACCCATAAAGTTTGTGGAAAAGATAAAGAATGTGCTTTGGAGCCTGAGGGACAAAAGGCTTGCAGTGTGGGGGCTTTCTTTTAAGCCAAACACAGATGACATAAGAGAGGCCCCCTCTTTAAGGGTGGTGGATATGCTTTTAAGGGAAGGGGCCTATCTTTCCCTTTATGACCCAAAGGCTATGGATAATTTCAAGCTGGTATTTCCAGAGGGCAAGCAGGTAAGCTATGCCAAGGATATGTACTCAGCCGTAGAATGTGCCAGCGCCCTCCTTATACTTACCGAGTGGGATGAGTTTGTAAGGGCGGACCTTAAAAGGGTAAAGGAGCTTATGGAGCTTCCCATAATAGTGGATGGAAGAAACATCTTTGAACCAAGGGATGTAAGGTCTTTGGGCTTTGAATACTATCCCGTGGGAAGATGAGGGTTTTGATAACGGGTGCCGCCGGCTTTATAGGCTCTCATCTCTGTGAAAGGTTTTTGAAGGAAGACTTTTATGTGATAGGTATGGACAACTTTTTGACTGGAAGCCCAGACAACATAGCCCATCTCTTTGAAAACAACCGCTTCCACTTTATACACTACAATGTGGTCAATTACATCTACTTGGAAGGCCCCGTAGACCTTGTAGTACACCTCGCCTGCCCCGCCTCTCCAGTAGACTATATGAACCATCCCATACATACTATGAAGGTGGACTCCCTCGGAACTCTCAACACCCTTGGCTTTGCTAAGCTAAAGAAGGCTCGCTACATCTTTGCCTCTTCTTCCGAGGTTTATGGGTCTGCACAGGTGCATCCTCAACCGGAAGATTACTGGGGCTATGTAAATCCAATAGGGCCAAGGAGCGTTTACGATGAGGCAAAAAGATTTTCCGAGGCCTTATGCATGGCTTATTACAGAGAACATGGCCTTGATATAAGGATAGCAAGGATTTTTAACACTTACGGACCTCGTATGAGGAGGGGTGATGGTAGGGTGATCCCTACCTTTATAGAAAAAGCTCTAAGGGGTGAAAGCCTACCGGTATATGGTGATGGCTCCCAAACCAGAAGCTTCTGCTACATAGAGGACCTTATAGAAGGCCTTTTTAGGCTTTCGGTGGCGGAAGGTTTAAAAGGAGAAGTGATAAACTTGGGCAATCCAGAAGAGATAAGCATATTGGAATTGGCAAAGAAAATAATTGAACTTACTGGCTCCCCATCTAAGATAGACTTCCTTCCACCAAGGCCCGATGACCCGCCCAAAAGATGCCCAGATATAAAAAAAGCAGAAAGATTATTAAATTGGCATCCCAAAAGAAGCTTAGAGGAGGGATTGAAACACACCATAGAATGGTTCAGTAACCAAGTGTGAATATTGGGCATGCCGATTATTTTGAATATCCTTGTATAGAGAGGTTTAAACATTTGAACAACAAAAGGGTAGAGGGGATTTTTTAGACTTTTTGAGTTATTAACTCTATGACTATATGCTGGGTGAGAAATTCCATTTTTATAGGGGCATTCATGAAATGCCCCTACAGTTAACTAGGTTTATATAAAGAGGTAGCACAGGCATCCTGCCTGTGATAATTCAGGCATCCCTGCCTGTGGAAAAACAAAGAACGCGGGCAAGTATGCCCGCGCTACCTACTATTGCGCAATGGATCTTATTAAAACATCCACCAAAAGGTTTGTGAACCCAAGCCATATATATTGAAACACCTTCACCCCCCTTGACAAAAAATTTTTGGGATTGTATATTAATACCAAAATTCGTGGAGGTATGGCATGAAGCTTGAAGAGGTAAAACCGGGTCAGGAGGTCACCATTTTGTCCTTTTCTGGAAAGGAAAGCATTTTAGAAAAGGTTCAAGCCATGGGACTAAGAAAGGGTAGAAGGGTTGCCCTTCTTCAAAAGCTGGGAAGGAACCTTCTTTTAAAGGTGGATAACTCAAGGATAGTTATAAGCAAGGAGTTGGCTAAAAATATTGAGGTCCAATGAAAAGTATAAGAGTGGCCCTTGTGGGCAATCCAAATGTAGGGAAAACGAGCATTTTAAACCATCTTGCAGGTACGAGCCTAAAAGTAGGCAATTGGCCCGGAGTTACGGTAGAGAAAAGAGAAGGAAAGGTTAACTTTTGGAACTATGAAATAAACCTTGTGGACCTTCCCGGCATATACACCCTTGAACCTATCTCCGATGATGAGTGGGTGGCTTATAACTACTTAAGGAATGAAAAACCAGACTTGATACTCAATATCATAGAAACGCCCAACATGGAAAGGGATTTTCTGCTTACAGTAGAGCTACTGGAGCAAGAGCTGCCTATGGTCTTAGTGTTGAACATGAGCGATGAAGCCCAAAAGTTGGGAATAGATGTCAAAGATAAATGGCTCTCAGAAATACTTGGTGTTAGAGTCCTGAGGACCAACGGTAGAACGGGTGAGGGTGTAAAAGCGCTATTGCCCAACATAGTAGAGGTGTTTAATTCAAAGGAAAGGCCCAATCCCTTAAAATACAGCAAGGAGCTGGAAGAGTTTTTGGAAAAGGTTAGGGAAAGGGAGGATGAAACAAAGGCGGAGCTTATAAAAAAGCTGCTTGAAGATGAAAGGTTTAAGGACTACAGGGAAAGCATAAGAAAAATCTTTGGTAAAAACATGCATGAGGTTATAAAGGATGAAAGGTACGCAACGGCGCATGGCATATACAAGGAGGTAGTCCATAGGAAGCCCCTTACTTCAAGGGATATAACCGACTCCATAGATAAGATACTTCTCCATCCATGGCTTGGCATTCCCATCTTTCTTTTGGTTATGTTTTTTGTCTTTAAGATCTCCTTTGACTTCTCCGCCCCCTTTATGGACTGGATAGAAGGCTTTATAAATGGATTTGTTGCACCCCTTGCTGTAGAGGTGCTCACATATCTTGGTGCTGGAGAGCTTATAAAAAGGGTTGTATCGGAGGCCCTAATTGGTGGTGTGGGCTTTGTACTTACCTTTTTGCCCCTTATTGCGGTTATATACTTTATGCTTTCCCTCCTTGAGTTCTCTGGCTATTTACCCCGCATAGCCTTTTTGATGGATAAGTTTATGCATAGGCTTGGACTTCATGGCAAGAGCCTTGTGCCGCTGCTTCTGGGTTTTGGATGCAATGTACCGGCTATAGTGGCCACAAGGACGTTGGAGACAAGAAGGGATAAGCTGCTGGTAATAGCCATGATACCCTTTATGAGCTGTCCTGCCAGGCTTGTGGTCTTTTCCTTCTTTGCAGTGATCTTTTTCAAAAACCCCGCCCTTGTTATATTTAGCCTTTACTTACTGGGTATAGTTGTTGCTTTGATAACCGCTCTGATCCTCAGAAAAAGCCTTTTTAAAGGTAGCCTATACCACTTTGTTATGGAGCTTCCACCCTACAGACTGCCCACCCTTAGGCTTCTCCTTAGGGTAGTATGGGTTTATGTCAAAGACTTTCTTTATAGAGCTGGCACTTTGATCTTTGCCGCCTCTGTGGTTATTTGGCTGCTGCTTAACCTTCCCCCGGGAGTCAAAAACCCTTCGGAAAGCATAGCAGGATATATTGGAAAAAGTATAGCACCTCTGTTTGCTCCCCTTGGCCTTGAAGATTGGAGGATGTCCACCTCTTTAATACCTGCCTTTTTGGCACGGGAGATAGTGCTTAGCTCTATGGCCACCATATATGCGGCCGAGTCCAAAGAAGAGCAAAAGGAATTTAACCCTTCTCAAGCCTTAAAAGATCAGGGGCTTTCCCTCCTTTTGGCCTTCAAGGAAGCTTTTACAAACATCTTTAAACCCGTACCCACCGCCTTTGAAGTGAAAGAGGAATCTGCCGACAGCCTAAGGAGTGTAATAGCCAAGAGTTTGTCCCCATCCTCCGCCCTCGCCTTTATGATCTTTTTGCTTTTGTACACTTCTTGCCTTGGCACGGTGGCAACCATGTGGAGGGAAGTAGGCAAAAGGTTTGCTTTATTATTCCTCGCCTACAGCCTTTTAATAGGCTGGTTTTTGGGCTTTTTGGTTTATAGGCTTGGTAGTTTGTTATGGAGTACTTAATCCTTTTTCTGTTTATAATTATACCCGCTTACCTTTGGTGGAAAAGGTGGAGAAGAAAGAGATCTTGCTGTGATTGATGTTGGAAGGCAAAAAATTGAAGGAATGTTTGCAAGCAGCTTGGTCTCAAAGGCATAGGCAAGAATGCCTATGCTACCTTATTTACTGACTTTTAGCAAAATAGGAATGTAAAATGTCTAATATGAAGCTATGTCTTGTAGCTGGTTCTGGTGAGCTTCCTAAGGCTTTTTTGAAAAGTGCCAAAGAAAAGGGGCTGGAGGTTTTTGTGGTTGGTGTAAAGGGTATAACAGACCTTCCCGCCGATGAATACATACCCTTGGGGAAGGTGGGAAGGCTTATAAAAACCCTTGAAAAACAAGGGATAGATAAGATAGTGATGTTGGGGAAGTTTGAACACAGTCTTATCTTTTCACACCTTTTTACTCTTGATGATGTAGCCCTCAGAATATTTCAAAAGTCTAAAGATAGAAAGCCCCAAACCCTTGTAAAAACCCTTATAGAAGAATTAGAATCTATGGGCTTTGAATTTCCAGACCCAAAGCCCTTTTTGGAAGACCTTTTGGCACCGGCGGGCAGGATATCATCCTTTGATCCTTCACCCCCTGCTATGGAAGATGGATTGTGGGGCTTTCCCATAGTTAGGGAGATAGCAAGCC
The DNA here is from genome assembly GCA_046297555.1 of Aquificaceae bacterium. Classification (GTDB taxonomy): domain Bacteria; phylum Aquificota; class Aquificia; order Aquificales; family Aquificaceae; genus Pampinifervens. The sequence continues at coordinate 33,888 of JBKBHW010000011.1, forward strand.
TTGATGTAGGGCAGACCATTGTGGTAAAGGATAAGGCGGTGGTAAGCGTGGAGGCAATGGAGGGCACCCAAAAGGCTATAGAGAGGGCTGGCCAATTGGCAGGTAGGGGATGTAGAGTTATAAAAGCTGCAAGGAAAACACAGGACTTTAGGATAGATGTGCCTACGGTAGGACCCAAAACCTTAGAGGCTATAAAGAAGATAAAAGGTGATGCTCTATTTTTGGAAGCTGGGAAGGTTTACCTTTTGGAAAGGGAGAAGATGTGCAAGCTATCGGAAAGGTATGGAATAGCCATATATGGGTTATAAAAAAGATACGCCGAGTGAAAAATTGCTTTCTTAGGTGTTGTCTTCACATATTTAACATTTCATAGTAGGGGCACGCCGCAGCGTGCCTTTAAAAAAAGGAAAAAGAACCATTCCTTAGACCTATTGCGTAGCAGTAGGTAGCGCGGGCATGCTTGCCCGCGATCTTTGATTAATTTTTTTTACACAGGCAAGAATGCCTTTGCTACGACCTATGTCGTATTTGCGAGGGCAGAGGGCTTTGATTTAAATACCCTAAAGCCTGTAGGTAGAGTTCATGGGGGCTTTTGCAAGGTAGTTGAGATAAGTCAAGGTTATAAACAGACTTAGCAATAAAATATTCTTCATGGCAAAGGTTAAGATAAACAAAAAGGTTTTTGATATCCCCCTTGGTGAAAGGTTTGGCGACCATCACCATGAGATAGAAAAGGCGGGCGTGGAGTTTGGTTGCACCGATGGTCAATGCGGCGTTTGTGTATGTACGGTGGTTAAAGGGCTTGAATGCTTGGCAGAGCCTTCTGAGCAAGAAGAAGAAACCCTCTGGAGGATAGGAGAGTATGAAGAAAACAGAAGGCTCACATGCCAGTTGGTGATAGAGAAAGGGGGCTGTGAAATAGAATTAGAAACCGATTAACACTCACACTCTTTTATGCCCATCTTTCTATATAGGCTTATCACAGGACACCATCCCGTAAAGGCAGACTGTATTTGATTTATAGCCATAAAAACTATAAAGAGCTTCCAAAACCAATGAATATCGGCGGAGCGAATGGCTATAAGAAAGACTATTAAAAGCACCAACCCAGAAGTCAGCCTAAGCGCCCTGTCCATAGTCATGACAAACCTCCAAGTATAAGATTATAAGAATATTCTAATTCAATTAATGAACCTGTCAAGAGGCTAAAAAGGTGATAAGCTTATAATACCTTTATGACAAGTCTAACTTTAAAAGTGCCAAAGGGAGAGGTGGAAAGGCTAAGGGCGGAGCTTTTGGGAAGGGGCTTTTTTGAGATAAACTCTCCCCATACCCTTTGGTCCTTGAGCAACGGACAAGCTTACATACATCTTTATCCTTCCGGCACCCTTCTTTTGCAGGGAAAGGGGACCCATGAGCTAAAAGAGTTTATATTGTCCCTTTTTGCTCCCAATGAGAGGATACTTATAGGTTGCGATGAGTCTGGGAAGGGGGACGTTTTTGGTCCTCTTGTGCTATGCTGCGCCGTTATAAAGCCAGAGTACTACAAAAAGGTCCTTGAGCTAAACCTAAGGGACTGTAAGAAGATGAAGGATGAAGAGGTGATAAAAAAGGCTGAAATCTTTCAAGGCTTTGGAGGATTTAAGTGCATAGTTGTTGAGCCAGCTCCTTTAAACCTTATTTATGAAGAAATAAAAAACCTAAACAGAATACTTGACAGGCTTTATCTTGATATGCTGAGGGAAATAAAAGGGTTATACCCCACCGCCGAGGTCTTTGTGGATGCCTATTCAAAGAGAAGCCCCTTTGGTAAGGATGTGGTTTTTGAACACAAGGGAGAAGAAAACATAGCGGTGGCTGCAGCCAGCGTCTTGGCAAGGGCTAAGTTTTTAAAATGGATAAAAGATAAAAAACTTCCAAAGGGGTCTTCTTCAGAAAGCCTCTCTCTTGCAAAAAGGATATACAGGGAGGATAAGGAAAGGGCTAAGGAGCTTTTGAAAACCTTTTTCTTGTAAGCTTTCCAAAGGAAAAGAGGAGAAAGATAAATACCATGCAGATTACCACCGCACCGCTGGGGGGAAGGTCAAAGGAGAGAGAAAGTCCTATGCCAAAGAGAAGGGAAAAAAAGGAAAAGGCTGCAGAAAGCAATAGACTTTGGAGGAAAGAGTTGGATATCATAAGAGATGTCATGGCCGGTATGGATATGAAGCTCGCAGAGAGCACAAGGCCAACAGCCTTTATAGAAAGGACTATGTTGGCACAAGCCAAGGCAATGAGGGCATAGTTTAGGGCCTTTACCCTTATGCCCCTTAGCTTTCCCAGTTCTTCGTTAAAGCACACAAAGAGAAGGCCCCTATAGTTCAAAAAGACAAAGGAAAGGGTTATAAGAAAGATTATCAAAGAGATTAAAAGGTCTGTTTTTGAGGCAACTAACATACTTCCAAAGAGGTAGGAGAAAACATTGGTGCCAAGGTTGTCCGTTATGCCAAGTATGATTATGGCAAGGGCCACACCCAAGGAGAAAAAGAGGGCCACAACCGTGTCCGCAGGCAGGGACTTTTTGTCCACCAAAAACTGAACCAAAAGGCCGAGGGCTACCGTGTAAAAAAGGGTAAAGGTCATAGGGTCTATGTTTAGGACCAAGGCAAGGGCTATACCACCAAAAGCGGCATGAGAAAGGCCTGCGCCAAGCATGGCAAGCCTTTTTATAAGAAGGAAAAGGCCCACAAGGGCGGTGGAAAGGGCTATAAAAAAGGCAGAAAGGAAGCCTTCCAAAAATAGACTGTAATAAAAAAGATCCATACCTAAATTTTAATCTATGGAAAAGAACAAAGAGCTTGCCCGTATCTTTGAAAGGATGGCAGATATACTTGAGTTCCTTGGAGACAACCCCTACCGTATAAATACCTACAGAAGGGTGGCGGAGGTGCTATCAGAGCTGGGAGAAGATGTGGAAGAGCTTGTGCGCACAGGCAAGATATACCACATACATGGCATAGGGCAATCCAGCGTAGAAAAGATATTGGAATATCTAAAAACTGGAAAGGTGGGCGCTTATGAAGAGCTAAAACAAAGAGTACCGGAGGACCTCTTGGAGCTTCTTGAGGTGCCGGGCATAGGCACAAAGACCTTAAAGCTTGCCTATGATAGGCTAAAGGTGAGGACTAAGGAGGATTTTATAAAGGCTGCAAAAAGCGGTAAGCTTGCCTTTTTAGCCGGGATGGGAGAAAAGAAGGTCCAAAACATCCTTAGGGGCCTTGAACTTTGGGAAAAAAGCAAAGAAAGGATGACCCTCTTGGAAGCCTATGAGATAGGAAGGTCCATCCTCAAACACTTTGATGCCCTAAAGGACCTTTATGAAAGGATAGAGCTTGCCGGAAGCCTAAGAAGAAAAAAGGAAACTATAGGAGATATAGACCTGCTCATTTCAGCAAAGAGGGAAAACTGGCCAAAACTACACCAACACTTTATAAACTATCCCGGTGTTAAAGAGGTTTTGTTAAGAGGTGAAACAAAGTCAAGCGTGGTTTTGCAAGAGGGAAGACAGGTGGACCTAAGGACGGTAGAGCCCCATCAGTGGGGAGCCGCCCTTCAATACTTTACAGGGTCAAAGGAACACAATGTGAGGCTAAGGGACATTGCCAAGGCTATTGGCCTAAAGCTGAGTGAATATGGTCTTTTTAAGGCAGACACGGAGGAACGCATAGGGGGAGCAACGGAAGAAGAGATCTACGAGCTTCTTGGTATGGATTGGATACCACCCGAGCTAAGGGAAAACACTGGAGAGATAGAACTTGCCATGGAAAGGGCTTTGCCAAAGCTAATAGAGTTGAAGGATATAAAAGGGGATTTTCATATGCACTCCGATTGGAGCGATGGCTTGAACAGCTTAGAAGAGATGGCGCAGGCTTGTTATGAGCTGGGTTATCAGTACATGGTTATAGGAGACCACTCCCAATCCTCAAGGGTTGCCAACGGCCTTGAGCCAAGCAGGTACATGGAACAGTTTAAGCTAATAGAAAAGCTAAACCAACATTACAATCCAAAGGGCTTTTATATACTCAAAGGTTGTGAAGTGGATATACTGCCCGATGGAAGCCTTGACCTGCCCGATGAACTCCTTGAAAAGTTTGACTTTGTGGTGGCATCCATCCATTCAAGGTTTAACCAAGACAACACCTACAGAATATTAAAAGCCATGGAAAATCCTTATGTAAACCTAATAGGGCATCCTACGGGAAAAGCCTACGGCACAAGACAAGGATATCCTCTTGACATGGAAAAGATAATTCGGAAGGCAAAGGAAACGGGCACAGCCTTGGAGCTAAACACTTACAGGGCTGACCTTTCCCCAGAAAACATAAGAAGGTGTATGGAAGTGGGTGTTATGATAGCCGTGGTGACAGATGCCCACTCTACCAAGCATCTATCTTACATGGAGCTGGGTGTGGGTCTTGCCAGAAGGGGTTGGGCTGTGCCAGAACTTGTGCTAAACATAAGGGAAGTGGAGGAGGTAAGAGAGTTTGTAAGGCGTAAAAGGGAGCTAATGCTGGGAAGACTTGCCTTAAGATAAAAAAGCTTATGTATGCTTGGTGGAAGATTGTTTTTTGGTAGATTTGTTAGGCTTTTTTGTGGAAGGTAGTGCGGGCATCCTTGCCCGCCTCTTTGGGCTGTTAGCTTTTTGATATGTAGCATAGACATTCCTGTCTGTGTAGTATTTTTTTCACAAGCAAGAATGCCTGTGCTACACCTTATTATGCAAGAAGTTTGGTGCAGGGACAAGACCAGCCTTTACAATTAAGAAATTCCCTTGGTTTATCCTAAACATGCAGACGAAAAGCCTAAAATGTCTATTGAATTTCTCACTTAAAGTATGCTTTGAATGATTACTATCTTCTCAAATTAGCAGCTTAGCCAAGCATCTCGTCCGCCGCAGTTATACCCTTTGTATTAAACTCAAAGGCCCTTTGGGCTATTATAAGATTTACCATTTCTTCTACTATGTTTACATTAGAAGATTCTAAGTATCCCTGAAGAAGCGTTCCTATGCCTTGGTTTCCAGGATTATCTACAATGGGCTCTCCAGAAGCGTCCGTTTGTATAAAAAGGTTGTTGCCAATCCTACGAAGACCTGCAGGATTTACAAACTTGGCCAATTCAAACCTTCCCACCTCTTCTACAGCAGTAGCTCCCTGCCTAAGCACAGTTACTGTACCATCTGGACCAATACCTATGCTTATAGCATCTGGCGGTATGGTTATTTCTGGGTCCAGTGGATAACCATCTGGATTTACTATCCTTCCATCTGCATCAAGCCTAAACTGACCATTCTTGGTATATGCTATGGTGCCATCCGGCATAACCACTTTAAAAAAGCCCTCACCTTGGATAGCCACATCCAAATTATTACCAGTTTGTATAATGTTTCCTTGGGTAAAAATACCATAAGTATCCGATACAAAGGTTCCAAGACCTATTTGAAAGCCAGAAGGGTTGCGTGTAGCTGGTGATGTGGGCGCTCCCGGATCCCTTACAGTTTGATAAATCAAATCCTGAAAAGTTGCCCTCATCTTCTTAAAGCCCACAGTGTTAACATTTGCCATGTTGTGGGATATTACATCAAGGTTGGTTTGCTGGGCTATCATGCCAGAAGCTGACGTCCATAAGGCTCTAAACATGCTACCCCTCCTTTAAACTTTATTTTATAACATAAGATTCTTCCAATGTGGGGTCTGGCCTTTTACCAGTCAGCATCTCAATTAACTCCTTGACGCTTATAATACCTTGTTTTTTAAGAAGGTGGCCGTTTGCACCACTTATGAATATACCTTCCTCATAATTTCCAAGCCAAGCGGCACCAAGCCTATCTGCTATACAAAAGCCTACCTTTTTGGCTTCCTCTCCTTTGTTGCAGGGGGTTATACAATGGGATACGCAGCCTTGCCAGCCGTTGTATCCTGCAAGAACTCTTTCTATGAAGGGAGTCTTTACAACCCTCAGAGGATAGCCCACTGGAGATTTAAAAAGCATTATGTCCTCTTCTTCCGCATTAAGCAAAATTTCTTTGTATATGGGCGGCGCGTCGCATTCATAGGTTGCTACAAAACGTGTTGCTATTTGAACACCGCTGGCACCCCTTTCCATGTAGTACAGTATATCTTTGTAGCTCCAAACACCGCCAGCCACTATCACGGGTATATCTCCCCACCTTTTTGCCTCTTCAAGCACAGAAGGAAATAGGTTTTCAAGCTGGTACTCTGGCATAAAACACTCTTCATACTTAAAGCCTTGATGGCCTCCAGATTTTGGACCTTCCAACACCACCGCATCGGGCAACCTTTTGTACTTTTTCTCCCATGTTCTGCATATAAGGTTCAAAGCCCTCGCAGAAGATACTATAGGAATCAAAGCTACATCAGCATCGCCTACATACTCGGGAAGCCTCAAAGGAAGCCCTGCACCAGATATTATGGCGTCTGCGCCAGCTTCCACGGCATCTGCTGCAACCCTTCCATAATCTGTTATGGCGCAGAGTATATTAACACCTATGGCTCCTTTCCCCTCTGAAAGCCTCTTGGCTTCCTTTATTATCCTTGTTAATGCTTCTTTGCTGTGGGCATATATGGAGCCTATAGGCCTTCCAAACTTATCCCTTTTAACAAGCTCAGGATATCTATAACCAGTTCCCACCGCGGAGACAACACCTACCGCGCCCTCTTTCGCTACCGCACCAGCCAACCTCTCCCAAGATATGCCCACACCCATACCACCTTGTATTATGGGTATTGGTACGGTTTTATTCCTAAGCTTTAGGGGCCTTAAGGACATAAGAAACCTCCTAACATTAATGTGTAGTTTAAATATAGGCAATAAGCTCAGATAAACAAGCTTATGTTATCTCTTCTTCTAAGAATTGTATTATCTGCCTTATGGTGGATGGACTAAGCTGGTCGCAAACCTCATCCATATCAAGTTCAACCTTTTGAGCCAAGTTACGAATATAATTAACCTGCCTTTCTGTAGCCATATTTTTTTCAGATTGGTTTAAGACTTTAGACTGTTTCAAATTGTACAAATCTATAAGTTTTGAAGCATCTTCTAAGGTTAGAAGACCCTTGTTTAAGATATAATCCAAAAACATTTCAGTATCTAAAATATTCTTTGACTTTAAAAGTCTTAGCATATAGTCCTTAAGCTGTAATAATCCCTCTTCATAACCATGTATATAGTCTTTTACCCTCTCATATAACAGAGCTGTAATGATCACATCCCTTAGGTTGTAATCTGCTATATCCTTATACCTTTCCTTAAGAAAGGCTTCTCTAATTTTTGATCCATCCATATCACCTTTATCCACCGGAAGGTTAAGCCTCCTTGATATGAAGTTAAGGGAATAGTTATTTTTACCAACCTTAAAAAGCTCTTTTAAATCTATGTTATGTCTATATTTTGAATGCAGGTAATCTATAAAGGGTTTTGGCTTTAAGCCATGCATTATGGTTCTTATCTTTATAAATTCCATGTCAAAGTCTTCTCCATAAAAGGTTATCAACCTTTCTATCCGGCTAAATCTATCCCAAAAATGCTCCAAAAGCATCCTCTCTGCTTCCAAAAGGTTAGAATCAATAACTACAGGCTTGTAGATTACATTTATAACTCTATTACCTATTGCATGGTCTTTAATCTCTTCTTTTCCTTCCTTACATACATAATAGACCTCTGCAGTGTTTGATCCTATGAAGAAGAAGGAAAAGGAAATAAGATAGGAAACATAGGGATTTGTGAAAAGCTCCCTGTAAAGCTTTTCTTTGGATAGGGCAGTATCCTTACGGCCCATTAGATACACAAGATCTTCTTGCGAAAGCTCCTCAATGGGGCAAAAGGTTTCAATGTCAAAGGCTGCAACCCTCTCCATTACTCCCTCTTATTATAGTTTAAGAAGATTTTATTGCACAGCACGTGTAATAACCTACCTTTAAAAATATAAGGAGGTGAGAGAGATGATAGAGATGCTGCTTAACAAAGAAAATCTATCTAAAAGGGAAAAATTGGCCTTTTTTTAGAAGCCTTTTGAAGCATGAGATGGACGTGCTCAATGAGTATTGCGGGGTAGAGAATATACCAAAAAGACTACCAAAAAAGCATGCCATAGAGCTATGCCATCTTCACAACATTAAAAAGGTGAACATAGCAAGGTTGCTCGGTATAATAGAGTTCTACGATCCTGACTTTATAAAAACATTGGCTATTACAGACCCAAGAGTAAGAAAGTTTATAGGTTATTACTTTGACTTTTTGAGGACAAATCCCTATGGCTATGAAGCCCTTGACCCACAAAACCTTTTTGGCAATTGGGATTTTATAAAGTATAAGCTAAGAGTGCTCTTCCCAGAGCTTAGCCTTGAAGAGATAGAAGGATTTAAGTTCAAAAGGAAGGAGTTTATAAAATATGTAAAGGACAAATTGGGAGAAAGTGAAGAGGTAATAGAGTCAAAGCTAAACAAAGCTACATGGTATGAGAGCGTGCCTTACCTTGAACTTGAGGAAGAAATGTCCAAACAATGGCATCCGGAGCCTATTATGACAGATGAGGATTGGAATTTTGTAAAGAGGCATATAAAGGGTAGGAAGAATGTAATCCTATTGGAGGATGGAAAGGAAAGGCTTGTATATGTGGAAGTGGATATACCAGAGGAGGAACTGGACAAGTACAGAAAGGATAGGGAAGGATTAAAGAAGCTGCTTATGCAAAGGTATAACCTAACTTTGGATGCAGCAGAACAGATATTAAGAAAGGCAGGATGGGAATCGGAAACCTACCACATAATACCACCCGTACACACAGATGTTGTCCTTGATTATGGAGAAAGTGAAAAGAAAGTGGTCAAGGAAGAGATAAAGGAGGAAAGTGCAAGCTACCATGAACTTGCCAATTTTATAAGATATCTTGGAGGGCTTGAGCTGGAGGAGTTAAACTACTTTGAGCTCATATACGATAAGGTTGAGCCAGAAGTACAGGACCTATTGGACCAGATGATAAGAACTCAAAGGAGAATCCTTGGAAAACTATTTGGTATATTCTACACCGTTGACCCGCTTATGGCAGAAGCCATACTAACCATAAAGCCTGAGAGGATTGAGTTTCTTAAATCTTTGGCAGTAAAAGAGACGATTAGAGATAAGGAGTTTAACCTTTACTCCAACCTTGCGGCATGGAACATAGTTAAGCATAGAATAGTGTCAAGGTTTCCAGAGATAAGCTACGAAGAGATAGAGGGATTTAAAGGGAAAAGGGATGATTTTATAAAGCTTTTGATGGAAAGGACAAGACTTTCTAAGGACTCGGTGGGAAAGGCGCTGGAAGAGTGTGGATGGCTAAAAAGTGAAGAGATACCACCTTTCTTAAGGCAGATAGGGCCATAAGGTGCTAAAATAACTTTTATGCTTGAGCACCTTATCCAGAAGAACAACACAAAGCTGCTATTAGTTGTGTTGGATGGTATAGGTGGTCTTCCAGTAAAGGACGGAAAGACGGAGCTTGAGCTTGCAAACACGCCGAACCTTGATAACTTGGCTAAAAGGTCTGCCCTTGGCCTTCATATTCCTGTAGATTATGGTATAACTCCCGGTAGCGGTCCCGGGCATCTTGGTATATTTGGCTATGATCCTTTAAACTACCAGATAGGAAGGGGTATACTTGAAGCTTTAGGCCTTGGGCTGGAGGTAAGGTCCACCGATATAGCCATAAGGGCCAATTACGCCACCGTGGAAAGATTAGAGGGAAAGCTTATAGTAAAGGACAGAAGAGCTGGGAGAATACCCACAGAAGAAAACAGGAGGATAACATCAAAGCTCTCCAAGGAGATAGAGGAAGTAGATGGAATAAAGGTCTTTTTTGCACCCGGTATGGAACACAGGGTTGCCATACTCCTTAGATTTCCGGAGGAGCTTCCGGAGGGAAGCGATAAGATAAGGGATACGGACCCACAGAAGGAAGGGCTTGAGCCTATAGAGCCAAGGGGTCAAACGGAGGCTTCCGAAAGGGTGGCAGGGGTGGTAAGAAAGCTTTTAAAAAGGGTTGAGGAGGTACTTAAGGACGAAAATAGGGCAAACTACATGCTGCTTAGGGGCTTTTCTCAAAAGCCAAAGATGGAAAGCTTTGAGGAAAGGTTCGGGCTAAAAGCCTGTGCCATCGCGGTGTATCCCATGTATAAGGGTCTTGCAAGCCTTGTAGGTATGGATGTTATAGACTTTGAAGGTCAAAGTATGGAGGATGAGATAAATACCCTAAAAGAGGTATGGAAGGATTATGACTTTTTCTTCCTTCACATAAAAAAGACCGATTCTTACGGAGAGGATGGCAACTATGAGGGCAAGATAAGGGTTATAGAGGAGTTTGATAAAAACCTACCGCACATATTGGAGCTAAAGCCGGATGTTTTTGTAATAACTGGAGACCACTCTACACCTTCCCTGCTAAGGGGACACTCTTGGCACCCCGTGCCCGTACTTTTGCATTCTCCCTATGTGCTTGGTGGAACCTCCCAAAGGTTTACAGAAAGGGAATGCTTAAAAGGTGAGCTTGGCCTATTTCCAGCCAATAAGCTTATAAATCTCATGCTTGCTCACTCCCTTAGGCTTGCTAAGTTTGGAGCCTGAGATAAATTTTCTAAGCATGGTACAAACAGAGATATATGAAAAGATCTTGGAAGGAGAGAGGCTGAGCCAAGAAGATGCCCTTAGCCTTTTTGAGGAAGATATAACCGTTTTGGGCTACCTTGCCAATGAGTTAAGAAAAAGATACCACCCGGAAAACATAGCCACCTTTGTGATAGATAGAAATGTAAACTATACCAATGTATGCGTGGCAGGCTGCAAGTTTTGCGCCTTTCAAAGGAAGATAGGGTCTCCAGAGGGCTATGTGCTTTCAAAGGAGGAGATAATCAAAAGGGTTGAAGAACTTTTAGAATGGGGAGGGACTACCCTTCTCATGCAGGGCGGCCTAAACCCAGACTTACCTCTCAGCTACTACGAAGACCTCATAAGCTCAATAAAGGAGAGGTTTCCACAGGTCCAAATACACTCCTTTTCTGCACCGGAGATAGTTTACCTTGCAAAGATAGAAGGTTTAAGCGTAAGAGAGGTTTTGAGAAGGTTAAAGCAAGCAGGCCTTGATTCCCTTCCCGGTGGTGGTGCAGAGATCCTATCTAAGGAGGTGAGAGGCTTTTTGAGCCCCGGTAAATGCACCGTTGAAGAGTGGGAGATGGTCCATATGACAGCCCATGAGCTTGGCATGACCTCTACAGCTACCATGATGTTTGGCCATGTGGAAAAACCCCGGCATATAGTGGAGCATTTAGAAAGGGTGAGAAGTATACAGGACAAAAGTGGTGGCTTTACGGCCTTCATACCATGGACCTTTAAGAAGGGTAAAACGCAGCTTGACAACTTGGAAGAAGCCTCTCCCAACTATTACCTAAAGGTGCTTGCCATCTCAAGGCTATACCTGGACAACTTCAAAAACATCCAAAGCTCCCATGTTACTCAAACCATGCATATAGGTGTTATAGGCCTTCACTTTGGAGCAAACGACCTTGGAAGTGTAATGATTGAAGAGAATGTAATATCTTCCACTTCTTACAGGGTAAGCATTCCAAAGGTGGAGGATATGGTGGAGGCCATAAGGTCTGCGGGCTTTATACCAGCTCAAAGGGATACTTACTACAGGATTGTGAGGGTTTTTGATTGATATAATTTTCCTATACACTGGATGAGAGATCCAATATAGGTTTATAAAAAGGTAGCAAAGGCTATTGCCTGTGAAAAAAGATTTAACCAAACGGCGCGGGCAAGGATGCCCGCGCTACCTACTGCTACGCGTACGCAATGGACCTAAATAAAAAGCATTACACATCCACCCAAAAGACAATTTCTCACCCGGCGTGTAAGAAGTATTATATTTATATAAATGAAAAAACATTCAGGAGGTGGCCATGTGCCTTTCCATACCTTCAAAGGTAGTGGAAATTAGAGGGGATAATACAGCCCTTGTGGAGGTTTTTGGAGCCAGAAGGCTTGTATCCCTTGACCTTTTACAGGAAGAGGTGCAAGTGGGTGATTGGGTGCTTGTGCATGTGGGCTTTGCCATACAAAAGCTGGAAGAGGAATACGCCCTTGACAGCCTAAGGCTCTTTGAAGAAATGTTGGAGTTAGAGGATGAAGCTTAGCTTTGCTTATAGAGAAGCAGAAAGTATAAAAAAGCTCACAAGGATTATAAAAGACACCGTTGATAGCATTGGTAGACCCTTAAGGATAATGGAGTTTTGCGGTGGACACACCCATACCATTGTAAAGCATGGAATAGATCAGCTGTTGGAAGGTTATGTAGACTTTGTTCATGGCCCCGGATGTCCTGTCTGCGTCCTTGCCATAAAAAGGGTTGACCTTGCCATCCAACTAACAAAAAGAAGGGAGATTATTTTATGCACTTACGGTGATGTGTTAAGGGTGCCGGGTTCTCAAGGGAAGAGCCTTTTGGATATAAGGGCGGAGGGTGGCGATGTAAGGATGGTATATTCATGTCTTGATACTATAAAGATAGCTCAAGAGAACCCGGACAAAGAGGTAATTTTCTTTGCCATAGGATTTGAAACTACCACACCTCAAACGGCCGTGCTGATAAAGAAAGCAAAAGAGCTTGCTCTAAAAAACCTATCTGTAGTATCAAACCATGTTATCACGCCAGCCGCAATACAGCATATACTAAACGCTCCAGAGATAAGGGAATATGGCAAAGTGGAAATAGATGCCTTTATAGGACCGGGCCATGTAAGCGTCATCATAGGAACAAGGCCTTATGAATACTTTGCTGAGGAGTTTTTAAAGCCTGTGGTCATATCGGGCTTTGAGCCCCTCGATGTGCTGCAGTCTGTTTATATGATAGCAAGGCAGGTAAAGGAAGGGATAGCCTTTGTAGAAAATCAGTATAAGAGGGCTGTAAGCAGGGAGGGGAATATAAAGGCACAAAGGCTTGTTGCAGAAGTTTTTGAGCTTAGGAAGGAGTTTGAGTGGAGGGGACTTGGTATAGTTCCCTACAGCCCCCTAAAAATAAACTCCTCTTACGAGGATTTTGACGGGAAAAAAGGTTTAAGGTTGACCTTCCCGAGGCAAAGGAGCATGCTGCGTGTATATGTGGAAAGGTGATAAGGGGGGGTAGCAAAGCCTCTGGATTGTAAGCTTTTTGGAAGGGTGTGCACACCCGCCAATCCTATTGGCTCGTGCATGGTATCCTCCGAGGGTGCTTGCAACGCCTATTATAGATACAGGGGGACAAGATGAAGATCCTTCTACTTTGCTATCGTTTTAACTCCCTATCTCAAAGGTTTTACTGTGAACTCTCCGAGGCAGGTCATGAAGTTTCGGTGGAGCTTGATGTGCATCCCCATCTTACAATTGAAGCCGTGGAACTCTATAAGCCTGACCTTATAATAGCACCCTTCTTGAAAAGGAAGATACCAAGGGAGGTTTGGGGAAATTATACAACCCTTGTGGTACATCCCGGACCACCCGGAGACAGGGGACCCGATGCCATAGACTGGGCCATCCTTAAAGAGGAAAAAAGCTGGGGTGTTTGTATACTCTCTGCGGTGGAAGAATATGATGCTGGAGATGTTTGGTCTTATAGAACCTTTCCTATGAGGAAGGTAAGAAAATCAAGCCTTTACAGAAGGGAAGTTACGGAGGGTGCCGTTGAGGCCCTATGGGAAGCCTTAGAAAACATAGAAAAAGGAAGGTTAAAGACTATGCCTCAAAGGGAGGGAAGGTTCAACCCAAAGGTTCCCTTAGAAATGAGAAGGATTGACTGGCTTAGGGATTCTACGGAGAGTATTTTAAGAAAGATATACGCAAGCGATGGACAACCCGGTGCCATAGGGTGCATAGAGGGCCAAGATTACTACCTGTTTAATGCCTATCCAGAGGCCTTCTTAAGGGGTAAACCCGGCGAGCTTATAGCCAAAAGGGATGAGGCTGTGTGCATAGGAACTTTAGACTCAGCCCTTTGGATAACCCACATGAGAAAAAGGGAGAAGTATTCTATAAAGCTCCCAGCCACCAAGGTATTACCTATAAGCATAGTTGAAAGCCTGAAAGAAGAAGCCGTTAAACCATGGGAATCGGTAGACTTTTCCACCTACAGGGAAATAACCTATAAAGAGGAAAGGGGAATAGCCTTAATAGAGTTTAATTTTTACAACGGCGCCATGTCTACAGAGCAATGTGAGAGACTTTTACATGTGGTAAAGTACGCAAAGGAAAGGCCTGTAAAAGCTATAATCCTTCTTGGCGGAGAAGATTTCTTCTCAAACGGCATGAACCTTAACACCATAGAAGCTTCCCATAGCCCAGCCGATGAATCTTGGAGGAACATAAAGGCTATGGATGAACTCTGCCAAGAGATCCTTACTACCCTTGATAAGCTTACGGTTGCCGGTATAAGGGGTAATGCGGGTGCTGGTGGTGTTTTCCTTGCCCTTACCTGCGACTTGATCTTTGCAAGGGAAGGGGTTGTGCTAAACCCTCATTATAAAAACATAGGAAACCTTTACGGCTCGGAGTTCTGGACATATACGTTGCCCAAAAGGGTAGGATGGGAAAAGGGAAGGGAGATAATGGAAAACAGGATGCCCATAAGCTCAAGGAAGGCTCTTGAGTTGGGCCTTTTGGATGGTGTCTTCTGCAAGGAGCCCGGAGAGTTTTTAGAAAGGCTTAAGGAGTTGATTGTAGCCTTTGTAAATTCTAAGGACTTTGAGGATTTTATAAATCACAAGAGAAAGGAAAGGTTAAAGGATTGGTCTACAAAACCGCTAAAAGCTTACTTAGAAGAGGAGTTGGAAAGGATGAGGTTGAATTTTTATGGCTTTGACCCCAGCTATCATATAGCACGCTACTACTTTGTGCGAAGGTATCCGCCCTTTAGGACACCCCCCTATCTTGCCCTGCATAGAAGGCTGCGTCCTAAAAGTCCTCTATAAATTTAGAAGATTAGCGACCTTCTGCCAACGCTGGGCAATAAACCAGTTTTTATAAGATTTTCCCTATCCTCGAAAAACTCCTTTATATTACCTTCGTATACCAAGGAATGGTTTTCATCCAAGACTAAAAGCTTATTTCCTAAATAGGCAGCAAGGTTAAGGTTGTTGGTGGCTATAATACTAGTTACATCAATATCCCATAGGAGTTCTATAAGCCAATGAGTGGTTTTGGGATCTAAGTTTGCCGTTGGTTCATCAAGGAGCAAAACCCTTGGCTTTAGAACAAGCAGACAGGCAAGGCATAGCCTTTGTTTTTGCCCTCCGCTTAGCTCAAAGGGTGGATTTCTAAGGAAGGGTACTAAACCAAACCTTTCTGCCCAATAAAGTACCTCCTCCCTTATCCTTTCTTCATCGTACTCCCCCAACTGCCTTAATCCAAAGGCTATCTCATCGTAGACGGTAGGATTAAAAAGCATAACTTCTGGGTTTTGAAATAGCAAAACAACTTCTCTTCTAAACCACTTGTTTAACTCTCCTTTTTTAAGAGTTTTTTCGTTTATTTCCCTTCCTTTGTATAGATATACACCCTTCTGGGGTGTTAACAAAGCGTTAAGTATCTTTAAAAGTGTTGTCTTTCCAGAGCCGTTTGGCCCAAGCAGAACGATTCTTTCACCTTCCAAGATCTTTAGGTTTAAATCTTTAAAAACCTCCTTTTTGTCGTAACTATAATACACACCCTTTAACTCAATCATTGTAAAAACCTCTCGATTTCATAGCTTGATATACCTCTCTTGAAGTGTTTATGGATTTATCTAAGAAAAAAATAGAAAGTCTTTTGATAAAAGAGGTGGAAACCTGTCTTGTTGATTTTTCCAAAGCTCTACTTCTAAAGGCATATTTAAAGTCTTTTAAAAGTCTATCGTACATAAGTATATTGCTGATTCCAATGACTAAGATAAAGGTTAAAGTTTTTGAAAAATCAAAAGCTTTGTAAAGGTTAGCCGTCTTAAGAAACAAAAAGGTTAAAAAGGTAATTTCAAAAGACCTTAAATTGATCATCAAAAAATATTCCATTCCCCTTTTGCTGCCAGAAAACAACTCCAGCAGTAAATAGGAAAAGGATATTACAAAGCTAAAAAGAAAAAAGGAAAGGAAAGAATGTTTTAGAACATCAAATCGGCTTTGGTGCACAAATAAGGAAGTCCTTGATAGTAGCGCACTGCAGCATGCCTCTAAAAAAGAGGGGGAAAGAAC
>JBKBHW010000012.1:0-28898 GCA_046297555.1 Aquificaceae bacterium
GGATGTTGTAGGGCTAATATTATAGCCCTACCGCCTCTTTTTATTGATGGGCTTATGTTTGAGCTTTTTGAATTTCTTACCCGGTGTGTTTTTATGTGTATAATATTTTACATGGCAGGACACAGCCACTGGGCACAAATAAAACATAAAAAGGCAAAGCTTGATGCACAAAGGGGCAAGATTTTTACAAAGATAATACGTGAGATCACAGTGGCCGTTAGAGAAGGGGGGCCAAATCCGGAAACAAACCCAAGACTCAGAACTGCCATAGAGAATGCAAAAAAAGTAAACATGCCCTCGGAGACCATAGAAAGGGCCATAAAGAAAGGAACGGGTGAGTTGGGGGGAGAAAACTATGAAGAGGTCTTATATGAGGGCTACGCTCCCAACCGCGTAGCCCTTATGATACTCACTTACACGGACAATAGAAATAGGACCACCTCTGAAATCAGACATGTGCTATCCAAACACGGTGGAAACTTGGGATCTTCTGGTTGTGTATCCTTTTTGTTTGATAGGGTAGGTATTATTGAAGTGCCAAGGGAGGGTGTGAGCGAGGAGGAGCTGTACGAGAAGGCTATAGAAGCTGGCGCAGAAGATGTGGAGGCAGGTGAAGTAAACTACATTTTATACACAAAGTCGGAAGACCTATACTCCGTAAAGGAGGCCTTGGCTTCCATGGGTTTACAGATAGAAAGGGCAGAGATAGCCTATAAGCCCAACAGCCTTGTGCAAGTTAACGATGTGGAAACGGCAAAGAAGATATTAAAGCTTATGGATGCGCTTGAAGACTTGGAAGATGTAAAAGAGGTTATAGCCAACTTTGACATACCCAAGCATATAATGGACCAAGTTAGCATCTAAAGAAGTCTGTCCAAAAGCACCACAAGAAAAAAGATCATGCTTATATAACCGTTCACCGTAAAAAAGGCTTTGTTTATTTTTGAAAGGTCGTTGGGCTTTATAAGGGAATGTTCATAATATAGGAAGCCAGCTATGGCCAAAAGGCCCAAAAGGTATAAGAAACCTAAAAACCCCACCCTAAAGGCTAAAAGTAAAAGGAATATAAAGGTCAAGAGGTGCAACAGCCTTGAGATAAACAAGGCACCTTCTATGCCAAACTTTACGGGTATGGATTTTAAACCATAGCTTTTATCAAAGTTGTAATCTTGAAGGGCATATAAGATGTCAAAACCTGCAACCCAAGAGCCCATGGCTAAGCCAAGGATTAAGGCATTTAAAGAAAAACGCTCGTTAAAGCATACATCAACAGCCAAGGGGATGAGGAGATAAATCATGCCAAGCACAAAGTGGGGATAATAGGTGATCCTTTTGGCATAAGGATAAAACCAAAGAAGGAAAAGCACGATGGGAGAAAGCAAAAAGGCATGCAGGTTTATCATAAAGGAAGAAAACATAAAAAGGCCGGAGGAAAAGATTATGAGCCTTTTTATCTCTTCTCTTGAAACCTCACCCCTTACATGTATCCATTCCTTCGTGCGTGGGTTTAGCTCGTCTATGGGCAGGTCTATAAGCCTGTTTAGCGCCATGCCCGCAGTCCTTGCACTTACAAAGGCAAGGATTACCCAAAAGAGCTTCCAAAAGGAGGGCATACCCTCATACAAAAGGGCTATACTGGCAAGGGCAAAGGGCAAAGCAAATATGGTATGTTCAAACCTCGTCAGCTCAAGGTATTTTTTCATCATATGTCAAATATAACCTCCGCCACCCATAGGTCTCCCTCCCTTTCCACCCTTAGGTGGTGGTATGTGGCAGCCTTTATAACAAGCCTTGGCTCATGCTCCTTTGGGTCAAACTTACTACCCAAAAGCCTCACCTTTGCGTAGTTTTCCTTTAGGTCCAAAATTTCACAAGCAGAGGCTACAAACATATCCGTCTCGTGCAACACTATTGCCATGTTTATGAGGTCTGCAAGGAGGAAGGGAAGCTCGGAGCTGGCCTCTATAATCCTCTCTTCCTCCGGTTTTATTCTTTCTATGGGCGTTATCTCGTTAAAGGTGGCCAGCAGGCTCTTGCAGATAAGGTCCTCCATACTCTTGGCACGTACTCTTATGCCGGCGTCTGCAGTAATGCGGTCTATGGTCTCATAAAAGCTCATAGCCCAAGCACGTCAAACATGGAATAAAAGCCCGGTGCCTTGCCCTTTATCCACCTACTTGCCTCTATGGCTCCCCTTGCAAATATGTCCCTTGAGGTAGCCCTATGGGTAAGCTCAAGCCTCTCACCAAAGCCAAAAAAGTAAACTGTATGCTCCCCTACCACATCTCCACCCCTCAAGGCCATAACACCCACTTCTTTGGCTTCCCTTTCTGAAATGCCATCCCTTCCATGAACCTTCTTTTCAAGACCTAAAACCTGACAAAGTATCTCCTCAAGTTTAAGGGCTGTGCCGCTCGGAGCATCCTTTTTAAAACGGTGATGCACCTCCAACACCTCCACATCAAAACCCTTATCCTTCAAAACCCTCCCAGCTACTTCCACAAGCTTAAAGAGCAGATTAACACCAAGGCTCATGTTGGGAGAAAGAAGTATGGGAGCGTATGTGGAGTAGGACCGTATTTCTTCCACCTCTTGCTGGCTAAAACCTGTGGTGCCTATAACCACACCCTTCCCCGCAAGGGCCGAAAGCTTGGCGTGAGAAACTGCGGCGGTAGGATTTCCAGAAAACTCTACGACCACATCGCACAAGGGTAGTACTTCCTCAAGCCTTGGTGTAAGTGGAAGACCTTTTAGCTCTTGAATGGCAGAAGCTTCTCCAAGGTCTTGGGACCTTATACAATCGGGATGTTCTACGCCGGCAACCACCTGAAAATCTGAGTATTCAAGGGATAGCCTAAGGATGCTCTTGCCCATCCTTCCAAGGGCACCGCAGACTACCGCCCTTGTCATCCTTCCTCCTCTTCACCAAAGATCATATCCTCAAGCTCTTCAACTGCGTCCTCCGCCTGGTCTGGGGGTACCACAGAAGGATATAGAGCTACTTGAATACCCTCCGTAAAGAGGAACTTGCTTAGTATTTCTTGGAGCTTTTCAAGCTCTTCTGGGGTTAGGTCTCCCCTTATGCTCTCTTCCACCGACTTGTTGGTAAAGAAGAAGCCTACCAAGCTAAAAGGGACTGCATAAAGTTGTTCTTCCATAGCACTCTCCTTTTTAGAATTTACAGAAATTATACTACACTACACAATGAAGGAGAAATTATCTTTTGGTGGATGTGCTATGCTTTTGCCTTAGATCCAATTGTGTAATAATAGTAGGTAGTGCGGGCATCCTTGCCTACATTCTTTGATTAAATTCTTATGTAGCATAGACATTCTTGTCTGTGCAGTGGTTTTTTCACACAGGCAAGATGCCTGTGCTACGTCCTATTATGCAATAAGTCTATTCCTGTCTGTAATGCCTGTGCTACTTCTTTGAGCCATATATAAATAAAGTAATGGCAAGCCTTGTTCCACACTTTAGATGTGATTTCTCACTCAACATGTATGCTATTGCCCCTACACAAAATTTTTCATAATTTGTAAGGGCACGCTGCGGCGTGCCCCTACCACGGAATTCTCTGTATACCTTATATAGTGAATGGGTGCCTCATAAACCACTTCTACAAAGATTGAATTTCTTACCCAGCATAAAAACCACTATCTTATAATATCCTTCCACTATGAAGCTTGCAAGTATTGATGTGGGCTCCTATTCCATAAGATTAAGCGTGGCGGAACTGGACAGCGGCTTAAAGCTTATACACGAAGAGGGGTTTATAACAGCCTTGGCCACAGACCTAAAGGAAAGTAGCCTTCTTAGAGAGGATAGGATAGAAGAAAGTTTACAAGTTATAAAAAGCTTTGTTGAAAAAGCAAAGAGCTTGGGCGCAGAACATATAAAGATAGTAGGCACCGAAGCCTTAAGAAGGGCAAAGAACTCTTCAGAGTTTACAAAAAGGTTAAAAGAGCTTGTCGGTGTAGAACTAAAGGTTATATCACCTGAGGAGGAAGGAAGGTACGCCTTTTTATCCGTGGCTTACTCACTTAGACCACAGGGAAGGTTTTGTATAATAGATCAGGGTGGGGGGTCCACAGAGTTTGTCTGTGGAAGGGGCTTTCAGGTAGAATCCTTAAAGTCCTTGCCCTTTGGCATAGTTAACTTAACGGAAGAGTTTATACATAACGACCCGCCAAAGCTTTATGAATTGGAGTCGCTTAAAAACTTCCTTGATGAGCAGATAAAAGAAGTAGTGGAGCCTTGCGACCAACTTATAGGCCTTGGGGGAACAATTACCACCATAGCCGCCATAGAATACAACATATACCCGTACAAAGGCGAGGAAGTGCACGGAAAAGAACTAAGCATAGACAGAATCATGTTTTGGATTGAAACCTTGAGCTCCATGAAGGAAAAAGACAGGATTGCCAACTTTCCACATATAGAACCAAAGAGGGCAAAGGTAATAATCCCCGGGCTTTTGATCTTTTACAAGAGCATGCTGCTTTTTGAAAAGGATAAGATAAGAGTAAGCGACTGGGGTTTAAAGGAAGGTTTAATTGTGGAAGAGGTTGCAAATAGGTTATCATAATTTCTTATGGATAGCCTGCTTTTAGTAATTTTTGCTTACCTTTATGGGTCCGTGCTCTTTGGTGAACATATAGCCAAGTATAAGGGCGTGGATATAAGGTCTGTAGGGAGCGGGAATGTGGGAGCCACCAACGTAGGAAGGGCCCTTGGAAAAAGGTATGCTCTTTTGGTCTTCCTTTTGGACCTTTCAAAGGGCCTCATCCCTATGCTTTTGGCAAGGCTATATTATGGCATTGATAGCTGGACTGCCTTCTTTGTAGGGCTTGCAAGCCTTTTGGGGCATATGTATCCTGTCTTTCATGGCTTTAAAGGTGGTAAGGGGGTAGCTACAGGCTTTGGAGTGCTTATGGGTGTATCACCCCTTATATCCATCCTTTCCATAGCCCTTTGGGGCCTTGTATTCAAATGGAAGGGTATGGTGTCTGTGGCCTCCTTGAGTGCTTCCGCCTTTGCGGTGGTGCTTTTATTACTTTCTTATCCCTTTAAGACCTTCCTTATGGCCCTTATCATGTTCCTTCTGATCCTTTATAGACACAAGGAAAACATCTACAGAATTCTGGAGGGTAAAGAGTACAAGTTTAAAACATGATCTATGTACTTCTTTTTAACCTTTTTCTGTTGGCCTTTAGAGTCCTTTATGTGCTTTTTTACCCCCTTGACCTAACGCCGGAGGAAGCCCAGTACTGGGACTGGTCAAGGAGGCTTGACCTTAGCTATTATTCCAAGCCGCCAATGGTAGCTTACCTAAACTTCCTTACAAGACAGGCCTTTGGCCCTTCTGAGCTTGCGGTAAGAATAACGCCCATTTTCTTCTCCTTTCTCCTTTCCATCCTAACATACCTTTTTGTCAAAAAGGTCTTTGACAAAAAAACGGCCCTTATCGCCTCCACCCTTCCCCAGCTTACCGTAGGCCTTAGTATAAACTCGCTTCTTATGACAACGGACGCACCCTTCCTGTTCTTCTGGTCCCTTTCTGTTATGGTCCTATTCTTTGCCTTTGAAAAAAACTCCATATCCCTTTGGCTTTTGGCAGGGCTTTGGGCATGGCTTGCCTTTTTGAGCAAGTACCCAGCCCTCTTTTTGCTCCCTTGCGCCCTATTGTATGGGTTTATATACAGAAGGGGAGTTCTCAAAAGCCCAAAGCCTTACGTTAGCCTGCTTCCAGCCCTGCTTTTGAGCCTTCCCGTCCTATATTGGAATTACAAGCATAACTTTGTATCCTTTAAACATGTTTCCAACCTTGCCTCCAAATCTGCACAGCTTTTGAACATAGATAGCTTTCTTGAGTTCTTAGGTGGTCAAGCCCTTTTACTATGTCTTATACCCTTCCTTTTGCTTCCTTATGTTTGGCTAAAGGGTTTAAAAGATTCCAAAAAAGCTTTCTTTGTTTTCTTTTCCTTGCCCGTATTCTTGTTTTTTATGACCCTTTCCCTTTTTAAAAAGGTGGAGGCCAACTGGGCAGGCTTTGGCTACTTTGGAGCCTTCATACTTATAAGCCTTTATCTTTCCAAAAGCAGGCTTCTTGTGCCAACTTACCTCCTTAGCCTCTTTCTTTTTATACCTTTACACTTTACCCCCGTGCTTGATAGCATAGGGCTTGGCAGGCTTTTGCCGCCGCAGAGGGACTTTACAAAGATAGGTATAGGCTGGTCGGAGCTCGGTAAGGTGGTGAGCCAGCTAAGAAAGGGATAGGAAAAGATTATAAGCCCCCATTATCAAATAAGCGCAGAGCTTGCCTTTTATGTTAAGGGAAATCCAAAGACTTACTGCATAAACCTTGGAAGGAGGATGAACCAGTATGACCTATGGGAAAAGGATTATGAAGGCGATGCCATCTTTGTGGACTACAACCCGATAAACCCAAAGGTACTGTCTGCCAGTGATGGTATAATGGAAAAGGTAGAGCTGCCCATATATTGGAGAGGGCATGAAATAAGAAGGTTTTACATATATAGGTTGAAAAATTTGAAGAGAGTGGAGGAAGAGATGCCCGGGAGTTATTAGATTTCTGATAAGCCTCTATTTAATAGGCTTTTTCCTTTATTACTCCTTACCCTTTACCTTTGTAGGATACATAAACTACTCCATACCAAACCCCGCCCCCATACCCACCCAAAAGGAGTGTGCTTATGTGATAAACCCCAAAACGGTCTATAACAGTCCTTTGGGAAATCCGAGAAAGCTTGAGAATATACTAAAAGAAAAGGGCCTTTATGTTTATGAAGCCAAAGAAGGGGTAAAAGGCTATAAGGACCTTGGGCTTTTAAAGTGGCTTGCCTACCTATCCTTTGAATACATACCAAAAACCTTGGTATTTGAAAAACCTAAGGATCCATACACCCTTATGGAACAAAAGACTTGCATGCCTATGGCCTCCGATATGCCCATTGTCTTTTCCATTTGGAATATGGACATACCGAGCTACTCCTTTATATTGGGAAACAGGAAGAACCTTTTGTATGAAGACTCTTGTCAAGAACCAAAAGGGTCTGCCTTTTTTATACCCTATGTGGGTAGTGGTAGGTTAGGGACCTATGTTTATTCCAGCAGAGGCTTTAGCTTTCCCGGGGAGAGCTTTAGGATCCCTGCCATGCTTTCGGTGGATTTTTTTGAAAAAAAGGCCCTTGTATTCCTGCTTAAGGACGGAAAGGTTTATAAGGTTTACAACCAGAGCTCAATAATGGAAGCTTTATCAGAGAAGGGTATTTATCAGGTTTACGCCTATACATATCAGTACAACCTTTGGAGGTTTTACTTTGGTTTGAGATTTCTCCTATGCACTCCAGCCTTTCAGGCTATGTAGGAAAAGTCCATTTTGTCCCCGTACCTGTACAGCAATAACCTTTTTAGGTCTTTGTAGTTTTGTAGGTTTTTATCCTCTTTTATGAGTTCTAAGGAGTCCTCCTTTGCCTGCTCAAGCATCATCCTGTCTTGAGCCCTTACCAGGTTAGCAACCCAAAAGCCAAAGTAGCCCGATTGGGAAACACCCAAAAGCTCGCCGGGCCCCCTTATCCTCAAATCCTCCTCCGCTATCTCAAAGCCATCGTTGGACCTTACCAAAACCCTAAGCCTTCTTATAGCCTCCCGGTCTGCCTTTATTTCATCTGGCACCACAAGATAGCAGTAGCCTTGTAAATCTGACCTTCCTACCCTTCCCCTAAGCTGGTGTAGCTGTGATAGACCAAAACGGTTGGCAGATTCTATTACCATAAGGGTAGCCTCTGGTACATCTACGCCCACCTCCACCACGGTGGTGGATACCAAAAGGTGGCCCTCCCTTCTGAACTTCTCCATAACCTCCTTCTTTTCCTTTTCCTTTAGCCTTCCATGCAAAAGCAATACATGCCTTCCCGGCAACAGCTCCTTCCATCGGTTGTACTCTTGCATGGCAGACTTTAGCTGCAGCCTCTCCGATTCTTCTATAAGGGGGTATATAACATAAACCTTGTGCCCCTTTGAGATTTCAGACCTAACCGCTTCCAACACCCTTTCAAACTCCGATTCAAATACAAGCACGGTTTTTACCGGTTTTCTACCTTGCGGCATTTGATCCAATATGGATATATCAAGGTCTCCGTAGAGAGATAGGGCAAGGGTTCTTGGTATGGGTGTGGCGCTCATAACAAGACAATGGGGGTAAAGGCCACCACCCTTTTCTAAAAGCAACCTTCTTTGCATCACACCAAAGCGATGCTGTTCGTCTATTACCACAAAGGCAAGCCTTTTGAACTCCACACCTTCCTGCAGAAGGGCATGGGTGCCAACAAGCACATGAATATTACCATGCCTCGTATGATAAAGTACGCTCTTTCTCAAACTACCCTTCACAGAGCTGGTAAGGAGCCCCACCTTAACGCCCAAAGGCTCAAGGAATCTTTTAAAGTTCTCATAGTGCTGCTGGGCCAAGATTTCTGTAGGGACCATAATAGCGCTCTGGCAGCCCTCCTTGGCAAAGGCGTAGGCAATGGCCATGGCAACTACCGTTTTACCACTTCCCACATCCCCCTGCAAAAGCCTGTTCATAGGCCTTTGACTTTTAACATCTTCCAATATTTCCCTTATTACCCTCCTCTGGGCCTGTGTCAGATCAAAAGGTAATCTGTTTATAAACTCTTCTATGCTTTTTTCTGGATTCCTCAGGGCTTGGGCTGGCAGACCTTTTATTTGAAGCTTTATGAGCTGCAAGGCAAGCTGGAAGAGAAATAGATCCTCATAGATGAGCCTTCTTTGAAAGGGTGTGGAAAAGCTGTTTAGCTCTTCCTCGGAGAAGTTTACAGGCCTGTGCACAAAATATAGGCTTTCTGCTATGTTTGGTAGCTTTCTTTTTTCAAGGACCTTTGACGGTAAATACTCTGGCATGTACTTGGCATATTCGGAGAGCTTTGCAAGGGCCCTTCTCAAAATCTCATGCCTCCTTTTGGCAGATATGCTTCTGAGCTCTCCATCGGTTCTAATGTAATAAAAGGGTGTGATCTGACCCGCCTCCGTATACTTTAAAAGCTCTGGATGCACCATATACTTTTCTCCCCTGTACTCCTTCAACTTCCCATAGACTATTATCTCTTGGCCCTTTTTAAAGCCATAAAGGGCCCTTTTATCCTTGTATTTGAACCTCAAGAAGAGCCTTCCCGTACCATCTTCACACTCCACCCATGCAGGGTACCTCTCCTTTGGATCAAAGCCCACATCAACTACCTTTACCTTTAAAGCCACCTTTTGACCCGACCTTGTGGTCCTTATGGAATTGGACAGCCTTCTGTCTTCATACCTCAAGGGTACAAAGTATAGAGCTGAGTAAAGGTCCTTTAGCCCAAAGGCTTTTAGCACCTTCCTTTCCCTTTCGTCCAATACCTTTATTTCTTCCAAAGCCTTAAAGAAGGCTGCCAAAGGCTTTTTTTCAACCTTAGAGAAGTCTATTTCAAAGGAAGGTAGGGGTGCCTTTAGCCTCTCCTCAAGCATCCTTAGTATGCCAATACGCTTTTCAATGGGAAGTCGGTCAAAGCTTTTTAAAAGGTCAAGGTAAGAGTTTTCTACGCTGTCCTTTAAAAGGTTAAAGAGGTATAAGCCTACGCCAAGGGCCCTCCTGAGCTTAGCATAGTTGTTTTCTGAGAGATCCCTTATAACCTCCTTAGCCTTTTCAAGCTTATCCATGTAATAATTAATTTAAGCATATGCTGGGTGAGAAATTGCCTCTTGGGCTACTATGGAGGTAGCGCGGGAATAGATGCCGGCATCCTTTGATTAAATTTTTATGTAGCATAGACATTCCTATCCGCGAAATGTTTTTTACACAGGCAAGAATGCCTGTGCTACCCCCTATTAGGAAAGGAATTTACCTAGTTTATCACTCGGCGTGTATGTAATAATTAATTTATACACACACGCTGAGTAAGAAATTATTTTTTGGTGGATGTGTCATATCCTCTCCTCAGAGCTATTGAATAACAGTAAGTAGTGCGGGCACCATTGCCCGCGCCATATTTATTACGATCCCTATGATTTGTGATGCCTTTTCAGAACTTCCAAAAAGAGGGGATTGTCGTGCTTTAGGAGGTGTTCATCTATGTGTATTTTTGTTTCCGTTCTTGGCAGGTAGTGGTTTGCGGGGTTTGTGCCCATATCGGGGAAAAGCACCAATCCGTTTCTTTCTTTTATGACCTTGTAAACCTCACTGTTGGGGTCTTCTATGTCTCCGAAAAACCTTGCCCTTGCGGGGCATGTTAGCACGCAGGCGGGCTTTCTGTGCTCTGGAGGCAAGGACTCATCATAAACCCTATCTATGCAAAGGGTGCATTTTTTCATAACCTTGTCCGCTTCATCAAACTCCCTGCAGCCATAGGGACAAGACCAAGAGCAGAGCTTACAGCCTATACAGTCATCGTAGTTTACCAAAACTATGCCATCTTGCTCCCTTTTATAGCTGGCTCCTGTTGGGCAAACGGGCACGCAAGGAGCATCCTGACAGTGCAGGCAAGATTTGGGAAGGTGAAAAACTTGAGTGTTGGGAAACTCTCCTATTTCATAGGTCATTATCCTGTTGTACCAAACTCCCTGAGGCTCCCTTCCATAGGGGTCAAAGTCTGAGAGGGGTCCAAAGGCAGCTTGGGTGTTCCATTCTTTGCAATTGGTGGCGCAGGCATGGCAGCCCACGCAGGTGTTAAGGTCTATAACAAGGGCAAACTGAGCCATCTTTTAACCTCCCTTAAGGTTTGTATCTCAACACTGGAAGCCACCTTTCTTTTATGTAGTCCAAGGGCTTTATCTCAAACTGGGGATAGGTTTGTGGTGTTTGGTCTTCTGCCTTATAAACCTTTACCTTTGTGTCAAACCATGCCAAGTGTCCCGTTATGGGGTCTCCGTAGTAAACCTCCTTTCCCCCTATCTTTATGCTGTGGGGGATAACATGGTTTAAGAGGAAGCCTTGGGTTCCCTCTTCTGCCTCCGGCTTTAGGCCCCAAGCTCCCTTCATCTTGCCTATGGCGTTCCATGTCCATACAGAGTTGGGCTCTGTGGCTTCCGTAAGATAAACTTGGCCCTTGACCTTTCCGATCCTTGATTCTATCCAAACCCAGTCCAGGTGCTTTATGCCAAGCTTTTCTGCAGTCTTTGGGTTCATGTAAAGGTAGTTCCGCGTGGATATCTGCCTTAGCCAAGCGTTTTGTGAGTCCCAAGAGTGGTACATCCATTGGGGCCTTTGGGTAAAGGCATAAAGGGGATAATCCTTTCCTGAAACCTCCTCTTCAAAGGGTGGGTACCAGAAGGGCAAGGGATCAAAGTATTTGATAAGCCTTTCTCTTAGTATGGGGTCGTTGGGTGGTTGGTTTTTGCCTTCCCATAGCCCTTGTCCTGCAAGCCTAAAGGTCTGTAAGGTTTCAAGATAAAAGTTGAAGATAATGGGTGCCACCTTTTTTATAAAGCCCACGCTTAGCGCCCATTCTTGGTAGTCCTTGTTGGCATGTCTGTAATATCTCATGTTTTCTGGAAGCTTGTAGTAGAAAAAGCCCTTGTTCTTTATGTACATCTCAAGCTGGTTGGGGTTGGGCTCTCCTACAAAATGCTTATCTCCGTTTTTCCCTCTCCATCCTGCAAGGGCTCCCACTCCGGGCCTTACCTGCCAATTTATAAGGAAATCTTTAAAGTCTTTGTACTTTCTTGAACCATCGGGGTTCAAAAAGCCCGGAAGCTTAAGCCTTGAGCCAAGCTCCACCATCACATCCCCCCATCCCTTTACATCATAGCCGTTTTCCTGTGGGTTTATTATGGGATGCCTTAGGGCATCTACGGGACCATCCACAGCGGAGGGGGGTCTGTCAAGCAAAGATAGGGCAAACCATTGCTCAAGGTATGTGGCGTCTGGGAAAACCAAGTCAGAATAGGCCACCTGCTCGCTGTAGAAGGCGTCTATGGTTATAACCTTTGGAATTATGTAGTTGCCCGCAGGGTCTGTGGCCGTTAGGGCTTCTATGATGTAGGGAATGTTTTGGGAGGAGTTCCAAGCCATGTTTGCCATGTATATCATCAAAACCTCAAGGCCGTAAGGGTTCCTCTCGTAGGCCGCCGGTATTACATTGTGAATTAATCCGTGGGCTGTAAGGGGAAACCACCAGCTGTAAGCATGGTCTATCCTTACGGGATTGCCCTTCTCATCCACCAAAAGGTCGTCTGGGCTTTGTGGATATCCCAGATGGGGTCCCGGATAAACCTCTCCGTACTTTATCTCATCGGGCCTTGTTATCTTGTAGGGCTTGGGAAGGTCTTCTATGTGCTTGGGATAGGGAGGCTTGTTGAGGAAGCCTCCGGGCACATCCACCACCCCCAACATCATCATAAGAAGGAAAATGGCCCTTGCCGTTTGAAAGCCGTTGCTATGGGATGCCACACCCCTCATCACATGAAAAGAAACGGGCCTTCCTATGGTCTTTTTGTGCCTTCTTCCCCAAACATCCACCCACTCTATGGGAAGCTCTATGGGATGGTAAAGGGCTATGGTGCCCATCTCCTTGGCTATCCTTTCTATGTCTTTGGCCGGTATACCCGTTATCTTTTCTACCTTTTCTGGGCTGTAGTCCCTTACAAGCCTTTCTGCAAAGAGGTCAAAGGCGGGCCTTACCTTGTAGCCCTCCGGCGTTGTAAACTCTCCAATAAAGGCTGGATCTAATCCCTCTAACACTATCCTATCTGCTTCTTTAAAAGACTGGGATTTTTTGTCAAAGACCATGGGCTTGCCTTCTTGGTTCCTGTAAAAGAGCCCATCCTTTGAAGTGCCCGGTGCTTGAATAACAAGCCAAGGGGCGTTGGTGTATTCTTTGAGAAACTCCCAATTTACCAAGTTGTACTTAAAAAGCACATGCATTATTCCAAGGAAGAAGGCTCCGTCGGTGCCGGGCTTTATGGGTACCCACTCATCCGCCACCGCACCATAGCCCCACCTTACAGGATTTACCACCACAAACTTGCCGCCCTTTCTTTTCATCTCCTGAATGCCAAGCTTGAAGGGGTTGGAAGAGTGGTCCTCCGCCACACCTACAAGCATAAAATATTTGGTGTTTTCAAAGTCTGCTTCTCCAAACTCCCAAAAGGATCCGCCGATAGAATAAAGGCCAGAAGCTGCTATATTTACCGAGCAAAAGCCGCCATGGGCTGCCCAGTTTACCGTGCCAAGCTGAGAGGAAAACCAGCTGTTTATCTGCTGCATCTGGTCCCTGCCGGTAAAAAAGGCTATTTTGTATGGTCCTTTTTTGCGGGCTTCTTCAAGCCACTGGGTGGCTATTTCAAGGGCTTCTTCCCACTCTATCTCTTTGAACTGTCCCGAACCCCTTGGACCAACCCTCAAAAGGGGCTTCCTTAGCCTTGCAGGGCTATACTCCTTCATTATTCCAGAAGAGCCCTTGGCACAAAGGACCCCCTTGTTGGTGGGATGGGCATCGTTCCCTTTGATATAGGCCACCTTGTTATTCCTTACATACACTTCTATACCACACCTACAGGCACACATATAACAGGTGCTATAAGCCTTCCTATCGTAAAAGCTGCCACCTATTTCCATGATAGACCTCCTACAATACTTTTTAAATTATGGCTTTTTAGCTCAAAAAGGACTTTCAATTTTGTTATGAATTCATAAGCCAAACTTATAACTCTTATAAAGTGAGCTTATATAAGCTAAATGATAAATCCAAAAGGTCTGCTGCGTATAACACAACTGTTTTTTCTCTGCATACCTTTATAAAAGGTGGCACAGGCATCCTGTATGTGTGAGAAGATTTTGCGGGCAAAGATGCCCGAATTTCCCCTACCGAAGATTTTTCATAATCCGAGATACCAATCCTTGCCTTCTTGCTTCATAAACTCAAGGGCCTCCCTTGGCACTTCAACATCCCTTGGGTAGATGAAGGGCTCTTCCTCTGTGTCAAGGTAAGGCTGGACTATTTCCCACAGGGCCTCTATCTCATCACCCCTTATAAAAAGGGACTGATCTCCTTCAAGGATATCCAAGAGAAGTACCTCGTAAGCATCTTCAAACTCTGTGGGAAATTTATAGTCCATAAAGGTTTCTACAGGGCATGCCATAAACCTGCCAAGGGGTGGTCTTAGTTCAAAGCTTATGGATAGCTTACTCTCTGGAGCACTTTGAAAGATGACCTTGTTCTGCTTTGGTGTACAATCAAGGAGCTTGGTAAAGCTTCTTGGAATCTCTTTAAAGACTATACTTATCTGGGTAAGTTTTTTCTTTAGAGCCTTGCCCGTCATAAGGTAAAAGGGCACACCTTGCCATCTAAAGTTCTCCATACCTTGGCACATACAAAGGTCTCCCTTTTTGACCTTTCCACGCCAGCCTCTTTCAAGTATCCTTCATACTGCCCCCTTATGATCCTTTCTATCTTGGTGCTTTTTAGGACCTTTACTTTTTCATCCCTTATAAACCTTTCCAGCATGTAGGCTGGCGGCTCCATGGCTGTAAAGGCAAGCATCTGAAGCATGTGGTTTTGCAGCATGTCCCTTATGGCACCCACCTTGTCATAAAACTCTCCCCTTCCTTCCACACCCACCTTTTCAAGGGCCACTATCTGCACATGGTCTATAAAGTTCCTATTCCATATGCCCTCAAAGATGGTATTGGAAAACCTCAAAGAAAAGAGGTTTTGTATGGTATCCTTTCCCAAAAAGTGGTCTATCCTGTATATTTCTTCCTCTATAAAGTACCTGTAAAGTAGGTCGTTTAACCTTTTGGCGGAGATAAGGTCAAAGCCAAAGGGCTTTTCCACAACTATCTTCCTTGGATTGGTAAAGTCCCTCAAAAGCCTTCCAAGGTTTCTAATGGCATCTTCAAAAAGGTAAGGGCTAAGGGATAAAAAGAAAAGGAGCTCTTGACCCTTTAGCTTCTCTATTATCTTTCCCAACTCAAGGTAGGAATGCCATTCCTTTACATCAAAGGGCAAAAAATTACAAAGCTTGCCAATCCCTTCATCCAAGGTGCAAGCTATTTTTTCCCAGTCTTCCCTCTTACTCCTTGCAAGGGAGTAGACCTTGTCCAAGCCTTTTAGATAGCCCTTGGCATAAAGCCTTGATAAAGATGGTAAAAGCTTTTTCTTTGCAAGGTCTCCCGTGCCACCCAATATAAAAAGGGAGAAGCTTTTACTCATCCTTTCTTTTTACACTGTGCCTTCCAAACTCATATCTGAGGCCTGCCAAGAGTCTGTCCCTAAAGGAGTTTTTCTGCCTTGACCTAAAGCGGGCAAAGAGTGCCTCCGCTATGGTGGGCACTGGCACAGCCCTTTTTATGGCTTCTTCCACCGTCCAACGCCCTTCCCCCTTATCCTCCACATAGGCTTGTAAGTCTTCTAAGTCTCCAAAGTCTTCAAAGACCCTTTGAGTAAGCTCCATAAGCCAGCTGCGAATGACGCTTCCTGTGTTGTATATGCGCGCCACCTCTTTAAGGTCATAGTTAAAACCGCTTTCTTTTAAAAGCTCAAAGCCTTCCCCTATAGCCTGCATAAAGGCGTACTCAATGCCGTTGTGCACCATCTTGGCAAAGTGCCCAGCACCCGAGGGTCCAAGGTAGGCGTAGCCTTTACCTTCATAGGACAAATCCCTTAGGAGAGGCTCTATCCTTTCAAAGGCCTTTCTTTCACCACCTACCATAAGGCAATAGCCCATCTCCTCACCATACACACCACCACTCACACCCACATCAAGAAAATAAACGCCCAAAGCCTTTAAAAACTCCGCCCTCCTTTGAGACTCTCTGTAAGGGCTGTTTCCACCATCTACAAGGATGTCTTCCTCCTTCAGATAAGGCCTTAGGCCTTCTATTACCTCATCCACCGCTTGGTATGGAACCATAAGCCAGAGGACCTTTCCCTTCTCCCGGTTTAATTCTTCAAGGCTTTCAAGAACCTTTATATATTCCCTTGCCCTTTCCCTTACTTCCGCGCTTGCATCATAACCCCAAACCTCATACCCCTTCTTTGAAAGCCTTCTTGACATACCAAGCCCCATCCTCCCCAAGCCTATCATAAAAAGCTTCATGCTTTTAAATATTAACCATATCCAAAGAGCAGGTCAAGTATGCCCGGCTCTATTTGTATCTCCAACTCAGAATGGCTATCATCCTTGTTTAGCACCACCACATAACCTTCCCTTTCAAAGTAGAGTATAAGCTTTGCCAAGTTCGCCAAGCCGCACAGCTTGGCGCTTTTTAAGTTTGTTATCTTTACCCTTGGCTTTGGTGTATCTGCTTCCTTATACAAGTTCAAAAGCTCATCTTTTAGGTTGTAATTGAGGGCTTCAAAGTCGCACACTTAGTACCTCCTTGACCACATCGGAGTCTTTGAAAGGATATTTTAGCCCTTTTATTTCTTGATAGTCTTCGTGCCCTTTGCCCGCCACCACTACCACATCCCCCTCCTTGGCTATGTCTATGGCAAGCTCTATAGCCCTTTTTCTCTCTGGCTCTACAAGCACCTTTGACTTATCTTCAACGCCCTTTAGTATGTCCTGTATAATGTCCATGGGCTCTTCAAACCTTGGGTTGTCGGAGGTAATAACTATAAGGTCTGCCAAGCTTTCTGCCACCTTTCCCATCAAAGGCCTTTTTGTCCTGTCCCTGTTTCCACCGGCACCAAAGACTGCTATAAGCCTGCCTTTTGCCAAAGCTTTGGCAGTTTTTAACACCTTTTCAAGGGCATCGGGCGTGTGGGCGTAATCTACCACCACTATAAAGCCATTGCCCTTGTAGGTCTCAAACCTTCCCGGCACGTATACCTCCTTTATACCCTCCTGTATAAGCTCTGGAGATAGGTTCCAGAGAAAGCCCAAAAGTATGCCAAGGGCCAAGTTGTAAGCTTGAAAGCTGCCCCTAAGGTTAGAATAAAAGGTATAGTCCTTACCTTCGTATTCCACCCTTAACTTGGAGCCCTCAAAGTCTGTATAAAAGTCCAATATTCTAAGGTCTCCTTCCTTTCCATAAACCTTTACCCCTTTTGCCATCTTTATAAGCCTTTTTCCCCAATCATCATCGCCGTTTATAAGGGCATATTCATAAGAGTACTCGGTAAAAAGCCTTGCCTTTGCCATAAAGTAGTTTTCCATGGTCTGGTGGTAGTCCAAATGATCTTGGCTCAAGTTTGTAAAGGCTACCGTATGAAAGATGGTACCCCATACCCTTTTTTGGTCCAAGGCATGGGAAGACACCTCGCAAACAACCGCCTGAGCCCCCTCTTCCTTCATAAGCCTTAAGGTAGAATGCCACTTGACCGGCTCTGGCGTAGTTCTTCCCTCATACTCATATATCTTCCCATCAAGGCGGTAATAGATGGTTCCTATAAGCCCCGTCTTTATGCCTGCAGTGTTTAACAAAGATTCTATTATGTGGGTGCTTGTAGTTTTCCCGTTGGTGCCCGTTATACCTATCACCTTTAGCTCCCTTGAAGGCTCCCTATAAAAAAGGCTTGACAGCTCACCAAGGGCTAACCTTGTATCCTCCACCTTTATTATCCGCGGATCTCTTATGGGAAGTTCTCTTTCCACAATTACCCATTTGGCACCTTTTTGTAAGGCTTCTTGGACAAAATCATGACCGTCCCTTTGACTTCCCCTTATGGCAACAAAGATGTAATCCCTTTCTACCTCCTTTGAGTTGGCAGTTATTCCCCTTGCGTCCTTTAAAAGCTCTTTGAGCTTCACTTCTCTGTTATTGTTTCTTCTACCTTTATGCCAAAGTGTCTGCCCACTTCTTCTATATAGCCCAAGACTTCATCCCCTTCCTTTAGCTCCGCCACCGATATGGGAGTTCCATCGGGCTTTGTTAGCCTTATAGTTTCAGCATTTTGCAAAACTGCGCTTACCTTCTTGTTTTCATATCTGCCTTCTACCAAAAGCATAGGCCTTCTTTCTACCTTTGCCCTTCCCACATAAACAAGCCTTCCCCTTCCTTGGTAGTCATAAACCATTACAGGATCTCCGGCGGAAAGTTCGCAAAGGTATTTGGTTTTGTTGCCGGGCACCCTTATGTACATATGGACTGCACCCGCGTTCACCCTAAAGGGCCTTGAAGCCACATAAGGGTTTTCTTCCGTTTCTGCATGCACGAGGAACATGCCCCCCGAAGAGTTGCCTACCAGCATACCCTCTCCGCGGTGAAGCATGGAAGTAGTATCTACGCAGACCCTGTCTCCAAGGCCAAGGGGTAAGATCCTTGTTATCTTTACCACCACAAGGGGCAACCTTTCTTCTTCTTCTTCCAACACCTTACCTACCCTTTTTATAGTGTTTACATCCTTTGTTTTTAGGACCACACCCTTTACACCCTTTTCCAGCACCTTTATGGCAAGCCTTGCCTCCTCCTCATCTTTTACCACCGCATAGAGCTCCTCCCTTTGGGCTATGAGGTTTTCAAGGGGGATTATGGTCCAGTCGGTGGTCTCCACTATAACCTTTGTATGTGGTGGGAACTTGGCCGCTTTCTCCTCATCCTCCTTCCCTTTAATAAGCACATACACATAATCTTTCCCCTCCACCAAATCACCACCATCTTTGGAGGCGATAAGAACTCGGCCAAGGGACTTTACCTCTTGAACCTTTGAGAAATCCGAAAGCCATATAACCCTTGCACCCGATTCTAAAGCCGCAGTTATCAG
This sequence comes from Aquificaceae bacterium, assembly GCA_046297555.1. Lineage (GTDB taxonomy): Bacteria > Aquificota > Aquificia > Aquificales > Aquificaceae > Pampinifervens. Next base: position 18,726 of record JBKBHW010000012.1, read on the forward strand.
CTTCTTGTCATAATCTTGAGCCCAATACCAAAAATCTTTCATAAAAAACATTTTAGCATGATCGCTTTGGTTGTGTTGCCTTATTAAGCTAAGTTTATTCTTAAGGGAGGCTCTATATTGTAAAAAAGGTCACCCTTGAGCTTGTATATGAAGTTGTTAACGAAAGAACAAAGGCCATCCTTGAAGAGATCGCACAGATTAAAAAAAAGACAAGAGGGGGATTTTAGGTTTTTAAACCAAAAGATAGACACTCAAATAGCGCAGGTAAGAGAGGAGATAGGGCAGCTTAGGCAGGAGATCTTTCAGATAAACCAAAGGATAGACGAGCTCAATCAAAGGATAGGTACGGTTATTCAATTGCTTATAGACTTGAGAAGAGGATAATATAACAGCTCTAAAAAGGTTTATCAAAGGTAGCAAAGGCTATTGCCTGTGCAAAAAAATAATCAAAAATCGCGGGCAAGGATGCCCGCGCTACCTATAAGTTTTTCCTATGTTCGACTTTCAAAAATAAAATTATGAAATATGTATAGGCAATTGCGAATTGCCCCTTTTAAACAAGCATCTAAAATGATGCCCTACGAAAATTGAATTTCTCACTCAGCGTATGAAATAAATTAGCAACCACATGCCCCACTATGGAACCTTTTCTTCCACCAGTCTCAGAATCCTTTCCACCACCTCTTCCGAGCTTAGCCCCGTTGTGTCTATTACTATAGCATCCTCGGCAGGCCTAAAGGGGTAAAGGGGTCTGTTTCTGTCCCTTTCGTCCCTCTCTATGATGGCCCTAAGGATATCCTCAAAGTTAGCATCTATCCCTTCCTCCTTTAGCTGCATGTATCTTCTCCTTGCCCTCTCCTCCGCCGAAGCGGTGAGATAAACTTTTAGCCTTGCCTCGGGAAATATGTGGCTTCCCGCATCCCTTCCCTCTGCTACCACTTGCCCCTGTTTAACAAGGGACCTAAAGAACTGGTTTATCCTTTCCCTAAAGCTTGGTAGGCTTGCTATCTGAGATGCCATTTTTCCGACCTCCTCTGAGCCAAGCTTATAGCTTATATCCTCCCCCTTATAAAGTACAACAGTCTTAGCCACATCCAGCCTTACTTCAACAGGCTTTTCAAAAACTTTGATAACATCCTTTAGCCCCTCCACCATACAAATATAGGCAAAGGCTCTATATATTAATCCAGTGTTAAGGTAAGGGATGTTTAATCTCTTTGAAATCTCCTTTGCCACAGTACTCTTACCGCTGCCCGCAGGGCCATCTATGGCTATCTTCATCAGATGAAGCTCCTTCCTCCCGAAGATACGCCTTTTAACCTTAATTCTAAATCGGCGGGCCTGCTGGCATACATAAGGGCAGTAGTATAATCTATAAGCCCCTCTCTATAAAGCTCTTCTAAGTGTTGATCAAAAAGTTGAGTTCCATAAACAGGTTTGCCCTTTTCAAGTAAAAGGGGTATTTCATCAAACTTAGATGGATCCATGATAGCCTCTTTTATAGCTGCTGTATTGATAAACACTTCCACGGCTGGTATAACGCCGGTGCCGTTCGCTCTTGGAAGCAGCCTCTGGGAAAAGATGGCTATAAGAGTTTCGGCCAATTGAAGCCTTATCTGCTCCCTTACTTCAAGGTTAAACATACCTATAAGCCTGTTTATGGTCTCTTTTGCATCAAGGGTGTGAAGGGTGGACATAACCAGGTGCCCCGTTTCCGCAGCCTGAAGGGCTACAAAGGCCGTTTCTGGATCCCTTATTTCTCCTACCATTATCACATCTGGGTCCTCCCTTAAAGCCGCCCTAAGGCCCCTTGCGAAGGAAGAAGTATCTATGCCCACCTCACGTTGAACTATAAAAGACTTTTTGTCTCTAAAAAGGTACTCTATAGGATCCTCTATGGTGATGATCACATCCTCTCTTGTTCCATTTATTATATCTATAAGAGCTGCCAAGGTGGTAGATTTACCAGACCCCGTGGGACCAGTAACCAATATGAGGCCCTTTGTGTTCTCATATATAACCTTCCTCATAACCTCTGGAAGGTTAAGGCTTTCAAAAGGGGGTATATTAAAGGGTATTACACGAAAGGCCATACCAACAGTTGCCCTTTGTTTATAAACATTCACACGGAAGCGGGCCACTCCCGGCATTGAATAGGAGGTGTCAGCCTCTCCAAGTTCTTCAAATTCCGCCATTTTCTTTCTGTTCTTTTCAAGCACCTCCCTCACTATCAATTCCATTACCCTTTCATCTAAAGCGGGGAAATCCTCAAGCCTCTGGAGCTTCTTTTTTGTCCTTATAACGGGTACGCTGCCTGTTTTTATATGTATATCGGAGGCTCCAAGCTCTATGGCTTTTTTAAGTATGAGCTGTAGCAAGGCCGGCTACCTCCCTTACCTTGTTTTCTATCTCTTGAGCTATTTCTGGGTTTTCCATCAAAAACTTCTTAGCTTGCTCTTTGCCTTGGCCAAGCCTTATCTCCCCATAGCTATACCATGCACCGCTTTTGTTGATAATCTTTAGGTCGCTGGCCACATCTATAAGGTCGCAGAGCTTGCATATACCCTCACCGTAAAGCACATCAAACTCCGCTTCTTGGAAGGGTGGGGCAAGCTTATTCTTTACCACTTTTACCCTTACCCTGTTGCCCGTTTTTTCTCCGCCATCCTTTACCTCTCCCACACGCCTCACATCCAGCCTCATATCTGCAAAAAACTTAAGAGCCCTTCCACCCGGTGTGGTCTCCGGGTTTCCAAACATGACCCCTATCTTTTCTCTTAGCTGGTTTATAAAGATTATGGCTGTATTTGCCTTATGGGCCATTCCCTTTAACTTTCTAAGAGCTTGGGACATGAGCCTTGCCTGTTTACCCACATGGGCCTCCCCTATTTCACCTTCCAACTCATCCTTTGGAACCAAGGCAGCCACCGAATCTATTACTATCACATCCACCGCGTTGCTTGCCACAAGGCTTTCTGCTATCTCCAAAGCCTGTTCTCCATAGTCTGGCTGAGATATGTAAAGGTTTTCCGTATCCACGCCTATCTTCTCTGCGTATTTTGGGTCCAAGGCATGTTCGGCATCTATAAAGACCGCTATGCCTCCCCTCTTTTGCGCCTCTGCTATTATGTGGAGTGCCAAGGTAGTCTTTCCAGAAGACTCTGGACCAAATATTTCAATAACCCTGCCCTTTGGAATACCTCCTATACCCGTGGCTATGTCAAGGGCAAGGGAGCCGGTGGGTATTACATCTACCTTAACCTTCTCGGCCTTCTTTAGGGGCATTATAGATCCTTTGCCAAAGCGCCTTTCTATGCTAACAAGGGCGTTCTCAAGGGCCTTTTTCTTCTCAAGGGCTTCCTTTTGGCTTTCTTCCACCATATTTATTCTCCTTTTAATATTCTACCACCCTTGGCACCACAAAAAAGCTTCCTTCACTTTCTGGTGCCTGCTTGAGTACAAGCTGGGGGTCAAAATCTTTGAGCATTTGATCTTCTCTCATGGGTGTTTCCTCAAATTGGGGGATGTAAGGCTCCACGCCCTCTGTGTTGACCTCTTGAAGCTGCTCCACAAAGGACAGTATACTCTCCAGTTGCTTTTCAAAGTATTCCTTTTCTTCCTCCGTTAGCCTTATCCTTGCAAGCTGGGCCACCTTTTCTACCTTCATATAGTAGAATATAACAAAGGTAGTCCTATTTTTCCAGTCCTTGCCAAAGCTCCCTCAAAACCAAAAGGGCTATGGCCATGCTTATGCTAACATCTGCCAGGTTAAAGGCTGGCCAAGAAAGGCCTCCATAAGAAAGGTATATAAAATCCCTCACCATTCCCAAAAGGGCTCTATCATAAAGGTTCCCCAAGGCACCGCCACCCACCATACCCATAAGGATGTTGACAAAGGCATCCTTTGACCTAATGGCATAGAGAAAGGTGATGGCCAAGGCTAAAAGGGGGGTTATTAAAAGAAGGGGAAGCCTTAAAAAGTCGGGAGCGTTGGAAAGAAGGCCAAAGGCAACTCCTTTGTTGTATACAAGCACCAGGTGCAAAAAGGGCAAAAGGCTAACATCCCTCTCCGCAAGGTAGAGCTCCGCCACGCTTTTTGTCAAAAGGTCCAAGGAGAAAACAGCTGCAGCAACAGCTGCATAGATCAAAGCATACTTTCCAGAGCTTTTTGCCATATTTCCTCAAACTCTCTTACGCTGTTTTCAAATATGAACTCCTCGTTGTTGGTAAGGGTAAAAAGGCCATCCTCCCTTACCTTACCAAGCAGTAGCCAATCAAGGTCCTGGGCTTCCACCTCATCCTTTAACCTTTCTGCCTTCTCCTTTTCCACGCTTACCACCACAAGGCTTGGGTTTTCTGAGAAAAGGAAAAAGTCAAGGCGGCCTTCTATGTAAAGGTTTAGGTCCATGCCAAGGCCGCTGCCAAAAAGGCACTCAAGGAGAGTTAGGGCAAGCCCACCCACAGAAACATCGTGAGCAGACCTTATAACATCTTCCTCAATAAGTTTTAAAAGGAGCTCATGAAGTCTCCTTTCTTTCTCCATATTAACAGATGGCACATCCCCCATCACCTTTCCATGAACCACCTTTAAAAACTCGCTGCCCCCAAGGGAGTATTCCCTTTTTACATCGCCTATGAGGAACACCAGATCTCCTTCCTCTTTGAACCGGTGATCTACAAACTTACCCTTCTCTATGGCACCCACAGCCATCAGTATGGGTGTAGGGTATATGTTTCTTATCTCTCCCCTCTCCACCGTCTCGTTGTACAAGGATACATTTCCGCTAACCACAGGCACGCCAAAAAACCGGCAGGCATCTGCCATGCCTTCTATAGCCTTTACCAGCTGCCACATTATCTCTGGCCTGTCTGGGTTTCCAAAGTTAAGGCAGTCTGTAATTCCCAAAGGCTTAGCACCTACGCAGGCAAGGTTTCTTAGGGCTTCCGCCACTATATACTTACCCCCCTCATAAGGGTTCAAAAAGACCATCCTTCCATTGCCTTCTGAGGTGATGGCTATAAGCTTATCACCTTTTAGCTCTGGCCTCACAACCCATTTCACCCTAAGCACCGCGCAGTCTCCACCGGGCTTTAGCACCGTGTTGGTGCCCACCTGATGGTCATACTGGCTATATATCCATTCCTTTGAGCATAGGTTTGGAGAAGCAAGAAGCCTTTTTATAGCCTCCCTTACATCTACCTCTGGAAGATTATTTTGATCAAAAGCTCTTAAGGTTTTTATGTAATCTGGCTCTCTGTAGGGCTTTTCATAGACGGGTGCCTCATCCACTATTAGGCTCACGGGCAATTCTGCTACGAGCTCATCCTTGTAATAGGCCCTAAATATCCCATCCTCCGTTAACCTTCCCACCACCTCACCCTCCAGATGGTAAAACTTGGCAAGCCCCTTTAACCTTTCCACCTTTTCCTCCTGAACGACAAGCAACATCCTCTCCTGACTTTCTGAAAGGAGTATTTCAAAGGGCTTCATGTTTTCTTCCCTAAGTGGTACCCTGTCCAGCCAAAGCTCCACGCCGCACTTGGACTTGCTTGCCAGCTCGGAGGCGGAGCCAGAAAGGCCTGCGGCACCAAGGTCCTGAAGGCCAGATATAAGACCCTCTTCTATCATCTGCAGGAGAGCCTCTATGAGCTTTTTGCCAAAGTATGGGTCTCCTACCTGTACGTTGGGCAGCTTCTCCTCCGAGCTTTCGTCAAACTCCCCAGAAGCCATAACGGCCCCATGTATACCATCCCTACCGGTGGAAGAGCCAAGTAGGAAGAGAAGGTCTCCCGCCTTTCCCCTTGCCCTTAGCATCTTTCCAGCGGGCAAAATTCCAAGGCAGAAGGCATTGACCAAGGGATTGGTTTTGTAGCATTCTTCAAAGTAAGTTTCTCCAGCCACCGTGGGAATGCCCACGCAGTTGCCGTAGTGGGATATGCCCCTTACCACACCCTTTACTATCCTTTTGTCAACGGGCAGGCCAAACCTCAGAGAATCCACAAGGGCTATGGGCCTTGCGCCCATGGAGAGTATATCCCTTATTATCCCTCCCACACCGGTGGCAGAGCCATGGAAGGGCTCTATGAAAGAGGGATGGTTGTGGCTTTCCACCTTAAAGGCAAGCCAAACCTTTTGATCTAACTCCACCACGCCTGCATTCTCGCCGGGCCCCTGCACTACCCAGCTTGCCTTTGTAGGAAACTTTTTAAGATGTACCTTGGAAGACTTGTAAGAGCAGTGCTCAGACCATAGGGCTCCAAGAATCCCAAGCTCTACGTTGTTTGGCTCCCTTCCAAGCCTATTTAATATACTTCTGTACTCTTCCTCCCTAAGGCCATAGATTTCAAAGCTTTTCATTCCTTATTTTCTCCAAAGACCTCCTTCCTTATCTCCTCCTCCCTTCCAAAAACACCCATTATGTGGTAGCCGTTGTCTACGTGTATAACCTCTCCAGTTATGGCCCTTGCCCAAGGGCTACACAAGAATACGGCCGCGTCTCCCACCTCTTCTATGGTTATAGCCCTTCCAAAAGGGTTTACCTTTATGGTGTGCTCCATAAGGAGATGGAAGCCAGTTATGCTGTAGGCGGCAAGGGTTTTTATAGGTCCGGCAGATATGGCGTTTATTCTATGACCATGCTTTGCTATATCATAGGCCAAGTATCTTACCGTGCATTCAAGGGCAGCCTTTGCTATGCCCATTACATTGTAATGCGGCACTACCTTCTCCGCTCCGTAGTAAGTTAGTGTAATTATGGAGCCTTCCCTTCCTTCCATAAGGGGCAGTAGCTCCCTTGTAAGGGCTATAAGAGAGTAAACGGATATGTCCATGGCTATACTAAAGCCTTGCCTTGATGTGTCTATAAGACCACCCTTAAACTCCTCTTTTGGTGCGTAGGCAATAGAATGCAGTATTATGTCAAGGCTTCCCCAAACACCAGACAGCCAATCATAAAGCCCCTTTATATGCTCATCCTTTGAAACATCACACTCAAAGATAAGCTCAGACCCAAGCTCTTGAGCTATAGACTCCACTTTCTTTTTTAGCTTTTCGTTGGCGTAAGTAAAGGCAAGCTCTGCACCTTCCCTGCGAAAGGCCTTGGCTATGCCATAAGCTATACTTCTTTCGTTTGCCACACCTGTTATAAGAGCCCTTTTGCCTTTTAGTAAGCCCATGCCTGCCTCCTCACTCAAGTATTTTTATAGCCTCTTCTACCCCCTTACCCTCATGTACTATAAGGCTAAGAGCCTTTACCATCTTTACCCTATCCCTTGCTTGGAAGATGTTTCTTCCTATGGATAGGCCCTTTGCTCCAGCCTTCATGGCTCCATAAACCATCTCAAGCACTTCCCTTTCCGTCTTCATCTTGGGACCACCCGCAATCACCACAGGTATGGGACAACCTTCCACCACCTTTGCAAAGCTTTCCACATCTCCCGTATAGGGCACCTTTACTATGTCCGCCCCAAGCTCGGCACCAAGCCTTGCACAGTGGGCCACCACCTTTGGCTCATACTGATTCATATCCTTTCCCCTACCGTAAACCATGGCAAGCAGGGGCATTCCCCACTCTTCACATACCTTGGCCACATATCCAAAGTCTCTAAGCATCTCCCTTTCCATGTCTGCACCCACATTTACATGTATGGATACACCATCTGCACCAAGCTTTATAGCCTCCTCCACGGTGCAAACAAGCACCTTATCGTTCCTTGTAGGTGCCCAATCGGTGGACGCAGAAAGATGTACTATAAGACCTATGTCCTTACCCCTGCCCCTATGCCCTGCCTTTACCATACCCTTGTGAAGCACTACCGCGTTGGCGCCACCTTCAACCACATCTTCTACAGCCTTGCGTATGTTTTCTATACCTTCTATGGGACCTGAGCTAACCCCGTGATCCATTGGTACTATTATGGTCTTCCCCGTATCCCTGTTTATAAGCCTTTCAAGCCTAATTACCTTTCCCAAGCTCATCTTAAACCTGTTTTACCAAACTGTACCAAAGGGTACAGCCTGGGCTGGGGTACTTTTATCCCGCCTTTTTCTGAGCTTTCCCAAACCCCCAGCGGGCGGCATTTTGGGAAAGCCAAGATCCCAAATCCCCAAGATGTTTTATCAATATCCGCTTCCATCGTTGCTTTAGCTTAGAATTATAGCACAATTATTTTGTAAACCAAGGCCGCCGTTAAGGGGACGGTAAAGTTATCATCAAGCTTTAAAGGTAAGAGCTCGGCTGCAGAAGACAACAAGGCAACCGCAAAGGCCTGCCACAGACCTATAAAGGGGGAAAGGACGAAAAAGACAGAAAGGAAAAAGGCAAGGGCTCCCTCAAGGCTCTTGTTTCCTATCCTTCTTTTCCCATATCTCATGCCCACTATACTGGCAAAAGCGTCTCCCACCGCCAGCACCACCACACCCACCAAAGAGGCATCTTTTCCAAAGGTCAGAAAACTAAGGAAGATGCCCAAATTGGCCCAAAAGGCTTGTATGCTTGGTCTTGAATAGTTCCTTTCTCTCTCAAGCTTATAAACAAGTTTATAGTAAAAGGAGAGCTTGTCCTTCCAAAAGCTCATAACAGTTAGAAGGTTTAAAAGCAAAACGAGTAAAAAAAGGAGGATTGTAAAGGGCCTTGGGAAAAGGTTTATGGGCAAAAGCCAAAGCAAAAGGGCAAAAAGGTGGAAAAACTTCCTTCTTACTTCCAAATCCAACAGCCACGCCGTACAGCGATCCTTTATCCCTATCCTCCTCACTATATAATTTTACCTATGCTTGTCTACGAGGCTACCAACCCTCAGCTTCTCTTAATACACCTGCATGGCTTTGCCAGCAATGTGATGGGAAGTAAGGTTTCCCTTTTAAGAGAAAGGTCCCTAAAGGGAAGGTTTTCCTTCTTTGCCATGGATATGGATTATCATACCACTACCACCACAAGGATACTTGAAGTGCTTGATGCCCTTGTAAAAGGTTTTTCCCAAAAGTTTGAAGAGGTGTGGCTCTCTGGAAGCTCTCACGGTGGGTATATTATCTTAAACTACCTAAGGTTTTACACACCAGAAAGGGTAAGCAAGGTCTTTCTGTTTGCCCCTTCCTATTCCACCCTTTCTTTGACCATAAAAGAAGTGGGAATGGATAAGTGTGAAAAATGGCTAAGGGCTCAAGAGGAGCTGCGCTTTGTAGAGTGTGAAACGGGGCTTGAACTTACCATTCACAAGGACTTTGCAATGGATATAATGCAAAGGGGCTACGAGATAATAAAGGATTCTGAAGTGGATTTTCCAAAAGATTTGCCATACTCCCTTTACATCTTTCACGGGACCTTTGACAAAATAGTTCCTATAGACCATTCAAGGCTTTTTGTTAAAGAGGTTAAAGTTCAAAAGTATGTGGAAGTGGAGGACGATCATAGACTTAGCAACACCTTTAAACATCTTGTGGAAAGCTTTATGTAGCTTAAATCTTTGATAAAGGTCATAGCAAATCCTGTAAAAATAAGCATAATATACCTATCACTCGTAGGAGGTATTAGGATGTTTGAATACAGCGAAAAAGTTTTAGACCACTTTTTGAACCCACGTAATGTGGGCGTGCTTGAGGATGCCAATGCGGTGGGGCAATGTGGCAATCCAGCCTGTGGAGATGCCATGCTATTTACCCTAAAGATAAACCCGGAGAACGATGTTATAGAGGATGTAAGGTTCAAGACCTTTGGCTGCGGCTCTGCCATAGCTGTTTCCTCCCAGCTCACCGAGATGATAAAGGGTAAGCCCATAAGCTACGCACTCAACCTAACATACAAGGACATCTTTGATGAGCTTGGCGGCCTTCCCCCTCAAAAGATACACTGCACAAACCTTGGGCTTGAAACCCTTCATGTGGCTATAAAGGACTACCTTTTAAAGCAGGGAAGGGTGGAAGAGGCTATGCGCATACCAGACTGCTATGAGGAGGAAGAAGAAGAAAGCAGGGAGTTTGAGTTCCTATCCACATGAAGATAAGGGCTGTTGCTCTTTTATCAGGAGGGCTTGATAGCTCCTTAGCGGTCCGCCTCCTTCAGGACCAGGGCGTTGAGGTAAAGGCTCCGCACTTTTACACAGGCTTTTGTATTACGGAGCACAAAAGGCGCCTTGGCCTGAGGATGAAGGACGGATCGCACTATGTAAATCCTGCGT
>JBKBHW010000012.1:28994-44743 GCA_046297555.1 Aquificaceae bacterium
CGTTGAAGGCAGCAGCCCAACTCCAAGTCCCTATAGAGATTGTGGATATATCGCAGGAGTATTTTGATATTATCCTTAATCCTAAGTATGGCTATGGCAGGAATGTAAACCCTTGTGTAGATTGCAGGATATTCATGTTTAAAAAGGCCAAGGAGATAATGGAAAGGGAAGGATACCAATTTTTGATAACGGGGGAGGTGCTTGGCCAAAGGCCCATGAGCCAAACCTTTGAAAGGCTTATGCTTATAGAAAGGGAGGCACAGCTTGAAGGCTATGTTTTAAGACCTCTCTCTGCTAAGCTTCTGCCAGAAACGGTGCCCGAAAGGTTAGGTTGGGTAAAGAGGGAAAGGCTTTTGGATATAAGGGGAAGAGGGAGGAAAAGGCAGATAGCTCTGGCCCAAAAGTATGGCCTTGAGTATGAGCAGCCTGCAGGTGGATGCTGCTATCTTACCGATGAAAACTGTGCCTATAGGTTCAAAGAGGCTTTAAGTAATGAAGGTCTTATAACAAAGGATGATTTGGTGCTTTTTGCCTTGGGGCGCCACCTTCGCCTACCTTCTGGAGCCAAGCTGATAGTGGCAAGAAATGAGGGGGAAGTGAGGTTTCTCCAAGGGTTTAAAAATAGGTACGGCTATGCCTGCAGGAAGGATGGCAAGGGGACGTTGGCCCTTATCAAAGGAAAGCCGGCGGAAGGGGAGCTAAGGCTTATAGCGGATATTGTGGCAAGGTACTCCAAAAACCAACGGTGTGAGGTGATAATAAACCTTGAAGGTAGGGAAGTATGTCTTGAGGGTGAGCCTATAAAGGAGGATTTGCTTGAGTCTTTTAAAATATTTAACAGGAAAGGAGAAGGGCATGAAGCTGGAGGATATAAAGCCGGACGTGGTGCATGATGTGGTTGGCACCTTTTGCCCAATACCGGTGGCAGAAACGGCGAGGATGATAAAGACTATGCAGGTTGGGCAAGTGCTTGAACTTATAGCAGATGACCCGGGTGTGGTGGAAGATATACCTGCCTGGTGCAAGGCAACAGGACAAGAATTTTTGGGTATGTACGAAGAAGATGGAGAATACCATCTTTTTGTAAAAAAGGTTAAAGAATTATGAAGGAAAGGATTACCCTTGATATAAGCTTAACAGAGCTTTTCCGGAACATGCCGCAGGCAAGGGATATACTTATGAAGTATGGCTATTCAAAGCTGGTGGAAGAGGATATAGAGGATGTGGTGATAGATAAGCTAACCCTAAAGGGTTTTTGTAAGCTGATGGATTTGGATGAGGAAGCTCAAGGAAATCTTTGGCAGGAAATCCAAGATCTATATAAAAGATTGGAGGATTAGCTATGGAAGACAAAGAGCTTAAAGAGGTAGAAGCCATACTTGAGAAAATTAGACCTGCCTTAAAAGAGCACCACGGGAACCTTAAGGTGGTAGATATAAAAGAAGGAGAGGTTTACCTTCAGTTTGAAGGGGGTTGCACAGATTGTCCCATAGTGGACGTAAGCGTCAAAAGGGTGGTTGATATGGCCATCAAGGGCAACTTAAGCTGGGTCAAAAAGGTGGAAATACTTCAACCCAAATACCATATAGGATGAAGGTTGATGGCAGGACGGAGGTATACGGCGTAGTAGGTTACCCTGTCCAACATTCTCTATCTCCAGTCTTTCAAAACAAAGCCTTTGAGTATCACTCAATAAACGCCCTTTATGTACCCTTTGAAGTAAGGGCTGAGGAATTTGAAATAGCCTTTAAGGGTCTAAAGGCCCTTGGTGTAAAAGGGGTCAACATAACCTTACCCCATAAGGAAAGGGCCCTTGAGCTTGCAGATTTTGTAGATGTGCATGCAAGGGAAATAGGGTCTGCCAACACATTAAAGTTTACCAAAGAAGGTGTATACGCCTACAACACAGACTGGATAGGCTTTTTAAAGGCTGTGAAAAACCTTCTGCCAAAGGTAAGAAGGGCTTTGGTCCTTGGTGCCGGTGGCTCTTCAAGGGCTGTACTTTATGCCCTAAAAAGTGAGGGAGTGGAGGTTCTTCTGTGGAACAGGACGATAGAGAAGGCTTATAAACTGTGCGAAAGCTTTGGTTGTAAAGTGGTGGAAAGGCCCGAGCATGCGCTAAAAGGGGTTGAACTTATAATAAATACTACCTCTTCAGGGCTAAAGGAGGATGATCAACCTATCTTTGATTATGACCTATTGGAGCCCAGCCATGCAGTGGTAGACATCATATACAAGGAAACACCCCTTTTGAAAAGGGCAAAAGAAAAAGGCTGCCTTTTCCAAGATGGATTAGATATGCTTTTATATCAGGGTATAGAAAGCTTTAAAATATGGACTGGCTTGGAAGTGCCCTATGAGGTGGTAAGAAAGGCGGTAGCTTCTTACCTCACCACCAACTGATGAGCCCTTCCTACAAGGTCGGTAAAGTTTTCCACAGACCTCTGCCTCATATAATCTTCTATGCCTTCAATGATCCTTAGGGGTGCATAGGGGTCAAAGAAGTTGGCCGTTCCTACCTGCAAGCAAACGGCACCGGCAAGAACATGCTGCAAGGCAGAATCCGTATCGTATATGCCGCCTACACCTATTATGGGGATGGATGGGCCCAAGTATGAAAAGACCTCCCAGACCATCCTTACCGCTATGGGAAGTATGGCGGGGCCGGAAAGCCCACCCATAAGGGTAGAAAGCTCAGGCTTTTGACTTTTTGTGTCTATTTTCATACCAAGCAACGTGTTTATTAGCACAAGGCCGTCTGCGCCCGCATCTACGCATACCTTGGCAAAGCTTTTTATATCCCCCGTGTTGGGTGATAGCTTTACAAGCACAGGCTTTTTTACCTTTGATTTTACCTTTTCTACAAGCCTTCTTAGGACTTCCGGGTCATGACCAAAGAGCATACCACCCTTTTTCACATTGGGACAGGAAACGTTTAGCTCATAGGCCACTATCTTCTCGGCCTCTTCAAGGGCAAGGCATACCTCCACATACTCCTCTTCCTCCTCTCCAAAGACGTTGGCTATAAAATGGGTATCTATCTTCTTTATCTCTGGATATATCTTTTTTAAAAAGCCTTCCACCCCCGGGTTTTGAAGGCCTATTGAATTTAGCATGCCGCAGGGAGTTTCTGCTATCCTCTCTGGAGCATTTCCCTGCCTTGGCCTAAGGGATATGCCCTTTGTAACCACAGCGCCCAGCCTTGATACATCGTAGAGCTCAAGGGCTTCCAGACCGTAGCCAAAAGTGCCAGAGGCAACCCATACGGGGTTTTTGAACCTTACACCGAAAAGCTCCACCGAAAGGTTAGGCATGTACGTATCTCCCAAATTCCTCCAAGCTCCATCTCAAGGATTCTTCATATGGAATGGGTTCCTTGCCGCAGAGTTTTTGTATACCTTGGCTTTCCACCTCTTGGTCAAGGCCGCACACATTGTCCCTCCGCATCATAAGCATCTGATCTGAGCTAAAGGGTGGGGGCTGTACAACCCTTTCCACCAACAGACCTCCAAAGTACATTAACACCTTTGGTACAGGCAGAAATATAACCCTCCTTCCCCATGCTTTAAATATGTCTTCAAGCAGCTCTTTAAAGCTTACTCTTTTATTACCGCAAAGCTCATAGACCTTTCCGTCGCTCTCCCTTAGGTTCAAAGCCTTGGCAAAGGTACAGGCCACATCCCTCACATCTACCGGTTGGAAAAGGTAAGACCCACCACCGGGCAGCGCCACAAGCCTTATATACTTGGTAATATGCCACATATCATAAAAAAGTTTTTGTTCCGGTCCAAGCACAATAGAAGGTCTCATTATGGTATAGTTTAGCCCAGACCTTTTTAGCTCCTCTTCCGCCATGTACTTGGTTCTATGATACATGGAAGGGGCATCCTTATGAGTTCCAAGGGAGCTCATATGCACAACCTTTTTTATCCTTCCGTAATCCTTTGCAATCTGGTACAAGTTTTTGGCATAAAGATAATGCAACCTCATAAAGGTTTGTCCATGCCTTCTGTCTTCCAAGAGTATGCCTATGAGATGTATAAGAAAGTCTGGGCCAAAGTCCGAAAAGGCCTTTTCAAGGGAGCCTTTATCTTCAAAATCCACCTTGTAGGCCCTTACCTTATTCTCAAAAAGTCTAAGCGTTTTCTCCACATTCCTTACAAGGCATCCTACCTCATAGCCTTCCAAAAGAAGCTCCCTTACTATATACCTCCCTACAAAGCCTGTAGCTCCTGTTATAAGAACCCTCATCCTTGAACAACCTCAATAGCCTTTTCCTTTTGCTTCCTTTTGCCCAGCTTACCGATGAGTAAAGAGATCTCATAAAGGGCTATCAGGGGAATAGCCATAAGTACTTGCGTGGTAACATCGGGGGCTATAAGCGCTCCAGCCACAAAGGCAATTACTATAAAGTACTTTCTAAAGGCCTTTAGCTGCCTCTCACTAACCACTCCCGCCCTCTGCAAGAGGAAGATAAAAACAGGAAGCTCAAAGGCTATACCAAAGCCTACGATCATCTTTAAAAGGAAAGATATATAAAGATTTACGGATAAAAGGGGTGTGGCCTGAAGCTGTGAAAGGCCTATGCCCAAGAGGAACTTAAGTGCCAGAGGAAGAGCCAAAAAGTAAGAAAAGGCTCCACCAAGAAGGAAAAGGATGATAGAGAATAGGGTAAGGGGAATTATAAGCCTTTTCTCGTTGGGGTACAAAGCTGGCTCCACAAACCTCCAGAGCTGATAAAGAATAACCGGCAAAGAAAGTATAAAGCCGAAAACCACGGAGATTTTCAAGAGTATAAAAAGGGGCTCTGTGGGGGATAGGGTTATAAGCTCCACCTTTGGATAGGACCTTTTAACGGGCTCTTTTAGAATTTCAAAGATGTAGCTTGCAAAATAAAAAGCTACGCCCGTTCCTATGAGGAAGGCTACTATGGATTTAATCAGCCTGCTTCTTAGCTCCCTCAGATGCTCCGTCAGGGGCATCTTGGGAAGTTCCTGCTGTTGCATCCTCTTCTTGCACCTCCTTAGATTCTTCCATTATCCTTTTGTTTATACTCTCTACATAGAGCTGGTACCTTAGCTCATCCCATGTTTCTCTCACTTTGCGTAAAAACTCCCCAAGCTTGGTAGCCACCTCCACCATCCTTTCTGGTCCCAAAAATATAAAGGCAACGGCCAGTATAACCAAAAGCTCGGGAAAGTCCATAGTAAATAATATAACCCTTTTAGCTGCCCATTATTTCTTTTTCCTTTGCCTGCGCAAGCTGGTTTATCTCTTCTATGTATTTATCTGTGAGTTTTTGCAGCCTTTCCAAAGCCCTCTTTACCTCATCTTCAGAAACCCCCTCAAGCTCCTCTATCATCTCCTTTGCATCCCTCCTTATGTTCCTTATAGCCACTCTTGCCTCCTCCGCCATCTTGTGCAGCATCTTTGTAAGCTCTTTCCTTCTCTCTTGGGTTAGTGGTGGTAGGGTTATCCTTAGCACATTGCCTTGTCTTTGTGGTGTGAGGTTTAGGTTCTCCATTATGGCTTTTTCTGCGCTTGGAATGGCATTGTTGTCCCAGATTTGGATGGTTATCTGGTTTATATCGCTTACGCTTATGGTGCCAAGCTGTTTTAGTGGTACCTTGGAGCCGTAATACTCTACCTTTATCTCTTCTACGAGGGATGTGCTCGCCCTGCCCGTCCTTAGCCCCGCTATCTCACCCTTGAAATAATTCACAGCCTTTTTCATATCCTCTTCCGTGCTTTTAAATATCTCCTCCATCATGGCTTCTCCTCCTCAACAAACTACCTTACCAAAGATCCTACCCTCTCTCCCATTACAGCCCTTAAAAGGTTTCCGGGCTTTTTTATATTTAAAACCAGTATGGGCAGCTTGTTTTCCCTGCAAAGGGTCATGGCCGTATGATCCATAACCTTAAGGCCCATACTTATGACCTGAAGGTAAGAGATCTCTTGGATAAACTCTGCTTTTGGGTTTTTGATGGGATCATCGGTATATATGCCGTCTACCTTGGTAGCCTTTATAAACAGGTCTGCACCTATTTCAATGGCCCTTAGGGCACCGGCCGTATCTGTAGAAAAGAAGGGGTTTCCAGTGCCTGCGGCAAATATGACTACCCTGCCCTTTTCCAGGTGTCTTATAGCCCTTCTTCTTATGTAAGGCTCGGCCACCTGCCTCATATCTATGGCAGAAAGGACCCTTGTAGGTATCTGGGTAAGCCTCTCAAGGGCAGACTGAAGCGCCAAGGCGTTTATAACCGTTGCCAACATGCCCATGTAATCACCTGTGGCCCTGTCTATGCCCAGCTCCATACCCTCCACGCCCCTGAATATATTACCCCCACCTATTACTACGGCCGTTTGTACGCCCACATCCACAAGGCTTTTTATTTCATAGCTTATATACTCAAGGAACCTGGGGTCTATGCCAAAATCCTGATCCCCGGCAAAGGCTTCTCCAGATAACTTTAAAAGTATCCTCTTATAGACCGGTGCCTCCATCAAGCACCACCCACTTCAAGCCTCACAAACCTCTTTATCTCCACCTTGGTGGCGCTCTCTTTTATATACTGCCCCACCGTCTTCTTCTCATCTTTTATAAAAGCCTGCTCCAGCAAAACCTTTTCTTGGTAAAACTTTTTAAGCCTCCCTTCCACTACCTTTTCTATTATGTTCTCCGGCTTTCCTTCCTGCTTTGCCTGCTCTGTAAGTATCCTTTTTTCTCTTTCAAGGACCTCTGGGTCTACGCCTTCTACGCTAACAAACTCAGGCTTCATGGCAGCTATTTGAAGGGCTACATCCTGCACCACCCTAAGCACCTTATCGTCTATCTGCGGGGCGGTGTAATCTATCAGGACGCCAACCCTTCCAATGCCATGCACGTAGGCATGCACATAGCCGTCGGTGTCAAACCTTACAAACCTTTTCAGCTGTATGTTCTCACCTATCTTTGCTATGGCAGACTTTATAAGGTCCCCTACCGTTGTGTTTACATCTTCAAAGTAAGCCTGATCCTTTATATCCTCCCCGCTGCCCGACCTGTTGGCGTTATCCGCAAGGCTTGCTATATGCTTTGCCAGTTTTAGGGCAAGCTCCACAAACTGCTCATTCTTTGCCACAAAATCCGTTTCACAGTTTAGCTCTATGATCACTCCCTTCTTCCTGTCTTCCGACACATAAGCGTAAATTATGCCTTCCTTTGTTTCCCTTCCCGCCTTTTTGTCCGCCTTGGCAAGCCCTCTTATTCTCAGTATTTCCTTTGCCTTTTCTATATCACCGCCCGCCTCCTCAAGGGCTTTTTTACACTCAAGCATACCAGCTCCCGTCATCTCTCTAAGAGTCTTTACAAGCTCTGCACTTATCATGCTTTACCTCCTTTATTCTTCCTCTTCTGCACCCTTGTCTATGTATTCATACTTTTCGGACATCTCCATAGCCTTCTCAAAGAGGGCCTTTTCTTCTTCCTCCACAGTTATAACCTTCCTTCTTGGTACTTCTATTACTTCTTCTCCGAGGCTTTCCCTTCTTTGCTTGCCTTCCAGCACGGCATCGGCAATCTTTGAAGTCAAAAGCTTTATAGACTTTATGGCATCATCATTACCCGGTATAGGGTAGTCTATAAGCTCTGGGTCGCAGTTGGAGTCTGCTATGGCTACCACCGTAATACCCAGCTTCTTTGCCTCCTGAACTGCTATGTTTTCCCTTACTGTGTCCACCACCCAAAGAATATTGGGAATCCTTTCCATGTTTACAATGCCACCATACAGCTTTTTCAACCTTTCCATCTTTCTTCTGATGGCTCTGACTTCCTTTTTCGGAAGGACATCAAAAACGCCTTCTGCTTCCATCCTTTCAAGGGTATGGAGCTTGAGTATGCTTTTGCGCACAGTTCTAAAGTTGGTAAGAAGGCCTCCAACCCATCTTTCGTTCACATAAGGCACGCCAGCCCTCTCTGCCTCTTCCTTTATCACATCCTTTGCCTGCTTTTTGGTGCCTACAAAAAGCACCTCTGCGCCTTGAGCTACGCTGTCTGCTACAAAGTGATAAGCCTGCTCAAGATAAACCACCGTCTTGTTTAGGTCTATTATGTGTATACCATTGCGAACCCCGTAAAGGAAGGGGGCCATTTTGGGGTTCCACCTGCTCTTTGAGTGTCCAAAGTGGACGCCTGCTTCCAAAAGGTCTCTCATAGATATTACTGCCATACTTACCTCCTTGGGTTTTGCCACCCTTTCCCAAACCCCCTTTGGGGCAACCCAACGGGGAAAGGTGCGGACTTGGATAAAAATTATAGCATAAGCTGTTCTTTGCTAAAGCGGTATATCTTTTTACAGAATTTACATATGACCTCTGCAGGGCCTTCGCTTAAAAGGTGGTTGAGCTCCTCTTCTTCCAAGAGCAAAAGGCTTGACCTTGCTATCTCCTCCGAGCAAGGACAGTAATACTCTATCTCCTTTAGACCTATAAGTTTTGGCTCCATCCCTCTTAAAATTGCTGTAGCAACATCTTCTGGTCTAAGGTTTTCAAGGCTAAGATCCTTTATGTTCTCCTCTATCTTATGAATAACCCCCTCCTTTGCACCGCCCAAGACCTGTACCAAGTAAGCGGAAGCCTCCTTAACCCTTTGCTCTTCAACCTTTACAAACATGTCTATGTATGTCCTTGTCTGCTCTGATTGTTCAAAGTAAAAGGAAAGGGCCTCTTTTACATCCCTACCTACCACTGGCACTATGCTCGTGTAAGGAGTGCCAAGCCTTAGCTCCTTTACCACCGTAATGGTTCCAGAATACCAGTCTTCCAAGGGGTAGCCTTCCATAAAGCCCCTTACCCTTCCCATACCATCTGCCTCGGCCACCACCACACCACCGTCATTTTGTATCTTAAAAAGCACCTTTTGCTTAGTGGCATGCTTAACCAAAGAGGTCAAAAGTAATGCGGACAGTATGCTGTAAGCCATAAGCCTTAACTCTTCCCCTTCTAAGGAGTGAAGCCTTTTTGCCGTTTCTACGGTGTTGGTAGCCCTAAGGGTGTACACCCTTATAAGCTCCTCCTTTGGAACTGCGATAACCATATAATCTTGGTTTTGAAAGTATTCCTTTAGGTCCTTTTGGGTTTGCGTGTTTAGATCCCTGTACATACTAATTAAATATAGACGCTGGGTGAGAAATTAAGTAAATCCCTTTCCTAATAGGACATAGCACAGGCATTTTTGCCTGTGTGAAAAAATGCTCCACAGACAGGAATGTCTATGCTACATAGAATTTAATTAAAGAATGCGGGCAAGGATGCCCGCGCTATCAATAGATTTTGGGCAAATGTATGGCACATCCGGGCTTTGGTGCACAAATAAAGAAGTCCTTGATAGTAGCGCACTGCAGCATGCCTCTAAAAAAGAGGGGGAAAGAACCCTACCTTTGTCAAAAGAAGATGCCACGCCTATGCGGTGGTCTGAATCAAAAAAATTTATGCACCAACGCCAACTCAATTGGTTATGATTGCAAATGTATTGGATCAGAGGTTGCGCGGGCAGGTATGCCCGCGCCTTTTGTTTAAATCTTTCTTCACAGGCAAGGATGCCTGTGCTACCGACTTTAATGCACAAACCTTTGATTCGGATCATCGCATAGCTTTTAGCTAATGAATGCCTCACTCCCACTCTTTTTCTTTTAAAGAATTCTCCAAACTTTTGGGCACTTCCGCCTTTATTCCAAAGAGGAGTTTAAACTGCAAAGCATTAAGCACAGCCTTTGCCCTTACAGTGTTGTTAAAGAAGATATAAGTATCCTTGTTTCCAAGTTTTTTAACCTTATCCTTTAACTTTTTAAGATCTTCCAAGGAATAAAGATAGTCATAAATATGGTCTGGGTCCCTCCCATGAAATCTAAGGTAGTTTATGCTTCCCACACCAACCCATGGACCTACCAAAAACTTACTGCCTTTTGGCGCATCTGTGTTTACAAGAGAAAAGCCAAGATCCTCCAAAAGATGGTAAAAATCTGCCTTTTTAAAGCTTTTGTTCCTTACCTCTATAACCTTTGATAAACCTATAAAATCCTTAGAAAGCTTATTTAAATACTCAAGGCTTTCTTCCTTATATCCAAAGCTTTCCGGAAACTGGAAAAGCAAGGCTATAAACCTATCCTCTTCAAGAGCTGGCTCAAGGGCGTAGAGGAATTTTTTCACATCTTCTTGCCTATAACTTCTACTGTGGGTAAAGGTTCTATGGGCCTTAAAGGCAAACTTCAAGGTAGAAGTTCTTGAAAGCATACTTTTTACTGTACCTCTGTTGGGAAAGTTGTAAAAGGAGGAGTTTATTTCTACCACCTCAAAGTACTTAGAATAAAACCAGATATAGTCTTCCCTTTTTAAAAGGGGAGGGTAAAAGACCCCCACCCAATCCCTGTAAAAGAAGCCGCTACAGCCTACATAAACCCTCAAGGAATAAACTTGGACTTAAAGTCCTTTAAAGCTTGGTCTATCTTTGACTTAAGCTGGTCATCAAGGGCCTTCTTTTCCCTTATCTCTTTGAGAATATCCGACCTTTCCCTATCAAGATAAACATAAAGCTCCTTTTCAAACTTCCTTACCGCTTCTATAGGCAGGTCATCCAGATATCCATTAGTTCCCGCATATATGGCCACTATCTGCTTTTCCACCGGTATGGGACTGTATGGCTCTTGCTTGAGAAGCTCCACAAGCCTTAAACCTCTGTTGATGGTTTGTTGTGTAGCCTTGTCAAGTTCGGAGGCAAACTGCACAAAGGCTTCAAGCTCTCTAAACTGAGCCAGGTCTAACCTTAGAGTTCCAGCCACCTGCTTCATAGCCTTTATCTGGGCAGCACCACCCACCCTTGAAACAGAAAGACCTACGTTTATAGCGGGCCTTATACCTTTGTTAAAGAGGTCTGGTTCAAGGTATATTTGGCCGTCTGTGATGGATATGACGTTGGTAGGAATGTAAGCTGCCACATCTCCAGCCTTTGTTTCTATAATGGGCAAAGCTGTAAGAGATCCTGCACCAAGCTCGTCATTTAGTTTTGCAGCACGTTCCAAGAGCCTTGAATGAAGATAGAAAACATCTCCCGGATAAGCTTCCCTACCCGGTGGCCTTCTCATGAGCAGGGAGAGCTGTCTGTAGGCTTCCGCGTGCTTGGAAAGGTCATCGTATATAATTAGCGCATGCTTGCCGTTATCTCTAAAGTATTCACCTATGGTACATCCCACAAAGGGTGCAAGGTATTGCAAAGAGGCAGGGTCTGTAGCAGAGGCTACCACAACGCAGGTGTATTCCATAGCACCGCTTCTTTCAAGAAGCTCTATGATCCTTGCCGTAGTAGACCTTTTTTGACCAATGGCCACATATATACAATAAACATCCGTGTCCTTCTGGTTTAGTATGGTGTCTATACATATGGTGGTCTTCCCTGTAGACCTGTCGCCTATTATAAGCTCACGCTGACCCCTACCTATGGGTATCATGGCGTCTATAGCCTTTATACCAGTCTGAAGGGGTTCGTGCACAGACTTCCTCTTTACCACGCCCGGTGCTATCTTCTCCACAGGAGATCTATACTCATACTTTATGGGACCTTTTCCGTCAAGGGGGTTTCCAAGGGGGTCTATAACCCTACCTATAAGGCCTTCACCCACCGGTGCATCCAATATCCTTCCAGTCCTTCTCACTATAGAGCCTTCCTTTATTCCGCTCTCACTACCGAGGATTATAATACCCACATTGTCCTCTTCAAGGTTAAAGGCAAGGCCCATTGTGCCACCTTCAAACTCCACCAGCTCGTTTGCCATTACATTATCAAGGCCATAAGCCCTTGCTACACCATCACCCACATAGTAAACCACCCCCACCTCTTCCATTTTTGCAGAAGCTTCAAAATCCTTTATCTGCTCCTTTAGAAGTTGCAGCGCCTCCTCATAGGTTATAGTTGCCATAACAAACCTCCTTAAGGTTTTGGTAATATTTTAATACAATTTTGGCAGAAGAACCTGCTCTTGGCATCCACCTCCCAAAGGCTGTTGGAAAAATTCATAACACAGCCGGGTGTTTTGCAATGCATAAGCCCAAAGGTATGACCAAGTTCATGGTTCACCTCCTTAAAAACCCTGTTAAAGTACAACTCTTCCCTCTTATCAAAAAGTCTGTATGTGCTTACCAAGGCATACCTTCCTCCAAGCTGGGCAAGGCCAAAAACAAAGTTAAGCCCCTCCTCATAGAAGTCAAAGGGGAAAAGGGCTATAAGCTTTAACATGTCAGGAAAGTAAACCTTAGACAAGTATTCCAGAAGGATTGGTGCTTTATACTGTTTCCTGATAGGGTTGTAGCCCAAGGTGGGTGGCAGGGCTATGTGAGAAAACCTCACCTCAAAGCCGAAGACCTCTTTTACATTCTTTGCAGCTGCCAAGAGAAGGCGCTTTTCTACCGAAAAGCCCGTCATATAAATGAACATCACCTTAATCTCCTTGCGCTTCTGTACTCCCTTACTTTTCTGTTGTGATCAGAAAGGCTCTTGCTAAAGTAATGCCCTCCAGACCCATCGGCTACAAAATAAAGGTAGTCCACCGGTGCAGGTTCAAGGGCATACTTTAAAGATTCAAGACCTGGGTTGCATATGGGAGAGGGAGGAAGCCCAAAGTAGTAATAAGTGTTATAAGGATCATCTATCCTTAGGTGTTCTAAAGTAAGCCTTCCCTTCCACAAACCTTTTCTTTTCAATGCGTATATGACGGTAGGGTCTATTTGAAGTTTCATTCCCTTTTTTATTCTGTTGTATATTACTGCAGATACCAAAGGCTTTTCCTCCAGCTTTGCCGTCTCTTTTTCTATCATAGAGGCTATTGTTACCCATTCCTCAAGGGTAAGGTTCTTTTCATTTAGCCTTTCTCTTAATTCCTGCGTTCTCTTTAAAAAATTGTTATACATAACATCTATAACCCTCATTGGGTGGGTGTTCTTTGAGAAAAAGTATGTATCTGGGAAAAGAAAGCCTTCCATAGTTGGAGTTTTCAACCTGTACTTTTTGGCAGTTTCTTCAGATAGGGCATATCTCAAAAAATCTTTGGAAGAGCATATAAGATTTTCCTCAAGAATCTTAGCAATGTCATATAGGTCGGAGCCCTCTGGCATGGTTATTCTGTATAGCTTTTTCAACCCTTTACTTATCTTCTCATATACATCCCATGGGAAAACAAGACCATCAAACTCATACTCGCCTGCCTCTAACTTTTTCTTTTCTATGCTATGAAGGAAAAGAAAGGACAATGGGTTTCTTAGTATACCTTCTTTATACAAGAGTAAAGACATTTCAAAAGTTGATGTGCCATAGGCTATTTCCACCGTTTTTTTATCCACTCTAACCGGCAAAAAGGAATAAACAACAAGCAGAGCCAAGGGTATTATGGGAATTAAAAGCTTGATGTACTTCATAGGCTTTCTAAGTACTCTAAAAGTATAGCATAGGCAGAGATACTATCTTTAAGCTCCTTTTTCTTTTTCCATTTTGAGCCCTCCATCATGCTGTATGCCTCTTTGGTAGTGTACCGCTCATCCCACAGTATTATCTCCACCCCCTCTGGTATATGGCTTTTTAGAGCTTCAAGGAAATCTTTTACCTCCATAGCCCTCTCCCCTTCCCTTCCTGAGGGCGTCAAAGGCAAGCCCAAAAGGACTACAGATATTCCCAGCTCCTTTATCCTTTGTGAAATCTCCTCAAAGACCCTTTGATTACGGTTTTCAATGCTAACAAGGGGTACTGCTATCTTTAAATTTGTGTCTCCAAGAGCTAAGCCTATACGCCTTCTACCATAATCAACGGCAAGGACCTTCAACCTGTCTTTATGCCCACCACCCTATAAAGGGGGCAAAAGCCTATGACAGAAGTTCCTATAAATACTATGCCCAATATGCCCAATATCCACCAAGCACCTCCCTTGGTGATGGCAAGGTAAAGGAAGATAATGCCAAGGATAATCCTTATAGCCCTGTCCCAAGTTGCCATGTTCTTTTCCATAGTCCACCTCCTTATATAAAATATAAAATAATAAATCATGAATTCTTTTATTGCAATTCTTACAGATTTTGGTACGAGGGATGGCTTTGTAGGCGCTATGAAAGGTGTTATCTTAGGTATAAACCCAAAGGCCAAATTGGTGGATATAAGCCATGAGGTGGAGCCTTTTAACCTATTACACGGCGCACTTGTTTTAAGAGCTCACTTCTCCTACTTTCCAAAGGGGACCATCTTTTTGTGCGTGGTAGACCCGGGCGTGGGCTCCGAAAGGCTTCCCATAGTTGTAAAGACCAAGGATTACATCTTTGTAGGTCCATACAACGGCCTTTTTGACCTTGCCCTCAAAAGTATTGGTGGAAAGATAGAGGCTTATAAGATTGAAAGGTACACACTTCCACAGATAAGTCAGACCTTTCACGGGAGGGATATTTTTGCTCCGGTGGCAGCTTATCTTAGTAAAGGCTTGGATCCAAGGGAGGTGGGAAGCCCAATAGAGTATAGGTTAAGCCTTGATTGGGAGGAGGCAAGGACAGAAGAAAGCTTTATAAAGGGAAAGGTTATATACTTTGACCGTTTTGGCAACTGTATAACCAACATACCCTGTGGTCCTTATATGGAGGGAGTTTTTAGAGATAGCCTTCTAAAGGTGGTGTCCTATTACCTTGAAGCAGACAAAGGAAGGCCAGCCCTAATATGCGGCAGCTTTGGCTTTATGGAGCTTTTTATACCTATGGAGAGTGCAAGGGAGAAGTTAAAGATACATTTGGGGGAGGAGGTTTGGGTAAGAGCTTGTGTTGGTTAACTGGGAATGAAAGGTAGCATAGGCATCCTTGCCCGCGCCACCTCTATGGTGGTTTAAAACAAAACACGCGGGGCTTTGCCCCGCCCTCAACTATCTTTTTTGGTTATGTAGCATACACATTCCTGTCTGTGCAAACAGATAAAGAAAAAAGTACTGTGTGCTAAAATTGTAAAACCTATGGACAAGCTTATCTCCGAGCTTATTCAAGTAGGCAGAGAGCTACATTCAAGAGGATGGTTGCCCGCAAGCGGTGGCAACTTATCTGTAAGGTTGGAAGAAAACCTTGTGTTGATAACCGCTTCTGGGAGCCACAAAGGACATCTTACAAGGGAAGACTTTGTAATTGTGGACCTTGAGGGGAATCTTGTAAAGGGTTCAAAAAAACCATCGGCAGAAACTCTCTTGCATACCTTAGTTTACAAACTTTTTTCGTCCGCCATGTGTGTTTTGCATGTGCATTCTATAAACTCTACCCTTATATCAAGAACTTCCAAGGAAGATATAAAACTGCAAGATTATGAGCTTTTAAAAGCCTTTGATGGTATAAAAACTCACCAAACAAGCATAATAGTACCCATTTTTGAAAACTCCCAAGATATGAAAAGTCTCTCTGAAATGGTGGAAGAAAGACTAAAAGGAGAAAAGATTTATGGTTTTCTTCTTAGGTCTCATGGGCTATACACATGGGGTCAAAGTATAAGGGAAGCTTATATAAGATTGGAAGCTTTTGAATTTCTCTTTGAGTGTGAATTAAGACTAAAAAATGAGTATAGAAGATAAGGAAAGATGGGAAGAAAGGTACAAAAGGGGTTGGAGGTCAAGCTTACACAAAACCCTCCTTGACTTTTACTCCTTGGCAAAGGTGGGAAAGGCTTTGGAGCTTGCCTGCGGCACTGGTGAAAATGCTCTCTTTTTGGCAAG
>JBKBHW010000013.1:0-42444 GCA_046297555.1 Aquificaceae bacterium
AGATGGACATGTAAGGGGGTAAAATATTCATGTTAGAACCTCCTGAGGATGTTGTAGGGCTAATATTATAGCCCTACGGCTTCTTTTTATTGATGGGCTTGTGTTTGAGCTTTTTGAATTTCTCACCTAGCGTCTATCTCCAAAGTACAATGTCATACAAAAAGCCCATTATCATAGAAAAAAGAACCCAGAAGACAAAATAGACAAGGACCAAAGCCTTTGGAAGAAACCTCATCAGTGCTATTATGGTAGGCATACATATGCCTGTACCACCAAGCATAAAGGTAAGTGCATTGCCCCATGTAAAACCTATATCTTTAAGAGCTTTGGCAATGGGAACCTCTTCCCCGGAACAAACATATATGGGAATGGATATAAGGGATATAAGGGGGTAAGAGAAAAGGCTGCCCGCTATAGGCTTTATTAAGCTGGCTGGCACAAGCACCTTTATAAGGGAGGCTATGAATATGCCTAAGAACAGATACTTTCCTATACCAAAAAGGTTATCCTTCAAAATGTAAAGAAAGAGCTTTGAATTTTTACTTTCACCACCTATCATTATTGGCAGGGTTTTAGGCTTAGTAAAGAAAAGGTCCATAAGGTAGGCAAAGGAGAGGGCGAAAAGAAAGGTGCCTATAAACCTTACCAAGGCCATGCTTAAGCCAAAGTATCCATAGGTGAGCAGAAGCGTTATGGGGGAAATTACGGGGGCTATAATCAAAAAGGAAAGTACAGGTGCGTAGCCTTTTGACATACTGTTTATAAGGTTTGCCACCGGAAGCATAGAGCAGGAACACAAAGGAAGGATACCACCCAAAATGCCTGTGTATATAGAGGCCGTCTTCTCTTTTTTGAGAATAGCTTTAAGCCAGCTTAGCTTGGTAAAACTTTGTAAAAAGGAGGTTATAAAAAGAGCTATCAAAAAGTAGGGGAGTATATCCACCGTGTAATTGTAAAAGCTTCTTAAAAAGCTAAAGAAGAGATCCATGGGGAAAATATTATCAACTGAAGAGGAAATAAAGTATGATTGCATTCATAAGGCCAGCCACTATATCATCTGCAACCACACCGTGGCCATTGGGCAGCTTTTCAAATAGCTTTATGGGATAGGGCTTGAATATGTCAAGGATGCGGAAGGTTATAAAGCCTACCAAAATAGACTTTAAAGTGGGTACCAAAAAGATAAAGGAAAAGAAATAACCTACTACCTCGTCTATAACCACCTCCTCTGGGTCCTTTTCTCTTGTAAGCTCAACCATATAGCTTGCAGACCATACTGCAACAGCATAGAGTAAGGTTCCAAAGATGAGCGTTAGCCACCACTTATGAACAAGAAGGTATACCAAGGGGATTCCCAAAAGAGTACCTACAGTGCCCGGTGCGTATCTAAACCTTCCCAAGTAAAAACCCGTGGCTATAAGCTCACGCCACATTATATATCTATCCTTGCAAACCTTTTTCTACCTTCTTCAAAAATATCACCGCCGTATATATCGTTTGCCACTATAACGGGGAAGTCTTCCACGTACAGCCTTCTTATTGCTTCCGTACCAAGGTCCTTGTAGGCAACTATTTCTGAGGACTTTATACATTTTGACAAAAGCACCGCCACACCGCCTACAGCGGCAAAGTACACAGCTTTATACTTCTTTAAGAGCTCTTTTACATGGGGAGATCTGTAGCCCTTTCCTATCATACCTTTCAGACCAAGCTTAAGGAGATCTTCCACATATTTGTCCATTCTTATGGATGTTGTTGGTCCAGCCGACCCTATTACCTGCCCCGGCTTTGGCGGCGTTGGACCCACGTAGTAGATAATTTGCCCTTTCACATCAATGGGTAAAGGCTCACCCCTATGGAGAGCTTCTACCATCCTCTTATGGGCTGCATCCCTTGCAGTGTAAATATAGCCGGTTATTAAAACCTTATCACCCGCCCTTAGGCTTTCCACCACTTCATCGGTCAAAGGCGTGCCTATTTTCCTCTCCATGTTTAAGATTATAGCAATCTTACACGCGCCGGGTGAGAAATTTAACCTTTATAAGGATGATTTATGAGATGTTTATTTTTCCTCTCTCGTAGTTTAAGTTTATGAAAGGTAGCAAAGGCTATTGCCTGTGGAAAAATTTAAATAAAAGACGCGGGCAAGGATGCCCGCGCTACCTACTATTAAGCAATATATCTAAGGAATGTTTCTTTTTCCTTTTTGTAAGGGCACGCCGCAGCGTGCCCCTACTATGAAATTTTGAATATGTGAAGACAACACCTAAGAAGGCAATTTCCCACCCAGAATTTAGCTATGCTATAATCTAAAAATTATGGAGCCCACTTATTACAACCCTTTTTACAGCCTTTTTAGCCTTTTTTGGATACTCCTTTTCTTTGTATTTGTTTTTTTACCCTTTTGGAGAAGGTATTTACTCTCAAGGGCAAGAGAAGCTCTCATAAGGCGGATAGAAGAAAAGCGTCAAAGCAGGGTAATAACCCTTATACACAGGCAGGAAGCTTTAGGCTTTTTTGGCATACCCATAATTAGATACATAAACATAGAAGACTCAGAGCAGGTGTTGAGGGCGATAAGGATGACGCCGCCAGATATGCCTATAGACTTTATAGTGCATACGCCGGGAGGTCTTGCCCTTGCTGCCACCCAAATAGCCAACGCCCTTGTAAGGCATAAGGGACCTGTGAGGGTTATTGTGCCCCATTATGCCATGTCTGGTGGAACCCTTTTAGCCTTGGCCGCAGACGAGATAATGATGGATCCAAACGCAGTTCTTGGCCCTGTAGACCCCCAGATAGGGCAGATGCCTGCAGCTTCCATCCTAAAGGTGTTGGAAAAGAAAGATATAAAGGATATAGAGGATCAAACCCTTATATTGGCAGATATAGCCCAAAAGGCCATAAATCAAATGAAATCTTACTTGGTGTGGCTTTTAACTGAAAATGGTATGGAGAGGGTAAAGGCGGAAAGCATAGCGGAGGAGCTGGCAACGGGAAAGTATACCCATGATTACCCTTTAACTGTTGAGTATTTAAAGAGCCTTGGTCTAAATGTTAACACCTATATACCAGAAGAGGTTTATGAGCTTATGGAGCTTTTCCCACAGCCTATGGGTTCGCAGGTACCCTCTGTACAATACATACCAGTACCATACAGAACAAACCATGGAGGAAAGCATTGAAGGTAAAGGTGGGTATAGTGGGTTGCGGTGTGGTGGGCACGGGTGTAGTGGAGCTTCTTCTGAAGAACCAAGAGGTCATAGCTAAAAAGACAGGTATAGAACTTGAGCTTTCAAAAGTGGCAGACAAGGATTGGACAAGGGAAAGGGCCTTTCATGTGCCAGAGGATCTAAGAACTACGGATTATAAGGAAGTGCTTGAAAATTCTCATATAGTGGTAGAGCTGGTGGGTGGTAAGGGCTTTGCAAAGGAACTCATAAAAGAGGCTTTGCAGAGGGGGAGGCATGTAGCAACTGCCAACAAACATCTCCTTGCAGAGGAAGGTGCAGAGCTTTTTCAAATGGCAGAAGAAAAGGGCTTATGCATAGGCTTTGAGGCTTCCGTAGGTGGTGGCATACCAATTATAAAAGCCCTTAAAGAATCCTTGGTAGGCAACAAAATAAGCGCAGTATATGGCATACTCAACGGCACTACTAATTACATACTTACAAGGATGTTTCAAGAAGATGTGGATTTCAATACTGCCTTAGAGGAGGCGCAGAGGAAGGGATATGCGGAGGCTGACCCAAGCCTTGATATTGATGGCTGGGATTCGGCCCACAAAATAGCCATACTTTCTTACATAGCCTTTGGAAGCTATTTCCCCTTTGATAAGGTCTATGTGGAAGGTATAAGGGATATAGACCTTTTGGATGTGGAGCTTGGTAAGGAGCTTGGATACACCCTTAAGCTTTTGGCCATAGCCAAAAGAAGGGAGGAAGAGCTTGAGGTAAGGGTTCATCCCACCTTTCTACCGGAAGAAGACCCGTTGGCAAAAGTGTCCGATGTTTTTAATGCCATAATGGTGGAAGGGGACTTTGTGGGTAAGGCTATGTTCTATGGAAGGGGTGCGGGGGCACATCCAACGGCCTCGGCGGTTGTCTCAGACCTTGTAGATATAGCAAAGATCGTAGCCTACGGCTTTTCCTGTAAACAAAGGATAAAATGGGAAAGTAAGGATTTGAAGATCACCGACAACTTTTACAGCAGGTATTATCTCAGGTTTGATGTGCCCGATAGGCCCGGTGTGCTTGCAAGCATAGCTAAAGTATTGGCGGAACAAAACATAAGCATAGCCAGCGTGCTTCAAAAGGAAAAGGTGTGCAGGTTGGCAGGAAGGGAAGGAAACCATATAGTCCCCCTCGTTATCCTTACCCACAAGGCCTACGAGAAGAGCATGCAAAGGGCTATGGAAGAGATAATAAACCTTCCTGTGGTGGTGGGGAAACCTGTGCTAATTAGGGTTGAAGAGGAAGCGGAATGAAGCTTTTGGCACCTTCCATACTTTCGGCAGACTTTTGGAGGCTTGGAGAGCAGATAGAAGAATGCGTGGAGGGTGGAGCGGACATTATACACTTTGATGTGATGGATGGGCACTTTGTGCCCAACATAACCTTTGGGCCTGTTCTTTTAGAAAGTATAAAGAGACATTGTCCCTTACCCTTGGATGCCCATCTTATGATAGAAAATCCGGACAGGTATATACCCGATTTTATAAAGGCCGGTGCAGATATGGTCAGCGTACACATAGAGAACACACCCCATATACATAGAACCTTGGATTTGATCAAAAGCCTTGGAGCAAAGGCTGGAGTTGTGATAAACCCCGGAACTCCTTTATCTACCTTGGAGGAGGCTATTTATTATGCAGACTTTGTGCTTTTGATGTCTGTAAACCCCGGCTTTGGGGGTCAAAGGTTTATAGAAAGGTCCCTTCAGAGGCTAAAGGAGTTAAAAGCCATGGTCAGTAGGATAAATCCGAAGGTGCTCATAGAGATAGACGGGGGCATAAAGGAGGATAATATTTTAGAGGTGGTAAGGGCTGGTGCAGATATATTGGTGGTAGGATCTGGCCTCTTTGGGGCAAAGGACATAAAAGCACAAACCAAAAGGCTAAAGGAGCTTATCACCTTTTCAGAGGCACTGTAAACCTCTGTAGGTCAAAAAGGTTAAAGGTTAAAAAGACTTCTTTAATATACCTCTGTTTTGTGCCGTCGTAAATGTCTCTAAACATCAAGCCAAAGCTCCAACAAGCTCCCCTGTAATCAAGGTTTAACTGCCTTTGTAAATCCTTTTTAATCCTATTGTCCCTTGTTAGGCTAAAGGATAGGTTGGCAGGTCTGTAGCCGGTGGAAAGGGTCAAGCTGTACTGATCATTTAGCCTTTTGCCCTGATAGCTTCTTTCAAGGGTCCTGCCCAGCCTCACACCTATTATCCCCTTAAGGCTGTAGTCAACAGAGCCTATACTCTTTAAAAGCCTTCCTTTATTGAGGTCATATGTACTATCAAGGAAAAGGCCAAAGCCCTCAAAGGGAGGATAGAATTGCAAAAGGCTTCTTACGGGCATGAGTTTCTCCTTTACCTCTTGGTCAAGATAGTTAAAGGTGCCCAAGTAGTTGTAGCCACCTTCCAAAAACAGGTTATAGATAAGTTTCTCTTTGTAGTAGCCAAGACTCCTCAATTTGTAGGAGAGGATATTCTCCTTGTTTAACTGGTCAAAGGGGTCAAACCTCGGATTTTGATAGCCCTTTGGTCTGTAAGAATAAGAAATTTCCATCAAGTTGCTCATTTTAAAGTTTCCATAGTTAAAGGCAAAAGGGTAGGACACTCTTTCTGTGTACTTTATGGAGTTATAGATAGAAGGATTTTTGAAATCTCCTCCCTTTGGGTCTAAATAAAGGAGGTTTTCAAAGGTTATTGTGGATAAAAAGTTAAAGCCAAAGAGGTTTTTGGGTATGGATATCTCGGGGAAAAGGGTTATTCTATGTGCCCTTAGACCTTCTTCTCTGTAAAAGTTGGTATAAGAGGATGCAAGGTTAAAGTAAAGAAAATTTAAAAGGCTTATCTCCCTTAAGTAAAAGCCTATCTCCGGAAGCCTTTGGAGGATTTTTTTGTTGTTGGAAGAAGTTGTATCATAAAATTTGCGCAAATCAAAGGTAAATAGGTACAAGTCTGTTTCCTTTCTGTAGCTAAGGTAGGAAGAAAGGTAGGGAACTGTCCTTTCTTTGGTGGTAAAGTAAATATCCTGCATAAAGTAAGGGTCTGAGATTAGGTCAATACCAGCCTTTAAATTATCAAAATCAAGGCTTAGCTTCAATCTGTAGCGGTTTTCCCTGAAGGTGTTTAGGTTTCTTCTCTCCCACACCTTGCCGGGTGGCCTTTGCTCCTTGTAAAAGGATAAAAGGCCAAATATGTCCAACTCCTTTCTTAAAGATTGGCGGTATTCAAGGGATATACCTTTGGCTTGCTTTTCCCTTATATCAAAGGTTAAGGTGGCATCTTTATCAGGGGATATGGCCCAATAAATAGGTTGTTGGTATATAAAACTGTTGTATGTGTTGGAACCGATGGTTGGGGGCAAAAGACCAGACCTCCTTTCTCCCACCGGAAATACTGCAAAAGGAGCGTAGGCTATAGGTATGTTGAAAAGTCTAAGGGTGTTGCCGTAGCCTACCGCATACTTATCAGATATATCAGCCCTAAAAAAGCAAACCTTCATCTCCTTTCTGTTTGGAGGGCATGTGGTAATGGAACCCTCTTGCACCGTGTAATTTTCTCCCTCCTTATCCACCCTTTTTGCGCTAAAGTTAAACTTTTCAAACCTGCCTTCTGCATCCAAGAAATAGCCTGCGTCCCTTTCAAGGTCCAAGAGGGCTTCGCTCCCCTTTACCTCCAACTTCCCATCAAAGGACCTTATATAGACATTTCCCTTGGCATAGACTATCCTTTTTTGGGGGTCGTAGGTCATAAGGTCTGCTTTTATGTAGTAATCTTTGTAGTAAGCCTCTACATTTCCTTCTGCCTTATATGTGTTATCCGGTAGCTTCTCCAAGTTATCTGAAAAAATCTCTACAGAAAAGGAAAGGGATAAAAGGAGAAAAAGGCACAAAAAAATAAGCATAAAGATATTTTAACCCTAATTTGTTATACTGCTCTTTACCTTGTATATTACAGCTATGGGGAATCTGTCCTGTATAAGTTCAAAGTAATTTGGATCATACTGTCTCAAAACATACATTTTGAACAACAAAGTATTGTCCAAGCCATCATCCATAATGTATATGTTTATACTGCCTCTCTTCTGAATTAATAAAATAGAAGGGCCATCTTTGTTATATTCTATAGTTTTTGGAGCTTTTTCATCAATGAAATAAAGAGCTTTCAATCTTGTAGTTTTGGCCTTATCTATTATAATACCTCTATCCAAATCAATTTTTGTATTCCCTAAACATTCAAAAGTTTTCTCATTAATAACTTTGCAGGACAGGCCATAAATATTTTTTGAAACACCTTTTTTATCTTTGAAGTTGTAGCTACCAAAATATGTAATCCAACCAGACTTAAACAACATATCCCTTGTAAAAACCCAGTAAATAGGTACCTTTATATCCTTAGAATAAAAGCCTTCTCTGACCCGCCTTACAAGCTCCTCTCCTTTTACACCCTCTTTTTGAAGAAGGCTTGCCATTCCCACAAGCCCGTAGTTGCTTAAGAAGGAGGTTATATTCCAAGCTTCCCTGAAATCTCCTGTGGTAAAGGATGCGGCTACAAAGTAAGTTTTTGGGGTGGATTGGGAGCCTCCATCATGAAGGACTGCCCTTTTGGAATAAAGCTCAAAGGCATAACCCGTATCCCACCAAGTGTATATGACAGAGTTGGGTGGAGTGTTTTCTCTTATCCAGTCCATAACCTCCACCTCCTCCGAGGTTATAATGGGTGAGCTGCCCAATAGGGATAGAGCTTTATTTTGTACCATAAGGGTGAATACAAAAAGGAAGCTACCAACAAGGGTAGACATGGCAATTTGTTTGTTCTTTTCTGTATATAGGCCAAGTTTGGGAAAAAGCTTTTCAAAGATAAGATGAACAAGATAGCCCAAACCGACCCCTATAAAGGGCCCCAAGTACATTACAAACCTGTTCCCGCCAAAAAAGGATAGTAAGCCGATTCCGAATACAGGAAGCAAAAAAATCATTCTTTTTAGGTTGAGTATAAAAACAAGAAAAGCTCCTAAAAGGCCCATAAAGCTAAAGGCTTCTACGGAGTTGGTGCTCTGAAGTACGGCTTTAAAAGAATATTTTTGTAGCTCCGATATGGATATAAACACATTGGGAAAGTCCTTAAATATGCCAGAAACATCGTGGACTTTGCCAAAAATCAGGGTTGCAATTTGAAGGTATACATAATATGGACCTGTATAAATGTACCAAATTTGAGGGAGAATAAGTATAGCCATGTATAATATGTCCTTTTTTGAGAGGCTTTTATATCTTATAAGGTAAAGAAGAAAAACCAGCAATATGAGAGCAAAGTTTATGTTAGAATGGCCATACCAAAGGTAATACAGCAAGAGCGTTATGCTTGAAAGACTAATCCAAAGTAGCTTTTTTTCACTTTCAAAATACTTATACAAGAAAAAGGCTATAAAAAAGGGGAAGGTTAGATTCAACAAATCTGTATCTAATCTCATTATATTTGTTCTAACCACATATATATAAGAAGTGATGCCCACAAGACCTCCTAAAAGGGCGGAGATTGGCAGGCCTGCATTATAAAAGTACAAAAAAATGGGTATGGCTGGGCTGATTGATAGTAGTGGTACAAGATAATAACTAAGCCAAGCTACGCTTTTCCCACTTAACATTGATAGATATGCAAGGAGGTAGCTTATAAGACTTCCGGCTATGCTATATTTATGTTGAAAATCATATTTTCTATCCAACCCAAAGTCTTCTGGTTTTAAATGGTTGTCTGGGAAAGATCTGAGGGAATCTACCTCGCCAGCCTTAAAGCTTCCAGACTTTATATCCTCGGCAAGGCGGGCAAAGTACATGGAGTCAAATTCTGAGTATATAGGTTCTCCATTGTAGAAGAAGGCATCTTTATTCTTCTCCCAGATTTCAAATTTTGAAAGTCTTAAATATAGCCCAAAGGCTAAAAGGACCACAAAAAGAGCTATAAAATAGAAGGAATAAAGCTTGTTATCTCCCTTCATCCCTCCCCCTGTAAATTCTTATTCTCCGATCACCTCCTCCGGAGACTTAGCCCTTTGAAGAATTTTGACTACTACCCACCTTTTGGTTTTTGAAAGTGGCCTTGTTTCCCTTATAACCACAAGGTCCCCCGCTTTGCACTCATTTTTGGGGTCGTGGGCATGGTACTTTTTGCTTTTAATTATGTGCTTTTTGTAAAGGGGGTGTGCCTCCCTTCTGTCTACCTTAACTACCACCGTTTTGTCCATCTTGTCGCTTACTACAACACCTACCAACTCTTTCCTTTTAAGATGCCAATGCTTTTCCATCATGCCTCACCTCTCAGCTGTTTTTCCCTGATTATGGTTAAAACTCGTGCCAACTCTCTTCTCTTGTTTCTCTTTTCCATGGGGTTGGGAAGCCCCTCTACCTTTTTCTTAAACCTTAACCTCAAAAGCTCCCTTCTTAACTCCTCTTCCCTTTTTAGAAGGTCTTTTATGCTAAGCTTTCTTAGATCCTTTGCCTTCATGCCTTGAGCCCTCCTGCCTTTACAAGCCTTGTTTTTATGGGAAGCTTAGCATCCACGAGCTTATGAGCTTCCTCCGCCACCTCTTCTGGAACGCCAGAAAATTCATAGAGTATCCTACCCGGTCTGACTACGGCCACAAAGCCCTCTGGGTCTCCCTTTCCACCACCCATCCTTACCTCGTTGGGTTTCCTTGTGTAGGGCTTGTCTGGAAAGACTTGTATCCATACCTTTGCTCCCTTTCTCAAGGCTCTTACCAGGGCTATCCTTCCAGCCTCTATCTGTCTTTGGGTAAGCCAGCAGGACTCAAGGGCTTGTATACCGTATTCACCAAAAGAAAGCTTATTACCTCTAAAAGCCTTGCCTTTTAATGTGCCTCTTTGGGTTTTTCTAAACTTTGTCTTTTTTGGGGCAAGAAAAGACATCTTTTACACCTCCTTCTCTGCCTTTTTAAGGTCTTCTTCTATCTTCTTGACTATTTCTTCTTTACCACCTTTTAGCACATCACCTTTGTATATCCATACCTTTATACCGAGCACACCGTACTTTGTTTGAGCCACTGCAAAGCCATAATCTATATCCGCCCTTAATGTTTGTAGGGGCATCCTACCTACAAGGAACCACTCTGCTCTTGCAAGCTCTGCACCGCCTATACGACCCTTCACCTGAACCTTTACACCTTTGGCACCAGCCTTGAAGGCATTGTCTATTGCCCTCTTCATAGCCCTTCTATGGGATACCCTTCTTTCTATCTGCAAGGCTATTTCTTCTGCCACAAGCTGGGCGTCCAGCTCTGGCACCCTTACCTCATCTACGGTAATAACCACATCCTTACCATGGGTTATATACTCAATATCCTTCTTGAGCTGTTCTACTTCTGCACCCTTTCTACCTATTATTATGCCCGGCCTTGCGGCGAATACTCTTACCTTTACCTTGTCAGCCATCCTTTCTACTACTATCTTTGATATGCCGGCGGAGGCATACCTTTTCTTTATGTAATCTTTTATCCTTATATCTTCATGTACGAGTGCAGTATAGTCCCTCTTGTTTGCAAACCACTTGGAGCTCCAGTCTCTTATAACTCCTACCCTAAAACCTATGGGATGTGTCTTTTGACCCATCAGCCTTCCTCCTTCTCCTCAAGCACAAGGGTTATATGAGAAGTTCTTTTCCTCATCATGGTTGCCCTTCCGTGGGCTCTTGGAAGCCATTTTTTGTACATAGGTCCTTCGTCTGCTACAGCTTTTTTTATATACAGCTTATCAAGGTCCATACCCTTTTGCTCTGCGTTGGCGAGAGCACTTTTTAGTACACTTTCTACTATCTTGGCAGATTTTTTGGGTATGAGCTTGAGTTGATAAAGGGCATCTCCAGCCTTCATACCACTTATTATCCTTAATACTTGCCTTGCCTTAGTGGGCGAGACCTTTGCATACTTAAGAATAGCCCTTGCTTCCATCTTTAGCACCTCACTTTTTCTTTGTGGCTTTTGCCGACTTTTCTGGGTGGCCCTTAAAGGTCCTTGTGGGGGCAAACTCACCCAGCTTGTGCCCTACCATGTCCGAAGTTATATAAACGGGCACAAAGGTCTTACCATTGTGAACAGCTATGGTGTGTCCTACAAACTCGGGTATTATGGTGGTATCCCTGCTGTAGGTCTTTATCACCTTTCTATCACCTGTTTGGTTCATCTTCCTTATGGTAGCCCAAAGCTTGGGGTCCACCCAAGCCTTTTTATTTACCACTTTCCTGTACTCATCCCACACCTGCTGGTACTTTTCAAGGGCTTTTTGATAAAGCTCTGGTGTATGTTGTACTGCGCGCACCCTTTTGTATATCCTTTGGGTCTTTTTGTAAAGCTTTAAAAAGCTTTCAAGGTCCTCTATGAGCTTATTCCTTTTGTTCCATGCACCCTTAAAGCCCATTACCTAACACCTCCTTTGAGAGGTTTACCCTTCCTACTTACGAGGATAAACTTGTCAGAATGCTTTTTACCTCTTCTAGTTTTATAACCTTTTGTTTTCCAACCCCATGGTGATTCTGGGTGTTTACCTTTAGTTTTTCCTTCACCACCGCCGTGGGGGTGGTCCACTGGGTTCATAACTGTTCCCCTTACTTTTGGCCTCCAACCAAGCCACCTGTACCTACCTGCTTTACCATACTTTACAAGCTCATGCTCCGCAAGACCCACAGCACCAACCGTCGCCATACATCTTTGGTGTACAAGCCTTATCTCTCCCGAGGGCATTCTCAATTGCACATAGTCTCCCACTTTACCCAGTATTTGGGCGGACATGCCGGCAGATCGCGCTATCTGCCCACCTTTTCCGGGATGTAGCTCCACGTTATGAACTACAGTACCAACGGGTATGTACTTGAGAGGCAAAGCGTTTCCTACCTTTATCTCTGGTAGCTCTTTGCCAGCCTCCGCATCCTCGTAAGATATGGACAAGACTGTATCTCCCACCTTTAGCCCTTCGGGCCAGATTATGTACCTTTTTTCACCATCTGCATAATGAAGTAAGGCTATACGGGCAGACCTGTTGGGGTCGTATTCTATGGCAACCACCTTTGCTGGCACAAGGCTTTTATCCCTTTTGAAATCTATTAGCCTATAGCGCCTCTTATGTCCACCACCTCTGCCCCTTGAGGTGATCTTACCTTGCTGGCGAGACCTTCCCTTTGCCCTGTGGTGATAAACAATAAGAGACTTTTCTGGCTCCTTCTTGGTTATCTCAGAAAAGTCATAAAGCACTGCGTGCCTTTGTCCGTTGGTCACAGGCTTTAGCTTCCTCACACCCATCTTTACACTCCTGTAAGGTCTATTTCCTTATCCATAGGTATGGTTACTATGGCCTTTTTGTAAGCCCTTGTATAGCCATACCTTCTAAACTTGCCTATCACCCTTTTCTTCCTTGGCTTTACTATCATCGTATTGACCTTCAAAACCTTTACCCCAAAAAGCTTTTCTATTGCATGCTTTATCTCATGCTTTGTGGCGTCCAAAGCCACCTCAAAGGTATACTTCTTGTAGTCTTCCATGAGCCTGTTGCTCTTTTCTGTGATTATAGGTCTTATGATAATTTCCTCGGGCCTTCTCATGATGCCAACCTCTCATAAACTTTTTCAAGGGCTTGTGCCGTCATAAGCACCTTATCTGCCCATAAAAGGGAGTAGACGTTAAGCCCCTCTACCGGCAATACACTAACCTTAGGAAGATTCCTAAAGGATTTATATATCACCTCCTCCTTTTGGGGAAGAACTATCAATACTTTATGCTTATCTATGCCAAGCTCTTTGAGAACTTCCAAGGCCTTTTTTGTCTTTGGGACATCTCCAAGGTTTATCTCATCTACCACGATAAGGTCGTTTTCCTTAGCCTTCAAACTCAGAGCCATCTTAAGCCCAAGCTTTCTAACCTTTTTTGGAAGGCTGTAATAGTAATCCCTTGGCTTTGGTCCATGGGCTATTCCACCGCCCACAAAGATGTTGGCTCCCCTGTCGCCATGTCTTGCATTACCCGTTCCCTTCTGAGGAAGGAGCTTCCTACCGCTGTAAGCCACTTCACCCCTTGTCTTTGTGCTGTGGGTTCCTTGCCTTCTGCTGACAAGCTGCCACCTTACCACTTCCCACAAAAGATGCTTATTTACTTCCACTCCAAAAACTTCCGGTTTTAGTCCTACTTCAAGCACCTTCATCTTTTACCACCTCTTTAAGGAGGTTGTCTACCATAGACCTCATCCTGTTAAGCTTAAGCCTTTGGGACTTCCTATTGGCTATTTTGCTTTTCTCAACAAAGACCACTCCACCGTTGGGCCCGGGGACGGAACCCTTGACCAAAAGGGCGTTGTGATCGGGCAAAACATCCAAAACCAAAAGGGATTGGACTCTTATGGGTTCGTTTCCCCAATGTCCTGCCATCCTTTTACCCTTCCATATTCTTCCCGGGTCTGACCTGTTTCCTATGGAGCCAACCGCCCTGTGGTATCTATGTCCGTGAGATTTGGGGAAACCTCCAAAATCCCACCTCTTCATGGTTCCTGCAAAGCCCCTTCCTTTACTTTTACCTACCACATCTACCAAGTCTCCCGGTTGAAACACCACTTCAACCCTTAGTTCTTGTCCAACCTCAAAGCCTTCTACCGAATCCACCCTGTACTCTTTAAGCTTTCTGAGTATCCTTCCACACTTTTTAAGATGGCCCAGCTCCGGCTTTGTAAGATGCTTTTCTCTACCTTCAAAAGCGCCCACTTGGATGGCCGTATAGCCATCCTTTTCCTGCGTCCTTATGGCTGTTATATAGTTGGGCTTTATCTCTATAACAGTTGCTGGCACGGCGGTTCCATCCTTTAAGAAAACCCTTGTCATTCCTATCTTTCTACCAATAAGACCTATTGCCATGGCTGCTATCTCCCAATTATTAGCTCTACATCTACACCCGCTGGCAGGGTAAGGTCCCTCAAAGACTCTATGGTTTGTGAAGTGGCCCTTGTTATATCAAGTATCCTTCTATGCTCCCTTATTTCAAAATGCTCCCTAGATTGGTCAAACTTGTGAGGAGATCTCAACACAACCCATCTTTTCCTACGAACGGGAAGCGGGATGGGCCCCTTTACCATGCCACCGGTCCTTTTTACCGTATCTATAATCTGTTTTACATACTGGTCAAGGAGCCTATGGTCGTAAGACCTTAGCTTTATCCTTATAAGTTCCTGCTCCATCTCCCTTACACCTCACTCAACAATTTTTGTGACAACTCCGGCACCCACCGTTCTACCACCCTCTCTAATGGCAAACCTAAGGCCCTCTTCCATAGCCACAGGCTTTACAAGCTCTACCTCTATCTCCACATTGTCCCCCGGCATTACCATCTCCTGCCCCTCTGGAAGCTTTACCACAGTCCCAGTCACATCAGCCGTCCTAAAGTAAAACTGCGGCCTGTAGTTTACAAAGAAAGGCGTATGCCTTCCACCCTCTTCCTTGCTCAACACATACACCTGAGCCCTAAACCTCTTGTGAGGCTTGACCGTGCCCGGCTTTGCCAAAACCTGACCCCTTTCCACATCATCCTTTCCTACTCCCCTCAACAGCACCCCCACATTATCACCAGGCAATGCCTCATCAAGAACCTTCCTAAACATCTCTATTGAAGTGGCCACCGTCTTTAAAGGCTCCTCCCTTAGCCCTACTATTTCTACTTCCTCACCGGGCTTTAGCATTCCCCTTTCTACCCTTCCTGTCACCACCGTTCCACGACCAGATATACTAAAAACATCCTCTATGGGCATCAAGAAAGGCTTGTCTACTTCCCTTTGTGGTGTTGGTATGTAGCTGTCAAGAGCCTCCATCAATTCCACTATGGCTTTACACCACTTATCAGGCTTACCAGCCTCCAACTCCTGCAAAGCTCCCAAAGCAGAACCCCTTATCACAGGCACTTCATCACCCGGAAATTCATACTTACTTAAGAGCTCTCTAACTTCAAGCTCCACAAGGTCCAAAAGCTCTGGGTCATCCACCATATCACATTTGTTCATAAAGACCACTATGTAAGGCACATTAACCTGCCTTGCCAGAAGGACATGCTCCCTTGTTTGGGGCATAGGTCCATCGGCG
Organism: Aquificaceae bacterium; assembly: GCA_046297555.1. Taxonomy (GTDB): domain Bacteria; phylum Aquificota; class Aquificia; order Aquificales; family Aquificaceae; genus Pampinifervens. The sequence continues at coordinate 15,340 of JBKBHW010000013.1, forward strand.
GCGGAGACTACAAGGATGGCACCATCCATTTGAGCGGCTCCCGTGATCATGTTTTTGATGTAGTCGGCATGACCGGGGCAGTCTACATGGGCGTAGTGTCTTTTGGGTGTTTCATACTCCACATGGGTGATGTTTATGGTTATACCTCTTTCCTTTTCTTCTGGTGCTTTGTCAATTTCTTCATATCTCATGCATTTTGCTTTGCCACCGGGCATAACACCTGCGGCAAGGACGCAGGTGATGGCAGAGGTGAGTGTGGACTTGCCATGGTCAACATGTCCAATGGTACCCACATTAACATGCTCCTTCTCTCTTACAAACTTCTCCTTAGCCATCTCTTACCTCCTTATTAAGCCCAGGACCGGACTTGAACCGGCGACCTCACCCTTACCAAGGGTGTGCTCTGCCCACTGAGCTACCTGGGCAAGTTTAACTGTTTTCATAAGCGGGCGACGGGACTCGAACCCGCGGCCTGCTGCTTGGAAGGCAGCTGCTCTACCACTGAGCTACGCCCGCTGGTGGAGGGGGCAGGATTCGAACCTGCGTAGGGCGGAGCCCGGGGGATTTACAGTCCCCTGCCTTTGTCCACTCGGCCACCCCTCCTAAAAGCTCCAGAGCTGGCGGTGGGGGTCGAACCCACGCCCGCGGGATTACAAATCCCGCGCTCTGCCACTGAGCTACGCCAGCTTACAGGGCAAAAATATATATTAACACTTATGCAAAGCTTAGTCAATATAGGCACGGGCGGACTCGAACCGCCGACCTCCGCCTTGTAAGGGCGGCGCTCTGCCAACTGAGCTACGCGCCTTGAAGGGCTAATATTATAATATAAATCTTGTAAACTGCAAAATGGAAGAATAAATTAATAAACATGCTTGCCACAGAAAGTTTGCCATATTACTCTCTTAAGGATTACCTTAAGGAAAGGTATGGGAGGCGTGTGCAAAAGATAACGGTGGCCCTTCCTTTTACATGTCCTAACATAGACGGTACAAAGGCAAGGGGTGGGTGTACCTACTGTTTTTCTGGCACAAAGCCCGCCCATCTGGAGCCTTATGTTCCCTTAAGGCAGCAGATAGAGGAGGGTATGAAAAGGGCAAAAGATCGCTACGGTGAAAAGATACTCTTTTTCATATACTACCAGTCTTATTCCAACACCTATGGAGACTATGAGTATTTAAAATCTGTGTACGATACGGCCCTTGAGTTTGAGGAAGTGGTAGGCATAGATGTGGGCACAAGGCCCGACTGCGCCCCCGAGTGGGTCCTTGACCTTCTTGAAAGCTACACCCAAAAGGGTCTTGAGGTATGGGTAGAATATGGCCTTCAAAGCGCCAACTTTAAAACCTTGAGGTTCATAAACAGGGCTCATGGTGTATCCGACTTTGTAGATGCAGTGCTAAGAACAAAGAGAAGAAACCTAAAGGTATGTGCTCATATAATCCTTGGCCTACCCCACGAGGACGGGGAAGACATGCTGGAAACTGGCAAGCTCCTTGCAAGCTTGCCTATAGATGGTGTGAAGATACATCCTTTGCATATAATAAAAAATACCAAGATGGCAGAGCAGTACCTAAATGGTGAGTTTAGGGTCTTGAGCCTTGAAGAGTATGCCAAGCATGCGGTGGATGTACTGGAGATATTGCCACCCAAAGTAGTTGTGCACAGGCTCACGGGTGAAGTAGAGCCAGACAGGCTTATAGCACCAGATTATTGTACCTATGCAAGAAAACAAGAGGTAATAAAGGCTATAATAGAAGAGATGAAGAAAAGGGGAAGCTATCAAGGTTGTAAAACCCCCTTTAACCGATGAAGAAACACCATTGGGCCCTTGCCTCCCTTGGCCTTAACCTAATACAGTCCCTACTAAAGTTTGTGGCAGGTACGCTTACAGGAAGCCTATCCATGATGGGAGAGGCCGTCCATTCCCTCTCCGACTCCTTTGCCTCCGTAATAGCCTTTATCACCATAAAGCTTTCGGATAAAAAGGTTCAAAGATTCCCCTACGGGCTCTACAGGCTTGAAAACCTTGGCTCCATAATCATAGCCTTTTTCCTCCTTCTTACCGCCTATGAAATAGGCAAGAGGGCCATAGGTATGGAAGTTGTTATAAAGGAAGAGTATTTGGGTTTTGGTTTGGGAGTTGTTCTTTTCTCTTTGGTTAGCTCCTTGACCCTTTCTATATTTGAAAGGAGGGCAGGAAAAAAACTAAACTCTCCAACCCTTGTGGCAGACTCTTACCACACACTTACAGACGCCTTTGGATCTTCTTTGGTCCTTCTTAGTCTTTTGAGCGCCTATATGGGCTATCAGCTGGATAGATATTTTGCCTTTGGAGTAGCCCTGCTTATAGGCTATACGGCCTTCGGCATACTTTGGAAGGAGGTTTCCGTCCTTTTGGACATATCCGCCGATGAGAAAACCTTGGAAAGGATAAGGAATGTGCTTTTGTCCTTCTCGGAGGTAAAGGAGATAAAGGGTTTGTTTGTGAGAAGCTCTGGGGGAAGGCTTTTTGCCGATATTATTCTGGTGCTTGAAGGGAGGGATTTTATAAGGATGCATCAGATAGTGGACAGAATAGAAAAGAAGCTAAAAGAAGAGGTAAGGGAGCTTGATATGGTATTTATACACTATGAACCTGTAGATGGGGTTGGCTTTAAGGTGGGTGTGCTTGTGGATGAAAAGGGTGAAGTTAGTCCAAGGTTTGAAAAGGCAAAGGAGCTTTTGATCTTTGGAAGCTCCCCGGAGAGGCTTTCAAGCCTTCCAGAAGGAGAGGATGCCCTGTCGGAGTTAATAAAGACCAAGGGCCTTTCTGTGATAATCTGCGGCCATCATCCCTTCTCTTCCAGCGCCAAGGGCATTTTAACCCAAGGAAGTGTTTTCGTATGGGAGACTGAAGAAAAGAACCCATACAAAGCCTTGAGGGAAGTAGTTTATAATCTATGTGATGTCCAAGATTTTGATAAAGAGGGCAAGGGTAATTGATCCGTCTCAAAACCTTGACGGTGTTAGGGATATTCTAATAGAAAAGGGTCGCATAAAGGAAATAGGTGAAGATCTTTTTGAGCTTGAAGCTCAAATAATACAAGCCCATGGGCTGATAGCCTGCCCTTCCTTTGTAGATATGCATGTTCACCTTAGAGATCCGGGACAGGAATACAAAGAGGACCTTGAAAGCGGTATGAAAAGTGCAGTGGCTGGCGGTTTTACCACCCTTGTATGCATGCCAAACACAAACCCACCCATAGACTCTCCAGAGGTAGCCCAGTACATAATAAGGAAGGCGGAGAACATAGGGCTTTGTAGGGTTTTACCTTCGGGCGCCTTGACCAAGGGAAGAAAGGGTAAGGAACTTGTGGACTTTTACCTGTTAAAAAAGGCTGGTTGTGTGGTTTTTACAGATGATGGCTCTCCGCTTATGGATTCAAACCTCATGGAAAAGGCTCTAAGGCTTGCTGCACAGCTAGGTAGCATTGTTATGAACCACTGCGAGGACGATAGGATAGCCTACGGACACATAAACGATGGATATGTGAGCTCCCTTTTGGGGCTGGCATCAAGACCAGCCAGCGCAGAGGATATACTTGTGGCGAGGGACTGCCTTTTGGCTTACCATACGGGCGGCCACATACACATACAGCACCTTAGCAGCAGTTTAAGCATAGAAATCATTAGATTTTTCAAAGATAAGGGGGCAAGGGTAAGCTGTGAAGTAAACCCCCACCACCTTCTTTTCAACGAGCTTGAAGTTTTAACTTCCCATGCCAACGCCAAGGTAAACCCACCGCTGAGGGGAGAAAGCCAAAGAAAGGCCCTTCTTGAAGCCCTAAGGGATGGTACCATAGACTGTGTAGCTACAGACCATGCACCCCACGCACCATGGGAAAAGGGATCCTTGGAGAGGGCCATGCCGGGCATGATAGGCTTACAAACTGCCCTCCCTATGATGCTCCAGCTTGTAAGAGAAGGGTATATTAGCCTTTCAAGGATGGTAGAGCTCATGTCTTGTAATCCAGCTAAGATTTTAGGCTTAGAAGGTTGTGGAAGTATAAGGGTGGGTTCAAGGGCAAACCTTGTCATCTTTGACCCAGAGAAGGAATGGATCTTTGGTGAAGAAACAAGCTTTTCTAAGTCAAGGAACACACCCCTTTGGAACAAGCTGCTTAAGGGTAAGGTTATATACACCATCTTTGAAGGAAGGGTGGTCTATCAGGATGTTTGAAAGGGTTGTGGTAATAGGTGTGGGGTTTATGGGGGGATCCTTTGCCCTTGCATACAAAGAAGCCTTTGGCTGCAAAATACTCGGCCTTGATATAAAGCAGGCGTCCATAAGCAAGGCTTTAGAGCTCGGAGTAATAGATGAAGGGACAACTTGCGTAGAAGATATAAAGAAGTTTAACCCAGACTTGGTTATGCTTGCCACGCCAGTGCGAACCTTTGAAGGCATAGCCCTATCCCTAAGGGAGCTGATAAGCCCCCAGTGCATAGTCTCAGACCTCGGGTCGGTTAAGGGCAAGCTGGTCTATAAAATGGAGGAGATTTTGGGGAGCAGGTTTGTGGGAGGACATCCCATTGCAGGCACGGAAAAAAGCGGCGTTGAACACGCCCTAAAGGATCTTTTTAAAGGCAAAAGGTTTATACTCACACCAACCCCAAACACAGACCCCGTGGCAAAGGAAGAGATAAGAAGACTTTGGGAGGCGCTTGGATCCCTTGTGGAGGAGATGGACCCATACCTTCATGACTTTGTCTTTGGAGCAGTTTCCCATCTGCCCCACGCCGTAGCCTTTGCACTAATGGAGACTATTGACAGGCTTAGTAAAGAAGTGAACCTCTTTAAATATCCCGGCGGAGGCTTTAAAGACTTTACACGCATAGCTGCGTCCGACCCCATAATGTGGAGAGATATATTCCTTGAGAACAAAGAAGAGCTAATAAAGGCAATAGAAGCCTTTGAGAAGGCCATGAAAACATTAAAGACCTTAATATTGGAAGGTAACCCTTCAAGGTTGGAAGCCTATCTTTCCAAGGCAAGCCATAGAAGAAGGTCTCTTGAAGATAATTAGAAATTTTCTAATATTCTGAAATACACCAGGTGAGAAATCGTTTTTTGTAGATGTGTCGTGCTCTTATTTTATGGTAGGTAGCGCGGGCATCCTTGCCCGCGTTTTTGATATGTAGCATAGACATTCTTGTCTGTGAAGCATTTTTTAAACAGGCAAGAATGCCTGTGCTACGCCTTACTATGAAAAAGGATTTTCTAATATTCTGAAATTATTAAATTTAATAATGTTATAAGATTTTGTTATTGAAAACCTTTCTCAAGGGTCTATTATAATAACTGCCATGAAGTTGCTTCTTGTAATACTTATAGGTTTTTCCTTAGCGATAGCTGGATGGTTTAACAATGTAAAGGAAGGTTTAGAGGTGGCCAAAAAGGAAAACATGCCTGTAGCTTTTTACTTCTACAGCAACTTTTGTCCATACTGCGTACAGATGGAAGAGTTTGTTTTGAACCAAGAAGATGTACAAAGAAAGCTGGATAAATTTGTTGTCATTAGCCTTAACATATCTTCCGATGACGGCAGCACTTGGGCGAGGAGGTTTGGCGTTCCCGGTGTACCAACCATAGTTTTTTATGATCCAAAACAGGATAAGACCTTAGGTGTTCTTTTTGGTAGCAGGCCACGGGGAGAGGTTCTGAACTACATAAATAATGTATGCAAAAGAGCAAACATTAAAGCATGTTAAAAACTTTAGAGGAGGTATAAAGTATGGACAGGAGAAGGTTTTTAGCCCTGTCGGCAGCAGCAGTTATGGGGCTAACCCTTGCCCCAGCCTTTAAGCCAGCCTTTGGCGCCACCAAGCTTGAAGAGGGGATTCAAAAAAGGCTTGGGGTGCAGCTATCTCAGATCAAAGAGGTGGAAGACATAAAATTAACGGCTCCCACCATAGCAGAATCTGGTGCCAACGTGCCCATAAAGGTAGAATCCACCATCCCAGTGGAGCAAGTAGAAAGGCTTTACATCTTTGTAGACAAAAACCCAACTCCTTGGATAGTGGATGTTAGCCTTACACCTATGAACGGACAGGTCTTTTTCTCCACAAGGATAAAGATGGGAGAGACATCCAATGTAAGAGCAATACTTAAGCTAAAGGATGGCTCTTTTGTGATGGCTACAAAGGAGGTTAAGGTAACTGCAGGTGGTTGCGGGTAATTAAAAATTCTTATAAAGGAGGTGGAATATGGCAGTAGGAACGGGCATATTGCGTGTGCCAAAGGAGGCAAAGAAGGGAGAGATAGTTAGGGTCCAGATGGTGATAACCCATCCCATGACGCCATCAAGAAAAGACCCTCAAACGGGTCAGGAAGTGCCTCCCTATCATCTTACAAAGCTTGACCTGCTGTTTAACGACAAGCTTGTAAGTTCCATTAATATGGGTGCTGGTGTGAGCGCCAATCCCTTTATTGCTTTGACCATGAAGGTAGAAGAAAGCGGTGTGGTAAAGATAGCTTATGAAGACAACAAGGGTGGCAAATGGGAAAAGACGGCAGAGATAAAGGTTTCCTGAGGGAGGATATAGACCATGAATAAAAAGCTTTTATTGTGGATTTTTACCGCCGGTGCCATAGCCGGCGGTCTTTTGTCCACAAAGGCTTTTGCACAAGTGGAAGGTGAACTATCTCCAGAAGAGGAAATGAGGTTGGTTCAAGAGTTCAACCGCATGCTGGCTGAGGGTATAAACCCCGGGGAGATATGGTATGAGGTGGGGAAAGAGGCTATAAAGAAGTACAACCTTGACAAGTGCGATTTGGGATTGGGTCCCGGTGTCTTTAAAGGGGCTGCGGCGCAGCTTCCAAGGTATTTTGCCGACGCAGGCAAGGTTATGGACCTTGAGACAAGAATTGGGTGGTGCTTGCAAAAGTATGCGGGCATGACCCAAGAGCAAGTTTTAAAGTTTGTCCGCCAATGCTGGGGCAAAAGTGGAAACTGTATGAGCGAGTATGACGGGATAATCATGTACCTCACTATGGAATCTAACGGCCATAAGATAAATGTAAATCTAAAAGACCCGCATGTGAAAAAGATGTATGAAGTGGGCAAAAAGGTTTACTATACGAGGCTTGGTCCTTGGGACTTTAACTGTGCCACCTGCCATGCGGGAAAGAAGGAGGTTAGAATAAGGGCAACAAGGCTTTGGAGCGCGGACAGGCCCGGCGAGGCAGGCAACGCAGTTTCCATATTTCCCAAGTACTTGGTAAGGTGGGGCCTGCCCATGTCTATGCACTATAGGTATGCAGAATGTATAAGGCAGATGAGATGGCCCGAGTTTATACCCCATTCAGACCTTGGAGTGGCTTTATCTACCTACTTGTACGGTTTGGCCAATGGTACGGAGATAAAAGCACCGGGTATAGGGAGGTAGCAGACATGAAAAGGCTTTTGATCCTCGCAATAATATCTGGGGTTTTTATAGGTGGGGTTGAGGCGCAACAAAGAAAGGCTCAAACAAAAAGGGAAGAGATAAAAGAGGAAGAAGTCCAACAAGTTCTAAGAAGCAGCCTTTCTCAAGATCCAAGGTTTGCTTGGAAGGTTCAGCAGGATGAAGCCCAAAGGATATGCTCCCAGTATTTGGGTATGGAAGACATGCCCGCAAGCGCCGTTCAGAAGGTAATCCAGCTAAGCCAGGCAGAGATAAAATACCCACAATGGGGCATACATATGGGAGATTGGAAAGAGGGTAAAAAGCTTGTAGATTCTCCAAGAGGGGGAAGGTTTGCCAGCTACGGCTTTTCCGATAAGCCTACAGATAAGGGTGGAAACTGCTATGCCTGTCATTTGATAGAAAAAGGAGTGCCCGGCGGAACCATGGGACCAAACCTTTACCAATACGGTAAAAAATGGGGCATAACCAAGGAAAATATGAACACTCCAGAAGCTGTTGAAAAGATAAAGGCAGTTTACAACATAATCTACAATTCATGGTCTGCCTTCCCCTGCTCTTCCATGCCAAGGTTTGGCTATCATGGAAACCTATCCCCCGAAGATGTGGCAAACATAGTAGCCTTCCTTTTGCATCCAGAATCGCCTGTTAACAAATAATTTTGGGGGCTTTGCCCCCTATTTTTCAAAGGAGGGAAAAATGAGCCTTAGCAGAAGGGATTTTATAGCCTACTCCAGCCTTGCCCTTTCTTCTCTTGCCCTTAGCCCATACTCCTTTGCCAAAAGGCCTGTAAGCTTTGAAAATCTTATGGAGTTCAAGCCTTATGGCAACTTGACCCTTGTGTTTACCTCCGATATTCACGGGCATTTAAAGCCTATGTACTTTGCAGAGCCTATGAACCTTTTGGCTCCAGAGCCTCTAAAGGGCACACCCGGATACTTGGCGGGCATGGACTTTTTAAAGTACTACAACATAAAGCCCGGGTCTGTGGAGGCTTATACGGGTTCATGCGTAAGCTTTATTAGACTTGCAAAGGTGTATGGTATGACGGGAGGTGCTCCCCAGCTTGCCGCAGTTATAAAGACCATAGTCAATGAAAGGGGTAAGGATAAATGCCTTGTGCTGGATGGTGGAGACACATGGGCAACCTCCGGAATAGCTGTAAAGACAGATGGATTGGCAATAATAGATTGGTTTAACTATGTGGGCTATGAGTATATGGTTGCCCACTGGGATGTGACCGTAGGAAAGGAGAAGTTTTTGGACATTGTCAAAAACAAGCTTAAGGCAAAGTTTATCTCCTATAACATCACGGAAGAGCCCTTTGGAGACTTGGTATTCCCACCCTACGATGTTGTGGAGAAAAACGGAGTAAAGATAGGCATCATTGGAAGCTCTTTCCCCTTCACACCCTTGGCAAACCCAAGGAAGTTTACAGAAGGATGGAGCTTTGGCGTAAGGCCTGAAGAACTCCAAGGGTATGTTAACGAGCTAAGGGAGAAGCACAAAGTAGACCTTGTTATACTGCTATCTCACGATGGACTGCCCTTGGACATAGCCCTTATGAAGATGGTAAAGGGCATAGATATAGTCATATCGGGGCATACCCATGATATAACACCCGTGCCCGTCAAAGTGGGAGATACGCTTATTATAGCCCCTGGCTCCCATGGCAAGTTTGTGGGAAGGATGGACCTTGAGGTAAGAAAGGGCAAAATCCAAGGCTATAGGTTTAAGCTAATACCCGTGCTCTCGGAAGTAATTCCAGAGGACAAGGGAGCCAAGGAGATTGTTAAAAAGTGGTATGAACCTTATGAAAGGGAGTTTAACACAGTAATAGGCACTGCAAGGACTTTGCTGTATAAGAGGGACACGGTCTATAGCACTTGGGACAGGCTTATAGGTGAAGCCCTTGCAGACTATTACCATGGCGTGGATGCGGTAATGTCCTTGGATGTAGGAACTTCTCCCGGCTTTAGGTGGGGCACTACGGTGCTTCCCGGCCAAAAGATAACCGTAGAACATGTTTATGATGTGCTTGGTATGACCTATCCAGAGGTCTTTATAATGAAGAGAAAAGGAAGAGACCTTTTAACCTTGTGGGAAGATGTGGCGGATAATGTGTTTAACCCCAATCCCTTGTACCAGCAGGGCGGTGATATGTCAAGGATATACAGAGTGGAGTATGAGCTGAAGATAAACGCAAAGCAGGGAGAGAGAATAAGAAACGTCAAGATAAAGGGCAAGCCTTTAGAGTTAGACAAAGAGTACTTGGTTGCCGTTTATGGGGGACCACCGCCCATGGGAGTAGAACCTGAGAAGAAGAACATAAGAGATATTGTAATAGAATATATAAAGAAGAAAAAGGATGTGGAAGTGCCAACAAAGCCAAATGTTAAAGTGCTTGACCATCCCTACAACACCGACTGCTACTGGAGGTAAAAGATGATAAAACTTATCTTGCTCCTCCTTCCCCTTTTTGCTTTTGCTATGGACCCCATCAGGGCCATGTACATAACCTACAACCTAAAAGAGAGAGATTTTAAGGCGGGCGTTGAGGCAGTAAAGAAGGGAATGGAAGAGCAAGGGCTTGAGGTCCTCAGAACCTTAACCATATCGGACGCCATAAGAGCGAGGGGAAACAAAGACTTTAAAAACTACTATGTGATCTTTGGTTGTACCTTTGAGGGTATGGACAAAGTCTTGCTGAAGGCTCCAGCCCTCAGCAATGTGGTGCCTTGCAGCGTTGCCCTCTATGAAGACAAAGGAAGGATAAAAGCCACTGTGATAAACCATCAGGTCTTTCTCAAAAGATACAGGGATAGCCTTTCTATGTCCGAAAGGAGAGAAATAGGTGAAATATACAGAAGGCTTCATAGAGCCCTTGCCAGTATAAGCACCAACAAGCCAGCCTTCCCACAGCTTCCACTTATGAAAGAAAGCCTTGTTTACGAGGAAGAGATAGAAGGCATGGACTTTGATACCTTCAAGACCCTTTACAAAACAGCCCTTGACGGGGTAAACATGAACATATTGGACATAATAGATGTAAGGCAAGAATCTCCCAAGTTTTCCATCTTCTTAGCCTGCAACCTTAGTTATGGAGAAGCCATCTTAAAAGACATACCCCAGTTTGGTACCCTTGCCCCCTGCAGGGTTTACCTTTATGAGAAGGAAGGCAAGCTCATAACGGGCTATATAAACATACCCTTCCTTTTAAATACCTATGGGAGACATCTTAGTAAGGAAAAGGCTGAAATTTTCAAAATGGCAGACCAAGACATAAAACAAGCCATAAAGGAAGCAAAGGGGGAATAGCCTAAAAAAGCTCCCAAGCCCTGTAGGAGCTCCTCACATGGGCTCCTGCCTTTACCCCTTTAAAGCCCAAAGAGAGCGCTATCCTTTCAAGCTCTTTAAACTCCTCTTCTGTGTAGTATTTGATCACTGGATGATGATCCTTTGAAGGCTGATAATACTGGCCTATGGTAATAAGGTCGCATTTTACACTTCTGAGATCCTTTAGCACCTCTATTATCTCCTCCCATCTTTCTCCAAAGCCTAATATGAGGGCAGACTTTGTGAAAACTTCTGGGTTTATCTCCTTTGAAAGCCTTAAGACTTCAAGGCTCCTTTCATACTTTGCCCCGCCCCTTACCCTTTGGTACAGCCTTGGTACAGTTTCCACATTGTGGGCAAGCACCTTTGGCTGTGATGAAAGCACAAGCTCCAAAGACTTTCTATTTTCCTTAAAATCTGGTACCAACACCTCTACCTTGATATTTGGAATCTCTTCCTTTAAAACCTTTACACACTTATAAAAATGCTCCGCTCCACCATCGGGCAGATCATCTCTCGTAGGAGAGGTGATTACCACATAGCTAAGTCCAAGGCTTTTTACCGCCTGAAGGAGAAGGTAGGGCTCCTCTGGGTTTGGAGGGATTGATCTTCCTCTCTTTAGGTTGCAAAAGCTGCATGCTCTGGTGCAAGTATCTCCAAGGATCATAAAGGTGGCAGTGCCAGAGCCAAAGCACTCCCCTATGTTGGGACAACGAGATTCTTCGCATACGGTGTTTAATTTTAGATTCCTTAACAGCCTTTTTATGCCATGAGTTTTTGAAAGTGCTAAGGTCGGCTTCATGGGTGAAAATTACTCCTCAGACAGATAGCCAAAGATGGCTTCTATGATGGATAAAAGTACAGATATTATGTTGGCGGCAAGGGCTCCTATGGCAAGGCTTACAGCCTCTGGCACGTTCCCAAGGAAGTATATAAAGGCTGCGGGTATAAGATGAAGGTCTGCCACAAGGCTTGCAGCAGTCATCTCCGTGGCAAGTATCTTCCCCTCTCCAAGCTTTAGTATGGTGGCTGTGAGGTTTGCTATAACTGCTATAACCAGCTCGTAGGGGTTGGGGTTAAAGATAAAGCTTATGTTGGTGGTCATAGCCATAAGGAGGAAGAAGTCCGTCATTATCTTCTTTAACTTCATTTAAAGACCTCCCTGTAAAAGTCCATCGCCCTTTTTATGTTGGAAGGCTTGCCCAGAAGAAGCAGGGTATCGCCCTCCTCTATCTGCGTATCCCCCGATACGGTAAGGTTTAAGCTACCATCAAACTTTCTTATGCCAATTACCGTAACCCCATAAACCTTTCTTAGGTCTATGTCTTTTAGCCTTTTGCCCACCAAAGGGTTGTTTTCCTCCACCTTTATCTCCACGATCTCCAAGTCCACCTCCTCTCCGTAGGCAAGTCTATCAAAAAGGTCGGATACATAGCCTCCCGTTTCATGGAGCATATAGGAGAAAAGCCTGTTAGCTACAAGCTTGTCTGGCACTATAACCTTGTTAGCGCCCAATTCTTCAAGCTTTTGGGCTGTGCCGTCTGTGGGAGCGGTAGAGTATATAAAAAGCCTTTCTCTATCGGGTTGCAAAAGCCTTGCGGTAACTATAACCGCTATATTTTTTGCTTCATCTTCCATGTTGGCTATCAAATACTTAGCCCTTTGGACGCCCGCAGAAAGGAGGGCCTTCTTCTTAAAGGGCTCTTCTGGTATAAAGTATTTAATGTTGTGTAGTTGCATATACTTCAAGGCTTCTTCCCTTGAGTCTATCACTACAAACTCTATATGCCTCTTTTTAAGGGCTTCCACAAGCCATGCAGAGGTTTTGTTATAACCGCATATTATAACATGGTCCCTTAGCTTCTCTATCTCCGCAAGCATTCTTATGTATTTTAACAAGCTTATAAGGTTTCCCACAAAAAAGACCCTTATAATCACAGTTATGGAAGTGGTAAAGACTCCAATACCCATAAGAGCCAAAAAGGTGGTAAAGATCCTACCAACGGGAGTTTCTGAACCCTTGATAACTTCACCAAAGCCAATGGTACCAATGGTGGCAATGGTCATGTAAATGGCATCTATGAAGTTTCCACCCGATAAGATCATATAGCCCAAGGTGCCAAAGCTCAAAGAAAAATGAAGCAGCAAGAGGGGAACCCTTAGCTCCTTTAAGGACTCTATAAGCCTTTCTTGGTACTCTTCTATCAAAAGCTTTTCCCTTTTCTTCTTGGTGTGAAGCCTTTTCTTTATTTTATGTATTTTTGACCTTGCCAAGCCCATAACTTTTTTATACCACAAAAGAGGAGGAAGCCTTTACTTTAAACTGAAAAGTTAATATAATATTAAAGACAAGCCGGAGTGGCGGAACTGGCAGACGCGCTGTCTTGAGGGGGCAGTGCCCGTGAGGGCGTGCGGGTTCGACTCCCGCCTCCGGCACCAAAAGGAATAATGAGTTTAATAAAGCATTCCCTCTCCTTTTCCTTTGCCACGCTGCTTAGCAGGGTTCTTGGTTATGTAAGGGATGCCCTTATTGCCTACTATTTTGGTGTGTCCCATATTACAGATGCCTTTTTTGTAGCCTTTAGGCTTCCCAACACCTTTAGAAGACTTTTGGGAGAAGGGGGTTTTAACGCGGCCTTTGTCCCTATCTTTGCCAAAAGGATAAAGGAAGGCACAGAAAGGGTCTTTTTAAACTCCGTGTTCACATACTACACACTTTTTAACCTTCTTATCACACTACTTGGCATAGCTTTTTCAGACTGGATCATAAGGCTTATAGCTCCCGGCATAGCGAACAAGGGATACTTTGAGCTAACGGTTTTTATGGCAAGGTTCCTTTTTAGTTATCTGTTCTTTGTAGGTTTAAGTGCTTTTTTTATGGCCGCTCTTAACACAAGAGGCGTCTTTTTTGTTCCAGCCTTTGCGCAAGCAGTCTTTAACCTATTTTTTGCCTGGTGTTTGACCTTTGCCACAGAGAGGATTGGATATTTAGCCCTTATAGCTGGCGTGATCTTAGGTGGATTGGCGCAGCTTTTATTTCATATCCCTTCAGCCATAAAAAAGGGAATTGTACCAAGGCTTACACTTGAAAAGGACAAGGACCTTAACCTGCTTCTAAGAAGGCTTTTGCCAGCTATAATGGGCTTTGGGGTTGCCCAACTTTCTTTTTTTATTGATACCTTTCTTGCTTCCTTCCTTGCCCTTGGCACCATATCCTACCTATACTATGCCAACAGGATATTTCAGCTGCCCTTGGGAGCCCTATCGGTGGGCATGGCAAACTCCTTGCTTTCTGTTTTGTCCCATGGTGAAGACAAAAGGAGCAACATAACCTTAGCCTTTAGATTTGTTACCCTTCTTGCCCTTCCCGCCGCAGGCGGGCTTATAGTTCTTTCAAGCCAGATAATAGCCTTGCTTTATGGAAGGGGAAGGTTCTCTTCGGAGGATGTTATAATAGCTGCAAAGGTCCTTTCCGTTTATTCTTTGGGGCTTTTGTTTTTCTCTTTGCAGAAGGTGCTTTCAAGCGTTTTCTTTGCCAAGGGAGATACAAGGACGCCCGTTTTTTCATCACTTTTTGCAGTTGTAGTGGAAGGCCTCTCGGCCTTTACCTTTGCCTTTTTGTTAAAGCTTGGTGTGGTAGGTCTTGCCCTTGCTACTGTTAGCTCATCTTTGGCTGGCCTTGCCTTTCTTATGTACTTTTGGAAAGAAAAAGAGCTTAATATACACTCTTACACCGCCTCCCTCCTAAGGGCTTTCCTCTCAACCTTCCTTATGTGTCTTTTCTTGGTGGTTATCAAACCGGCGCCCTATGAACTTTTTTATGCCATGCCCCTGGCCTCTCTTATATACTGGCTTTTTTTACTTCTTTTAAGAGAACCTTTAGCCCTTTCAGCTTTGCACCTGTTTAAGGGCTTTGTTAAGAAGCTGGCTAAGCCTTGAGGCCCTCCTTGCCGCCTCCCTTTTGTGTATTACACCCTTTGAAGCTGTGTGGTATATAATGCTTATCACCTTTGGGAAAAAGTCCTTGGCCTCTTCTATCTGCTTGTTTTCTACCATCTTTCTAAACTTTTTTATATATGTTCTCATCCTTGAAAGATGATACCTGTTCCTTAACCTCCTTTTGGCATCCCTTCTCATCCGTTTTTCTGCCTGCCTTGTGTTTGGCATACCTTACCTCCAGTATGGTTGTTTTTTATAAGGCAACGGGCGGATTTGAACCGCCGTAGAAGGGATTTGCAGTCCCTCGCCTAGCCGCTCGGCCACGTTGCCTAAAAGCGGGCGACGGGACTCGAACCCGCGACCTGCTGCATGGCAAGCAGCCGCTCCACCTCTGAGCTACGCCCGCTTGCTATAATATATTATATCATTCTATTCCACATTTGCTACTTGTTGTTTAAGCCTGTCTATCTCTGTTTTTATTTCCACTGCAAGGGATGAAAGGTCTGGAAGTTTGTTGGAAAGGGTTGTTATTTCTCTGTGCATTTCTTGAAATATGAACTCCAGCTTCCTTCCCACATCTTCGTTGGACTTCATAAGCTCTTTGCTTCTGTTAAGGTGGGACATAAACCTGATTATTTCTTCTTCCACATCCATCTTAGACATTATTAGGGCAATCTCATTCAAAACAAGCGCATTATTTTCTGAGATTCTTAGCTCTTCAGCCTTTTCAAGGACCCTTCTTTTTGCCCTTTCATAGATTTCTTCCTTTTGCTTTAAAATTTCCTGCATTAGCTTTTCAATCCTATTTAGCCTTTCCTCCATATCAAGCCTTATTTGCTCTCCCTCTTCCGCCCTTCTATTAAGCAGTTCTTTTAGGGCGTCGGTAAGGGCGCAGGCTATGGCTTCCTCAAGGCTTGGATCTATTTCTTCCTTTGGAGCCTCCGAAAACCTTGTTGCCAGCTGAAGTACCGTATCATCGCTCACATTCAAGTTAAGCCTTTCCCTTATTATTTTAAAGAAGTTTATGTTAGTAAAAAGGTTTTCAAGGTTTACTGGCTCAATTATGTCCTTTCTCCTAACATCCACAAGGATGTTTACTGTGCCACGCCTTAAAAATTCTCTCACCATCTTTCTTATGGAAAACTCAAGGGACATTAGGTTATAGTTAGACTTTACAAATACTTCAAGGGTTTTGCCGTTTAGACTTTTGACAAAAACACTCACCGCCCATTTATCCTTTTCATAAACCCCAGAGCCAAAGCCTGTCATACTAAGCATGTAAAAGATTATAAGCTAAAATAATGGAGTGCTTTTGTACGAGTTTATTGTGAGTAGGGGCTTAGAACGTAGAAAGGCTCAGGAAGAGTTTTTTCAGATAGTGCTGGATGCCTTTGATAAGGGTGGCACAAAGATAGTGCAGGCACCTACTGGCACAGGAAAAACCTACGCATACCTTATACCCATCATAGAAAAGGACCAAAAAGCTATTATATCTACGGGTACTAAGATGTTGCAGGAACAGCTAAGAAAGGATATAGAAGCTTTAAAAGGTTATGCAAAATACCTTTTGAATAAGGATGTTAGCTATTTAATACTAAAGGGGAAATCCAATTATCTTTGTCTTGATAGGTATTATTCCAATCAGAAGGTGGATTTAGAGAGTTATATAAACTCACAATGGGATGGGGATTATGAGTTTGTGAGCCTACCTGTGGAAGTATGGCTGGAGATATGCGTGGATGATGATTATTGCGACAGCCACTATAGAGGTATGTGTAAATACCGGAAAGAGTGCTATTATTGGGGAAGGCTAAAGGATATGGAAAAAAGAGCTCAGATATTGGTGGTAAATCACGCCCTTTTGAGCCTAAAGGAGTTTGAAAGCCCTAAGGAGAGGGTTTTGGTAATAGATGAAGCCCACGAACTGGACAAATATATAACCAGTAGCTTAACAACAAGCCTGTCTTTGTACGCTTTAAGGGTGGAGGTTTTGGGTAGGATAAGGAGCTTTTTGCCTGAAGCCAACGTAGATGTGGAAGGCTTTTTTATAGAAAACTTTGAAAGATTATTCAAGGAAAAGGAAGAAGAGATTCCCATAGAGAGCCTAAAGCCCTACAAAGAATCCTTTGAAAGGGATATCCTTTCCCCCATAGAGTCTTTGTATAAAAGGGTAAGGGAGAAGGTGCTTGAGGACTTGGAGGACTTTTTGGAGGATAGGTTGTTTGTAAGTCTTAAGTTTAAGGATTACCTTTTAAAGCTTGGGATTGTGGGCTGGGAAAGATACTTGGCTCTGAACTCCAACTATGAAGACCCTTCGGAAGAAGAGGAAGCCTTGATAAAACGGATAAAAACTTATGAGCTTTTGTCTAAGTACATAACAAAGTTAAGGAACTTTAGCCTTTTGATGGGGGAGGATAGTACCAACTTTGGCTATCTGGTAGGAAGAAAATGGAGTAAAAAGCTAAGGACCTTCAACTATTGGATTGGCCTCTTTCCAGTTTTTCCAAAGGGCTATGTGGATTTTAGCGATTACAAGGCTGTTATTATCACATCTGCCACCGTGGACCCAGAAGACCTAAGGCTTACTTTGGGTATTGAAGGAGAATACTATGAACTTTCCCACCCATTTCCTTACCACAGGGTAAACTTCCTTGTTTATGATGTGGACCCAAAGGAAGAGGAATGGGCCATGTACTTAAAACATGCCTACAAATACCTTAGGAGTCTGTACCATAAAGTGCTTATCCTTTTGACCAACAAAGAGCAAAAAGCCATCTTTGAAAGGGAGGAGGGTCTTGCCTTCCAAGGTGAGGAAGGGTTATCTAAGCTGGTGCAGGACCTAAGGGGAGGTAAAATAAAGGCTTTGGCAGGCTTTGATTCCCTTTGGTTTGGTGTGGATGTGCCGGGTGAAAAGGGCCTTCTTATGGCCAAGCTTCCCTTTGAAAGCCCGCAAGATCCCATAACCTTTCATAGGATAAGGTTCTTAAAGGAAAAAGGTGTAAACCCCTTTGAGTACCAAAAGAGAAAGGCTCTTATAAAGTTTAGACAAGGTATAGGAAGGCTTATGAGGACTAAGGATGATAGTGGAACCATAATCCTATGCGACAGAAGGATATACAAATTTAAAGAGTTTTTGCATGTGTTGGATAAGCTTGGCATAAAGGCAATCAAGCCTCCAAAGCTTTTCATAGCTTAGACTATAAGCTGGCTTTAAACATTCCAAGCGTAGGAACATTTTATCTTGGGTTGCTATGAAGGTAGCGCGGGAATGGATGCCCGCGATCTTTGATTAGATCCGTTGCGTAATGATCCTTGCTTTTGGCTATGTAGCACAGGCATTCCTGTCTGTGCAAAAGATTTAAGAGCTAAGACAAGGATGCTTGCCTAATTTAAATACACAGGCAAGAATGCCCGTGCTACGCCCTATTATGCAAGGAGTTTATTAATCTTTTTACACATGCAGCGATGCACATGCTTCCTTTTGCAAATGCCTCGGGTTTATAATAAACATGGGAGGATGAAAGCGTTGACGATAAGCTTGCTTACCATACTTTTTGCTTTGATTTTCGTTAGCTACAGCCTTGGGAGGGAAGCCATAAAGGTGGAGGCTCCTTTCAAAGAGGGCCAAGGTATACCCCTTAAATACACCTGCGATGGGGAAGATATCTCTCCACAAATCAGATGGTCTGGGCAACCAAGCAACACCAGATCCTTTGTAATGGTTATGGATGACCCAGATGCACCCGGCGGCACCTTTACCCACTGGATAGTTTACGATATTCCAGCAAGCCAAAAAAGCCTGCCAGAGAATTTTCCCAAAAGTAGTCAGGTAGGTAATATAAAACAGGGTGTTAACGATTTTGGAGATGTGGGCTACGGTGGTCCTTGTCCACCCCGCGGGTATACTCACAGGTACTTCATAAAGGTGTATGCCCTTGATGTGGAGAGCTTAGGGATAAAGCCCGGCGCCACAAGAAGGGAGGTGGAAAGTAAGATGTGGGGACATATAATAGGGCAAGGGCAAATAATGGGAAGGTATGTAAGGAGATAATTATGCTTAAAAACTTACTTACGGCTTTTTTGATGGGCTTTGCCCTTTTTGGTCAAGGCTGTGCCACAAACAAACCTATAAACACCGGAGAAGCTCCTATGAAAACATCCCAAAGGTTGATAATAAAGTTCAAAAAGGATGTGCCAGAGGAAAAAAGAAGGGAGATAATAAACAACTATGAACTAAGGCTTATAAAGACAATCCCGGAGCTAAACATGTATGTGGTGGAGGTGCAGGAAAGGGCATCACAGGAAGAGCTCATAAAGGAGCTTTCCAAAGTAAAAGAAGTGGAGTATGTAGAACCAGATAGAATTTACAGGACATGGTAGGAAGATATAAGCGGCTTTTTATTATAGCCCTTGGGCTCCTTCTTAGCCTTCAAGGTAGTGGGAATGAAAGGCTGCAAGCTCAAAGCCTTAGACCTTCTACAGCCCAATACACGCCAGCTCCAAGGTATGCCTTAGATAGGGTGATAGTAAAGTTCAAAGAAGGTTCGCTCAGCATACAAGCCCTTTCCAGAGTTAAAAGTCAATATAAACTTCAAACCATCAAGCAGTTTAAAGGGCTAAACATCCATGTGTTTAAGTTGCCGATGGATAAGGTCCCCCACAAGATCATAGCAGAGCTAAGCAAAAGGCCCAATGTGGAGTACGCAGAACCAGACTACATATACACCTTAAAAGCCATACCCAACGACCCGGAATGGGAATACCTTTGGGGTCTTCAGAAAATACAAGCCCCGTTAGCATGGGACGCTGTACAGGGAAGCTCCAATGTGGTGGTTGCGGTAATAGATTCTGGGGTGGATTATAACCATAATGACCTAAAGGACAACATGTGGATAAACGGGGGAGAGATGCCTAACAACGGAGTTGATGATGATAGCAACGGGTATGTTGATGACTACTATGGTATAAACGCCATAAATGGAAGTGGCAACCCTATGGATGACAATGGGCACGGAACCCATGCAGCTGGGATCATTGGTGCAGTGGGTAATAACGGCGTTGGCGTGGTGGGTGTAAACTGGCATGTCAAAATAATGGCCCTTAAGTTTGCTAACCAACAAGGTGAGGGTTATACATCAGACGCAATAGAATGCATCAACTATGCCATACAGAAGGGAGCCCACATTATAAATGCCAGCTGGGGAGAATATTATTATAGCCAAGCTTTAAAAGATGCTATTGCAATGGCAAAGGATGCAGGCATCCTCTTTGTAGCCGCCACTGGGAATGAAAATAATAACAACGACCTTTACCCTTTTTATCCAGCCTCCTATGACTTGGAGAATATAATATCTGTGGCTGCAACAGATCAGAAGGACCTTTTGGCAGGCTTTTCCAACTATGGAAGGAATTCGGTACATGTGGGGGCACCGGGTGTAGAAATTTTGAGCACCTGGCTTGATAACAGATATGCTTATGCCGATGGCACATCTATGGCTGCGCCCTATGTGGCAGGGCTTGCGGCCCTTTTGAAGGCTCAAAATCCAAGCTATACATGGAGGGATTTAAAATGCAGGATAATGAAGTCTGTAGACCCTCTTGATTCCCTTAACGGCAAAACCATAACTGGCGGAAGGATAAACGCCTACAAGGCATTGACAACTACAGACTGTCAAGGAACATTTTACTTTTTGCGCGTACTTATAGATGGATACGGCACCGTAGATGGTAATCTGGGTGTCTACGGTAATGGTAGTACTGCCACCCTCAACGCAATACCAAGCTCCACCTTTATTGCATGGGATAGAGATTGTTCAATATGTGGAAACAATGCCACCTGCAACCTAATTATGAACGCCGACAAAACCTGCGTAGCCCGCTTTCAATATAGGCTTACCGTTAACAAGTCAGGCGCGGGCGCTGGCACCATTACAAGCAGCCCAGCAGGTATAAACTGTGGCTCTCAATGCTCTGCCTACTTTAACCCAAACACGGTGTTGACTCTAACCGCCACATCCGATGCAGGCTCCACCTTTGCTGGCTGGAGTGGAGATTGTACAATCTGCGGAAACAACGCAAGCTGCACAATAACCATGGATGCAAACAAAACATGCACAGCAACCTTTAACAGTATATCTAATGGCGGTTCTGATGGTGGCGGAAGTGGTGGACCTGGTGGCGGTTCTGGTGGAGGTGGTGGCGGGTGCGCCATGTTATCTGGCACAAGCCCCATAAATACCCTCTTTTACCTGTTTTTACCTTTCTTTGTGGCCCTCAGAAGGTTTTTAAAAGCTTAAAGTGTTCCTTTATCCTCCTTAATATCCTTTCTGGGCTAAAGCCAAAGTGATCCATAAGGACATCACCCGGTGCAGACTTGCCAAAGGTTTCCATTCCTATCACCAAGCCTTCCAGACCTACATATTTGTACCAGCATAAACCTCTGCCCGCCTCTATTGCCACCCTTCTTCTTACCTCCGGAGGAAGTAAAAGCCTTTTGTACTCCTCTTCCTGTGCTTCAAAGACTTCAAAGCTTGCCATATTTATTACCCTTACCCTGTAGCCTTCCTCTTTTAAAAGCTCTCCTGCTTTTAGGGCAGGATGCACTTCAGAGCCGCTTGCCAAAAGGATTATATCTAAAAGCCCATTAGAGTCAAGGACTATGTAAGCACCCTTTCTTATCCCCTCTGGGGAGGGATACTTAGACCTATCAATTAAAGGAAGCTTCTGTCTTGTGAGTATTAGGGCGGTGGGGCCCTCTTTTCTTTCTATTGCCATCTGCCATGCTATGGCGGTTTCGTTGGCGTCCGCAGGCCTTATAACCCAAAGGTTTGGTATAAGCCTTAGGGAGCTAAGCTGTTCTACAGGCTGGTGGGTTGGCCCATCCTCACCAAGGCCTATAGAGTCGTGGGTAAAGACATAGATAACTTGAAGGCCTGCAAGGCTTGCCATTCTAATGGAGGGTCTCATGTAGTCGGAAAAGACCAAAAAGGTGCCGCCGTAGGGAAGTATGCCCCCATGGTAAGCCATACCGTTTAGTATGGTGCCCATGGCATGCTCTCTTACTCCAAAGTGTATGTTCCTTCCAAGGGGGTTCTCGGCAGAAAACTCTCCCATGCCATGGAGGTAGGTGTTGTTAGACTCTGACAGGTCGGCGGAGCCGCCAAAAAGGACTGGTATATGCTTAGCAATGGCATTCAATACCTTTCCGCTTGCTTGACGTGTAGCCATGGGCTCACCAAAGACAGGGACATGCTTTTTGTATTCTTCCCCCCAATCCTTGTTAAAGTATTTCAAAAGCATATGGGCAAGGTCTGGATACTTTTCCTTGTAGGCTTCAAAGAGCCCCTTCCACTCCTCTTCAAGCTCCTCTCCCCTTTTTATCTTCTCTTGTCTGTAGTCCCACACCTCCTGCGGCACATAAAAGTCATCCTCTGGCCAGCCAAAGTTTCTCTTTGTCTGCAGGGCAAGTTCCTTTCCCAAGGGTGCACCATGCACGCTGGCATCATCCTGCTTTGGAGAGCCATAACCCAGATGGGTCCTTATGGATATAAAGGAGGGCTTATCCTTTTGTTGCATAGCCCTCTTTATAGCCTTCTCAATCTCCTCCAAGTTGTAGCCATCCTCTATATGTTGTACATACCAGCCAAAGGCAGAAAACCTTTCACACACATCCTCCGACCAAGCCAAAGAGGTGGGGCCATCTATGGATACCTTGTTGTTATCCCATATTACTATGAGCTTGTTTAGCTTCCAATGGCCTGCCAACTGTGCCACCTCGCAGGAAACTCCCTCCATAAGGTCTCCATCGCTTACAAGGGCAAAGGTGTAGTGGTCTATGATGGGAAAACCTTCTCTGTTAAAGTAAGAGGCTAAATATTTTTCTGCCAAGGCCATTCCTACGGCGTTGCCTATACCTTGACCAAGGGGTCCTGTGGTGGCTTCCACCCCGGGCGTTAAAAAGCTTTCGGGATGCCCCGGTGTTTTGCTATTTAGCTGCCTAAAAGCCTTTAGGTCTTCAAGGTTAAGGTCATAGCCCATAACAAAGAGGAGGGAGTAGAGCATGGCGCTGGCATGGCCGGCGGAAAGCACAAAGCGGTCCCTGTTTATCCATTGAGGATTCTTTGGATTGAACTTCAAAAACCTGTCAAAGATTAAATAAGCTATATGGCTGGCGCCGAGGGGCATGCCCGGATGACCAGACCTTGCCCTCTCCACCTGATCTACACTCAAGAACCTTATGGTGTTTATAATTATCTCCTCTCTACTCATGCCCTCACAAGCTCCTCTCTGAGCTCTTTTGCCGCCTGTACCATGTTTTTAAGGGAAGGTATTACCTCCTCCCACCTTCTTGTCTTTAAGCCACAATCGGGATTAACCCAAAGGAGCTCCACAGGAAGCACCTTCATAGCCCTTTCCAACACAAACCTGATCTGCTCCCTTGTAGGTATGGCTGGAGAGTGTATATCGTAAACCCCTATGCCTATCTGCCTATCCCATTCCTTAAAAGCCTCAAAGGCAGATATGATCTCTCCTTTACTGCGCGAGGCTTCTATAGATATCACATCAAAGTCCATCTGGTATATGTACTCAATAACCTCGTTAAACTCGCTGTAGCACATATGGGTGTGTATCTGGGTTTGGGGTTCTGCCTTTGAACAAAGCCTAAAAGCCTTCACAGCCCAATCAAAGTACTCTTTCCAATCCCTTCTTTTAAGAGGAGCACCTTCTCTAAAGGCTGGCTCATCTATCTGTATTACCTTTATTCCAGCCCTCTCTAAGTCTTTGACCTCTTCCAAAAGGGCCAAGGCTATCTGGTATGCTATCTCATGCTTTGGTATATCCTCCCTGTAGTAGCTCCAGTTAAGGATGGTAACGGGTCCTGTGAGCATACCCTTTACAGGCTTGTCCGTCAAAGATTGGGCATAGGTTATCTCCTCCACCGTCATGGGCTCTGGCCTGTAAACATCCCCGTATATGATGGGTGGTCTATAAACCCTTGAACCATAAGAAAGCACCCATCCATGCTTTGTGGTAGCAATGCCCTCCATCTTCTGGGCGAAAAACTCTACCATATCCGTCCTTTCAAACTCACCATGGACCAAGACTTCCAAACCTATCTCCTCTTGAACCCTTATAACATGTTCTATCTGCCTTTTGATAAAATCCTTGTACTCTTTCTCCCCTATCTTACCCGTGTTATAGGCAGTCCTTGTTTTTCTGACCTCCTCCGTTTGTGGGAAAGAGCCTATGGTGGTGGTTGGTAAAAGGGGAAGCTTTAAGACCTCCTGCTGGATCTTGACCCTTTCCGCATAAGGCTTTTCCCTTTGAAAGTCCTTTTCTTGCAAGCTTGCCACCCTTTTCCTTACCTCTTCCTTTACACCTATTCCCCTAAGGGCCCTCTCCTCAGAGATTTCTACCTCTTCAAGGGCTTCTTGTTTGCCTTCAAAGGCAAGCTTTAGGGTCTGAAGTTCTTTTAACTTCTCCTTTGCAAAGGATAGCCTTTCTTTAAGCCCCTCTGGCAGGCCATCCTCAGGCTCTACACTTACAGGCAGGTGGAAAAGGGGGCATGAGTTGGAGATTATTAGGCTATCGGTTATTTTAGAAAGTTCCTCTATAAGACTTAGCTTTTCTTTTAGGTTTGCCCTCCATACGTTCCTTCCGTTGATGATGCCCGCTATAAGGGTCTTGTCCTTTGGAAAGCCCTCTCTCCTTATGCTTTGGAGGTTTTCCCTGTTGGATACAAGGTCTAAGCCCAAGGCCTTTACAGGAAGCCCTATAAACCTCTTATAATTTGATACGCTATCGTAGTAGGTAATAAGGCATATATCCACATGTTTGCTAAGGCACCTGTAGACTTCCTCCACAAGGTCCCATTCCCAATCCTCCATATCAAGGCATAAAGCTGGATCTTCCATGATTACCAAAGAGGCACCTGCGGAGAAAAGGCTTTTTAGCATTTCCTCGTAGGCTGGGAAAAGGGCATCAAGGTAATCTTCCATCTCCTTCTGACTTTCTATCCTTGAAAGTTCATAAAGGGGTAGGGGGGAGGTGGGGGACTTTTTAAGTACCTTTGCAAGCCTAAGGAAGGTGTAAGGAGCTATTATTTTGGGAATAGGGCTATAGCCCTTTTCCTTTAATAGCTGGTATTCCTCAAGGGGTATGTTTTTAAAGAGCCTAAAGTCCTTGCCCTCCAACTCCGGCACAAGGTAATGGTAGTTGGTGTTGAAATATTTGGTCATCTCCAAGGCTTGGGCGCCCCTTGCCATCTGGAAATAAGTATCCAAGCCCTTGTAATCACCAAACCTTTTTGGTATAGCCCCAAGGCTTATGGCGGTGTCCAGCATAAAGTCATAGTAAGAAAGGTCTCCGGAGGGGAAAAGGTCTACATGCCTACTGTAAAGGCCTGCCATCCAATCCCTCAAAGAGTTCATACCCTCTATAAAATCCTTTTCACCTATTTTCCCCTTCCAGAAATCCTCCAGAAGACTTTTAAATTCCCTTTTCTCTCCCAGCTTGGGAAAGCCATGAGCCAAGGTTTTCATAGCTTTACCTCCTAAGGTGTTTTTAAAAGGACGGTTATAAATTATAAACAGAAATACAACAGGGAAGAGGTTTATATTTTGTATGGGCAGTCTTTGTCTATATGAGCAGTATTTATAAAAGGTAGCACAGGCATCCCTGTCTGTGTAAAAAATCAATCAAAGATCGCGGGCAAGGATGCCCGCACTACCTATGGCAAGGAAGTTTTCTCACCCAGCTTATGGCTAAAATCATAAACTTTTGCATGAAAGCTCAACTTAGCTTAAAATAATAGCCCACTATGGGAATCAAAAAGGTAAACAGGAAGGCCTTTTTAAACCTTGTGGAGACAGTTTTTTTTATAGACTTTATAAAGGGGCTATCCGTCACGCTTACAAACCTTTTCCGCAAGCCCATAACCACCAACTATCCCATTGAAAAGCTTACACCACCTAAGAGATACAGAGGGGCTCATGGACACTTTGTATGGGATGGCACGGAGCCCGATTCCCTAAAGGCTATAGAAAAATTTATGAGCTATGAGAAGGGTAAAAGTAGGTGTGTGGCTTGTTATATGTGTCAAACGGCATGCCCTATGCCCACCCTTTTTAGGATAGAAGCTGTGCAGATGCCAGACGGAACCAAGAAAGTGGTCAGGTTTGATATGAACTTGCTTAACTGCCTCTTCTGTGGTCTTTGTGTGGATGCCTGCCCCGTGGGTTGTCTTACCATGACAGACCTTTACGAGCTGGCTGGCTATACCAGAAGCTCTGCGGTGCTTAAGATGGATAGGCTTGAAGATAATGCCATAGACTGGAAGAAGAGAAGGGCTCAGGAGCCAGAGCGCATATGGATTGATGACAAGCATAGAGAAAAACTCTGGGGGAAGATAGAGTGGAGTGGGTAATCTTTGGCTTTTTGGCTTTTTGGGCTTTCCTGTCGGTTATGGGCGTGCTCTTTTTAAAGAGTCCTGTGCATGCCCTTCTTTCTTTTGTAAGTCTCATCCTTGCCGTTGCGGGTATGTTTTTGCATCTTGGAGCGGAGCTTCTTGCAGGCCTACAGCTTATCATATATGCGGTAGCCATAGTGGTCTTTTATGTTTTTGTTATAACTACGGTGCCTTGGGAGAAGGTGAAAAGGTTTGAAGGCTTTTATAAAAGGGAGTTTTTAATAGGCTTTCCCATACTTCTCTTAGTCTTTTCCATCTTTGCCTATGCCGTGTTGACGGGAGATTTTGCCCAAGTTAATGTGGCAGGAAAGGACAATGTTAAAGAGGTGGGCAAGGCCCTTTTTACTACCTACCTTCTTCCCCTTGAAGTAGCTTCTGTTATAGTATTAACCGCCATGATAGGGGCTGTACTTATTGGGAGGAAAGAGGAGTGAGCATAGAAAAGGCTTATATCCTTATAAGCATTTTTTTATTCCTTTCGGGCATGCTCGGTGTTATCATAAGAAAGAACCTTATAACCTTGCTGATAAGCACCGAGCTCATGTTGAATGGGGTTAACCTTGCCCTTGCCAGCGTGGATAGGATGGTTGGTGGTATAGAGGGGCAGGTTTTTGCTCTATTTGTATTGGCGGTGGCCGCCTCCGAGGTAGCCGTGGGCCTTGGTCTGATAGTGGCCCTTTTTAGACTTAAGGGCTATGAAGGTTCTTCTGAGATTACCCATTTGAGGGAGTAGAATGGAAGGGCTAACAGTGCTCCTATCACCCTTAGTAGCCTTTTTGATAATAGGCCTATTTGGTTCAAGGATAGGTGATATGGCTTCAGCCCTTATTTGCGTCCTTAGCGGCCTATTTTCCTTCATCTTCTCCCTATGGGCCACAGCAAAGGCACTAAAAGCACCCTTTAGCACAAAGCTCTAT
>JBKBHW010000014.1:0-41821 GCA_046297555.1 Aquificaceae bacterium
CAAAAATACCAAAGGGCTAACTTTTGAGATTCATAAAGCCTCTCCATGGTTATACCTCCTTTATTGAACTTTTACTTCTGGAAAGTTGGCTGGAAAGCCGTTGGTGTCTATGGAAGACATCCACTTTAGGTAAGCAACAAGGGCAGTTGCTTCCTCCTCTGTTAACTTAAGATTGGGCATCTTCCTTACCCAGCTGGGATACTTGTCGGGGTTCATAAGCCATATCTTCATAGCCTCTTCCCTTGATTTTGCTCCTACCATGGGCATTATCTGTTTTTCCCACTTTGGATCAAGCCAGGCCTTTGTTAGGTCTGGGGCGTAGTAGGCACCATTACCCAATAAGGTATGACAGTCCATACAGTTCCTGCTTTGTATCACCAGCTTACCCTTCACTATAAGCTTCTCAGCCTCCTCTTTGCTCCACACCTTCCCAAAGAGACCCACCTCCTTACCAAAAACAGGCTCCATGGCTCTCCTTTCCGCGTTGTAAACATAGCCTATCTCCTTATTGATAACCTCTGGGGGAGGTACGCGTTTGCTTCCCATGCTTATGACCTGCGTGGTATGAAAGGTAAGCAGCACAAGAGTAATGGCCATAACGGAGGCAGTTACTACGGCAGCCACCTTCCAAAAGCCCGGCTCAAGCCAATGGCGTCCTCTTGCAAGGACTAAACTGACTACAATGGACACAAGGACAGTTGCTACTGCTACCTCCAGCCACCCTATACTCATAGCCAAACCTCCTTAGTAAAAGATTACTTACAGAAATAAATATAAATATCTCACTTATGTTGTCAAGTGGAAAATCTGGGTTAAAAATCCATTTTTCTGTAATTGTGGCTTGCAACCTTATAGGGTCATAAATATATTTAAAAAAGTTATGGAGGTCTGCTTCAAGAAGATAGATCTTCTTTGTAGGAGGTTTTCTGCATGATTTACAAACAGCTTATGAAAAAGCTTATGGACCTTAGCGAAAAGGGTTATGTTACCTACGATGAAATCAACGAGCTTTTGGGTCCCGAGCTTGTAGACACGGAGCTCTATGAAGAGATAATGGACTTTTTGCAAGAGCGTGGAGTAAAAATCGTTGATACGGAAGAAGACCTTGAAGAAAAGGAAGATACCATAACCATCTCTACGGAGAGCCTTTTGCTTAGTGGAAAAGATGGGGATCCGGTAAGGCTTTATCTGAAGGATATGGGTAAGATACCTCTTCTTAAAAGGGAGGAGGAGATAAAATATGCAAAGCAGATAGAAAGGGGGAGGAAGATCATGAGAAGGGGTCTATTGAGGACTTCCTTCTTGATAGACAGGGTTCTGAGGGAATGGGGTGAGGTGTGCAACGGCAAAGTAAAGGCAGCAGACCTGATGGATACAGTGGATGAGAGCAAAACCCTTGAGGAGTACGAGGAGAGCCATGAGTATTTAGAAAGGTACTTTATAGAAAAGGGATTGGAGCTGGCAAAGGCTTACAAAGAGGCACTTTACTGGAGGGATACATATCTGCTTTATGGAACTCCAGAGTATAAGAAGGAATATTTAAGAAGACATGCAAGGATGAACAGAATACTAAAGGACATGAAGCTTAAACACTCAAAGTTTGAACGTATAGCCGATGAGCTTTTAAACTTGTACAACAAATATACAAAAAAGCTCAAAGAGTTTGAACTGAGAAAAAGGAAGTTGGAAAGCATACACCCAGACATAGAGGAGCTTTTAAACAACTATGATAAGGACCAATCTCTTCGCAAAAAGGCGGAAAGGCTGGGCTATGGCTTTGCAAGGTTTCAGATGATTAGGGATGAATATCTGGCCCTCAAAAAAGAGATAGAAGATATAAGAAAGGAAATGGGCATACTGCCGGAGGAACTCCAAAGGGTTATCCACATAATAAGGGAAGGAAGGACAAAGGTAACACAAGCAAAGCAAGTTATGGTAAAGTGCAACCTAAGGCTTGTAGTCTCCATAGCCAAAAAGTATGTAAACAGAGGATTACACTTCCTTGACCTTATACAAGAGGGCAACATAGGCCTTATGAAGGCTGTGGATAAGTATGATTACAGAAAGGGTTATAAGTTTTCTACTTACGCCACTTGGTGGATCCGTCAGGCAATAACCAGGGCAATAGCAGATCAGGCAAGGACCATACGCATACCAGTGCATATGATAGAAACCATAAACGACATAACAAAGGCTCACAAAAAACTATTCCAAGAGCTTGGAAGGGAGCCTACCGCCGAAGAGATTGCCAAACACCTTGGCATATCACCGGAGAAGGCAAGGAAGGTTATGCGCCTATCACAAGAGCCTGTTTCCCTTGAAACCCCTATCGGTGATGATGAAGATACCCATCTCAAGGACTTTATAGAGGACAAGAGCGTGCCATCACCAGAGGAGCAGGTTTCAAGAAAGCTCCTTAGGGAGCAGCTTATAAAGGTGCTAAACACCTTGGGTGAAAAGGAAAGGGAGATACTTATGTACCGCTACGGCCTTGTGGACGGCATAGAGTACACCCTTGAGCAAATAGGTAAGATGTTTAACGTGACAAGGGAGAGGATACGCCAGCTTGAGACCAAAGCCATAAGAAAGCTAAGGCATCCGGCAAGGGCTAAGTATTTGAGGGATTTTGAGTGGTAAGCCTGTTGTATACCTCTGCGAGGACTGAAAAGTCCTCGCCCCCCATTCCCAAATATTTTGCCAGGGCGTAGGCGTTTTTGGCGTTCTGTAAGGTAAAGGTAAAAGCGCCAAGGTCTTTTACCATATCCTCCGCATAGTGCATATCCTTGTGAATTAAATCTACTGAAAAATGCACGGAGTAATCCCTTTCCAACAGCTTTTTCTTCTTAACATCAAGAAGGTAAGATTTACCCGCGCCGCTTTCCAAGATCTTTATAATAAGCTCCCTATCAAAGCCGCACCTTTCTCCTATACCTATTGCCTCCGCAAGCACCTGCATAAAGCCACCCAGAACCATATTGTTTATAAGCTTTAGCCTTGTGGCGTTGCCAGCCTTACCCACATAAAAGATGTTCTTACAAAACTTTTGAAAAAGGCTTAGGTTTTCTTCAAACTTCTCCTTATCGCCGCCTACCAGTATGGTAAGCTCTCCTCTCTGGGCTGGTATGACACTTCCCAAGATGGGAGCATCAAGGTAAAAGGCACCGAGCTTTTTGAGCTCTTCGTAGGCAAGGCTTGCGTAAGCATAATGGTTTGTAGTCATATCTATGACGGTCTTGCCTTCTATCTTTCCCTTTGATAGCCCATCCTTTCCAAAGATAACCTCCTCTGAGGCCTCAGAGTCAAAGACTATAACGAAGACTTTGTCTACTTCCTTTAAGAGATCTCTTGGACTCTCGGCTATTGGCACACCAAGTTCAAGGGCCTTTTCCCTGGTGCGGTTCCAAACTATAAGCTCTACGCCTTGTTCTATAAGCCTTTTGGCTATAGCTCTACCAATACTTCCCAAACCTATAAAACCTACCTTCATAGCAAACTCATTATAACAGGGCTTACCATCTCCCAATCTTCGTAAGGAAGGCTAAGGTATGCCCTATCTGAGTCGGATATGACTTCTTCCGATGAACCACCTACGCTTTCTGCAAGCCTTTTTAATCTATCTGCCTTCTCCTTTTGCACGCTTATGGTATAAGTCCTTCCAGACCATCCCTCATGGGTCTTCTCAAGATAAATATCTATCCATATGTCTCCAAACTCGTAGGAGAGCATAAAGCCCAAGGGTTGGGCAAGCCCCAAGATCCTTGCTATTTGAGAAAGATGAAAATCCAACTCTTCCATATTAAAATCTTAGCATGAAGTTTTTCATAGTTTCCATCTTTGGGAAGGATAGGCCCGGCATAGTGGCCGGTGTTTCAAAGGCTCTTTATGAGCTTGGCCTTAACCTTGAAGACTCTTCCATGACAAGGCTCAACGGTGAATTCACCATAATGTTAATAGTAAGCTCGGAAAAGGAAATATCTTCGCAGGAGATCCTTGAAAGCCTACAAGAAGTGGGTCAAAGCTTTGAGCTTTTCATGGTCTGTAGGGAGCTGGAGGAGATAGTATATCCACAGCCGGAGGCTATTTATAGGATAGTGGTTTTTGGCTCGGACAAGCCCGGTATAGTGTACCATGTGGCTTCAAGACTGGCAAAGCTCGGCTTAAACATAAGCGACCTAAGGACAGAAAAGAGAGGTGATCTTTATGTGATGCTTATAGAGGCGGAAGGTAAAGAGGATTTGGAGGATAGGCTACGGGAAGCTATGGAGGAGGTAAAACAATCCATAGGTGTGGAGATAAGCTTTGAGAGGGAAGAGGGGGAGAAACTATGAAAAAACTTGAAGTGATAACCTATCCAGATGAAAGGTTAAGGGTGCCATCCCTTGAAGTGGTAGATTTTGGGAGAGACCTTGAAAGCTTTGTTAACGACCTTGTATATACTATGAAGACCTCACCCGGTTGTGTGGGCATTGCCTCACCCCAGGTGGGTGTACACAAAAGGATAATAGTGGTAGATACTTCCCAATCAAAGCACAAAGAAAACGAGCTAAGCCATGGGCTCATGGTCCTCATAAACCCTGTAATAGTTCAGCAGGAGGGAGAAATAGTTGTTAGAGAAGGTTGTCTTAGTGTGCCCCACTACACGGGCAATGTAAAAAGGCATTATTGGATAAGGGTTCGGGCCCTTGATATAAAAGGAAATATCATTGAATTTGACACGGAAGGCTTTGAGGCGGTGGTGCTACAGCACGAGATAGACCATCTGGACGGTAAGGTCTTTTTGGAAAGGCTTGTATCACCTAAGGACCTATTTAGAAGAAAGGTTTATAAGTGAGGTGCAATTTACCAATTACCCATTTTCTCAATCAGCAAATGTAGGGGCGACCATAAATGTCGCCCGAGAAACACTACAGGACCAAACCCTGCACCTACCAAAAAATTTAATCAAAAGGCTCGGGCATCCATGCTCGCGCTACCTCTACTAAGATAAAAGGGTGGGTAAGCCTTCTCCCTACAAAAGTTCTATTTATAACCTTGACTTATCTCAACTACCTTGCAAAAGCCCCCATGAACTCTACCTACAGGCTTTAGGGTATTTAAATCAAAGCCCTCTGTCCCCGCAAATACAACCCTGCCAAAGATGAGGTCATAGTCAAAAAGCTCCTCGTGTTTCAAAAGCTTGCATTCAAGCCATGCCTTTACATGGGCTATGCGGGGCACCTTTACCTTATAACAAGGCTCTGGCTTAAGCCCAGTCTTTTCAAACTCGCTAACCTCTGGCGGAAAGGCTTCAGAAGATATAACCACTTCCCTCAAAAACTCTTCTGATACAAAGTTTATAACAAACTCACCAGTGTTTATTATATTCCTTGATGTGTCCTTCCTTTTTCCATTGTCCCTTTTGCTTATGGATATAAACACAACGGGTGGGTCATCACATACCGCGTTGTAAAAGCTAAAGGGAGCAAGGTTTAAAACCCCCTCCGGGCCTATTGTAGATACCCAAGCTATGGGCCTTGGTATTACAAGGCTTGTAAGTACCTCATAAGGGTCAAAGTCTTGGGGATCTTCCATATCAAAGAGCATGGAAAATTATTGTAATATCTGTAGGGACGATCCACATGTTGTAAAATAAACTCTCCCATGAGGCTCCTTTCTTTGGATACTTCCTTTTCCTTTATAAACCTTAGCCTTATAGAGGATGGGAAGGTGGTCTTGCACTACTATGAGGATGGGGGGGATAAAAAAACCCTTGAGTATATACCCGCCTTGTTAACAAGGTTGGACCTTAGAGCGGAGGAGGTAGATGCCTTTGCCGTGTCCTTGGGGGTGGGCTATTTGACCTCTTTGAGGATAGGTATAACCTTTATGAAGACCTTGGCATACCTTGCAAAAAAGCCCATAGTGGGCTATGAAAACCTTCATATGATGTGCCAGTTTTTAAAGCCTGCCAAAAGATGTGCCCTGAGGGTAAGCAGCAACATCTTCCTTAGGGATTGTGAGAAGGGTAAGATAGAGGTCTTAAAGGATGTGGAGGGTGTGGAGGTTGTGGGCTTTAGCTTTCAAGGTTTGGGAAGCTTGGAGTTTTTTCCTTTTTCTTTGTATGGTGGCCTTTGGGCTTACAAAAGGCTAAAGGAAGGGTATAAGGGGGATGACCCTCTTCTTCTGGAGCCTGTATATCTAAAGCCTCCTGTTTGAAAGGGAGTGTAGGAAAAATCCAAGAAGGGGGAATACAAGCATAAGCAGGGCGGAAAGTTTATAGTTGTTGCCGGTGGCATAGAGGAAAAAGGACCATGCAAAAAGTCCAAAGCTTGAAGCTATTCTCTCACTAAGAGAATAGAAGGAAAACCTGACTGCTACATCTCCCTTTGCAAACTTCTCTATGAGAAAAACCCGTGAGATGGTCCAAAGGTGAGCCAAAGAAAAGCCCGCCAAAAGCCCAACCAACAAAACCAAAGCCTTTGGAGCAAAGTATAAGGATATCAAAAGGATGCTCCAGAGGAAAAAGCCAAGGGGGAAAAGCCTTTCGGCAGAAAGCTTGTCGGCCAACCTGCCCCAAAGTACACCACCAAAGATGCCGCCAAAGGCGGAAAAGCCTATGACCCTGTAAACCTCCTCCCTCCCAAACCCATAAACATCCCTAAGGTATACCCCCATCATGGCTATCATGGTGTGGGCAAGCTCCATAAGCAAAAGCATGGACAAAAGCACCAACAAAAAGCTTTTATCTTTTAGAACCTCCTTAAGGTTTACCCTCTGCCTCTCTGGGGGCTCGGGAAGGAGGAAGATGGAGGGAAGGCAAAAAAGAAAAAAGGTTAAGGCAAGCCAAAGGAAAGCATGGGGAAGGCTTAGCCTTGGTGCCAAAAGGATAAGGGCAAAGGCTGAGCCTACATACCCAAAGGCCACACCAAAGCCGGAGGCAGAGCCTCTTTTTTCAAAGGACCTCAGAAGGGAGTTGTAAAAGATTAGGGCTTGTTGGTGAAAGAGGGCAAGGAGTAAATATAGGAAAAAGTTTAACTTTGCCTTTTCAAAGGTGAGGAAGAGAAGAAGGCAAAGGGCTACAATAGAAAGGCTAAAAAGGATAAAAAAGGGCTTTCTTATAGCCCTCTGGTCTGCCACCCTGCTTATATGCAAGGCAACAAAGAAGGAAATTAAAAAGGTAAAACCGTAAAAAAGGGAGTAGGTTTTTACATCTATGTGCTGGGTTATGTAGAGGGGGTAAAGGGTAGAAAAGAGGAGAGCACCCAGTATGGTCTCTCCCGCATCATAGAGGGCAAAGGAAAGAAGCCTAAGCCTTTTCACCCTGCGCTTCTACTTCACACACATCGGATATGCCATAAGGGTCCCTTTTACACTGCTCTATGGGTATAACCTTTCTAAAGATTCCTGCAAAGGATCGCCAGTTTTCAAGGATATGTTTGGCCCACGGGCTTTGGGTGTACCTTATGTGCTTTTCTATCAGAGCCTTTAGCTCCTCCTCTTCCTCCTCTTTTAATTCCCTTGCAATAACATACTCTGCGTTTATCTTCCGATCTATATCCTTATCAAGCACGTAGGCATAGCCCCCCGTCATTCCCGCTCCAAGGTTCACCCCTACAGAACCAAGGACTACCACCACACCACCGGTCATATACTCGCAGCAGTGCATACCCGCACCCTCTACCACCGCAAGGGCCCCGCTGTTCCTTACCGCAAACCTCTCCCCAGCCCTTCCCTTTACGTACATTTCTCCACCCGTGGCACCATAAAGGCAAGTGTTGCCCACCACCACATGATTGTAAGAATCTTCCAAGCCTTCAGACCTTATAACTATCCTTCCCCCATACATTCCCTTACCCACATAATCGTTGGCATCCCCTATAAGGGTCAGGGACATGCCCCTATGGTTAAAGGCTCCAAAGCTTTGGCCCGCAGTACCCCTAAAGACAAGCTGTATGGTGTCTTCAGGAAGTCCTTCATCCCTGTACTTTAAGGCTATGTAGTAGGCAAGCCTTGTGGGCACGCTCCTATCAACATTCCTTATGGTGTACTCCCCATAAAAGCTTTCACCCCTTTCTATGTAGGGAAGGACCTCCTCTTCCAACCTATTTGCCAACTCGCTCCTTCTTGGATTGTCGTTCCTATCTTGCATACACCTTAGGGGCTTGTCCTTTGGATAGCCCTCTTTCAAAAACTCTTCAAGCCTTACCCTTTTTGAGCCGGGTATATGATCGTAGGTTTTTATCTCAATTAAATCCCTCCTTCCTATTATCTCATCAAGGGACCTTACGCCCATCTGTGAGAGGATCTCCCTTACCTCTTGAGCCACCGCTTTAAAGTATGCCATCACATTTTCCACTTTGCCCTTGAACTTTTCCCTATACTTGGGGTCTTGGGTGGCTACGCCCGTAGGGCATTGGTTGGTATGGCATAGCCTTGCCATTACACAACCTTCCGCTATCATGGCAGCCGTGCCAAAGCCAAACTCCTCCGCTCCAAGAAGGGCAGCTATGACCACATCCATTCCCGTTCTTATGCCGCCATCCACCCTTAGCCTTACCTTGTCCCTAAGACCGTTCTCCATCAAAACCCTTTGAGTTTCAGAAAGGCCTATTTCCCAGTAGTTGCCAGCGTTCTTTATGGAAGAGTAGGGGCTTGCGCCCGTCCCACCTTCTGCACCGCTTATTTGAATTATGTCGGCGTAAGCCTTGGCTACGCCGGCGGCTACCGTTCCTACGCCAGTCTCTGCCACAAGCTTGACGCATACCTTTGCCTTTGGGTTTGCCTCCTTTAGGTCGTTTATAAGCTGGGCAAGGTCTTCTATGGAGTATATATCATGGTGAGGTGGTGGAGATATGAGGGTTATACCCGGCTGGGCATATCTTAACCTTGCTATATACTCGTTTACCTTCTTCCCGGGCAGTTGACCACCCTCTCCGGGCTTGGCACCTTGGGCTATCTTTATCTCAATATCCTTTGCAGAAGCCAGATAAGTGGGCGTTACACCAAAGCGCCCCGAGGCAACCTGCTTTATGGCAGAGTTCTTTATGGTCCAGTACCTTGCTGGGTCTTCTCCACCTTCTCCCGAGTTGCTCTTCATACCAAGCCTGTTGCAAGCCTCTGCTATTACCTCATGGGCTTCGGGAGAAAGGGCTCCCAAAGACATGCCGCCCGTTACAAACCTTTGAAGGATCTTCTCTATGGGTTCTACCTCTTCTATGGGTATGGGCTTTTGTGCCCTCTTGTAGTCCAAAAGATGCCTTATAAAGGTGGGATGCTCCTCGTTGGCCAATCTGGAAAATTCCTTATAGTCTTCATACTCCTTTGTTTCCAAAAACTTGTGCAAGGCTCTTACCACAAAGGGAGACCATGCATGATACTGCCCCCCCTTCCTAAACTTCATATCACCACCATAATCAAGCTGTGGGTTTTCTACTTCATAGGCTGCATCATGCCTTGCCAAAAGACTGTCCTGTATTTCAAAAATGCCGTCTGCCTCAAGGGTGGTAGGAGTGCCGGGGAAGTATTCTTCTACAAAGTCTTTGTTTAGGCATACAGTGTCAAAGATCTTGGCCCCTTGGTAAGAGTTCAGCGTAGATATGCCCATCTTGGACATTATCTTTAAAAGGCCATCTTCCAAAGCCTTCTTGTAGTTGAAAAGGGCTTTCTCGTAGGGTAATTTTATCTCTCCCTTTTGGCAAAGGTCGTAGATAAGCTCGTACATAAGGTAGGGGTATATGGCGGATGCGCCATAGCCTATAAGGCATGCCATATGGTGTGTATCCCTTGCCTCCCCCGTTTCTACCACAAGGGAGACCTTGTTGGCAAGGCCCCTATCCGATAACCACTTAAACACCGCCGAAACAGCCAAAAGGCTTGGCACGGCAAGCCTGTGCTTAGAAATGTTCCTATCGGAGAGCACAACTATGTTAGCCCCCTCCCTTACCGCCTCTTCCACCCTCCTGCAGACAATCTCCACCCCAAGCCTTAGATCACATATAGCAATGCCCTCATACATGGCATCATAAAGGATATCTGTTATCCTCCTTTCGCCCGCAAGGTCTTGGAGCTCCACAACGCAGTAGCTTCTTTCCTTGGGGTAAGTTATGGGCACCCAAGCCACCTTAAAATGCTTTTGCTCCATCAAGGCTTTAAACTGGTAGGGCAGGAGGATGGGGCTGTCTATCTGAAGCCTTTTGGCATGATCTTCTTCTTCTTTCAAAAAGTTCCTTTTGTGGCCAAGGTTCATCTTCAAGGACATAACAGTCCTTTCCCTTATGGGGTCTATGGGTGGGTTGGTAACTTGGGCAAACCTTTGCTTGAAGTACCTGAAGAGAAGGACGGGCTTTTCCGAGAGGGGCGGTATGGGTGTATCATCTCCCATGGAAAAGGTTATCTCTTTGCCCTCCTCTACCATGGGTGCAAGCACATGCTTTATCTCCTCTTGGGTGTATCCAAAGGCCACCAGCTTCCTTATCCTGTCTTTATTGTCCTCTTCCGGCTTTGGTATGGTGTAATCCTTTATTATTCTGTTTAGCCTCAAAAGGTGTTTTTCAAGCCATTGGCCATAAGGCTTTCTAGAGGATAGCTCCCTTAGGATCTCCTCCGTTTCCTTTATTTGACCCCTTGAAAGGTCTACAATCAAGGTATCGCCGGGACCAAGCCTGCCCTTTTTGGAAATCCTCTTATCTCCAAGGTCCACCATGCCCACCTCTGAACCAAGAACAAGAATGCCATCTTCCGTAAGCACATAACGGGCTGGCCTTAGACCATTTCTGTCAAGGTGGGCTCCTATCTTTTCCCCATCGGTAAAGGCTATGCTGGCGGGACCATCCCAAGGCTTCATAAGAAGAGAT
Source organism: Aquificaceae bacterium (assembly GCA_046297555.1). Lineage (GTDB taxonomy): Bacteria > Aquificota > Aquificia > Aquificales > Aquificaceae > Pampinifervens. The sequence goes on from JBKBHW010000014.1 coordinate 10,833, forward strand.
TGATATTCAAAAAAGTCCTTTAACTCTTTGCTAAGCCAAGGAAAGCCCTCCCATGCGGGGGGTATGAGCATGTTTATGGCATGCTCCGGGCTATAACCTACAAGCAAAAGAAGCTCAAAGACCCTATCCAAAGAGGCAGAATCACTCTCCTCATAAGAAACAAGAGGCCTTATAAGCTTTATATCTTCTCCAAAGAGCTCATGCTGGAGTTCATGCTCTATGGCTCTCATCCAGTTTCGGTTGCCCAGCAAAGTGTTTATCTCTCCGTTGTGAGCCAGATATCTAAAGGGTTGGGCAAGCTTCCAATTGGGAAAGGTGTTGGTAGAATACCTTTGATGGAATAGACAGAAAGAGGATTTTATCCTTTCGTCCTTTAGCTCTGGATAAAAAACATCCAGCTGGGGTGCCACAAGCATACCCTTATAAACCAAGGTCTTAGAAGAAAGGGAGGCAAAATAAACCTTATCCTTTATCTTTTTGTCCGTTTCTATCCGCCTTCTAAGAAGGTAAAGCTCTATATCCCTCCTTTCCTCTTGGCAGTTCTTTGCATCCAAAAGAAGATGGAAGATTTTTGGCATTACCCTAAGGGCTGCCTCTCCTACCGCCTCCTTGTTTATTGGCACCTCCCTCCAACCTACAAGGGCAAAGGGAGACCTTTTAACATAGTCTTCTATCTGCGGCCTTACATCTTCATAAAGGAAAAGAACGCCAACCGCCAAGTTTTCCAAGGAGGAGATATCAAGTCCCTTTTCTTCTATATAATCCCCAAAGAATTTTTTGGGTATCTGTATAAGCACGCCGGCACCATCGCCCGTCTTACCATCACCGCCCACTGCACCCCTGTGAGTAAGGTTCTTAACCGCCTCTATACCCCACCTAACAATCTGATGGCTTTTCTCTCCCTTTATATTACACACAAAGCCCACACCACAAGCATCGTGCTCCAAAAGCTCCATCTCTTCACCTCTCAAAAAGGGTCTAATATTTTAATATAGGACAAGGTTAAAAATTGGGCTTCTTCTAAAATCTTCCCATACCCCAAAGACCCTTTTTGTTTTCCCTTGCATACTTTTGGGCAGCTATGAATGTATCTTTATACTTTACATTTGGTGGAACAGTATAAACATATGCATATCCTTCCTTTAATAGGATCTCGTTTAGCATTCTACCGTCTGGTAGCCATGCATAGGCTAAAAGCCTTCCATATTTATCTATCTTTTGCACATCAAATTCAAGATAAACTACCCCATCTCTTGGCAAAAGTTTTTCAGTGAACTTTTTAGAAAGTCTACCCATTTTTATCACCTCTTCTATCGGTTTACCGCTTCTTTCTGCATCCCATTTTGCCTTTGAACTCTTTGTTATTGCCGGTGTACCAACCCCTATAAGCCTAACCTGCATCTCTTGCCCGCTGCTAAGAGTACAATAAAAGGAATCGCCTTTAACTACATAAACTACTTTGCATGGAACTCTGCTTTCTGCATATTCACCTTTCTTAGATGAATTACTACAGGATAGCAAAAAAAACCAGGAATATGAGCAAAAAGCTTAACCTCACTTGGTATATTATACATCTTGCGCGATAACATAATGGCTCTTTTTCTTAAGGTAGAACAGGCATCCTGCCTGTGCAAAAAGATTTGATCAAAAGGCGCGGGCAGGGATGCCCGCGCTACCTATATGGTGGTTTAAAACAAAAGAAGCGAGGCTTTGCCCCGCTCTTGCAGTTAGCTGAAAAAAATACAGAATCTTTGCTAAGGAGAGAATTTTTTTACCCAGCTTATAAGGTTAAAATTATATTGTGAGAAGCTTTTTGCTTTCTTCTATCTTTGGCTTTGCGTTGGGAGTGGGCTTTGTAGAGCTTATTCACAAGCTTACAAAAAAAGGACTTTTGGGCCTTTACATAATTAGCCTGCCTTTAAAACTCTCCCTTTGGGCCTTTGCCCTGTACATCTCCTATACTTTCAATGGGCTTTTGAGTTTTATGGCTTGTTTATTTGGCTTTCTTTTGGGCTTTTTGTTTACACTTATATTCAGGGGGTATGTAAAGGATGGAAGACCTAAAGATGCTTGAGCCCCTTTTTCAAAACAGCCTTTTCCAGTTTTTCCTTTATATGGCGCTTATTCAACTCCTTGCGCAAGTTTTTTTAGATAGAAGGATAGCCTTTTGGATAGCCTCTATCAGTACCACGATCTTGTGGCTTAGGTCCTTTGACCTTTTGACGCCTATTAAGGCATGGCTTATAGTTCTTTTCATATTTAGCCTGTATTTGATACCAAAGCTCCTTTTCCACTTTAACCTCTTTCTTTACCTAAAAGGTAAAAAAAGGTGTCCAGAGTGCTACAGCGAGGTGTATTGGAGGGCTAAGGTATGCCCCTTCTGTAAGCATAGGTTTAAGGGAGTGGAAAAGGCTGGAGAGGAGTTTTCCAAATAAAGTTGAAGCTTTGGGTGGTTGGGAGTAAATTTATAAGTGGAGGTTTGCCATGATAGAAATGCTTGTACATGGGGTGACCCTTGACCCTGTATCTCAGATGCCCATAGTGGTACTAAAGGCAAGGGATAATGAAGAGATATTTCTTCCCATATGGATAGGGATCTTTGAGGCTGATAGTATAGCGAGGCAGCTTCAGAGGATAGAGCCGCCAAGGCCTATGACCTATGAGCTTATAAAGAACATAATAGAAAGTATGGGTGCAAAGCTTGAAAGGGTGGTGATAACCGACCTAAGAGACAGTACCTACTATGCAGAGCTCCATATAACACATGGGAACAATCTTCTGGTTATAGACTCAAGGCCAAGTGATGCCATAAACCTTGCCCTAAGGTTTGACGCTCCGGTTTTCGTTGAGGAAGAAGTTTTGGAAAAGTCCAAGGTGCCAAAACCGGAAGAGGATGAAGAAAAGGAAAGGTTAAGGGAGTGGCTTGAAAACATAAAACCGGAGGACTTTGAAAAGGGCTTAAGCTGATATAACCTCTTTTAAGCACTCCAGCATAAGTTCTTTGGGCGGGCTTCCCACATCCACCACAGGCTCAACGGCCAAAAGGTCCTCTTTGTTTAAGGAGTCATACAACAGTTTATACACCTCCACAAGCCCTTCCCGGAAGCTAAGACCCTCTTTAAAGATATACAGCTCCAAATCTTCCCTGTAGCCAGACAGCTTGTAGTTCTCCGGTTTTTCTATAGCTTCATCCACTCCTATGGCGTATGCCTTGCCGTGGTTCAAAGCGAGCTTAAAAGGGGCGTATTCGGAGGCATAGCATTCCATATCTACAGGACTCAGCTCCTTATCGGAGGGCAAGGCTACCACATAAACTGCCGACCTTTTTTCTTGCATACCCTTTTTATAATGTGCCAAGATCTCCACATAATAAACCCAAGACCTCATATCCTACCTAAAAGATAGTTCCAAAGGAAAAGGATGGGTGGAAATATGATCCTTCCCAGCACACCTGTGAAGAGCAGGATTGTTATTATGAGGAAGCCGTAGGTTTCAAATCTATAAAAAAGCTCCCAATACCTAAGGGAGAAAAGGCTCATGAGGGCTCTGCTGCCGTCCAAAGGTGGTATGGGAATGGCGTTAAAGAAGGCAAGGACAAGGTTTATAAGAACTGCCTTTGCCGCGAACAAGCCCAAGGGTACAAGGACAGCCTCTCCCAAAAGGTTTAAATAGCCACCTGCTATTATTCTGTACAAAAGGGCAAAAAGAAGGGCCAAAAGGATATTCATAGAAATGCCGGCGATGGAAACAAAGAAGGTGCCATACCTTAGGTTTCTAAACCTGATGGGGTTTATGGGTACGGGCTTTGCCCATCCAAAGAGTATGGGAGAGCCTACCAGAAGAAGGAGTCCGGGAAGTATTATGGTTCCAAGGAGGTCTATGTGGGGCAATGGGTTTATGGTAAGCATTCCCATTTCTTTTGCCGTTGGGTCCCCCATCTTGTAAGCCATCCATCCATGGGCATACTCATGGAGTATAACAGCCATCATAAGGGCTGGTATGGCCACTATTGCACTTTGCATATCCATCAGTACTTCCTCTCGGCAGGTTGATGGTATTTGATGTCCACCGGTATGTATTCTATGCGTAGGTTATTCTTGCCCTCTTGGGTTAAAAGGGTGTGTTTTAAAAAGTTTTCATCATCCCTTTCTGGATAGTCCTCTCTGTAGTGGCCACCTCTTGACTCTTTCCTATGAAGGGCACAGTAGGTCACAGCCCTTGCCAAGTGTAGCATGTTTCTTAGCTCTATAACCTCCACAAGGTTTGTGTTAAAGACTTTGCTTTTGTCCACCACTGGCACCCTTTCCCACCTCTCAATAAGCTCCGAAAGCTCCTCATAGGCAGACCTTAGAGAGGCTTCATCCCTAAATATACCAACCTTTTCCCATGTGATCTCTCCCATCCTCCTTCTCAAATCTGCCAATCTTTCCTTGCCCTCCCTTTTCATAAGCCCTTCTATAAATTCCACACCCTTTCTTTCTTCCCCTTGGGATATCTCCAAAAGGTCCACCTGTTTGGCATATTCCCTTGCGGCAATGCCGCAGAATTTGCCAAAGACCAAAAGCTCTATAAGGGAATTGCCACCTAAACGGTTGGCACCGTGAACTGATACACAGGCACACTCTCCCACAGCGTACAAGCCTTCCAAAGGCGTGGAAGAGGTCATGTAATTTTCTATGTGTATTCCTCCCATGCAGTAGTGGGCAGAAGGCCTTATGGGGACTGGATCATAAACGGGGTCTACGCCTTCAAAGTCTATGGCAAGCTGGCGCACCTGAGGAAGCCTTTCCTTTATCTTCTCCTCTCCCAAATGCCTTAAATCCAAGAGCACGTAGGCGGATGTACCCTCCCCAAAGCCCCTACCTTCCCTTATCTCATACTCTATGGCCCTTGATACCATATCCCTTGGAGCAAGCTCCATCTTTTCTGGTGCGTACCTTGCCATAAAGCGCTCGCCCAGCTTGTTTATAAGATAGCCACCCTCTCCACGACAGGCCTCTGAGAGCAAAATGCCCGTCTTGGCAAGCCCCGTTGGATGAAACTGGATAAACTCCATATCCTTTAAAGGTAGCCCGTTTAAAAGGGCTACCGCCACACCATCTCCCGTATTTCCTATGGCGTTGGTGCTTCTTTGCCAGTATATGCGGGCAAAGCCGCCGGTGGCAAAGATAACAGCTTTGGCTCTGAGGTTTACCACTTCACCGTTCCTTACATCATAGAGCACCACACCCTTGACCCTTTGACCGTTGTGAATAAGGTCTAAGAGGAAAAACTCATTAAAAAAGTCTATGTTTTCTTTGGCAAGGGCTTGTTCAAAGAGTGTGTGCAAAAGCACATGCCCCGTCCTATCTGCAGAATAAACAGTCCTTGGAAAGGAGGCACCACCAAAGGGCCTTTGGGCTATCCTACCATCCTCCATCCTTGAAAAGGGCACACCCCACCGGTCAAGCTCATAGACCACCTCTGGAGCATGCCTGCACATAAAGTAAACGGCTTCTTGGTCTGCAAGGAAATCGGCTCCCTTTATGGTATCAAAGGCATGAGCCTCTGGGGTATCTTGGGGCACAGCATTACCAAGGGAAGCGTTCAAGCCACCCTGCGCCGCGCCCGTATGGGAACGTGTAGGATAGACCTTAGAAACTACAGCTACCTTTATGGATGGATCCCTTGCGCATTCTATGGCAGTCCTGAGCCCAGCACCACCAGCACCTACAATAATCACATCATAGCTTTTCATGGCTTACAATTTTAACCTAAATTGTATAGCTGGCGTGTTGCTGCACAAAATCTTAGAGTAGAAAATTTACCTCTCATAAGCTTAAACTACAAGAGGGGAGGAGAGCCTCTACTTTGTTGCGCAAGAAGTTTAATAGATATCTTGCATGGAAATTCCTTTTACTATTTGAAATGATACTAATGACACAAGAAGTCTATTCTTGGGGTGGCTTTGGGTCCGCCCTTTTGTTAAACTTCATAAACATAAGGGCTATTTTTCTTAGGGTAGCACAGGCATCCTGCCTGTGTAAAAAGATTTAACCAAAAGGCGCGGGTAAGGACGCCCGCGCTACCTTTATGGTTGTTCAAAACAAAGAGGTGGAGCTTTGCCCCCTACCTATCTTACAGAACAGAAGCTCATCATGCAAGCTGTTATAATATTGTCTAGAACTCAAGGAGGTTGAAAAATGGGGAAGATGATAAGCTTTAAGAGGGATGGTGTGGAAGTATCTGGCTACCTTGCAGAGCCAGAGGCAAAAGGTCCTATGGTTTTAGTCTTTCATGAGTGGTGGGGGCTTGTGGATCATATAAAGGATGTGTGTGATAGGTTTGCAAAGGAGGGCTTTTATGCCTTTGGCATTGACCTTTACAAGGGGCAGACGGCCAAAGACCCAGAAAACGCAGGAAGGCTCATGCAAGACCTTTTCCAAAACAGGTTTTCAGAAGCCCAAGCCATGGTAAAGGCTTCCATTGAATACTTCAAAGAACAGGACATGGGATATGTGGCAAGGGTGGGAGAGTTTATGCTTGGTGCCACTGGCTTTTGTTGTGGCGGTACATGCACATGGTACTTTGGAGCGCAGTTCGCCAATGACTTTAGTGCCTTGGTGCCCTACTACGGACTTTATAACATAGTGCCCATAGACTTTTCCAAGATAAAGGCTCCCGTGCTTGCCATCCATGCGGGCAAAGATGCCTTCATACCTTTATCGGAGGTGGTAAGGGCCATAGAAGAGTGCAACAAAAACAACCTTAACGCCCAGTTTGTCATCTATTCTGGTGTGGACCATGCCTTTTTCAACGATACAAGGCCCGAGGTGTACCATGAGGAGTATGCCAACGATGTTTGGCAAAAGACAATAGCCTTTTTCAACAGGCACCTTAAATGACATGGAAAGATAGACTTATACTTCTTGCAGCTTCTCTGATAGGTGCCATCGCCTTTGGTGTGCTTGCCCTTGCAAGGGGTGAGTCCATAGGTGCCCTATGGCTTTTGATAGCCACCCTATGCGTATACTTTATAGGCTACCGCTATTACTCTTACTTTATAGCCTACAAGGTCTTTGAAGTGGACGATAAGAACCCAACGCCCGCCCATAAGTTTTACAACGGCCTTGACTATGTGCCTACCAATAAATGGGTACTTTTTGGCCATCACTTTGCTTCCATATCGGGGGCAGGTCCTCTTGTGGGGCCCGTGCTGGCTGCCCAGATGGGCTATCTGCCCGGAACCCTTTGGATACTCTTGGGAGTCCTTTTGGCGGGCGCGGTGCAAGATATGGTGATCCTTACCATATCTATGAGAAAAAACGGAAAAAGCTTGGGACAGATAGCAAGGGAGGAGCTTGGAAGGGTAGGGGGCTTTATAAGCCTTTTGGTCATATACAGTATTCTGATAATCCTTCTTGCGGTGCTTGGGCTTGTGGTTATAAAGGCTTTGGCTCAAAGCCCTTGGGCCACCTTTTCCGTCTTTATGACCATACCCATAGCCATGATCATGGGTGTTTACATGTGGCATATAAGGCCCGGGGCTGTTCTACATTCCTTTCTTTTTGGAGCAGCCGCTTTGCTTTTTAGCCTTTATCTGGGAAGGCTTGTAGCCCAAAATGAAGCCCTTGGAAAGCTTTTTACCCTTTCTGAGCCCCAGCTTGCCATAGCCCTTATGGTTTACGGCTTTTTTGCCTCCGTTTTGCCCGTATGGCTTTTGCTTGCCCCAAGGGACTATCTTAGCACCTTTCTAAAGCTCGGCACCATAATACTTATAGCCTTGGCGGTTGCCTTGGTAAACCCTGAGATAAAAATGCCCGCTATTACCCAGTTTGCCCACACGGGCTACGGTCCTGTGTGGAAGGGAGACCTTTTCCCCTTTCTCTTTATCACCATAGCCTGCGGTGCTGTCTCTGGCTTTCATGCCCTTATATCCTCCGGCACCTCTCCCAAACTCCTTGACAAAGAAAGCCATGTAAGGCTTGTGGGTTATGGTGGTATGCTGGGAGAGTCCTTTGTTGCCATAATGGCCCTTATTGCCGCCGTTTCTATGGAGCCCGGCCTTTACTTTGCCATAAATAGCCCAGCCTCCGAGATAGGGAAAACAGTTCAAGAGGCTGCAAGCAAAATATCCAGCTGGGGCTTTTATATAACCCCCGAATACTTAGAAGAAATAGCCAGAAAGATAGAAGAGCCTACCATTTTATCAAGGACCGGTGGTGCTCCTGCCCTTGCCATAGGCATGGCCCTTATCTTTGCAAAGATCACGGGAGATGCCCTTCTTGCCTTTTGGTATCACTTTGCCATACTTTTTGAGGCGGTCTTTATCCTTACCACCATAGACACGGGCACAAGGGTGGGAAGGTATATCCTTCAAGATTTACTCTCTGGTATATCACCGGTTTTTAAGGATTACAGAAATCTATGGATAAACATGGTAGCAAGTGGGATAACGGTGCTTGCTTGGGGCTACTTTTTGTATGTGGGTGTGATTGACCCCTATGGCGGTATAAAGACTCTATGGCCCCTCTTTGGCATATCAAACCAGCTTTTGGCTGCCACTGCTTTGGTGGTGGCAACCGTATACCTTGCCAACCAAGGCAAGTTTAAATATATTTGGGTGGTTGCAATCCCAGCCCTCTTTTTGTCGGTAAACACCATAGCTGCAGGTATAGAAAGGGTATTCCATCCAGATAAGGCTATAGGCTTTTTATCTCAAGCCAAGTTTATCTCTCAAGCTGTATCCCTTGGCCAGCTTCCTCCCACAATTCCAAGCTTGGAGATAGCCCAAAGGGTCATCTTTAACAACTATGTAAATGCCTTTATGGCCTTGCTTTATGTTTCTTTGGTAGCCTGCGTGGTGTTGATAGCCCTCTATAGGATCAAGGAAGTTTATTCCAAGAAGGCTTAAGTGTGTTATATTATTCCTCTTAGGAGAGGTGGCCGAGAGGCCGAAGGCGGCTCCCTGCTAAGGAGTTGTAGGGTTAAAAGCCCTACCGCGGGTTCGAATCCCGCCCTCTCCGTATTAAAATAAAACTCATGAAAAGTGCCATCCTTGCCTTAGAAGACGGAAGCTACTTTATAGGCTATTCCTTTGGTGCAGAGGGGGAAGCCGCGGGGGAAGTGGTCTTTAACACATCTATGACAGGCTATCAAGAAATACTTACAGACCCTTCCTACAAGGGACAGATAGTGGTTATGACCTATACCCAAATAGGCAATTATGGAATAAACTATGAAGATGTAGAATCTGAAAAGGTCCAAGTCAACGGCTTTGTGGTAAAGGAGCTATCACCCATATACAGCAGCTGGAGGGCAAAAAAGAGCTTGCATGAATACTTAAAGGAAAACAAGGTAGTTGGTATATGGGGCATTGATACGAGGGCTTTGGTAAAAAGGATAAGGGAGAAGGGGGCTTTAAGGGGTGTAATATCCACGGAGGAAAAGGATCCAGTAAGGCTGGTAGAAAAGGCAAGGGAGGTACCTTCCATATCCAACCTTGACCTTGTGGAAGAGGTGGCTACCAAAGAGGTCTATCACTGGAAAGAGGGGGATTGGGACCTAAAAAGGGGTTATATAATCAAGGAGAATGAGAGGCCTTTGATAATGGTGGTAGATTATGGTGTAAAGAGGAACATTTTAAGGAGGTTAACGCAGGAGGGTGCAAGGGTAGTGGTGGTACCGCCCTATGATATGGAAAGGAAAGTTCAGAAGATAAAGCCAGACGCCCTTTTCCTCTCCAACGGACCGGGGGATCCGCAGAGGGTTGTGGAAGGTATAAGGCTTGTAAGAAGGTATATGGAAAAGCTGCCCATAATGGGTATATGTTTGGGACATCAGATAATAGGGCTTGCCCTTGACGGAAGGACCTACAAGCTAAAGTTTGGCCATCATGGAGGGAACCATCCGGTGAAGGACCTAAGAGACGGCCATATTGAGATAACGGCACAAAACCATAACTTTGCCGTTGACCCAGACAGTCTAAAGGAGGTGGAGATAACCCATATTAACCTTTTAGATGGGACCTTAGAAGGCTTTAGACACAAACACCTTCCCATATACTGCGTACAGTACCATCCGGAGGCATCACCGGGACCTCATGATTCTAAGGGTATGTTCAAAGAGTTTGTGCAGCTGGCCACAGCCTATGCAAAACCTTAGAAGTAGCAATGCAAAAATAGCCTTTTTATCCCTCCTTCTGTTTATAAGCGTTCTTATAATAACGGGAAGGTTCTTTTACATCCAGCTTATAGGAAAGGAAGGGTATGTGGAAAAGGTGGTTGAAAAATTTCCAAAGGCCTCCGCGGTTAAACTATCTACTCCAAGGGGGTATATAAAGGACAGAAAGGGCAACGACCTTGCCATAAGCATACCCACCCTATCCATCTACGCCTTTCCACAGCTTGTGGAGAACAAGGAAGAGCTTATAAGAAGGCTCTCTGCCATCCCGGAGATAAGGGAGAGAGAGCTTTCAAAAAAGTTAAACTCTGACAAAAAGTTTGTGTGGTTGGCAAGGTACCTTGATAAGGGCTATGCACCATACATAAGAGGGGTCATAAAAGACACAAACAATACCAAGGCAGTTGGATTGCAAGAGGAATACAAGAGGCTATACCCCCATGGGAGCCTTGCAGCAAACCTTTTGGGCTTTGTGGGCGCCGATGGAGAAGGGCTTGAGGGTGTGGAATATATGCTCAACAAAGATCTAAAAGGGAAAGATATAAAAGCTGTTTTCTATCTTGGGAAGCTTGCCATAGGTCCCCTACCGGAGGATATGGAAACAAAAGAAATAAAACTTACAATAGACCTTGGCGTCCAAACCATACTTGAGGATATAAGGGATAAGATAGTAAGACAGTGGAAGCCAGACAGGGTAGGTATTCTGGTCATGGACGCAAAGAGCGGTGAAATATTGGGCTTGTCCAATTACCCCACCTACGACCCCAACAACTATCAAAAATATAACCCTTCCTACAGAAGAAACTTTGTAGCTACAGACCTTTTTGAACCCGGGTCTGCCATGAAGCCCTTCTTTATAGGTCAGGCGCTACAAAAAGGCTATGTAAAACCGGGCATGAGGATAGATACGGAGGGTGGCAGAATTGAAGTTTTTGGCAGATATGTTAAGGATGTAAAACCTTCAGGAACTCTTACACTTGAACAAGTGCTTATAAAATCTTCCAATGTTGGAACCATAAAGGTAGCACGCTACCTATCCAAAAGGGATGTGGATGAGATTTTAGATAAGATACACATGAATGAGAAGTTTAACATACTTCCGGGGGAGGTCAAGCCAAAGCTCCCCAACTTCAACTACCCAGCCAACATACTCTATGCAAGCATAGGCCAAGGTATGGCTTCCAATCTCCTCAATCTGTGTGTAAGCTTTAACGCCCTTGCCACCAATAGGATAGTAAAGCCCAAGATAATTTTGGAAGAAGAAAGCCAAGTGTTAAGAGAGAATATCTTCTCACAACCAGTTTTTAAATGGCTTCAAGATAACTTAAGGAAGGTGGTGGAAGAAGGAACAGCATCAATGGCAAGGTCGGACTACTTTACCATAGCCGGTAAAACGGGCACATCCCAGAAGTTTGACTTTAGCGTAGGAAGATATTCAAGGGAAAAGGTGGTAACCTATTTTATAGGATACTTCCCAGCCACCAATCCACAGTTCGTGGCTGGCATAATGGTGGATAATCCAAGGGGACCCAATCCTTACGGTGGTACCGTCTCAGCACCCTACTTTAAAGAGCTGGTAGAAAGGGTAGCTTTCTACTATCGGTTAGAACCCGACAAGCTCAGCAAGTAGATTTCTATATTGGGGGGGCAGAAGCAAGCCATCCACCTTTGGAATCTCCAAAGGCTCAAGGCCTGTAAGCTCCCTTATTATCAAAGGGTTTGTCCTTTCAGACACATCCTTACCCTCAAAGCCGTTCATAACTATCCCTATAGGCTCCACGCCCATAGCCTTCATGTAATACCAGCTAAGGAAAGTATGGTTTATAGTGCCAAGGCCAGCCCTTGCCACAAGAAGGGTCCTCAAGCCCCAATCCTTAGCAAGGTTTGCATAGTTATAACCTTTTTTTATTGGAACGGCCACACCGCCAGCCCCCTCTACTATCAAAAGTTCATACTTCTCCAAAAGCCCCTCATAATGCCTTTTTAGATCTGTCAAAGAAAAATCCTTACCCTCCTCCAGTATGCCCGCATAGGGAGCAAGAGGCAGAGAAAACCGCACGGGCACCACCTCTTCAAGGCTCTGACCAGTTAATGAAGCCAAAAGGTACCCATCCTGTGGTACTTGTTTCACATCTGTTTCTACAGGTTTTAGATAACCCACTCTAATGCCCCTCTCCTTCAAAGCGTATACAAGGTTGTAGCTTATAAAGGTCTTTCCCACACCCGTATCTGTGGCGGTGATAAGTATGGGTCTAAACTTCATGGTAATAGTTTAATATGCTGGATGAGAATTTTTTGGTAGATGTGCCGTGCTTGTGGCTTGGATCCATTGTGTAATGGTATGTAGTGCGGGCATCATTGCCCGCTATCTTTGATTGATTTTTGCACAGGCAAGAACCTTTGCTACCTTTGTTATACGCAAAAGGCATGGTTAACTGTAGGGGCACGCCGCAGCGTGCCCTTACTAAGGTAATCTCAGTGTTTCCCACAATATAATTTTAACCTTATGCCAAAAGTTATCATACTTGAGGAAGGCGCAGACCTTGATGCCCTCTCCTCCGCCTACGGATTACTGCTCCTTTATGAAGAAGCTTACCTCCTAAAGCCTTCTTACCTTTCTAAGAGGGCAAGCGAGGTTTTGAGCTCCTTTTCTGATAGATTCCGTATACTGGAAGAGCTTCCAGAAAACTTTGACCTTGTTTTGGTAGACAGCCACCACTATGAGGAGTACCTTCAAAGCTTCAAAGGCAGGATCAAAAAAGTATACATATATGACCATCATCCAAAGGCTCCAAAGGGCTTTGAGGGAAGGGTGGACAGGGTAGGAAGCTGTACCACCCTTGTGGTGGAAGAGCTGGTGGAAAAGGGTATAGAAATAGACCCTCTGTCTGCAACCCTTCTGGCCCTTGGCATATACGAGGACACGGGCATGCTCACATATGAGGGTACCACTTATAGGGATGCCAGAGCCATTGCATGGCTTTTGGAAAGGGGTCTAAACCTTAGCCTTCTTAGGAAAAGCCTTGGTGGTGGCATAAGCAAGGAGGAGATAGACCTTCTTTCAAAGCATATGATAAGCTTGGAGCATCTATATGTGGATGGGAAAAGGGTAAGCCTTGTGGTCCTTAGTATGGAAGAGTATAAGCCAGATATTTTGAGCCTGCTTTATGAACTTAGAGAGTTGAGGGAGTCTTCTGCCTTTTTTGTGATAGTGGAAGCGGGGGGGAAGAGTTATCTCTTCGGTAGGTCCATAAGGGGCGAGTTTGATGTATCTGAGGTGCTTGAAAAATTTGGAGGTGGTGGGCATGAGTTTGCCAGCGCCGGCAAGTTTGAAGGCGTGCCGGTAGAGAGGCTAAAAAGCCTGCTTGAAAGCCTTCTAAAAGGTGAAAAAATTCCTCTGAAGATAAAGGAGATAATGAGCTATCCACCCTTTTTGATCCATGGGGATATGGACGTTGGCTTAGCCCTTTTGGAGTTAACACAGAGGAACTATGCGGGCTCTCCCGTGATAGACGATGAAGGGAGGCTTGTAGGCATTGTGTACAAGAAAAACCTTCTCAAGGCTCAAAGGCATGGCATAAAGGGAAAGGTAAAAGACTTTATGGTAGAAGAGTTCCATACCTTAAAGCCGGAGGACTTTATATGGAAGGCGGAGGAAATACTTTCTAAGTATGGGGAAAAGCTCATACCTGTAGTAGAAGAGGGGAATGGTAGGGTGGTGGGTGTAGCAACAAGGATGGACCTTTTGCACGCCTATAGAAGGCACATACAAGGCCTTATGGCCGTTGAAAGGAAGATAGCTCTACCGGAGGATATAAGAGGTCTTCTTGAAGAGATAGGTAAGGAGGCGAGGGAGCTGGGCTATAAGGTGTACCTGGTGGGTGGTGTGGTAAGGGACCTTCTTATGAGAAAAGGCATATGGGACCTGGACTTGGTGGTGGAGGGGAATGCCATTGAGCTTGCTTGCAGGCTGGGGGAAAAATGGCAGGTGAATTGCCACCCCTTCCAAGAGTTTGGCACGGCACATATGAAGTATGCAAACTATAAGCTGGAGTTTGCAACCACAAGAAGGGAAACCTATCCACATCCCGGCTCTTACCCCGTGGTAGAATGGGCAACCTTAAGAGAAGACCTTTTAAGAAGGGACTTTACCATAAACGCCATGGCCATATCCTTAAACCCGGAGGATTTTGGCACCCTTGTTGACTACTTTGGAGGCTTAAGGGACCTAAAGGACGGAGTTATAAGGGTTTTACACCCAATGAGCTTTATGGAAGATCCTGTCAGGATTTTAAGGGCCTTGAGGTTTGCGGGAAGGTTTGGCTTTAAGCTGTCCAAAGGTACAGAAAAGCTACTCAAAAAGGCTGTAAGCCTTGGGCTTCTAAAAAAGGCTCCAAGGGGTAGAATCCTTAACGAGCTAAGGCTTGCCCTAAGGGAAGAAAGGCTTTTGGAGATACTTAGACTTTACAAAAGGTATGGTATTCTTGAGCAGATAATAGAAGGTTTTGTGTTTAAGCCAGAGTTGGAAAACCTTTTGGAAAAGCTAAAGGCCGTAGTGAGCTGGCACAAAATAGAATTTCCGCAGGAGGCCTTAGACTATGGCTGGATATTTTTACTCTTGCTTTTGAAGGATATAAAGGGAGAAGACCTTCTTAAGGATATAAGCGCACCCTCCTGGGTAAGGGAAAGCTACAAGCTAATGAAAGATAGCCTTCACAACCTTATTAATTTACTCCAAAGGGCCCAGAAACCCTCCGAGGTCTATCTTCTACTAAGGGGGAAGCCTACGGCCTTCTTGCTCCTTCTCATGCTCTACCAAAAGGAAAAGGTAAAATTTTACATGGAAAGGCTAAGGTATGTCAAAGTAGACATAGAAAGGTTTAAACATCTAAGGGGGAAGGAGCTTGGAGAGGCTATAGAAAAGGAAAAGTTAAGGCTTATGGATACCTTGACACTTTAAGGTGTAATGCTTATATTGTTAACTTAGTTCCCCTTAGGGGGCGAACGGGTTCGACGGGAGCTGTAGGACAGGGTTGCAGGCAGGGTGGCAACCTAAAGAGCCAAGTAAAACACTTCCCGAAAGGGAACTCGCTCTCGCTGCCTAATTGAGGGCAGCGGCTCTCCCATGGCTTGATCCCTGGGCTGTGGGAAGGGCTCAGAGACAGGGAAGTAGGCTTGGGCCCATTGGCAGGGGTGGACCAAGCCGAAGTTGGATCCCTGCCCGCCCTATGGAGTTTGCCGGTGGACAGCCATAGGGTTGGAGGAAACACCGGCTAAGCCTGTAGAGGCTCTGGGTTCTGAAGGCTCTCGGACGCGGGTTCAATTCCCGCCGCCTCCACCAGAGCAAAATGAGAGACTTTCCAAGGCCAAAGCTTGTACTCAGTAGGTGTTTTTTTGAAGCCGTTAGGTATGACGGTGGCATCATAACAGATCCCTTTGTGGAAAAGCTCAAAGGCTATGTAGACTTTATAACCGTATGCCCGGAAGTGGATATAGGGCTTGGAACACCAAGACAAAGGATAATAGTGGTAAAGGAGGGGGAAAGTAAAAAGCTCTTTCAACCAGAGACGGGGAAGGATATTACCCAGCTTATGGCAGATTTTTCTGTTAGCTTCCTTTCAAGGTTAGAAGAGGTGGATGGCTTTCTTCTAAAGAGTAAATCTCCCTCCTGCGGTGTTGGAACTACAAAGCTTTATGTGGGAGATAAGGTGGTGGGAAAGACTTACGGCTTTTTTGCGCAGGCAATAAAGGAAAAGCTTCCCCATATGCCCTTAGAAGATGAGGGGAGATTGAGGGACGGCAGGATAAGGGAGCACTTTCTGACAAAGATATATGCCTTTGCAGACTTTAGACGTCTAAAAAAGAACTTTTCACCAAGGGCTCTGGTGGAGTTTCAAAGCACCTACAAATACCTTCTTATGACCTACAGTCAAAAGACACTGAAAGAATTGGGCCAAATAGTGGCAAGGGTAGGAAAAGAACCGGAAAGGGCTTTAAAGGCCTACGAGGAAGTTTTCCGTAGAGCTTTTGGCAAAATACCTTCCCCCTCAAAGCATACCAACACCCTTTTACACATATTAGGACACATAAGCAAAAGGTTAAACTCCATGGAAAAAAGACATTTGATATCTCTGATTCAAAAGGTAAAAAATGGGCGCACAAATCACAGGTTAGTGGTAGAAATCCTAAGGAATATAGCCTACAGACATGGAGAAGAATATCTTTTAAAACAGAAATACTTTGACCCTTTCCCGGAGGAGCTGATGGAAAATTAACTCGCCCTTGCTCCCTCCCTTACATCCCTATCGGGTACAATAAGGGACAAGCCTTCTCCATCGGAGAGGGCAAGGATCATTCCCTGCGATTCAACGCCCATTATCTTTCTCGGCTTTAAGTTTGCCAACATAAGCACCTTTTTACCTATGAGATCCTCCGGGTTATAAAACTTGGCTATGCCAGCCATCAGGGTCCTTTCTTCACCCCCTCCCAAGGACACTCTTAGCTTCAAAAGCTTTTCAGATCCTTCTACTCTCTCTGCCGCTATTATCTTTGCAAGCCTTATATCAAGCTTTAGGAAATCCTCTATGCCTACAAGCTCCATGGTAAACTCCTAAAAGTGAACATCGCAGGCTTGTTGGTACTCTATGAGCTCTTTGATGGTGGGCTCTTTACCACAGAGGGGGCAACTGGGATCTTTGCGAAGCTTCACTTTCCTAAAGTCCATGGATAGGGCATCCATTATAAGAAGCCTTCCCACCAAGGGCTCCCCTATACCCAGCAAGAGTTTTATAGCTTCCGTTGCCTGAATACAACCCATAACGCCACCTATGGAACCAAGGATGCCAGCCTCCTGACAGGAAGGTACCAAACCGGGGGGCGGCGGCTCTGGATAAAGGCACCTATAACAGGGGGAGCTTTCCTTATCTCTGTAATCAAAGACGGATATTTGACCTTCAAACCTTAGCATGGCGGCGGATACAAGGGGCTTTCCGAGGAAATAACAGGCATCGTTTATAAGGAACCTTGTTGGAAAGTTGTCGGTACCATCAAGGATAACATCATAGTCCTTTATAATGTCCATCACATTGGACTTGTTTATCATGGTGTTGTAGGTTATTACCTTTACATCGGGGTTTAGCTTTTCCACCGTCATACGGGCAGACTCTACCTTGGGAATGCCTACCCTATCTGTGTTGTGAAGGATCTGTCTTTGAAGGTTTGAAAAATCCACCACATCAAAATCCACTATGCCTATGGTGCCAACGCCTGCGGCGGCAAGGTAATAAATGGCTGGAGAGCCAAGCCCACCTGCACCAACAACCAAAACCTTAGACTTTAAGAGCTTTTCCTGCCCTTTTCCACCAACCTCTGGCAGTATTATATGCCTTGCATAGCGTTTTATCTGCTCCTCTGTAAACTGAAACATAGTTTATAAATTATAAAACTACTTAACGCTTATGCAAGCTATAGTTTTCAATTATAATCATTATCATAATTTTGTTTTTTAGGAGGTGCACACATGAAAAATGTCATCTTTAACACACCAGACCACAAGGTAATATTCTTTGAGGAGCTTACACCTGCCAGCGCGGTGTAGTCCAATCAGGTTCTTATAATTCACAAAGATGAGGGCATGCTTTTGGACCCGGGGGGTCATAAGGTTTTTTCCAAGCTTCTTTCTGAGCTTTCTGTTTATATACCACCAAATCAGATAAGATATATCTTTCTATCCCATCAGGATCCAGATATAGTGGCATCTATAAATGGCTGGCTTATGACTACCAAGGCAGAGGCATACATTTCCAAGCTTTGGATGAGGTTTCTACCACACTTTGGACTTGACTCACAGCTTGAAGGCAGAGTTAAGCCCATAGATGACCATGGTAAGGTGCTTACCCTTGGTGGTGATTGTAAAATTTACATACTTCCCGCCCACTTTTTGCATTCGGAGGGCAACTTCCAAGTTTACGATCCCTGTTCTAAGATCCTTTTCTCCGGAGACCTTGGAGCCTCCTTGGGACAAGACTACTTCTTTGTGGAAGACTTTGACAAGCATATTAAGTATATGGAGGGCTTTCATAGAAGGTATATGGTAAGCAACAAGGTGTTGAGGTTCTGGGCCAATATGGTAAAGGACTTGGATATTGAGATGATAGTACCGCAGCACGGAGCCATCTTTAAGGGTAAGGATATGGTAAAGAGGTTTATAGAATGGGTTGAGAACCTTGAGGTGGGCGTGGACCTTCTAACCCAAGATATGTACAGGGTGCCATCTGGATAAAAAAACACAATAAGCTTGGTATTTAGGCAAGCTTGGCAAAAGGCTTATGATACAAGTACTTTAAAATTTGTGTTTTGAAATCCTTGCTGGTATGTTTATAGCACATGAAAGACTTTGTACATTTACACCTTCACACCCAATACTCCCTACTTGATGGAGCTATAAAGATAAAGGACCTTTCAGAGAAGGCAAAGGAGTATGGCTATAAGGCTGTTGCCATAACAGACCACGGAAACCTCTTTGGCATACTGGACTTTTATAAGGAGATGAAGTCTGCCGGCATAAAGCCTCTTATAGGTATGGAGGCATACTTTACCACCGGCTCTCGTTTTGACAGAAAAGGTAAAGGCTCAGAAGACAACATAACCGACAAACACAACCACCATCTTATCCTTATAGCAAAGGATGACACAGGGCTTAAAAACCTTATGAAGCTCTCCACCCTTTCTTATAAAGAGGGCTTTTATTACAAACCAAGGATAGATTATGAGCTTTTGAGCCAATATCATGATGGGCTAATAGCCATAACTGCTTGCTTGAAGGGTGTACCCACTTACTATGCAAGCCTTGGGGAGGAGCAAAAGGCTGAAGAATGGGTAAAAAGGTTCTTGGACCTTTTTGGTGAAGACCTATACCTTGAACTTCAGTCCAATTCTTTGCCAGAACAAGAGGTGGCCAATAAAACGCTTATAAAGATAGCCAAAAGGCTTGGAGTAAAGCTAATCGCTACCAACGATTCTCATTACCTTATGCCAGAGGATAGGCTTGCCCACCAAGTGCTGATGGCAATACAGATGAAGAAGACCTTGATGGAGATACAGCAGGGCGGCGGTCTAAAATGTGCCAACGAAGGCCTACACTTTGCAAAACCCCAAGAGGTATGGGAAAAGTTCAAGGGCAAGTTTGAAGGGTGGGAGGATGCTCTTAAAAACACCCTTGAAGTGGCAGAGAAAACGGCGGACAGCTTTGAGCTTTTGGAAGGTAAGGGTTATCTTATGCCCCATTTTCCCGTAGATGGCTCAAGCCTTGGAGATTTTTTGAAGGGCCTTTCTATAAAGGGCTTGAGGCAGAGGGTAGAACAAGGTTTGGCAAAGGATAGCATAGAGTACTGGGATAGGCTACACTACGAGCTTGATGTGGTATCCCGTATGGGCTTTGAAGGTTATTTTCTTATAGTCCAAGATTTTATCAACTGGGCAAAGTCTCAAGGCATTCCTGTAGGCCCCGGCAGGGGCTCCGCCGCCGGTTCTCTCCTTGCCTTTGCCTTGGGCATAACGGACGTGGATCCCATAAGACACGGATTACTTTTTGAAAGGTTTTTAAACCCCGAAAGAATCTCCATGCCCGACATAGATGTGGATTTCTGCATGGAGAACAGAGACAGGGTAATAGAGTATGTAAAGGAGAAGTATGGGGCGGATAAGGTGGCTCAGATCATAACCTACAACATAATGAAGGCAAGGCAAACTCTAAGAGATACAGCCAGAGCCCTTGGCATATCCTATCAGACGGCAGACGCTTTGGCAAAGCTTATACCTCAAGGTGATGTGCAAGGCACATGGCTAAACCTTGAAGAGATGTACATAACTCCCATAGAAGAGCTTTTGGAGAAGTACGGCAGACATAGGACGGATATAGAAGAAAATGTGAAAAGGTTCAGAAGGCTTTGCGAGGAAAATCCAGAGATCAAAAGGCTTGTAGAGATAGCTTTAAAGCTTGAAGGTCTTACAAGGCATACATCCTTGCACGCGGCGGGCGTGGTCATAGCCCCCAGACCCTTGGAGGAGCTGTTGCCCCTTTATTATGACAAGGAAGGTGCAGTAGCTACCCAGTTTGACATGGTAAAGCTTGAGGAGATAGGTCTTATAAAGATGGACTTTTTGGGTCTAAAGACCCTTACAGAACTGGAGAGAATGAGGAAGATGATAAGAGAAAGGCATGGTATTGAAATAGACTTTCTGAAATTACCCCTTGATGATAAGGATGTTTTTGAGCTTTTGAGGGAAGGAAACACTACGGGCGTTTTCCAGCTTGAAAGCTCTGGCATGAAAAACCTGTTAAAAAGGCTTGAACCCGATAGCTTTGACGATATAGTGGCAGTCCTTGCCCTGTACAGGCCGGGACCCCTAAAAAGCGGCCTTGTGGACAGCTACATAAATAGGAAACATGGAAGGGAGCCTGTAGAATATCCCTTTCCAGAGCTTGAGCCTGTGCTAAAGGAAACCTACGGCGTTTGGGTATATCAAGAGCAGATAATGAAGGCAAGTCAAATACTGGCAGGTTTTACGCCGGGTGAGGCAGATACTTTAAGAAAAGCCATAGGTAAAAAGAAGGCAGACCTTATGGCCCAGATGAAGGAGAAGTTTATAAAGGGGGCGGTAGAAAGGGGCTATGAGGAAAAGAAGATAACAGAGCTGTGGGAGGACATAGAAAAGTTTGCCAGCTATTCCTTTAACAAGTCCCACTCGGTAGCCTACGGCTACCTTTCTTACTGGACTGCTTACCTAAAGGCTCACTTCCCAGAGGAGTTTTATTGTGTAAAGCTTTCCACCGAAAAGAGCGACAAGAAGTTTATAAGCCTTTTGAAGGATGCAAAAAAGGAGGGATTTAGGCTGCTACCACCCGATATAAACAAAAGCCATGTGGATTTTGTCATAGAAGGTAAAAAGGTTATAAGGTTTGGGCTTGCCCGGATAAAGGGCGTGGGGGAGGAAACCGCCCAGCTAATAGTAGAAAGCAGGAAAAGACCTTGGACTTCCTTGGGGGACTTTTTAAGAAGCGTAGATAACAGAAAGGTAAACAAGAAAACCCTTGAGGCACTTATAAAGGCTGGGGCTTTTGATTTCACAAAAGAAAAGCGCGGTGCTTTGTTGCAAAGAATTGAAAAGGATGCCTCCCTTTTTACCAAGGGCCTTTTTGGAGAAAGGGTAGAGGTTAAGGAGGAGGACTACTCTAAGTACGAAAAAGAGGTGTTGGGCTTTTATATCTCTTCCCACCCCCTTGACCCTTACGAAAAGCTCCTCAAAGACAAGGTTTCTTATCTTGAAATCCTTGAAGACATAGAGGAAGGAATCTATACCTTCTCTGGGGTTATAAAGGACCTAAAGCTAAAAAAGACCCAAAAGGGGAACTACATGGCGATCTTCAACCTGCTGGATAAAACGGGTATAGGTGAGGTTATAGTTTTCCCCGATCTACTAAGTCAGGAGGAGGACAAGATAAAGGAAGACAATGTAATAGTAGGTAGGTTTGAGGTAGACAAAGATGAGGAAACGGAGGAGGTAAGGCTCATACTAAAGGAAGTTTACACACCGGAAGAATTTTTAAGGGGTGAAAATATGAACATAAGGCTTGTATTTTTGAGAGAGCTGGAAGAAAACAAGCTGGAACAATTAAAGTCTTTGATAGAGCAGTGTAAGGATGGGGAAGGAAAGGAGCTAATCCTTGACCTTAGGATAAACGGCTATAGAACCCTGCTACAGGCAGACCCAAGAATTAAAGTAAGCGTGGATATAATCAAGTTTAAGGAAGAATTGGAAAGATTGGGGGTAAAGGTAGAAATGGTTTGAGATTTATCCTGTGTAGCGCAGAGATTCCTGTCTGGGCGGTATTTCTTAAAACGCGGGGCTTTGCCCCGCCTCCCATTTACTCAAGGAATAAAGAATTTCGTGGTAGGAGCACGCCGCAGCGGTGCCCCTACAAAAATTGAATTTCTCACTCATCGTAAAGTTTAAAATATTTAACGATGGAAGTAAAAGCCTTTAAATGGGAAGGTGATGCTATTTTACTTCTTGACCAGAGGGAACTGCCAGAAAGGGAAGTATGGCTTAGGCTTGATGACTATAAGAATGTAGCAAAAGCTATTAAAGAAATGGTAGTTAGGGGTGCGCCAGCCATAGGTTGTGTGGCTGCCTACGGATTTCTTTTGGGTGTGATGTCTGGTGAAGATCCCCTTGTGGTGTATGAGACGCTAAAAAACACAAGGCCAACAGCCTACAATCTCTTTTGGGCTTTAGATAGAATGAAAAAGGCTTTAGAGGAAGGCAAAGATCTGGAGGCGGAAGCCAAAGCAATAGAGGAGGAAGATTACAGGGCAAACAAAAGGATAGGTGAAATAGGCCAGCAGTTAATACCTAAGGGGGCAAAAATACTTACCCATTGTAATACTGGGGCGTTGGCTACGGCGGGGTGGGGTACGGCTTTGGGAGTTATAAGGTCTGCCCATTATGCCAACAAGGATATTTTTGTTTGGGTGGATGAGACAAGGCCTTACCTTCAGGGTTCAAGGCTCACCGCTTGGGAGCTTTTAAGGGAAGGCATACCACACAAGATAATAACCGATTCCACCGCTGGCTTTCTTATGAAAAAGGGGCTGGTGAACTGCGTCTTGGTGGGTGCAGACAGAATAACAAAGGATTATTATGTAGCTAACAAGATAGGCACTTATGCCCTTTCTGTGTTGGCAAAGGCCCATGGTATACCCTTTTATGTGGTTGCGCCAAGGTCCACCTTTGATATGAGCCTTGTTGGAGAAGAAAGCATAAAGATAGAGGAAAGAAGCCAAGAGGAGATAAAGTTTTTAAAGGGAATACCCATAGCTCCAGAAAGCTCGCCGGCGCTTCACCTTGCCTTTGATATAACACCACCCGAGAACATAACAGCCATAATAACGGAAGAAGGTATAATAAAGCTATGAGCCTTGTAGACCTTTTGTCCGATATAAGAAGTGGAAGGGAGTACGAGGTAATAACTTCTTGGAAAGAAATACCAATAAGATTAAAGCTAATGGTAAGGTGGGCATCTCCGCAGGAAAGGTTTGTCAGCTTTGACTTTAAAGAATGCAAATTTAAACATGTTTTTTCTGATCAAAGCCCAGTTTATATAAAAATAGGTGAGCTATTCCTCTTGTGTAAAGTTTTTAGCAATATAAGAGACGAATTGGTTCTGGAAGTTGATTCACCTGTACCTGCACCGCCCATAGTTCTGAGAGAATTTATAAGAGTACAGCCTACCGAAAGGGAGCCTGTTTATGTTTCCTTCTGTTTAGGTAATGATTGTGTAGTTAGGTTAAAAGCTGTAGATATAAGCGAATCCGGAGTTGGTATAATAGCTCAAAAGGATGATGCAAGTAGGATTATGGATATTCTTTCGCAGATAGCCTCAGATATTCAAAGAATACACACACCTTTAGATGTAGAAATAGAGCTTCCAAGGGAAGGTACAATTAGGGCTAAAGGGGAGTTAAAAAACATAATAGGTGGACAAGGGAATATCTATATTAGGCTTGGTCTTAAGATAAACCTTGAAGAAAACCAAAGGAGGAAGATAAGGCAGTATATTATGAAAAGGCAAAGAGAGATACTGGATCAGTTGAGATCCTTATGAAGCCCATTCTTAGTATTTCTTTGAGATTTTTATTGTCTGGCAAAGGCTCCACCCAGCTTGTGTCCTTTATAGCCTTATTGGGCGTGTCTCTTGGAGTATGCGCTTTGCTTCTTACAATGGGGGTGTTTGCTGGCTTCCAGCACGAGCTAAAAGAAAAGATCCTATCCGCATCACCACATATAATTGTTAGCCTCTTTGATCCCGATAAGGATTATGAAGATAAGCTAAAGAGTATTAAAGGTATAAAGGGTGTTTATCCTGTGGTTTTATATCAAGGCCTTGTGTCAAAAGAAAGTAGGGTTTCCAGCGTAAGCGTAAAGGCCCTAAACCCAGAGGATGCCTATAGGATATATGGTGTGAGGGTAAAAGAGGGGGTAGCTGTTGGAGCGGGCTTGGCCGATATCTTGGGTCTAAAAAAGGGTGAGGACCTTCTCCTCCTTTCTCCCATGGGCCAGAGGACACCTTTTGGCTTTTTGCCAAAGGCAAGGAGCTTAACTGTAGAGGGCTTATTTCAAAAGGGCGTTTTTGACCAAGATTATGCAACGGTGCTGATGGATATAAAACAGGCAAGGGAGTTTTTTGGCCATACATACCAGCTTTCTGGTTATGAAATATACCTAAGAGATCCATACAAGGCGCAGGAAATAAGGGAGCAAATAGAAAGGCTTTTGGGTCCAGATGCCATAGTGCGGTCTTGGATAGATCTTAACAAGCCCCTTTTCAACGCCCTTCAGGTGGAAAAGGTGGGCATCTTTTTTGTTCTAATGCTTATGATAGTTATAGCTTCTTTCAACATTACAAGCCTGCTTTTTATGAAGGTAAGGGACAAGATAAAGGATATTGCCGTGCTAAGGACCTTTGGGCTAAAAAGTAGGCAGGTTCTTTTTATCTTTCTATTACAAGGCTTTATGCTGGGCTCCCTTGGAACGCTTATAGGTCTTATACTTTCCCTTTTAGGTGCTTACCTAATAAATGAATATAGGCTAATAAGGGTGCCGGCAGATGTTTATCTTATGGACCATGTGCCCGTCTATTTTGAGCTAAGGGATGTGGCCCTTACTCTGGTGGGTGCCCTGCTGCTGTCCTTGCTATCAAGTTTATTGCCCGCCTACAGGGCAAGTAGAGAAGGGATAGTTAGAGTGTTGAGGAATGAATAGGGTTCTTCTTACACATGATCTTTGGAAGGTTTATCATCCCGGGGGAGTGGAGGCGCTAAGGGGTGTTAGCGTAGAGGTCTTTGAAGGTGAAATTGTAGGTCTTATGGGGCCTTCTGGCTCTGGCAAAAGCACCCTACTACACCTCATAGCTGGGCTTGAAAAGCCCACGAAGGGAGAGATATACCTCTTTGATCAAAACATTACCCATATGGATGAGGATAGACTGGCGGAGTTAAGGCAAAGGTACATAGGCTTTATATTCCAGTTTTATTACCTATTGGAAGACTTTGATGTTTTGGAAAATCTAACCCTTATAGGAAGGCTTGTAGGTATAGAAAGGCCAAAGGAAAAGGCAATGGAGATACTGGAGTATTTGAGGCTTACCCATAGGTTAAAACATAGACCAAGCCAGCTTTCTGGTGGAGAACAGCAGAGGGTGGCCATAGGAAGGGCTCTTATGCTTAACCCGAAGATACTTTTGGCCGATGAGCCAACGGGTAATCTGGACCTTTCGGAAGCTAAGAAGATCTTTGACCTTTTTTCAAAGCTAAGGGAAGAAAGAGGTCTTACCCTCTTGGTGGCAACTCATAACGAAGAGCTAAAGGTCTACTTTGACCGTATATACAGGCTAAGGGATGGAAGGCTGGAGTTATAATTATAGATATGTATTACCTTCTTCTTGTAATTTTTATTATAGTTGCACTTTTGCTTATGGCGGTGGTGCTTATGCAAAGAAGCAGGGGAGATGTGGGCAGCGCCTTTGGTGGCATGGGGCAAGGTGTTTTTGGCCCCGGCGGCGTGGATACCATACTTACAAAGATAACCTACTGGCTTGGCTTTGCTCTTATGGCCCTGGCTATCCTCCTTGCCCTCACCCACCCATCCAAAAAGGGATCCCTAATAAAAGATGAAGGTCAAAGAACTTCTATTCCAACCCAGCAAAACAAACCTCAGGGACAAGGCGCTACTCCTATCGCACCTTCTAAACAAGGACCATAAGGACCTTTACCTTATGGAAGACTTTGAGGTACCGGAGGAAATAAAAAAATCTTTTTTTGAGGCTTTGAAGCTTTTGGAAAGAGGCTACCCTCTCCAGTACCTTCTCGGAGAATGGGAGTTTTATGGGAGGAGTTTTTATGTGGAAGAGGGTGTTTTGATACCAAGGCCAGAAACGGAGCTGCTTGTGGAGGAGGTATTGAAAAGGCTTCCAAAGGGCAAAAAACTTACAGGCTTTGAAATAGGCGTAGGGACGGGATGCATAAGCATAAGCCTTTTGCTCCACCGTGAAAACCTTGTTATGATAGCCAGCGATATAAATATAAAGGCTCTAAGGCTTGCAAAAAGAAATGCTCAAAGGCATGGAGTTTATAACAGGCTGTTGATCTTTGGTGGAGACCTCTTTGAAGCTTTAAAGCCTACCGCCTTTGATTTCATTGTCTCAAACCCACCCTACATACCAGAGGAAAGATGGGAAGGTTTGCCAGAAGGTGTGAAAAGGGAAGGTTATGCTTCTCTCATTGGCGGGCCAAAGGGTTGGGAGGTTTATGAGAAAATGGCAGAAAGGATAGAGGTTTACCTTAAAAAGGAAGGCTTTTTTGCTTTTGAAATAGGCCATGATCAAGGCAAAGTGCTAAGGGAGCTTTTTGAAGCCAAGGGTTATAAGCTTATGGTTCTAAAGGACTATGCTACTCAGGATAGGGTGGTGCTGGGATGGAGATCTTAGGCTTTCTCTTAGGAACCTTCTTTTTTATACTGCTTGAGGCTTTTTTTGCAGGTTCGGAGATAGCCCTTGTAAGTATAGATAAAGGAAAGGTTTTAAGCCTATACAGGAGGACCAAGCAGGAGTTTTTAAAGGATTTTCATGACAACCCTGAAGAATACATAACACTAACTATGTTGGGCTATACTTTAAGCATAGTCTTTGCTTCCACCTTTTACACCTTGGCAGTATTACAGCTTTCAAATTACCTTTCCTTTATCAGAGGCTTTGAGGTATTATTTTCATCCACTCTTGTGTTCTTTACCTTACTCCTTGGAGAAATATTACCCAAAAGCCTGTACCAAAAACATGCAGAAAGGCTATTCCTCCCATCCCTTTGGATACTTAGTAAGCTAAGAATCTTTACAAAGCCCATACTTGCTTTTGCAAGGGTCATAAGCAGGTCTATAACAGACCTTTTGAAGGATAAATACAAAGAAAGGCTTAGGAAAGAAGACCTAATGAAGCTTATGGAGGATATTGCTTCAAAAGAAGAAAGCCTTCGTATAGCTGCGCGCATCCTTTCCTCAAAGGACCTTTTTATAACAGAGGAGATAAAGCCAATACAAGAGGTGGTTATGGTGGAAGAGAATATTAGCATAGAGAGGGTAATGGAAATTATGAAAGAAAACAAATACAGAAGGCTGCCCGTATACAGTGGAAAGGTGGACCACATTGTGGGGTATGTGGACCTTTTTGACCTGATCCAAGCTAAGCATGCCAAGTCCATAAAAGAATTAATAAGACCCATACACTTCTTTTCCGAGTTTACCACCATTGAAAAGGCCTTTGAAGTTTTCAAAAAGAGCAAAGAACAGATGGCTGTGGTTGTGGATGAAAGGGGCAACCTTTTGGGAATAGTTACATGGGATGATTTGCAAGGATACATTGTCGGTGGCCTATCGGAGGGAACAAAGGAAGAAGAAGAGGACTTTGTTGAGATAGAAAAGGGCAAATGGATTGTGGATGGTGCTGTGGAGAAGGAGAAGTTTGAAAGGTTTTTTAACCTTAAGCTTCCGGATGGACCCTATAACACCCTTGGTGGCTTTTTGTGTTTTTATCTTGGCAGGATACCGGAAAAGGGTTATACTATAGACTACGAAGGCTACCGCTTTAAGGTAATCCAAGGAGACGAAAAGAAGGTTATAAAGGTAATGGTAGAAAGCCATGTACCACAGGACTAAGAGCTTACGGGATATGCCGGAGGACCTAAAGCCAAGGGAGAAGATGCTTAGCCTTGGTGCAGAAAAGCTTTCAGAAGAGGAGCTCTTGGCCATAGTGCTTGGCTCTGGTACCAAAGAGATGGATGTGCTATCCCTCTCAAGGGAGATAGTTAAGGTGGGTTGGAAGAATCTTTTTCAACTTTCTCCGCAAGAGCTTATCAAAAGGTTTAAGGGCATTGGTGAGGCAAAGGCTTGTCAGATAAAGGCCATATTGGAGCTTGCAAAGAGGATAAGCGATCCATATGAGGGGATATTTATAAACAACCCAGAGGAGGCTTACATCTTTTTAAAAAACAAGGTGGATGAGAGGCGGGAGCATTTAATCTGCCTGTATCTTAGCCCTACAAACAGGCTGATCTCTTACGAGGTTGTAGCCATAGGAAGGATGAATGCTTTACATGCGGAGCCAAAGGAGATACTATACCATGCCATAAACACCGCTTGCTACGGCATAATACTTGCCCATAACCATCCCAAAGGCGAGCTAAAGCCTTCAAAGGAAGATATAGAGTTTACCAAAAGGGTTAAGGGAGCTTGCGAGCTTATGGGCTTTGAGCTTCTTGACCACCTAATAATAAACAGCAAAGGTTATATCTCTATGAAAAGGGAGGGCTACCTTTGATAGCCCTTCTGCAGGTTTTGGGCCTTGCCCAAGAAGATTGTAGGGTTTGTGGTTCAAGTTTTATGGGAAAGGGTCAAGGCTTTATATGCGAAGAATGTCTAAATGGCCTAAAGCCCTACCATCCTATGGATTACAGCCATAGGATTGAGTATGTATTTTCTTATAGGGTCTTTGGGCTTTATGAAGGTACTTTAAAGGAGATGATACACTGCATAAAGTTTCATAATTCAAAAGGTCTTGCCTTAAGGCTCGGAAGGGTCATAAAAGAACACCTATGGGAATATATAGAGGAGATAGAGCCAGAGCTCATAACCTTTCCGCCCTTAAATTTAAGGAGGTTTTGGAATAGGGGCTTTAATCATATGGAATACATATTAAAAGGTGCGGGAGTGCCATACCTTAAAACCTTTAAAAGGACGGATATGGCTCCACCCCTCGCCCTTTTGAATAAGGAAGAAAGAAGTAAGGCGGTTTTGGGATACAGGCTAAGGGAAGAGCTTATTGAACATCTTGAAGATAAAAGAGTCCTAATTGTGGATGACCTTCTTACCACAGGTTCAACCATAAAAAGGCTTGCCTACCTTCTCATGTCTGTGGGGGCCAAGGAAGTGTATGCCTACTTTGTGGCAAGGGCTAAACCTTCTGCATAAACTTTTTAAAGGCATTCTTTATACCTCTTACGGCCTGCCTTATACGGTGTTCGTTTTCTACAAGGGCAAACCTTACATAACCCTCTCCATACTCTCCAAAGCCTATACCCGGAGATACTGCCACCTTTGCTTCTCTCAAAAGGAAAAGGGAAAAGTCAAGGGAGTTCATGCCTATCTCATGTGGTATCTTTGCCCAAACAAACATGCTCCCCTTAGGTTTTTCCACCTGCCAACCTATACGATTAAGGCCTTCCACCAGCACATCCCTCCTTTTCCTATATACCTCGCTGTTCTTTTCCACTATTTCATAAGGGCTATCAAGGGCTATTATGGAAGCCACCTGTATAGGTGTAAATACGCCATAATCCAAGTAGCTTTTAAGATGGGCCAAGTTCTTTATTAGCACCTCATTACCCACCATAAAGGCTACCCTCCAGCCCGCCATAGAAAAGCCCTTAGACATGGAATATATTTCTACCGCCACATCCTTTGAACCTTCCACCTGTAGTATGCTTGGCGGCTCATAACCATCAAAGCCCAAGTCAGCATAGGCAAAGTCATGTATTATCCATACTCCTTCTCTTTTTGCAAGGTTTACTACCTCTTTAAAAAAGTCAAGGCTTACGCAAAGGGTGGTAGGATTATGTGGAAAGCTTAGTACAATGGCCTTTGGCTTTCTAAAGGATGCTCTTAAGACATCATGTATCTTTTTGAGGAAGCCTTCCTCAAAATCTTCTCCCTCCTCTGGCATTATGGGAACAGATATGGCATCTCCACCGGCTATAATGGGTGCATAGTAATGAATTGGGTAGGTGGGGTTGGGAACGATCACCGTATCACCCGGCTCAAGAAGGGCAAGCATTAGATGGGAATAGCCTTCCTTTGCCCCTATGGTAAGTATGGCTTCCCTTTCTGGGTCAAGCTCTACCCCATAGCGCCTTTTATAAAAATCACATATGGCCTTTCTTAACCTGGGTATACCCTTTGACGCAGAGTATCCATGCACGTTGTCCCTTTTTGCCACTTCGCAAAGCTTTTCTATTATATGGGGAGCTGGTGGAAGGTCTGGATTCCCCATGCCAAGGTCTACCACATCTTCACCCTCCCTTCTTAGCTTGTACTTTAGCTCATTTACCATGGCAAAAACATATTTGGGCAGCTTACTAACCCTTGGAAACATCCAGCTTTCACTCATTTTCCCTTTCCTCTTCCAATTCTTTGCAGTTTATACACATTGTAGCTACAGGCCTTGCCTTTAGCCTTTCAAAGGGTATGGTGGCTCCACAGCTTTCACATATGCCATAGGTACCCTGCTCTATCTTCATAAGGGCATAATCAATCTTTCTAAGGAGCTTTAACTCTCTTGTCTTTATCCTCTGTAGGTTAATATACCTACCCACTTCTATATTGGCTCTATCTATCTCATCCCCACCCTCAAAGGCCAAATTGGATGAATCCTTTATCTGCTCTTCTGCATGTTTTATAACCCTTTCTCTAAGCTTTATGAGGTCCTCCTTTAGTTCTCTTATCTGCTCAGGAGAAAGATGGTGCATAATCTTATAATTATAAGCCATGGAGGACTTTAAAAAGGAGTTAAGCCAGTATTTCTACCTATACAGGGTGGAAGTTGGTAGGTTCATAGAGGAAGAAAATATAACACTTGTGAAGGATGGAGGCTTCGGTGCATAAATCACCCTTTTTGGAAAGATTAAAGCAAACAAGCCCCCTAATCTGAACTTCCTCATCACCAC
>JBKBHW010000015.1:0-38266 GCA_046297555.1 Aquificaceae bacterium
CATTCTTGCCTGTGTAGTCAAAAAAAATGCTTCACAGACAAGAATGTCTATGCTACACAAAATTTAACCAAAGATAGCGGGCAGGGATGCCCGCACTACCTACTGTTATGCAACAGATCTAAAGCGGAGCTATGACACATCTAAGAGATAATTTTTCACTCAGCGTATAAAAAAGATCTGGGTATTATATTGATAATGAATTTCAATATATACTTGGTGAGAAATTCAAAAGATCCCTTGCATATAACACAACAGACCTTTTTCCCTACATAGCTTTACAAAAGATAGCAAAGGCTCCTGCCTGTGTAAAAAAATTAATCATGGATCCCGGGGAAGGAGATCCGCGATACCTAAATGTTTTACTCAGCCTCGGCTTTGGTGCAAAAATAAAGAATTCCGTGGTAGGGGCACTTGTCCCTACCCTTTGTCTTAAGGTGATATGAGAATAATCATATTGATAGCAAATCTCAATTTGTTTAAACTTTATGCTATTCAATCTCAATTTTTATATAAGGAGGCGTGCCATGAGAAAGCTTCTTTTGGCAAGTGCATTGTTTAAAAGGGTCCCTATAGCGGCACTGGCTCTTTCTGGGATTGCATACGCCTTTTATCCTTTTAATGCAGAAGACACAGGCACCTTAGGAGGCTTTGGCAAATTCCAGATGGAAACCAACTACGCCTATTTTAAAAACTACGATGGATCCTCCCATCAAGATTACATACTCCAGCTAACTATGGGCATAACACCAAAGGTAGATTTGGCGCTGGTAGTTCCCTACTCTACCTTTAGATACAAAGATGGGGAAGACCTAAAAGGTTTTAACGACGCTTCCGTATTTGTAAAACACATAGTCTTAGATAAGAGGGATTTAAGATTGGGCTACAAAATAACGGCCGTGCTTGACACGGGCAAAAAGGGTATAGGCTACGGAAAGCCTGTGTACAATGCAAATATAATGCTTGAGAAGGATATAGAAAAGATAACTTTTAACTTCAACGCCTTTTATACAAAGGCCTCTCAGGTGGAAGAGCTTAGGGATACTTACGGCTTTTACCTTCATGCTTATACAAACCTTCATAAATACATTACTTTTGGCGCAGAGTTCAAGTATTCCATACCAGAGGATAGGAATACAAACAAGAAGGATATGCATATTTTGATGGGGGCTGTTTTGCATCCTACGGAGGGGGTAGATGTAAGCTTTGGTCTGCACAAAAGCCTAAACAGGTATAAGAGCTTTTCCGATTATGGCCTTTTGGCGGGCCTTCTTGTGAGGTTTTAGTAAATTTATTAGTAGGCTTATTGCGTGATAGTTTGTAGTCGCCCCTGCATTTTACCTATTTAAAAGAATTCCTTTGGGGAAGCAAGGGATTAATAGCGAAAGAAGTCTATTAGACGGATGACTTGGTGTATAAGAAGTAGCACAGGCATTCTTGCCTGTGTATTTAAAGCATATTGCAAAAACGGGAGTGTCTGTGCTAAGGGGAAATAAACTAACATTCCTAAGCTTTTTTTAGATCTTTCTTTATACCCCCCCCTTAAAGGGGGGTGGAAGGAGGTGAGCCATGGGGATTGCTGGGAGTAGGATATAATAATATAACATGGAATTTGCAAAGTTGCAAGGGTCTGGAAACGATTTTATAGTGATAGATAACAGGGATGGGAAGGTGGACCAATTTGTTGAAAGGGTTGGGCTTTCAATAAAGGACTTTGTAGTAAGGCTTTGCACTCCCCACAGGGGCATAGGTGCCGATGGCCTCATACTCATAGAAAACCCAGAAAATAAGGAAAACCATTTTAAATGGAGGTTCTTTAACTCCGATGGGTCGGTGGCTGAGATGTGCGGCAACGGTTCAAGGTGTGCGGTGAGGTTTGCTTATGAAAAGGGTATGGTGGGGGAAGAGGTAAGGTTTGAGACCTTGGCTGGGCTCATAAGGGCTTGGGTCCTTGAAGGGGGCAAAAGGGTAAAGGTCCAGCTTACAAAGCCCTTTGGCTACAAGGCTGTGGTCCTTGATGTGGACGGGCAAAGGATAGAAGGTAGTTTTATAAACACAGGCGTTCCACACTTTGTGGCAGTTGTGCAAAACTTAGACAACTTGGATGTGAAAAAGCTTGGAAGGTCTATAAGGTTTCATAAGGAGTTTGAACCTAAGGGGACTAATGTGAACTTTATAGAGCCTGTAGGTGAGAGGGCTATAAGGATAAGGACTTATGAGCGTGGCGTGGAGGCAGAAACCCTTGCCTGTGGAACTGGTGCTACAGCCAGCGCCTTAGTGGCTTACATAAGGGGCATTGTGAAAGAAAGGCCTGTGGATGTTTACACAAAGGGTGGGGAGCTGTTGAGGATAGATTTCAACCAAAGCCTTGATGAAGTTTTTCTTGAAGGTGGCGTTTGCAAGGTTTTTGAAGGTATTTTTACAGAAGAGGCCCTTCTTTGTATGAGATAGCTCAAGGTTAAAAGGAGCCAAAGGCTCTATAATCTTTTTA
Source organism: Aquificaceae bacterium (assembly GCA_046297555.1). GTDB lineage: Bacteria > Aquificota > Aquificia > Aquificales > Aquificaceae > Pampinifervens. The sequence goes on from JBKBHW010000015.1 coordinate 2,489, forward strand.
TGCCTGAGATAATAATAGCCGAGCATGCAGGCTTTTGCTTTGGAGTAAGGAGGGCCATAAGCCTTGCGGAAGAAGCTCTAAAGGATGGGCAAAAAGTATTTAGCATAGGACCCCTAATACACAACCCTCAGGAGGTTAAAAGGCTTGAGGAGAGTGGTCTTGTACCTCTCAAGGACGAAAGCCATCTAAGAGAGGGCCACAGGGTACTTATCCGTTCCCATGGCATTCCACCCCAAAGGGAAAGGGAGTTGCTTTCAAAGGGCATAGATATAATTGACGCCACATGCCCCTATGTAAAAGCTGTGCATTCTGCCGTTACAAGGCTCTGTCAAGAAGGCTACTTTGTGGTTTTGGTGGGTGAAAAGAACCATCCTGAGGTGATAGGTACCCTTGGATACTTGCAGGAATGCGGTGGTAGAGGAATAGTGGTAGAAAGCAAAGAGGATCTCAAGGAGGTCCTTGGAAAGGAGGATAGGGTGGGTGTGGTGGCTCAGACTACGCAAAAGGAGCAGTTTTTTAAGGATGTGGTAGGGGAGCTTGCCCTGTGGGCAAGGGAGTTAAAGGTGATAAATACAATATGCAACGCCACCTCAGAAAGGCAGGAGGATGTTTACAGCTTGGCTCCTCAGGTTGATGTAATGATTGTAATAGGTGGTAAAAACAGCGGGAATACAAGAAGGCTATACGAAATAGCCAAAAGTTTAAACCCCAACAGCTACCATGTGGAAACCTCTCAAGAGCTCAAAGAGGAGTGGTTTAAAGGTGCCAAAAGGATAGGTATAACCGCCGGCGCCTCCACCCCCGATTGGATAATAAGTGAGGTGGTAGAAAGGATAAAGGCTTTGGCTGTATAATTAAAGCTATGAAATGGCTTTTTATTTTGCTCTTTGTTTTTAGCCTTTCCTTTGCTCAGGATCTTTATACAGAGTTTATAAAATCTCAAATAAAGACAATCCCCTTAAAAAAGGCCATAGTGGTTGGAAAAGGCAAGGAAGAGCTTATAAGCTTCATAAATCCGGACTGCGGGCACTGTAGAGAGGAGTGGAAGGCCCTAAGGCCCCATCTGGACAAGGTAAAGATATATGTATTTTTATTGCCTTTTAAAACCCTTCCAGAAAGCTACGCCAAATCTAACTACATAGCCTGTTCAAAGGATAGGTTAAAGGCTCTTGATGAGGTTCTCTCAGGAAGGTTTGACGGAAAGCCTCCCGCCGTAAAGGATTGCCCCCTCGTGCAGGAGCACATAAAGGTGGCAGAAAGTTTAAACGTACAAGGTACGCCTTACAACATAATCCTTAAAAAATACAAGGTAATAGAGGGCTATAGCCCGTCCCTCCTTAAGGAGCTTGGTATTCAATGATAGTGGTTGTTATGGGCCTTTCCGGTTCTGGTAAATCTTTCTTGGCAGGCCTTTTGCATGAAGAGTTTGGCTTTGAATGGATAAGGAGCGATCAGATAAGGAAGGAGCTGGCGGGTATAGAAACAACTCAAGAGGTGAAGGTGCCCTACGGAGAGGGCATATATTCTCAAGAGTGGACCCAAAGGGTTTACAGAGAGATGATAAAAAGGGCAAGGGAGAAGGTAAAAGAGGGGAAGGATGTGGTCTTGGATGCCACCTTTCTTGAAGAGTGGCAAAGGAGCTTGGTAAAGGAGGAGTTTAAAGATGTGCTTTTTCTTCTCGCCTTTGCTAAGGAAGAGGAGATAATAAGAAGGCTTAAGAGTAGAAAGGATATATCCGACGCAGACCTTGAGGTTTATATGAGGCAAAAGGAAAGGTTTGTACCGCCAGAGTACGCAGTTCCCATAAATACCCAAAGGTCAAGGGAGGAGCTTAAGGCCCTTCTGCTGGAGCTACTCCAAGGCTATGGGTATAATAAAGGCACTCAATAGATCTGTTTAAAAATTGGCCATCTTCCAGCTTACAATCGGGGCTCAAGCCCGTGGGGCCTGTTATAGCTTCTCCGCTCGGCAGCTTCATCTCAAAGGTAACAAGCCTCAAAACATGGCTACATGGGTCAAGAGGGTACAGGCTGCTTCCCACATACTTCCCAAAGGTGTTTTCTCCAACTATAATAGCCTTTGCGTATCTCTTCAAAAGCACGGCCACAAGCTCGGCGGCGGAGGCCGTCTGCTTGCCAACCAAGAGGATTATGGGCTTGTTTAAGCCTTCCCTGTTTTTAAACTGATATACGCCAAAGTTTCTACCCCTACCCTCAAGATAAAACATCACACCCTCTCCGCCAATTAGCATGTCCACTATGCCCTTTGCCACAGAAATTAGACCGCCGCCGTTATCCCTTAAATCCAAAAGCAGCACATCAAAGCCCTCTTGTTTTAACTCTTCCAAAGCCTTTTCAAAGGCTCCAAGGGCAGGCTGGGTAAAGTTGTTTATCTTTACATAGCCCACCCTACGCTCCCCATATCTTAATACCTTTACATCTTCCACCACGGGCACCTCAAACTCCCCCTTCTCCACATAAAACTCCTTAAAAAGCCCCTCCCTTATAACCACCACCTTTATAATTTCGCCCTTTTTCACATCCATTAGGACCTTTTTCCAAAGGCTTTTGTCCGCAACATCATTAATGGAGATTATTAGATCTCCTTCCTTTATACCGTATCTCTCGGCAGGTGAGTTTTTGAACACTCTAATAACATAGCCCCTATCATCCCACCTTATGCCCAAACCCAGCATCTTGGAGGAGGAGTACCATAGCCTTTCGTCTTCTTGCTTTGTTATGGTGCTCCAACGGTCGCCTATTTTCCTTAGGTGTTGGATTAAATCTTGTTCATCCTTCCACTGAAGGTCTTTTATCTTGTCCCACCAAAGATAGTACTTTTCCATCAAGGATTTTATCTTCTTTAAAAGTTCTTCCTTTGAGCATTCTTCCGCCCCTAAGGCTACGCCAAAGAGTATAAGGATAAGGATGAGTGGTAAACCCATGGACCTGTAAAGATTATACATTATCGCAAGCTTTTGAAAAATTCCTTTAATAAAAGACTGGCCTCCTCCACCGGTAAATACTCCCACCTTACGCTATGATTAAAGCCTTCTTCTTCCAACAGGTTAAACCTGCTCATAACCGCACCATACTTCTCATCCTTAGCCAAAAAGATTACCCTTTCTATCCTTGAAAGCACCATGGCATAAGCACACATGGGACATGGCTCCAAGCTAACATAAACTTCACAGCCATAAAGGTACTTACTTTGAAGGAGTTTTGTAGCCTCCCTTATGGCAAGCATCTCGGCGTGGGCGGTGGGGTCCCTCAGTTCTTGTACTCTATTGTGAGCCTTTGCAACCACCTGACCTTCTTTTACCACCACGCAACCTACGGGCACTTCCCCCTTTTGAAGGGCCTTCTTTGCCTCTTCCAAGCATAGCCTCACACCTTCCTTCATTGTCCAAATATTAAAATTTCTTCCTCTACGAACTTTCCGTCTACCAGCTCCCAGCTCCTGTAAGAGACCACCTTACCCTTGCTTACAGAAAGTATTATGTAAGACCACCCTTCAAAGGCCCTCTCTTGATCAAACTGGGAAGGCCTATCGGGATGGTCGGGATGGGAGTGATACACGCCTACTATCTCAAGCCCAAACTCCCTTGCCTTCTTCTCCGCCTTTAGGTAATCTTCCGGTGCTATCTCATAACGATCATGCTTTCTTTCGGGGTTTGCGTTGGGTGTTTCAAAGGCTCCAAAGACAGTTCTAAGGGAGCCATCCACTTTACCCAAAAGTAAACCGCAGGTTTCATAAGGATAGTCCCTTTCTGCTTGGTTTATTATCTTTTGTAAAGCAGACCCCTTTATCCTAAGCATCTTCAGACCAAGGCGTGCTCTACCAAAAGCTCTGCTATTTGTACTGCGTTGGTGGCTGCACCCTTTCTAATGTTATCGGCCACCACCCACATGGAAAGCCCGGGTTCAAAGACAAGGTCTTTCCTTATCCTTCCCACAAAAACCTCATCCCTCCCAGCCACCTCTATGGCAATAGGGTAAGCCTTTTCTTCTATGTTATCCACTACCACCACGCCCTTTGCCTTCCTTAAAATTTCCCTTGCCTCCTCTGGAGATAGCTCTTCTTTTAGCTTTACGCTTATGGCCTCTGAATGTCCATAAAATACTGGTACCCTTACACAGGTGGCTGAGACTTTTATCTCCGGATCATGAAGTATTTTTCTTGTTTCGTTCAACATCTTCATCTCTTCCTTTGTGTAGCCATTTTCCATAAAGATATCTATTTGAGGTATAACATTAAAGGCTATCCTTTTTGGTAGGTTTTTTGCCTCCGGCACTTCTCTTCCTTCACACCAAGCCTTTACCTGCTCTTTGAGCTCCCCTATGGCCTTTGCACCGGCTCCAGAAACGGACTGATAAGTGGAGACTACTATATGGGATATGCCCACCGCATCGTATATGGGCTTTAGAGCAACGAGCATCTGTATGGTGGAGCAGTTGGGATTGGCTATAATGCCTTTGTGGTCTTTTACATCCTCAGGGTTTACCTCTGGTACCACAAGGGGCACATCGGGTTCAAGCCTCCAAGCGGAGGAGTTGTCTACAACCACAGCGCCATCAGAAGCAAACTTGGGCGCATATTCCTTGCTTATGGAAGAACCTGCAGAAAATAGGGCTATATCTATACCGGAAAAACTACCAACCTTGTTCAAGGCTTGGACCCTTATCCTCTCCCCTTTAAAAGTTAGTTCAAGACCTTCCGACCTTTCGGAGGCAAAGAGATAAAGCTCATCCACGGGAAAATCCCTTTCTTCCAATACCTTTAGAAAGGTTCTTCCCACCTCTCCGGTGGCACCCACTATTGCTACCCTGTATCCCATGAGTATAAATTATATCCAAATGATAGACCTGCTGGATAAGAGCTATGCACAACAGAGGGTGGAGAAGGGCTCCCTTCTTTTCTCGGAGGGTGCTATGTGTTCTGCAGTTCCCTTTTTAAAGGAGGGGCTGCTTAAGGTCTATCTTATCTCCGAATCGGGTAGGGAGCTTACCCTTTATAAGGTCCTTCCGGGGCAAATGTGCATCCTTGCCATGCTTACCGCTTACTCTAAAAGCGAGTATCCTGCCTATACAAGGGCTGAGGAAACCTCTTACCTTTACATGATCCCATCCGATATGGCAGTAAGATGGTTTGAAGAAAACAGGCTATGGCGGTCTATTTTTATGAAGGTGCTATCGGAAAACCTTTTTACTCTTATGTTTACCATCAACTCAATGGTCTCCGAAAGCGTAAAGGATAGAATGGTGAAGTACCTTCTCTCCAATTATGGAGGGTGTAATCCTATAGAAAGGACACACGAGGACATAGCAAAGGATGTGGGAAGTGTAAGGGTGGTAGTCAGCAGGGTTTTGAAAGAGCTTGAAAGGGAGGGTCTTATCAGCCTTCGCAGAGGGAAGATATTTATAAAGGACTATGAAAGCTTAAAAAGGCGGGCGGAAGACACCCGCCTGTAGTTCATTTGGTCCATTGGGAAAAGACAAAGTCCCTGTCCTTTACCTGTGAGTGGCAGGCATGACAATCCTTTAGCATATCCCCGACTAAGCTTTTCCCTTTTCCGTCATAGGCAAAATAGCCCCAACCATCTGTCTTCTTATATTTCCTACTATCCTTTACCATAAAGGCCTCTATCCTCTTTGCTCCCTCCACATAAGCACCGTTATCAAGCACATGCTCGTAAAAAACTATAGCTATAACAGTACCATCGGGAAAAGTTCTTTTGCCCTCCCTTTTCATAGCCTTCAAGCCCTTGTTGTTTACATAAACATGGTGAACACCGCTGAAGGGATTAAAAAGTGGATGCTTCTCATCAAAGATAACCATGCTTTTTACATGGTTCCAGCTCCTGTATTTTTCTGAAGCCACTTTAAAGGCCTCTACCAAGGCAAAAGTAAAACCTGCCATTAAGCCAAAGGCTAAAAGCTTCCTCATGATAGCACCTCCTTAAGGGTTTTGTTAAATAGTTTTGATGAGTTCTGTATAAATGTCTGTAGCAAAGTTACACAAGTAAGGAATTTACCTTTCAAAAGAGTAGCACAGGCATTATTGCCTGTGTGGTCAAAAAGTACTATACAGACAGGAATGTCTGTGCTACATAACCAAAATCAAAAATTACTGCGCAACATGTCTAACATGTTAAAAACCCCACCGCTGAAAGCAGTCCTTTACTTGATCCAGGATATATGTTTGACATTATATACATATCAAACTACTTGACAATTTCCATAAAGGGAATATAATCAAAAATATGGATGAGTTGGCAAAGATTATGGCGAGGGGGCTTATAGCACTGCCAAGCGATGTAAGAAAAAGGCTTGGTTTAAAGGAAGGGGACCTTGTAAGGATTGAGGTCAAGGAAGATCATCTTGTTATAAAAAAGGAGCAAAGGGTTTACGACCTAAAGGGCACCCTTCAGGAAGAAAGGGCCCAAGGTAAAAGCTTTGCACAGATACTAACAGAAGAATTTGAAAAACAAAAGGGGAGGAAATAAGATGGCTGAGCTAAAGGCTACAGACCCTTACAACATAAGGCCACCTGAGCCCAAAGTGCTTCCTAAAAACTATACACAGGGCGTAGACAATCTATCCTCCGAGAACTTTTTAAAGATATACATGGAAACTTTAAAGTATCAAGATCCTTTTCAACCACAGGATCCTTCAAAGATGTTGGAGGATATGACAAAGCTAAACCAAATAAGATACATGAACGATATGAAGACTTTTATAGAGGGGCTCAAGGGATGGTTTAATCAGATAACCCTTCTATCAAGCCTTAACCTTATAGGTAAGGAGTTTGTCTTTTCTACGGATAGGTTGGATACTATGAAAGGTGGGCAATACTACCTTATATCCTCTGAGGAGATAAAAGGAGCAACTCTTAAAATCATGGATGGTGATGAGGTTATAAAGGAAGTAAACATAGACATAAACAGGGGGCTAAATCCTATCAACCTAAGCGACCTTCCAAAGGGGCAGCTTGATGTAAAGCTCTTTAGAAACGGACTTCCTTTGGAAGGTGTGAGTCTGGGGTATTTAGGCAAGGTAAAGTCAGTAAATGTTTTAAGTAATGAGCTTCTTTTTGAGCTTGAAAGTGGGGAGCTTGTCTCTCCTTCAAGGCTAATATATGTAGGAGGGGTCTAACAATGATGAGAAGCTTTTTTAACGCCGTAACAGGCTTAAATGCTTACAGGACTTGGATGGACATAACTGCAGACAACCTGGCGAATGTAAACACTATAGGTTTTAAGGGAAGCAGACCTATCTTTCAGGATGTGATCTCCTCTGTAACTATAGGCCTAAACACGGTAACCAATACGATGAAATCTACAACCTATGGTGCTGGTATTGTTGTTGATAGCACACAAAAACTCTGGACCATAGGAAACTTTAAACAGACGGGAATAAACACAGACCTGGCCATTCAAGGAAGAGGACTTTTTATAGTTAAAGACCCTATTTCTAACGCGCATTACTATACAAGAGACGGCCAATTCAGGCTTAGCAGGGATGGCTTTATGGTTAACTCTGGCGGTCTTAAATTGCAAGGGTTTAAGGTGGATGAGAAAGGTAAAACTATCGGAACTGGGCTTGAAGATGTGCATGTGGTGCCTCAACTTCCACCTAAGGCAACGGGACAGATAAGGTTCTTTGGGCCAACAAACCTTAACGCGGACGCAGGCATTCCAGCAGCAGCCTTTGACCCCAACGATCCAGCAAGCTATAACTACAAATACACTATAACCATATACGATAGCCTCGGTACACCATATCAGGCTGATATTTTCTTTAGGAAAACAGGCACAAATACATGGGATATATATATATAAGATCTGATATTGACCCAGGTAATGCCGGATATGAACTTAGTGGTGATTGGACTAATGTACAATTTGACCCTTCTGGTAGCCTTATTTATGATAATGCCGTGGTAACAAGGGAGCCTTCTTCAGATGGCAAAAGCTATTATTACTATCTTAATCCCACATCTTTAACTGTGCCTGCTATTACACCAAGCGGCGGGACTTTCCCCACAAATACAGATTGGAGGATATACGTGGGTGAATCTCTTCAATCTGCTAATGTGAACGTAGGAAATCCTATTCCAAACTCTTACATTACCCAGTACTCTGCAGACTTTACAGCTACGGCAGAGCAAAACGGTTATCAAAAGGGTGATCTTGTAGATGTTTATGTTCTTTCGGAGGATGGTGCGGTGGTAGGTGTTTATTCCAATGGGAAATCTCTTCCTTTATATAGGGTTGCTGTTGCAGTCTTTTCGGACCCAGAGGAGCTCATCAAAAAGGGCTCTAACCTATACACTTCCATTTCCACACCTACCATAATGACTCCTGGCGGCGCGGAAAAGATAAGGTCTGGTATGCTTGAGATGTCTAATGTGGATATAGCTTCTGAGTTCATAAACTTAATATCGGCGCAGAGGGCCTATCAGGCTAACACAAGGGTAATAACCTCTTCAAATGCAGTGCTTGAAGACACTATAAACCTTGTTAGGTAATTTATAAGAGTGGGTTATGGGAGGAGGGTGTGTAGGGGTGGGAGGGGGCCCAACCTTTTAACGCCTCAAAGAGAAAGGCTATGTCTTCCTCTTTGTATCTTAGGCTTGCTGTCATCCTTAGCCTTGCCTTTCCCCTTGGAACGGTGGGATACCTAATGGCTTGGATAAAAACACCCTTTTCCAAGAGCCTATCCCTCACCTCCACAGCCTTTACCTCTTCATAGACCATTATGGGCAGTATGGGCGTTCCATGAAAGGACACTTCAAATCCTATTTCCTTTATCTTGTTATACAGCCTCTCGCTTAAGCCCTTGAGCTTTTGTATCCTCCAAGGCTCCCTTTGGATTATCTCAAGGGCCTTTTTCGCCCCTGCGCATACCGGTGGCGGAAGAGAAGTGGAAAATATAAGGCTTCTTGCCTTGTTTATAAGATACTTACATAGATCTTCTGAGCCACATACAAAGGCTCCATAGGCCCCCAAAGCCTTTGAAAGGGTTCCCATGATTATGATGTACTCTTTCCAATCCTCTTTGAAGAACTCCAGACCACCCTTTCCATAATTCCCCAGAACACCGGTGGCGTGAGCCTCATCCAAATAAAGCATACAATCATAAGCTTCAGATAACTTTTTTAAAGTGGGTATGTGGGCTATATCACCGTCCATGCTAAAGACGGTATCGCTCACAATCAAACACCTTCTGTAGCTTTTCCTATGACTTTTTAGCAACTCTTCAAGGTGTGCATAATCTCTGTGCCTGTACACTAAGACGGTGGCCTTTGAAATTCTGCATCCATCTATAATGCTTGCATGGTTTAGCTGGTCGCTGAGGATAAGGTCCTTTTCATCTACTAAGGCCTGAATTGTGCCTAAGTTAGCAAGGTAGCCCGACCCAAAGAGCACACAACAAGGAGTTCCTTTAAAAGAAGCAAGACTTTCCTCCAAACCCTTGTGATGCTTTGTATATCCTGAGACCAAGGCGGAGGCACCAGAGCCCAAACCGTAATCCTTTAAAACCCTTATGGCTTCTTCTACCACCTGCGGATGATCCCTTAAAGCTAAATAATCGTTGGAGCAGAAATCCTTTAAGCCCTCTCTTAAAAACCTACCTCTCAACAAGCTTGATGATTCAAGGTTTTCTAACTCCTTTGTAAGCCAATCCATTTAACTTATTTATTTTACAACCACGCCGGGTGAGAAATTAAATAAACTTCTTTCATAATGGGACGTAGCATAGGCACTCTTGCCTGTGCGAATTAAATAAAGGGCGCGGCATGGATGCCCGCGCCCCGGCGTATATCCTAACCACATAATCAATCTCCTATGTGCATAGCCGTTGTAGAATCCCATCTTGATATGTGAAGTACAAGCCAGGGCACCAACTTTTCTTTCAGAAACCTTTTAATTTCAGCGCAATCCCTTGAAGACTTCCAACTTTTGTAAAGCTCTTCTATATCCTTTCTCATACTATCATGCTCCGCCTTGTGCATCGGATAGGCGAAGAACTCCGCCTCTCTCATAAGTTCTTCCTCCGTGGAAAAGTGGTCTTCTATATCGTAAAGGAGTAGGTCCATAAGTTTATCTAACTCTTGTATATGCCCTTTTTCACAAGCTGCATAAAGCTCGTTTATTATCTGCACTTCATCTTCGTGTAGGGCATTGAATAGCTCGTTGGCCACTCTTGGCAGATCTTGAATTTTTATAAGCATGGCTTACCTCCTAAGGTTTTAAAAGTAAATATATATTTATTTTTTTACTCCTCTGTGAGCCTTGTCATAGTTAAAGCGGCACTTGTAAATTTCTAAAAACCTTACATAAAAAACTTGACAAAACCTTGCTAAAGTTTTATATTTTTCTCTCACAAACTAAGGCAAAGGAGGTAGCCCATGGCAGAAAAGATCATAGGTATAGACCTTGGAACAACAAACTCTGTGGTAGCTGTTATGATAGGTGATGAGCCTACGGTTATAGCCAACCAAGAAGGATCAAGGCTTACGCCCTCTGTAGTATCTTGGACAAAGGAAAAGGAGATTTTGGTAGGAGAGCCGGCCAAAAGGCGTGCCATACTTGACCCAGAAAACACGGTATACGAATCCAAGAGGTTTATAGGAAGGAAGTATGAGGAAGTTTTGGATGAAGCCAAAAGGGTCTCTTACAAGGTGGTTCCAGATGAGAAGGGAGATGCAAGCTTTGAAATTCCAAACATAGGCAGGAAGGTAAGGCCGGAGGAGGTGGGTGCTCAGGTTCTCAAAAAGTTAAAGGAGGCGGCAGAGGCCTACCTTGGAGAGAAGATAACAAAGGCTGTAATTACCGTGCCAGCCTATTTTAACGAAAGGCAAAGGCAGGCTACAAAGGATGCAGGTAAGATAGCGGGCCTTGAAGTTCTTAGAATCCTAAACGAGCCTACGGCGGCGGCTTTGGCATACGGGCTTGACAAAAAGAGCGATGTAAAAATACTGGTCTATGACTTTGGCGGTGGTACCTTTGACGTCTCCATACTGGAAGGCGGAGAGGGTGTTATAGAGGTAAAGGCTACAGCCGGGGATACACATCTTGGCGGTGCTAACATAGATGAGAGGATAATGGAGTGGCTCATTGAGGAGTTCAAAAAGGAAAGTGGTGTAGATCTAAGAAAGGATAGGACAGCCCTTCAAAGGTTAAAGGAAGCCAGCGAGCAGGCAAAAAAGGAGCTTTCCTTCAAGTTAGAAACGGAGATAAACCTTCCCTTTGTAACCATAGACCCATCTACCAACCAGCCTCTGCACCTTCAAAAGAAGCTTACAAGGGCAAGGCTGGAGGAGATGATAAGAGACCTTGTGGATAGGACGATGGAGATAGTAAAGAGGGCCCTTGAGGATGCCAAGCTTAGGCCTCAGGATATTGATGATGTGGTGCTCGTAGGCGGCTCCACAAGGATACCTTTGGTACAGCAAAGGATAAGGGAGTTCTTTGGAAAAGAGCCTCATAAAGGGGTAAATCCAGATGAGGTAGTGGCGGTTGGTGCTGCAATACAGGCTGGTGTGCTTTCTGGTGAGGTAAAGGAAATACTCCTTGTAGATGTAACACCCCTTTCACTCGGCGTTGAGACCTACGGCGGCGTTATGACTGTGCTTATACCAAGGAACACACCCATACCATACAGGAAGTGTGAAACCTTTACCACGGCCAGCGACTATCAAACAGAGGTGGAGATACATGTGCTTCAGGGTGAGCGCCCATTGGCAAAGGATAACAAATCATTGGGTAAGTTCTATCTTACAGGCATACCTCCCGCTCCAAGAGGTGTTCCAAAGATAGAAGTGTGCTTTGACATAGACGTGGATGGCATACTGCATGTGACTGCTAAGGATTTGGGCACTGGTAAGGAACAATCTATAAGGGTTCAGGCCTCTTCCGGTCTAACGCAAGAGGAAATAGAAAGGATGATAAAAGAAGCCCAAATGCATGAGGAAGAAGACAAAAGGAAGAAGGAACTCATAGAAGCAAAGAACCAACTTGACCAGCATGTTTACAACCTTGAGAAGGTGCTGAAGGAAAACAAAGACAAGTTGCCTCCCCATATCCTTTCTGAAGCTGAAAAAAGCATAGAAGAGGCAAAGAAAGTTTTTGCAAGCTCTCAAGATATTAAGGAAGTAAAGTCTATGACCGAAAAGGTATTGGAAGTGGCTGGAAAGGTAGGAAGCTACCTTTATCAAAGTACTGGAAAAACTGGAGAAGGTGGGGATGTGATAGAAGGAAAGCCCATGTGATATAATTATTGACCGCCTATGGCGGTCTCTTTTTTTTATACAAAAGTAGGTTGATCTTTGGTCCTTTCCTTTATAATTAGGTGTTGGTAATGGTAAGGGTCTTTGTTGGCTTCTTTGCAACAAAAAGAATACAGGAAGCGGTGGAGAAAGTTCAAGCTCAGGGAAAGGACTTTATAAGGGGTAAATGGGTTGAGCCGCAAAACTTCCATATGACCTTCCAGTTTATAGGAGAGGTGGAGCAGGAAAAGTTGATAGAAATTCTAAAAAGCCTTCAAGATGTTGCCAAAGGGCTAAAGCCTTTAAAAATAAAGTATAAGGGGCTTGGTGTATTCCCAAACATTGATAGGGCAAGGGTGCTTTGGATAGGTATGGCAGACGGACACAGACAGTTGATAGATATGGCAAAGTCTATAGTAAGGGCAAACAAAGAGATAGGTGTGAAAGATGAGGGTAAGCCTTTCTATCCCCATGTGACCATATGTAGGATAAAAGAGTATGACAAAAAGGCTTTAAAAAACCTTTTACGCCAATATGAAAATACGAGTTTTGGAGAAGACCTTGTGGATAGAGTAGCCCTTATAAAAAGCTCTTTAACTTCCGTTGGGCCCATATACACGGTTATAGAGGAGTTTTACTTAAATGGGTGAGTGGACTTATGAAAAGGCAGGAGTAAGTATAGAGAGGGCTGAGGCCTTTGTGGATTATATAAGGGAAAAGGTTAGGTCTCTGCCAAGACAGGCCCTTCTTTTTGGAAGCTTTGCCAGCGGTATAAGCTTGGAAGGCTACAAAAACCCCATCATCATGATGACAACTGACGGGGTGGGAACAAAGCTTAAAATAGCCCAAGAGGTAAAGGTGCATCATACAGTAGGCATAGACCTTGTGGCCATGAACGTCAACGACCTTCTTACCACTGGGGCAAAGCCCATAGCCTTTCTTGATTACATAGCGGTTGGGAAAATAAACCTTGAAGTTTTAAAAAGGGTTATGGATGGTATAGTGGAAGGTTGTAGGATAGCGGAGGTGGCCTTAGTTGGTGGAGAAACGGCTGAGATGCCAGACTTTTATCCAGAAGGTACCTATGACCTTGCAGGTTTCTGTGTAGGCGTGTGTGAAAGGGAGGAGCTTATCACGGGCAAGGATATAAAGCCGGGGGATATTATAGTAGGCTTTCCTTCCAGCGGCTTCCATAGCAACGGCTACACCTTGATAAGAAAAATATTGGAAAGTAAAGGTATAAGCTATCATGATAGGTTTGAAGGAACAAGTAAAAGCATATGGGAGGTCCTTTTAGAACCCACTAAAATATACTCAACGGAGATAAACAACCTTAAAAAAGCTGGTGTTATGATAAAGGGTATGGCTCATATAACCGGCGGCGGCATACCGGGCAATCTAATAAGGATACTTCCGGAGAACTGCAAAGCTGTAGTGGAAACCCAAAAAATACCATCAAACCCTATCTTTGACTGGATTAGGGAGCTGGGAAGGGTACCAATTAAGGAGATGTACAAGACTTTTAATATGGGCGTGGGTTTTATGGTAGTGATAAGCAGGGAGGAGGTGGAAAAGGCTTTGAGGGCTGTAGAATCTTGTTTTGTATGCGGTCATATAGAGGAGGGTAAAAAGGATGTGCTTATTGTATAGAGTTTTAGCTGTTCTCTTAATGTTGGTTAGCCTTTCCTTGGCGCAGGTTATAAAGGAGATAAGGGTTGAAGGGGCACAGTACGTGCCTGAGGATGTAATACTTGGCCTTATAAACATAAAGAGCGGAAGCTTGTACAGCACAGACCTTGTAAGGGAAAGCATAAAGCGTATGTATAGGAGTGGTTTCTTTGATAGGGTGGATGTTTATGAGGAAAGGGAGGGAGATCAGATATTTCTTATATACAAAGTAAAAGATCTGCCTGTTATATACAAGATTGAATTCCAAGGCAACAAGAAGATAAAATCGGAAGACCTTGAGAAAAAGATAGGTATAGAAACGGAGGTGGGCAAGATAGACATAGAAGATATTACAAAGGGCTATACCTCCTCCCCAGCCATAGAAGAAAGGCTTGAGATACAAAGGAGGCTTAAGCTGGGCAGGGTCCTTACCCGTGAAGAAATGGAGTACATAAAGAGAAAAATAATAGAAGCATATGTCAAAGAAGGCTATCCCAATGTGGAAGTGGAGTACAGCCTTGTACCAAAAAAGGGGGCGTCTAAGATAGTCTATACGATAAGGGAGGGTGAGCCTGAGTATGTAAGTAGTATAAGGTTTGAAGGCAACAGGAGCTTTAGCAGGGGCAAACTTTTGGGGCTTATGGAAACCAAACCTGTAAGCCTTCTTGCCTTTAGGCTAAAACCGCCTTTTAGCGAAGAGGTTTTAAAGGAAGATGTAAAGAAGATAAGGGACTTTTACCGTTCTGAAGGCTTTCTTGAAGCCAAGGTAGATTACTCCTTCAAAAAGGAAGTAAATAGATACGAGATAAACATAAAGATAGAAGAGGGTCCCAGATATAAGCTCAAAGATCTAAGCATAGAAGGTAATACTCTCTTTGCTTACAAGGAGCTTGTGGACAATATTCTCAAAAAGAACAGGGGAGGCTATTACAGAAAGGAGGTAATTGATAAGATTAAAGATAACATAAGGAAAAGGTATTCGGACATGGGCTTTTTGGGTGTTTCTGTGGAAGAAAGGGAGGATGTAGACCCAGAAAAGAAAAGTGTAAGCCTTAGCTTAAAGATTGAGGAGGGTGAGCCAGTTTATGTAAACAGGATTGAGGTACAAGGCAATTATGAATCAAGGGATTATGTGATAAGAAGGGAGCTTAGGTTTCAAGAGGGTGAGCTGGCAAACCTGCGGGAAATACAGAGGTCAAAAACAAGGATCTTTAACTTAGGTTATTATGAGAATGTATCCATTGATCCATTCCCTTCCGAGGGCAAAAACTGGGACTTTGTAGCAAAGGTAAGGGAAAGGTTTACTGGACAGTTCTCCGTAGGCCTTGGATACAACCAAGTTACAGGCCTTTCTGGCTTTGTGTCTTTACGTAAGGGCAATTTCCTTGGCACTGGAGACATAGCAGGCATATCCATATCCTATGGAAGCAAGTATAAAGAGAATTCGCTGTCCTATACAAAGAAGTGGTTTCTTAACAAGCCTATTGACCTCACAGGTTCCGTTTACGATAGAAGGATAGAATACACCACTTATACGGTGGAGAGGGCGGGAATTGACCTAATATTCTCAAGGGAGTTTGCAGAATTTTGGAGGGTGGGCGCAGGCGTAAGCATTCAAAAGGTAAGCTACAAAGATATATCTCCCGATGCATCACCTTTGGTACAGCAGGAGGCAGGTACAAGGCAGTTAAGAAAGTTCTTATTTAGTTTAACAAGGGATACAAGGGACAACTATCTCTTTCCATCTCAAGGATCTATCACGGATATAGATTACTCTGTAGCCGTGCCCGTGCTGGGCGGCAATGAAAGGTTTAACAAGATTGTACTTTCTCATCAGCATTTTTTCAAAGACAGATGGCTTGACACAGGTCTAATACTCTCAATAAAGGGTGTATTGGGGATGGTGGAGCCTTACGGCGGTAAAAGGGTGTCCCTTGATGAAAGGTTCTTTGTAGGTGGTGATTTTACTGTAAGAGGATACAAATATGGCTATGCAGGACCCCTTGACCCCAACACCAACGACCCCATTGGAGCAAAAAGAGAGGTAATATTCTCCGCAGAAGCCAACTACCCTCTTTACAAAAACATACTCTATGGAGCCCTATTCTACGATGCAGGTCTTGGGTTCAACAGCTGGGATGAGCTAAGAAAGGAAAACTTGAGGGGAGGCTTTGGTGTGGGTATAAGGTTTGTAACACCCTTTGCGCCCATAAAGCTGGACTGGGCCTTCAAGACTAAGAAGGTACCGGGAGATACATCAAGGAGCAGGCTACACTTTGTTTTGGGGGTTTTCTTCTGATGGTGCCAAGGGCTTTGACCATTGCAGGATCTGATAGCGGCGGTGGAGCCGGTATACAAGCGGACCTAAAAACCTTTACAGCCCTCGGTGTTTATGGCATGAGTGCCATAACCTCCATAACGGTGCAAAATACGGTAGGTGTTTACGGTGTGTTGGACCTCCCCCCTCAGATGGTCTATGAGCAGATAAGGGTTGTGGTAGAGGATATTGGAGTGGATGCTTGTAAAACTGGCATGCTTTCCAACGAGGAAATAATAAGGGTTGTGGCCAAAGCCATAAAGGAGTTTAAGCTGGAAAAGTTTGTACTTGACCCTGTAATGAAGGCAAAATCGGGAGACTCCTTGTTAAAAGCATCTTCAAAGGAAGTACTTATAAAAGAGCTTGTTCCCCTTTCCCTTGTGATTACGCCCAACATACCAGAGGCGGAAGAGTTGTGCGGTTTTGAAATAAAGGGCCTTGAGGATATGGAGAAGGCTTGTAAAAAGATATACTCCCTTGGATGCTCCGCGGTGGTTTTAAAAGGTGGACATATGCAGCATGAGGATATGATAGATATCTTTTACGATGGAAAGGGCTTTGAATACCTTAAAGGAAGATGGGTAAAGACAAAAAATACACATGGCACGGGCTGTACCTTTTCCTCAGCCATAACCTCATACCTGGCAAAGGGCTATAACCTGATAGACTCTGTTAAAAAGGCAAAGGAATACATACAAGGTGCCATAGAGAATTCATTACCCTTGGGTAAGGGACACGGACCGCTCAACCACTTTTGGCCCTTTTATTCCTTTAAAATGTAAGCTACAGCCACGGAAAACTCCCGCTCGTGGGAAAGGGAGACCAACACCTTAACATCTTCAAAGCCCTCCCGTAAAATTCTTACCCTTGCAGGCCTTCCCCTATTACCCAAAACCTCAATTTCGGAAAACTTTAATACCACACCATAGGCTTGGTAAAAGGCCTTTAGCACCGCTTCTTTGCAAGCCCATCTAACAGAAAGACATTCATAAAAGGACTTTTGACTCTGGCAATAACGCAGCTCCTCTTCTGTATATATCCTTTTCAAAAACCTTTCGCCAAACTTCTCCACCGCTTCCCTTATCCTTTGGTTTTTAACTATATCAATACCCACCATGATAAACTATCTTACATGTACTTGCTCTGGCTTGGTATAGTATGCTACTTCTTAGCCCTTATACTGTCTTTAGTTTACCACTTTACCTCCACCTTCAAAAAGCCTACCCTTTTTAGCCTATCCCTTGGCTTCTTTTTCTATATGGCCCATGTTATAAAGATAGCGTTGCATGTGGGAAGCTTTCCCTTTGCAGATACATACGGCTTTTACTCCTTGTTAGGAAATGGTATGATCCTTTTTCTTTTGCTCATCTCCCTCAAGCAAGAACAGCTTCAGAGGTTTTTGGCCTTTTTATCTTTGGCGGGCATTTTATCCAGCCTTTTGGCTCTTCCGGCGGAGCCCTCCCCATACAAAAGCCTACTATATACCCTGCATATAACCTCCGCCCTCTTTTCTTATACCTTTGCCCTCTTGGGAGGCCTTTCTTCCTTGATAAAGTTTATGGTAGAAGCCAAGCTAAAACAGAAAAGTTTAAGCGGCTTTTTCATGCCCCTTAACCTTTTAAGGAGAAGTGAAAGGCTTTTTGTAAACCTAAGCTTTATATTTTTCACATTTACCCTTATCTTTGGAAGCCTTTGGAGTAGAAGCTTTTTTGGAAAGCATTGGATAAACGACCCAAAGCTTGTATATGTACTATTTCTTTGGTTTTACTATGCCATACTTGTGCACCTTAACCTGCTTCAAAGGATAAAACCAAAAGCCCTTTCCTACGGAGTTGTAATAGGAGCCTTTCTTGTTATATTAAACCTCCTGTTTATAAGGCATGAACTATAAAAGGATATTCCTTGTAGGTTTTATGTGCAGTGGTAAAAGCACCGTTGGAGAAATACTCTCTTCAAGGCTTGGCTGGTCCTTTGCAGATGTGGATGAAGAGGTGCAAAAAGCTGAGGCTATGACAATACAAGAGATCTTTGAGAAAAAAGGTGAAGACTACTTTAGAAGGCTTGAGCTGGAGATGCTAAGAGCCCTTAGCCAAGGAGAAAACATAGTAATTAGCACCGGCGGGGGGCTTGGATCTAACCCTCATGCTATGGAACTTATGAAATCAAAAGGTTTGGTAGTTTGGCTAAAGGTAGGGTTTGATACCTTTATAAAAAGGTGCGGCAAGGATCCATCCAGACCCCTTTTGAGAAAGGGTAAGGAAGAGTTATTGAAGCTTTTTGAAGAAAGGTCCAAGATATACGCACAAGCCCACATAGTCCTTGATGCAAGCCTCAAGCCGGAGGAGATTGTGGAAGGAATATTAAACTATTTACATGCTGGGTGAGAAATTCAATCTTTACAGGGATGGTTTATGAGACGCCTATTTGTTAAACTTCTTGCGCGATAACATAAGGGCTCTTTTTCCCTCTCGTGGTTTAAGTTTATGAAAGGTAGCACAGGCATCCCTGCCTGTGTAAAAAAAATTAATCAGAAAGCGCAGGCAAGGATGCCCGCGCTACCTCCATGGTGGTTTAAACCAAAAAACGCGGGGACTGGCTCCGCCCTTACCTATCTTACAGAACAAAAACTAATCGTGCAAGAAGTTTATAGCAAACTTTGTACAGTATGTAAAAGCTCGGGCAACCCTTACAAGGGAATACTTTTTAACCAATTTTTAAAGCTTTGCATATATTTTATACTTTTAAACTACAAGCTTGGAGGTAGATTATGCCAAGAAAAGGGGCAGACATTGTAATAGAAGCTTTAAAGGAGGAAGGTGTAGAAATAGTCTTTGGCATTCCCGGTGGTGCCATAATGGAGGTGTACGATGCCCTATACAGAGATGGGAGTATAAAGCATATATTGGCAAGGCATGAGCAGGGTGCTGGCCATATGGCGGAGGGCTATGCAAAGGCCACTGGCAAGGTGGGTGTGGCCATAGCCACTTCCGGTCCCGGTGCCACCAATCTGGTAACCGCCGTAGCGGACGCTTACATGGATTCTGTCCCTGTGGTCTTTATAACGGGTCAGGTTCCCACACACCTTATAGGCAACGATGCCTTCCAAGAAGTGGATATAGTAAGCATTACAAGGCCTATAACCAAGCACAACTTTTTGGTCAAAAGGATAGAGGACCTTCCTTTGATAATCCGCCAAGCCTTTTACATAGCAAGAACTGGCAGACCCGGCCCAGTATTGATAGACATACCCAAGGATATAACCCAAAAGCTAAGCGATGTAAAAATACCCTCTTTGGAAGAGGTAAAGGAATCCCTACCGGGCTATAAGCCCCATCTTGAAGGCAACTTACAGCAGATAAGAAGGGCTATAAGGCTTATGGTAGAGGCAAAAAGGCCTGTGCTTTATGTGGGTGGTGGTGCAGTCCAGGCGGAGACTCAAAAGGAACTGGTGGAGCTTGCAGAGTTAATGAAGATACCCGTTGCTACCACCAATATGGGCAAGGGATCTTTCCCCGAAGACCATCCCTTGGCTCTTCATATGCTTGGAATGCACGGCACCTATTATGCCAACATGGCTGTGTACAACTGCGACCTTCTCATAGCGGTGGGTGCAAGGTTTGATGACAGGGTTACGGGTAAGGTGGAGGAGTTTGCCCCGCAGGCAAAGATAATTCATATAGATATAGACCCGGCTTCTATCTCAAAGAACATCGTGGTGGATGTGCCCATAGTGGGTGATGTAAAGATAGTTTTAAGGAAGCTACTTGAGGAGTTAAAGAGGGAAGCGGTAAAGGTGCTATACCCAGAAGAAAGACAAAGATGGATAGAACAGATAGAAAGATGGAAAAAAAGGCATCCCCTTACCTATTCAAAGTCTGATAAGGTTATAAAGCCCCAGTATGTCATAGAGCAAATATACAAAGCTACAAAAGGACAGGCTATAATAGCCACCGGAGTAGGCCAACATCAGATGTGGGCTGCCATGTTTTATAAATACTCTTTCCCAAGGCAGTTTGTAAACTCGGGGGGTCTTGGCACCATGGGCTTTGGGTTGCCCGCAGGCATAGGGGCAAAGATAGGAAGGCCAGAAAGGGAGGTATTTGTGATAGATGGCGATGGCTCCTTTATGATGACCATGCAAGAGCTTGTTACTGCAGTGCAGTACAAAGTGCCAGTAAAGATAGCTATAATAAACAACGGATATCTTGGTATGGTGCGCCAGTGGCAAGAACTTTTCTATGACCGTAGGTATGCAGAAGTAGATTTAAGCGTGCAGCCCGATTTTGTAAAGCTTGCAGAGGCTTGTGGTGCAGCAGGTTTTAGGGCAGAAAAGCCTTCCGATGTGAGGGAGATAATAGAAGAAGCTTTAAAGATACAAGACAGGCCAGTGGTTATGGACTTTCATGTGGATAGGGAGGAGAATGTCTTTCCTATGGTGCCCGCGGGGAAGTCTTACAGAGATATGATATTGCATGATGGTAAAAAGCCTGTAGAAGCAGAAACCATGTACTTGGTGGGCTAAAGGAGGTAAAAACTATGGCAGATACCCTTGGAAGTTCTCAGTTAGACATAATAAAAGCTCCCCTTTTCAGGGAGGTTAAAAAGGGTGAAGTGCGCAAGCATTTAATAAACTTAACTGTAAGAAACGAGCTTGGAGTTCTGGCAAGGATAGCTACCTTGATAGCGGGAAAGGGCTACAACATAGAAGGACTTTCTGTAGGAGAAACCCATGAGAAGGGAATATCTCAGATGACCCTTGAGGTAATAGGTGATGATGTGGTAATAGAGCAGGTGGTAAAGCAGCTTAGAAAGCTTATAGACACTATAAAGGTGAAGGATATAACCGATGTGCCCCATGTGGAGAGGGAGCTTGCCCTTATAAAGGTTTACACGGCCACTCCAAGGGCAAGGGATGAGGTGCTAAGGCTTGTAGAGATCTTTAGAGCAAAGATAGTGGATGT
This sequence comes from Aquificaceae bacterium, assembly GCA_046297555.1. GTDB lineage: Bacteria > Aquificota > Aquificia > Aquificales > Aquificaceae > Pampinifervens. The sequence continues at coordinate 23,708 of JBKBHW010000015.1, forward strand.
TTCACCCGAGACCTACACGGTGGAGATAACGGGCACAGAGGATAAAATAAAAGCCTTTGTAGACCTTGTAAGACCTTTTGGCATAAAGGAGATGGCAAGGACTGGAAAAGTTGCCATGAAAAGGGAAGGTATAACGCAGGAAGAAGATTAGGAGGAGAAAAATGCAGATAAGGTCTTTGAGCTTTGAGGTGGAGAAGGTAAAAAGTCCTTTGGGAATCTTTGTCTTTGAAGATGACAAGGGAAACCTTGAATTTTTGGGACCTTTTAAAAGGAATGTGGAAAGGGTCCTTGAGGTGGAGGACTTTAAGGGTAAGGAAGACAGCCTTGTAAAGGTGCCACTGCTTCTTGGTGAGGAGGTAAAGATCTTTTACATAGCGGGCCTTGGAAAAAGGGAAAAGGCAACGGAGGAAAGCTACAGGTCTGCTATGGCAATGCTCGTCAAGAGGGCTGCAAAGGATAAGGTAAAGGATCTGTACCTTTATGCGGGAGAGCTAAACTACAGGCTAAGCAAGGTCTTGGCGGAAGGTGCCCTCCTTGGAAGCTACCGCTTTGATAAATACAAAACAAAAAAGGAGGAGGAGAAAGCGCAGATAGAAAGTCTTTACATACATGGTGCCGATGAGAAGGGCCTTCAGCTCGGTGAGATTTTTGCACGAGCCCAAAACTTTGTTAGGGACCTTGTAAACGAGCCCGGCAATGTGATAAATCCCATCAGCCTTGCAGAGGTTGCCCAAAAGCTTTCCCAAGAATATGGCCTTGAGTGTAAAGTTTACGATGAAAGAGAAATTCAAGAGATGGGCATGCAAGCCCTCTGGAGCGTAGGTAAGGGATCTGCCACGCCCCCAAGGTTTGTGCATATTATCTACAAGCCAGAAAAAGAGGCGAAGGAAAAAATAGCCATAGTGGGTAAGGGCTTAACCTTTGACAGCGGCGGCCTTAACATAAAAACGGGGGAATATATGAGGACCATGAAGATGGATAAATCGGGGGCCTGTGCAGTCCTTGGTATTATGAAGGCCATAGCCCAGATAAAGCCGTGCGTGGAAGTGCATGGCATCTTTGGCGCGGCGGAAAACATGCCAAGCGGAACGGCCTACAGGCCCGATGATATTATAAAAGCCATGAACGGGAAGACCATAGAAATAGACAACACGGACGCGGAGGGAAGGGTAACCCTTGCAGATGCCCTCTCCTATGCCAGCAACCTTGGAGTTTCAAAGATCATAGATATGGCAACCTTAACGGGAGCCTGTATGGTAGCCCTTGGAGAATACACCGCCGGTCTTTTTACCAACGATGATGAGTTTGGAGAGGAGATCTTAGCTATTTCAAAGCTGACGGGAGAAAGGATGTGGAAGCTTCCGATGGATGACAAAAGGCTAAGGGAGAAGATAAAGAAAGGAGAAGCAGATGTTTTAAACTCTGGCGGTAGGTACGGAGGGGCCATAACGGCAGCCATGTTCTTAGAAGAGTTTGTGAAGGAAGGTATAAAATGGGTACACCTTGACATAGCGGGACCGGCCTACATGAAAGAAGAGTTTGGCTATTACGCAAAGGGTGCTACAGGCTTTGGTGTAAGAAGCTGTTTAGAGTACATATTAAAGGTGTGTGAAGAAGGATGAGGGTGGTAATAGTAGGAAACGGGCCTGCGGCGGCCAGCGCCATAGAAGCCTTCAGAAAAATAGACAAGGATTCAGATATCATAGTCCTTTCTGATGAAGAGTTTCCAACCTATGCCCCCAACTGCATGGAGAATGTTATAAGGGGGGATATATCGCAGGAAGCCCTCTTTTACAAGGGCGGCTTTACCTTTTACGAAAAACACAAGGTAGACTTTAGACCTAACAAAGAGGTGGTAGGCATTGATAACAAGAGAAAGGTGGTTATTGTAAAGGGTGGGGAGGAGATTCCTTACGATAAGTGTTTGCTGGCTGCGGGTGCCTACGCCTTTGTGCCGCCTATCCCCGGAGTGGAGCTTGGGGGTGTAACTACCGCAAAGAACCTTTATGATGCAAAGAGGATAAGGGATTGGGTAATCTCTGGAAGGGTTAAAAGGGTGGTGATAGTGGGGGCGGGGCCCATAGGCATAGAGGATGCGGAGACCTTAAAACATATGGGCTTGGAGGTGCATGTGGTAGAGTTCTTTGATCGTGTGCTTCCAAGGATGCTTGATAAATTTATGGCAGACAAGTACATGAAGCCCTTGGAGGAAGAAGGCATTCACTTTTACCTAAACCATCAAGTGGTAGCCATACATGGAGAAGATGGCTGGGTGGAAGCGGTGGAGATAAGGCCCAACGGGACAGACAAGAGCAAGTTTATAAGGGCAGACATGGTTATCCTTTCCACCGGTGTAAGGCCAAGGACAAACCTTGTGGCAGACACAGACATAAAACTGCACATAAACGAGGCCACGGGAAGGGTTGTGGGTGGCATACTGGTCAACGAATACCAGCAGACCTCTGACCCAGATGTTTATGCGGCGGGGGACATATGCTCGGGCATAGACGCTTGGGGGAATCATAGATGGATAGCCCTCTTTCCACCGGCGCAGCAAGGGGGTGCCATAGCAGGCTTTAACATGGCAGGGCTAAAGGTTAAAAACCCCGGGCTTGTGGATTACAACGCGGTAAAGACGAGGTCTGCTACGGCGGGCAGTGGGGGCGTTTTTGAAGAGGCGGAAGAATCCTTCAGCTTTGAGTGGGAAGGTAGGTTGGTAAAGGTTTTTCTAAAGGGAGGATCTGTTTGCGGCTATCAGTTTGTAGGCTTAGGAAAAGGAAGGACATTGAACCCAAAGAACAGCTTTTTGGGGAATGAAAGGATAAAAAGCTGGGCGAAAAAAATTGTTTTAGACAAGGGCCTTGGTCTTGAGGCAAGCGGCGTGCTGTTTCATCATTTTATAAGGTTCAAGGAAAGAAGGATGGAAGGGTGGGTTGTAAGGGCTATAAAAGAGGGAATGCTTAGATCCCTTGCCAATCCAGCCTTTGAGGTGCCTATATTTTAGGCTCATAAACCTCTATCCTGTTTCTACCTAACTCTTTTGCTTTGTAAAGGGCCTCATCAGCCATCCTTATTAGGTCATCTATTTCTTCTACTCCTGGTACAAAGGAAGCAAGACCACCACTAAGCGTTGTGTTTATCTCCACTCCCCTATGCACCACAACGCTATTTTGGAATTGCTGCCTTATCCTTTCTGCAACCACCTTGCCCTGCTGGACATTTGTATTTGGCATGAGAAGGACAAACTCCTCGCCACCCAGTCTGGCAGGAAGGTCAGACTTTCTGGAGTTCTTCCTAAGAACATCTGCGAAACTCTTTAGAAGTAGGTCTCCAGCCTCGTGGCCATATACATCGTTTATCTTTTTAAAGTGATCAAGGTCCATAAGGAGGAGGGCAAAGTGGTTTTTGTATCTTTTTGCACTTTCAAGGATAAGGTTGGCATGTTCAAAGAAGAACCTTCTGTTGGGAAGACCTGTAAGAGGGTCGTAGTATGCCAGCTCTTCAAGCTCCCTTTGCTTCTCTTTTAGCTCTTCAAAGGCCTGTTTTAGGCTTACAGCCATGTTGTATATACTATGCCTGAGCTCGCAGACCTCGTCCTTTTCACTTTCTTTAGAATCTTTAAGAAGGTCGGCTGCAGAAAAATCCCTTTTCTCTATGCTTGCGGCTATGTTCTTTAAAAAGATCACCCTACTAACCAAGTTAGAGGCTATCCTAAAGAGAATGAAGGCAAGGAAAGAAAAAACAAGTAAAGAGTGTAAGGTAAGCGCAAGAAATATTAGATAGGTTTCTCTATATATACTGGATACATCTTTTATAAAAACTATCTGTCCTATAGGAAGGCCGTTCATACCTGTCAGCGGAACTTCTATAAGAAGTCTTTTTTCAAGAAAACTACCGTAAAGCATATAGCCTTTAACATCAAGAGGCATATAAAGGGCCTTTGGATCCGAAAACTTGTCAATAACCATATTATTTATAACTACCTTTTCCTTCATAAAACTGTCAATGGTACCATCTAAAACATCCCTTAAAAGGCTCCTGTTGTAATAGACTATCCAATCCACATCCGCCAAGCTCTTCATAATCTTCAACAATTCTTCAAGCTCTATACCTACAAAGTAGCATCCGGTGGGATAAAACCTGTTTATACCATAATAAGCTCCTATAGGCAGTATTCTGTAATAAGCTTCTTCGTTGCAGAATCTGTCATGTAATTTTCTTTTGTAATAATAGTCTCCTTGTGGAATCGTTTTGTCATCAAGAAATTTAAGATCCTCTTTTTCATGGTTTATTAATTCTTTGTAATTTTTGTATATGATTTCATATGTTTCCTTAATCCTGCTTTCTATGAGCCTTGAATATATAAAGTAAAGTGATATAAAGGATATGATGAAGGTTAAAGACACAGAAAAAAAGTACACTTAGGTATATCCTCTTTTTTATTGGCATGTTTTTTCTGCCAGTTTTTCACAGAGTTTGAGAGCATTCAAAGATGAGCTTTCATCTACAATACCCTTCCAAGCTATATCATAAGCTACACCATGGTCTGGTGAAGTTCTCACAAAGGGAAGGCCAAGGGTAAGGTTTACGCCTTCCTTGAAGGCAAGGAGCTTAAAGGGTATAAGGCCTTGGTCGTGGTACATGCACAAATATAGGTCAAAATCCTCTTTCAAAAAGGCGCTGTCTGGAGAAAGGGGTCCTTCTACTTTATAGCCTTCAGCCTTCAGAGCTTCCACCGCCGGCGCTATCTCCCTCATATCCTCCTCCCCTATCGTTCCCATATCGCCCGCGTGAGGATTAAGACCGAGAATGCCTATAGTAGGTTCCGTACCAAACAACCTTCTAAACTCTTTCACTATTAACTTCACCTTCCTTATTATCTCTTGGCTTTTTATCCTTTCTGGTACTTCCTTTAAGGGTATGTGGGTGGTAAAAGGGACAACCTTTATCCTTTCCGAATACATAAGCATGGCATAGTCTTTTACATTACAAGCTTGTGCCAAAAACTCCGTTTGACCTTCATAAGAAAAGCCTGCAAGCTTTGCCCAAAACTTGTTTATAGGCATGGTAAGAAGGCCGTCAATCTTTCCGTAAACGGCGTCCACCGCGGCCCTTCCAAGATAGGCCACAGCCACCTTGCCAGAAGTCAGAGAAGGTACAGGCCTCTCTGTCTCGCTTATGTTTAGGTCTGCTATATAAACACCGGGCTTTTTTACATCATCCAAAGTAAAGATTTCCCTCAACTCAAGGTATATTCCCAACTCCCTTTGTATAGCTTGCATAATCTTACTCTCTCCGTATATTACATAAGCCTTCTCTGGGTCAAAGTGCTTGGAGATTTTTAAAATGAGCTCGGGCCCAACTCCCGCAGGGTCTCCTATGGTTATGCCTATTTTTACCATGCTAAAATGATATAATAAGCTAAACCATGAAAGTAAGAGTTTTGATACTTCCAAAGAGGGGTTTGCTTGACCCAGAGGGTAGAGCTGTAAGGGAGATGCTTCTTGATGAGGGCTTTCCCGTAAAGGAAGTGAAGGTGGGAAAGGTGGTAGAATTGGAGTTGGAAAGGGAAACGGATATAAAAACTATGGTAGAAAAATACCTTATCAACCCCCTTGTGGAGGAATATATAGTAGAATGAAGTTTGCAGTTTGCGTCTTTCCCGGTTCCAACTGCGACTATGATACCTACTATGTTATAAGGGATCTGCTCGGTCAAGAGGTAAGCTTTGTAGATTACACTACAAAAAACCTAAAAGGCTTTGATTGTGTAGTTATTCCGGGAGGTTTTTCCTTTGGCGACTATCTTAGGGCTGGCGTGCTTGCCAGCAAAACACCCCTTGGAAAAACCATAGTGGATTTTGCTCAAAAGGGCGGCCTTGTGCTTGGCATATGCAACGGCTTTCAGATACTTACAGAGCTCAAGCTTCTGCCCGGAGCCTTGTTAAGGAACGAAAATATGAGGTTTATATGTAAGGATGTGTACCTAAGGGTTGAAAACAAAGAGCTGGTTTTTACCAAGCGTTTTGAAAAAGGGGAAGTTATAAGGATGCCAATAGCCCATGGGGAAGGAAGGTATTACCTACCAGAAGAAGAATTAAAAAGGCTTGAAGAGAGGGGTCAGGTAGTGTTAAGGTACTGCGATGAAGAGGGTAGAATAACTTCACAGGCAAACCCCAACGGATCTGTAAACAACATAGCTGGTGTATGCAACAAAGAAGGCAATGTTTTTGGTCTTATGCCCCATCCGGAGAGGGCTTGTGAAGACCTTTTGGGCTACAGAGATGGGATAATCCTGTGGCATTCTCTAATTACTTGAATATAATTAAAGCATGAAGCTTTCAAACGAGGCTAAGGTTGGCTTCCTTGTATTATTATTCTCCCTTGGCTTTGCCTTTCTTATACTTACCTTTGGCGAGGTGCCCTTATTTAAACCGGCGGTAAATAGCTATAAGGTCTATTTTGATAATGTGGCGGGGCTTAGCGTGGGAGCTGAGGTAAGGGTGGCGGGTATAAAAAGCGGTAAGGTAAGGTCTATAAGTTTAAAAGAAGGAAAGGTGGAAGTAGTTTTTGAACTTGATAAACAGATTACCCTGTACAAGGATGCACAGGCGGAAATAGGCACCCTTGGGCTTATGGGAGATAAGTATTTGAATGTGTATCCGGGAAGCCCGCAGGCTGGCATCTTGGAAGATGGGGGAGTTATAACAAAAACCTTAGGCTATGCAGATACGGATAAGCTTATAAAGCAGATTACAGATGCCTCTGAAAGTATGAAGCTTATGGTAGAAACTTTTCAATTAATCCTCTCCGAAAACAGAGAAGATATTAGAAATGTTATACAGAACCTTGAAGTCCTTAGCCATAACCTAAACCTTATAGTTATGGAAAACAGGGAGGCTTTGAGGAGCACAATAAATAACATAAACGTTCTTGCGTATAATCTCAACAGAACCTTACCCCAAGCCATACAAAGCATAGAAAGGCTGGCAAATACCCTTGACAGCATAGCAGCAGAAAACAGGCAGGATGTAAGGGAAGTGGTGGCAAACTTAAAGCAGTTAAGCGGTGATCTAAGGGCTACCCTTCCCGAGCTTACCACAAACCTAAACCAGCTTTCTAAAAACCTAAACCTTATGATATCAGAAAACCGAGAAGATATAAGAACAAGCGTGTCTAACCTGGCAGAGCTTAGCAGGTCCTTAAAGGAAAGCTCGGAAAGGCTAAGCAGCATCTTAGCCACCATAGATAGAGGGGAAGGAACTCTTGGAAAGCTTGTAAAGGATGAGGAGCTATACAGGAATGTGGTTTCTGGTGTAAAGGCCTTTAGTAAGGCTGGGGAGGTGGCAGATAAGACAAACCTCAACATAGGATTTAGAGGCGAGCTTTACAGGGGTGGAGACTCCAAAGGCATACTAACCGTCAAGCTTCAACCAGATAATGAAAAGTACTATTTATTGGAGATAGTAGGCGATTCAAGAGGTAGGGTGTATAAAGAGGAATTGCTTCCAAACCAATTTATAGTCAAGAAAGAGTTTAAGCCCGAGGTTACGGTGCAATATGCAAGGATATTTCCCCTCATAGGTGGCAGCGAGATAGTATTAAGAGGAGGTTTAAAGGAATCTACAGGGGGGATTGGTGCAGACCTTGTGCTTTCGGAAAGATTAACCATAACATCGGACCTTTGGGATTTTGGGAGGAAGGATAGACCACAGGACAGGGATTTAAAACCTAATCTACAGGTAGGTGCCACCTATAAAGTAAGAGGTCCCCTTTATGTAAGGTTTGGCGGAGATGACCTCCTTAATTCAAGGTTGAGGGGTGCATTTGGCGGCGTAGGTCTAATGTTTACAGATAACGACCTCAAATACCTTCTTGGAGGTCTAAGGCTTCCATTACCTTAATTGCCTACACACAAAAATAAAAGGTAGCGCGGGCATCCTTGCCTGCGACTTTTAGTTAAGTTTTTCTTCCACAGGCAAGAATGCCTGTGCTACATAGTCAAGAAGCTTAACTCAAGAATTTTCACCCAACATATATGTAAATTGAGTTAAATTTATTAAATAACCATGTACAAAGAGGCTATTTACAAGCTTTATAAAGTTAACATGGGCTTGAGGGATAATGAGAGGCTGTTGCTTATGACGGACTCAGAAAAGGACTACCTTATGGACCTTATGGAAGATTTTGTGGATGTGGCAAGGCTTGTAACAAAGGAATTTAAACATCATATATACCCTTCTTTGAAGGGGCATGGGAAGGAGCCACCGGAGGAGGTTTGGACGCTTGCCTTTGGAGAAAAGGCGGTAGAAAAGCTAAAGGAAAGGGGTCTATTGGAAAAGGTACTTTTTAAAGAGGATTATTCAGAGTTGGAGGTTTTTGAGATACTTACATCCTATGCGGAGGAAGTTCCCCATGTGGTAGTTGCCTTTCCATACTATTCAACTACCCATACCTTTTTTAGAAAGGCATTAACGGAGGTCTTTGGCTGTAGATATGCCAGCATGCCCCTTTTTGAGCCCGATATGTTTTTGGGCCCCATGGATGTGGATTGGGCCTATGTATCAAGCCTTAGCCAAGATGTGGCAGATATACTCTCAGAAGCCGAATGGGTCCATGTTAAGGCGGAGGAAACGGATATGGAATTTTCCATAAAGGACAGGAGAGCCATAGCGGATACGGGGCTCTTCCATCAAAGGGGTCAGTATGGAAACCTGCCGGCGGGTGAGGCCTTTGTGGCGCCCGTTGAAACTTCAGCCTTTGGCAAGCTTACCATAACCTATGGCCCAGACAGAAAGCTTGAAAGGCCCATCACTTTAAGGTTTAGGGATGGTGCGGTGGAAGAAATAGAAGGCTTTGAGCCCTATAGGAATTATCTTGAAGACATTTTTAAAAGTTATGAAAAGGCACGCTTTATAGCAGAGTTTGGAGTTGGAACCAATTCAAAGGCAAAAAGGCCTGATAATGTGTTGGAAGCGGAGAAGATATTGGGTACAATACATGTAGCCATAGGAGACAATCATTCCTTTGGCGGGATCAATAAGGTACCTTTTCATACCGATTATGTAGTTTTTGAACCACAAGTAGCTGTAGGAGGTAAGGGATGGCAAAAGAGGCTTTTGGAGAAAGGCAAGCTCAGGACTTAAACTTGGATCTGTTTAAAAAGATCCATCTCTTTGAGGACCTTTCTAAAGAGGAGCTAAAGGATGCCCTTAAATACATGCAGGTTAGAACCTTTAGGAGGAATGAGTACCTCTTTTTTGAAGAGGAAGCGGAGCCGGGTGTGTATATACTCATAGATGGACTTATAAAGCTGCTCAAGGAAACCCATGATGCCAAGATAGTTATAGTAAGGCTTGTATACCCCGGGGATGTGTTTGGATGGATAGAGTGGGGAAAGAAAACGCCAAAAAACACTTATACTGCAAAGGCCATGGTAGAAAGTAAAACTTTGTACATATCCAACAAGGATTTTATAAACCTTGCCATAAAACACCCCGCCATAGCCATAAAGATGACCTGTGAGGCCACCGCCACATTGTTGCATAGCTATGAGACCCTCAAAAGCATAGCGGGGGGAAAGGTGGAAGAAAGGATAGCCAAGGTGCTCTTGGAGATCGCCGACCGCATAGGGAAAAAGTATGAAGATGTTATAGTTATAGACGCTCCCTTGACAAGGCTTGATATTGCTGAAATGACTGGCACCACAGTAGAAACCACCATAAGGGTTATGAGTAAGTGGAAAAAGCAGGGCATAATAAATGCAGAGAGGGGATACATTGAAATAATAAAGAGGAGGGAGCTTGAAAAGCTTGTGGTATGAGCCGGGAGGGATTTGAACCCTCGACCCACGGATTAAAAGTCCGTTGCTCTACCAGACTGAGCTACCGGCTCTAAGACTTAGTATTTTAAAGCCTTTAAGGTTTTTAGTCAAGCAGTTTTTCTTTGCCTTTGTCTTTAATTATTCTCAACTTAGACCTCTCTATTGCCAAGTCCCCATCGGGCACATCCTTTGTAACCACAGACCCTCCCGCTATAAAGGAGTAGCTACCTATCCTTATGGGAGCTACTATGAGGGCATTGCTGCCTATAAAGGCTCCTTTACCCACAAAGCTTTCATGCTTTTTCTTTCCATCAAAGTTGGCAAATACAACGCCAGCCCCCACATTTACCTCATCCTCAAGGGTGGCATCCCCTATATAGGCCAGATGCTTAGCCTTTACATTTTCGCCTATGTATGATTTTTTGACCTCTACAAAGTTTCCTATGTGGCTATTTTTACCTATCAAGGTGTTTTCCCTTATATGGGCAAAGGGCCCTACCACGGCGCCAGACTTTATATAAGAATTTCTAACCACAGAATAGGCCTCAATTATGGCACCATCCTCCACTATGGAATTCTCTATTATGCTTCCCTTACCTACCACCACATTCTTACCAAGCCTTGTATTACCCTTTAGCATCACATCTGGGTATATCTCCACATCGCCACCCAAAACCACATCTGGCCCCACCCAAAGACTCTCCGGCTGGTGCATAGTGTTGCCCTTTTCAGCCCATTCTTGCAGTATTCTAAGCCTTATAACATTTTCTGCAATGGCCAAGTCCCATCTTGTGTTTACACCAAGGATCTCTGTTGGATCCTCTGCCATAAAGCTTCTGACCTTATAGCCCAGATGGGCCATATGGCCAAAGACCTCTGTCAGATAGACCTCTCCCGTTTTTGGGCTTGGACTAACTCTAAATAGGGCTTCAAGTAAATGGGGACAGTAGAAAAGATACACTCCCCCGTTCACTTCTCTTATAAGCTTTTCTTCAAAGGTGGCATCCTTTTCTTCCACCACCTTTATCACATTTCCGTCTTGGTCTTTTACCACCCTTCCATAGCCCGTAGGGTCCGGTAGCTGTGCGGAGAGCAAGAGGGCGCTCAATCTTACATTCTCATACTCTTCCACCATATGTAAATACCTTTGCATGTTGTGAAGGGTTTGATGCTTTATGAGGGGTGAGTCTCCATTGATGACAAGGAGGTAGCCTTCATAATCCCTCCAAAAGTCTATTGCAGAAAGCACCGCATCGCCAGTGCCGCCCTTTGGGTTTGCCTGATGAAAGTACAAGAAAGCTTCTCCAAAGTAATCCTTTATCTCCTCCGCCTTGTGGCCTACCACAAGGGCAACTTGGGGAATGTGTAGATCCTTTAAAACCTTTAGCACATACCAAAGCATAGGCTTTTCAAGAATAGGATGCATCACCTTGGGCTTTTCACTTTTAAAACGTGTGCCAAGACCGGCTGCCAAAACAAGAGCTCTCATAGGAATATTTTAACCCTTGCCTGCGTCCCTTGCCACTCCCCTTTTGGAGCTTTGTACAAAGTCGGCAAGCCTTTTTACCTCTTGATACTCTCCGTACTCTTTGAGGAGAAGCTCAATGGCTTCCGACTTTAGCATATTGCTTCTAAAAAGTATTCTGTAAGCCCTTTTCAGCACGCTTATTACCTCCTTTGAAAAGCCTCTCCTTTCAAGACCTACGGTGTTTATGCCATAAAGGTGGGCATGCTGGCCAGAGGCCCTGGTGTAAGGCGGGATGTCCAAAGAGACGCCCGAAAGACCACCTACCATGGCATAGGCTCCGACCCTTGCCCATTGATGAACGGCGGACAGACCACCTATAAAGGCATACTCCCCCACCTCCACATGACCACCCAAGGTGGCGCAGTTTGCCATTATAACACCTCTTTTCACCACACAATCATGGGCCACATGGGCATAAGCCATAAGCATCACATCGTCCTCAATCACCGTCTTTAGCTTGTCCAAGGCTGTGCCCCGGTGGATGGTAGCATACTCCCTTATTATTACCCTGTTGCCCACTATTACTTCACTTTCTTCCCCCGCATACTTCAAATGTTGTGGCTCCTCACCAATTATGGCTCCATCATATATCTTACACTCCTCACCTATAGACACCTTACCCCTTATAGATACCCTTGCACCTATCTTTGTACCCCTACCTATCCTCACCTTTCCCTCTATTACGGTATATGGACCTATCTCCACATCCTCGCCCAGCTCTACTTCACCTTTCAGTATGGCCGATGGATGAACCTTTTGCATTCTATCCTCCCTTTATGAGATATCGCCTTAACATTTCAAGGGCCCATTGGGTAGCCAAAAAACGGTTTTCATTCCTGCTGCCCCTAAAAAGGAAGCTTTTGACAATAACCTCCCTATCGGTAGCCAAGCCTATGTAGGTTAGGCCTACTGGCTTATCTGGCGTGCCACCTTCTGGACCTGATATACCCGTTATGGCAAGAGAGATGTCTGCATCCGTCTCTTCAAGGGCTCCCACAGCCATCTGCCTGCAAACCTCCTCAGAAACCGCTCCGTACTTTTTTATGGCCACCTCTTCCACGCTCAAAAGCCTTGTTTTTAGCTCATTGGCATAGACCACAAAGCCACCTACAAAGTAGGCAGAAGACCCCGGCACATTCACTATCCTTGCAGAAAGTAAACCCCCCGTGCAGCTCTCCGCGGTGGCAAGCTTTAAGCCCCTTTCCTTTAAGAGCCTTCCTACCACCTCCTCCATCTCCTCCCTTCCGACCGCGTAAACATACTCACCATACTTATCAAGAAACCTTTCCAACTCCTCTTGGCTCTCTAATATTACATCAATACCACCTACCCATCTTACTTGTTTGTAGCCTTTGAGATCTTCAAGCCCTATGGTCCTTGCTATAAGGCCACTTAGCCCAACGTTTTCACACAAGCCCACCTTCATATAAGAACCTCATAACGGTGATAAGGCCTTTGGGTAAAAGCCCCTACCCTGTAGCCCGGGTCAAAGGGTTGAAACTCCTCGTATTCCGATGGTATGAATATAACACCCTCCGCCACATTTTCTGTAATATGAAGCTCAAAGCTTACTCCTCTTATCTCCACGCTATGCCTTAAACCTAACCTCTTGGCCGTGTGTGGATTTATGTAAGCTTTTTGAGCCCTTTCCATATCATGCGTCCATGGGTTCCAATGCCCAAGCTCTTCTACCAACGTGCTGTCCGTGTATAGGAAAAGGTGGCTCCTTTGTATTTCACCACAGCTATCTTTTATAAGGGCTATATCCTTCCCTTTAAGGGGAGCCTCACCTTCTTCTTTTAGCCTTTGTAAATCAACTCCAAATTCCTGCAAAAAGGCATCCACATCCACCTTGTTGGAGAAAACAGAAGAAAGCACCTTATAAGGGTTGTATACACCTTCTTCCGGCTCAAGCACCTTAGGAGAATATACAAGGTAGCCAAAGCCATACCTGTAGTTTATAAAATCCCTTTCATAGAACATGGTGCTGGCAAAAAGGATATGGGAGTAATGGGCTGTTATGTTGGGGAAGACTTGAAAGCTAGCTACAAACTTCTTTTCCAGGGCCTTCAAATGTTCTTCTTTAAAATACCTGAAAAGGTTTCCAAGAACCACGAGGTTTTCAAACTCCTCCATCCTTTCAAAAAACTCCTCAAGCCTTCTGGCTGGAAAGGGCATAACATCACCCACAAAGCTGTAGTTAACACCGTACTTGCTTCTCAATCCAGAAATCAGCTCAATGACTTTTCTTTCAAAGGGAGAATTAAGAAGGTGTGCACCTACCAAAACAAGGGAACCTCTAAGCAAAAATAGGCTTCTTTTTACAAACTCTATCCTATCATCCTTTTTTTCTGGATCCAAAAGGGAGCTTAAGAAATCCATGATAAGGTCTGGTTTTAAGAGCCTCCTTTCTTTTGCCTTGGAGCATAGGGTTTCATACCTGCTAGAAAGGCAGAAAAGGTAAGCGCCAGACTCTACCGCATCCACAAGCCAGCGCGTTGCCATAACCTCCGAAAAGACAGGCTCTGCGTCCACAGAAAGGATAAACCTTGAACCTTTCCATTGGGTAGGGTGTATGCTTGAAGCTACAAAATCTACAACCGGTGCATCAACAAACACATCCTCTGTTATAGCCTTTGCAAGCAGGTACTCTTCTATGCCAGCTTGCCTTCCAAGAAGAAAGGCTGTTTTCCCCTTTAAAAGCCTTTCTTTGAGTAGTTCTAAGGCATGGGACAGATCTATGTAATTAAACTCCTCACCCCTTTTGAAAAAGGCTCCGTTAAGCCTTATTGGGTTTTTTGAAATCCCCTGTATGTATGTAAGGCCCTTGGTGCAAAAGCTGCCCACACCTCTTTTGTCGGAAGGGTGGCCATAAAGGTCTACGATTTTGCCGTTTTTTATGTAAAGTATGTAGCCGCAGCCACAGCCACAGCCCGCGCAAAAGCCTACTTTTTGAGTATCAAAATCCTTTGCAGTAAGGGGTAGCTTGGTAGGTTCAAGGTTCATAAGGAAAGAATTATACAACATATCCATTGCGCAATAATAGCTAGCGCGGGAATAGATGCCCGCGCCTTTTGTTTAATTTTTTACACAAGCAAAAATGCCTATGCTACGCCTTATCAAGAAACTTACTTAATTTCCCACCCAGCGTATATAAGCTCAATTATTTACTTCCGCAAAGATACCTTACTCCCATTTCCGTCTTTGCC
>JBKBHW010000016.1:0-29912 GCA_046297555.1 Aquificaceae bacterium
TCGTATTTTGTTGATTTTTGCTCCCCAGATTTGATCTTCTCTTCTTTTTCAAGGGCAACCGCTTCTACCTCTCTGATCAAATCTGCAGTTTTTACAAATTTTTCTATATCATCCCTTGAAACCTTTCCTTTAAGCTCTGTTTCAAGATAATTTATTAAACTCTCTTGACACATGTAATGGACAATCTCTCTTGGAGTGTAGTAAACCCCATATTCTTTGTTAAACCTTGCCTCTTCACCTTTTTTGTTAGATTCTATGACTTTTACATATTCATCAAAGTTATCGGGCCTAATTGCGTTCAATTTTTCATATATTTTTCCAAGTAGCTCCGGATCTAATGCAACCTCTTTTTCAAGAGGTTCCTCCTCATTTACAGTGAAGTTATATCTGTCAAAAACATCAAGAATACCATCTCCAACATCACCTTCTTTTGTTCTGTTTGAATTTGAGAAAAGCTCATTTGGAAGCAAAATATCTACATTTACCCAGTCAAAATTGTTTATAGGATCAAATAAGCCACCATTTAGGAATGGGATTTTACAATTAAACCTGCTATAGTAATGGTCATCAGCACTCCTGTCTGTTCTTAATGCCTCATAAAAAAGTGGCTCCAAGATATCGTTATAAAAATTCTCATAATCTCCAAACTCCTTATTAAACAATCTCCTTATAAAATCTTTTGGACCTGTTCCCCACGCTTTCCCTCTTTCAACTCCAAACCAGCCCTTCTTTTGCAAAAAGTACAGGAATACAATCTGACCAAGGAGTTTTTTGGCAAAATCAACGGTGTTTATGTTTTTTCTTTCAAATTCTTGCTTCACAGACAAGAATGTCTGTGCTACCTTATCAAGTTCCAATTTTGTTCTGATAAAAAGATCTCTGTATTTTTGGAAAAATTCTTTTGTAACAACCTCTACATTAAAGGCTTCCTCTAAGTCTTCAAGGGTTGGTTCTTTGTCGCTTTCAAGTAATGGTAAAAATCTGCTTTGGGCGGTGTGGCTTTTTTCATTTTTACCAACTAAAAATGACCATCTTTTTGCAGGTGTGAATTCTTCTTTTACCTTTATTTTGCCAGAAGGGGTTTCTTCAAAGCGATAATCCATTTTAACAAGGGAAAATCTCCAATCCTCACTTTCTGGTGATACAAAGGCAACAAGGGCAGCATCCTTTAATTTTCCACCCCTTGAACCTTTTAAATACCAAGCTATAAAATTCCTTTGCGTAGTCCTTGCACGCTCAAGAGAAGTTCCTTTTTCCAATTGGACAATCAGCAAATCTATTTCCTTATCATCATAAGTGTATTTTCCTATCCTTTCTAAGGAAGCTATAGAGTTTTTAAAAGGATCAGGAATATAATTGCCTTGGTAAATAAATGTCTTAGTTCTATCATAGGTTTTGAGGAGGTTGGCAATAAATTTTACAAATTTCTCCTTATTAAAAGGGTTCTCAAAGGTTTCCTTTATCAATCTCTTTGCCTCATCTCTATCCATCCCTATTCATCCCCCACAGGATTTCACAATGAGCTCCAAGGTCTCTACCCTTTTCTTCATTTTTCTTCTGTCAAATAAATGGATAAAATCACTTCTCTTTTCTCTTCTATTATAGAAGAATGTTCTATATAGTGGCTTTCAAGAAGTTTAGATGAGATTTCTCTTTGCAAAATAGCAACCACCTTTACCGGATTTTGTATTTCTTTATTAAGTTTTTCAATTTCCTTCAAAGCTCTCTGTATACTCTTCTTTGGTATTGCTCCCTCTTTAATCCTATTTTTAACTTTTTTGAGAAATTCTTTTTGGTCTTCCGTCAATTCCTTGCCGTTCTTTAGCGTTATTTCTATAATATTTGACAATTCCCTTTCATTGCTTTTACCACCTTTTGTAGGCTCTACAATAACTTCCTCACTGGTTGCATTAAAAAACTCCTCCTTATTCCTATCAAGGAGTTTGTAGTAGTCTTCAAGGGGAAGCTTTTCCCTTTTTTCCTTTTCATCACCTTCAAAGATTTTTGCCGCAGTTAGAAAATCAATCTCTTTTGTTTCCTCTGCATTGGAGATAAAGAATTTCATCAATCTTCCTTTTCTAAAAAAGGTTAAAAGGGAATTGGGAGCAACTACATCTTTAAGTGATGTATTGAAAGCTTTTGCGGAGCGAGCCTTTTTAGGAAGTCGTTTAATTTTTTCAAAAAGTTCAGGTTTTTTATCTCTAATTTCTTCAATGATTCTTAAATACTTTAGCTCACTTTCTTCCTCTTCATCTTCTTGTGTTATAGTTTTCTTTGAAAGTAGCTTGTCAAAAAGTTCATGGGATGAAACAGGTTCTCCCTCCGTAAGGATGGCTGCATCTCCACCAAGGAGCGTTAAAAAAGCCTCTATCTTTGAGCGGGCAATCTTTGTGAGCTCAATCTCCAAATCCACTTGCTTTGTTGGGAAAAAGTTAAAGACATAAATCTTATCAAATTTTGTGCCTACACGGTTTATTCTTCCGACCCTTTGCATCAACCTTGTGGGATTCCATGGTATATCATAGTTTATTACTATATTTGACCTGTGGAGGTTAACACCCTCTGAAAGTGCTTCTGTTGAAATAAGGATTCTGTAATTATCCTTTTTGTTTTTTGCACTGGCATCAAAGTTTTCAATAACTTGGTCTTTAACCCCCTCTGAAGAGCTCCCATGAAATAGAAGAGCAATTTCACCAAATTGGGAGTTTATTCTTTCTGTTAAATACTCTGCCGTCTCCTTTGATTCTGTAAAGATTATTATTTTATTGTCCTTTAATAGGCTGTTATTTTTTAAATTCCAAAGCAGGGTTTCAAGCTTTGGATCCCTTTTTATGCTATCCCACTTTACCCTAATCTCCTTAAGAATATCAAGGTCCTCTTTAAGGTCTTTTATGAATTCCTCACGAAATTCCTTTGCTTCGTATTTTTCCACCTTTCCCTCATCAATGAGTTTTTGAATAGCTTCATCGTCTCCCTCTTCCAAGAGTTCAAAAACCTTGTTTATATATTCTTTACTTACATATACATTCCCTCTTTCATATTCTTTGATAAACATCTCATAGGAATTGATAAACCTATCAATGCTTTTTCTAAAGGCATAAAAGCTACTTTCAAGCCGTTTTACAAGAAGCGTTTTCATAAAACCTTTCATATTTCTTTGGGATTGCTCTTCCAAAGATTTGATCCTTTCCTTCAAGTAAAGTAAAGGCGTATAGCGTGAGTATTTAAGCTTCTGTGTAATTAAGCTAACCGTTTCCATAAAAATTCTGTCCTCTTCTTCATTTAACTGATAATAGATGGGCTTTGGATCTTCTACCTCTGGAAATTTAACATTGTTTTTCTCTAAATCTTCAGCATAGTATTCTTTTATTTCTTTTCTTGTCCTTCTAACCATTATATACTTTAAAACCTTATTGCGGATTTCTTTTGCAACTTCCCTTGTTATTTCAAGATATTTGTTATAGTCTTCTTGACGTTTAGCTTTTTCAAGCTCTTTCTCAAGCTTATTAAAGAATCTTTCAAGGTTTACTATTCCTGGAATTGTGCTTTTTCTTGGATTTTGGAATAGTTTTATCTGCGCAAGTATATCCTTTGGTGAATTATTATAAGGAGTTGCAGAAACCAAAATTACCCTTTTCCCTCTACATATTTCCATTAGCTTTTCATAGCTTATTGTTGACTCATTTCTAAATCGGTGTGCTTCATCTATTATGATGTTTTTTACAGGATAATCTGTCTTCTCATATCTTTCCACATACTTTTTTGCCTTATCAAGCTCACCGATAGAATAGCACATGGCTGGGACATGAAAGTCGCGGACGGCGTTTGCCCATGAGCCGGGGTTGTTTTCATTGATAAGGGTAGGTGGTGCTACAATGAGGGTTCTACCGTCAAGCTGGCTTGCAAGCATTGTAGAAATGTATGTTTTTCCAAGTCCCACCACATCGGAAATGAAAACCCCGCCGTATTCCTCCAATATCCTTTTGGCATTTAAAACTGCATCCTCTTGATATTTAAGTCTTTTAAAATCATAAGGCAGATATTTTGTAAAAATTTCATCCGTTCTGGAAAGTTCATCTTTGAAATACTCGTATAAGAATTTAAGGTAAAGCTCATAAGGAGAAATGTTTTCATTAAGCCAAGTTTTCTCCTTTAATGTTTGGACAAACTTCTCGGATACATCCACAGCATTTTCCCATAGTTCATCAAACTTTTTCTTTGCGAACTCATAATCAGCACGATTCTTCAATTCAACGTTAAACTCAAGATTTTCCACAAGCCCAGATTGGGTAAAATTGCTTGAACCTGTAATAACCCTTCCCTTATCTATATGCCCTTCCTTGAAGGTTATGATGTAGAGTTTTGCATGAAGTCTGCGGGATGGGTATGCCTTTATTTCTAATTTTCCACTTCTTATCCATTCTATAAATTTTTGAATACCTTCTTCCACATGGAGCTTATCCTCCGATTGGGCTAATTCCTCTTCTATAGATTTTTCAACAATTTCTTTAGTTTCTTTATCAGATGGGATATATAAAGAGTCTTCTGCGCTTTTTATTAAATCATAGGTTTCCCTGTTTGTTCCAATGCCGATAAGAATCCTTATTTTTTCAGCTTTTTCCAGTGGTTTATACAATGCATAAAAGCCACTCACGTAGAAATAAGCCACAAGGCAATCAAAAAATTTACAATCCTCTATTAATTGTGCAAATCTGTCTCTTAAGGATATGCCGTGCTCATTTGTTATAAAGGTTAAATCCAAAGGCTCCACGACCTTTTTACCGATACTTTCCCCCATCAAGGTTAATTATAGCATAGCAAAATCCCTTTACTTTACAGGTGTAAGGCTATTCCCCTCAATAGAGTCGTTGCATAATAGGGCATATCACGGGCATTCTTGCCTGTGTATTTAAATCATGTCTAATCTTCTCCGTAAGCCATAGCCAAAACTTCAATAGGATGGTAGACCCTTTTGCCCGTTGCCATCTCTATGTGGTTTCCTGAGAGGGGGCAATCGGACACAAAAAGGTCTGCGTTAGAATTTTTCAAATCCTCAAAGAGCTTTGAGCCCACCCTTACGGACATATCAAAGGTCTCCTTTCTTACTCCAAAGGTGCCATCGTGCCCCGAGCATCTTTCTATGATCTGAACCCTTGTGTTGGGAATTAGCCTCATCAAAGCCACAGCCCTATAGCCCACATTTAAAGATTTAAGGTGGCAAGGTATATGATAGGCTATGCTTCCCAAGGACATCTTAAAGTCTCTGTTAAACTTCTTCTCTTGGTGAAGCCTAAAGAGGTACTCGTGCACATCATAAACCCTTTCTGCCACAAGCTTGGCCTCTGGATCATCGGGAAGCAAAAGGGGATATTCATACTTTATCTGAAGGGCGCAGGTGGGCACTGGCACCACAATATCAAAGCCTGCCTTTACATAGTCCCTTAGCCTTTTTATGTTGTACCTTGCCCTTTGGATGGAAGAGTCTATATCTCCTATGTCAAAGAGGGGTATACCACAGCACTGTTGCTCTGGAAGCTCCACATAAATTTCATTCTTTTCAAAAACCTTGATTAGAGCCTTTCCCCTTTCAAGGTAATTGTAGTTGAGGAGGCAGGTGTAAAAGAGAGCAACCTTTCCTTTTGGCTCCTTTGGTGGCTTGTAGTTTTTCTTAAACCAGCTTACAAAGGTTTCTGAGTTTATGGGGGGGAGCTTTGCCCTGCGGTCTATACCCATAACTCCTTCCATTATTACACGGAAGGCAGGCGCTTGGTTTAGCCTGTTTACAATGGGAGAAAAGGGAACGGAAAGCTTTCCCACAAGGTCTGTGTTTAGCATTATCTTATCGGTTATCTTTGCCCCTTTGTTTTTAAACTTCCACACCTTGTACCTAAGGGAAAGGTGGGGAAAGTCTATCCTCCATTCGTGGGGTGGTGTGTAGGGGCATTTAAAATAGCATTGTTTACAATGAAAGCATAACTCCAAAGGAAGGGCAAGCTCTTCCTTTGATAGCTTTTCAATGTTGTCCTCGTGTCTGTCTACGGCGTCAAAGAGGGCTGGAAAGGAAGGGCAGTAGGTAACGCACATCCTACAGTCTTTACACTTGGAATAAACCCTCTTTGCCTCTTCCCAGAGGGCATTTTCATCTAAAAACTTGGGGTCTTTTATGTTAAACTCAAAATCTTTGACTCCACCTATGGAAAGCTCTTGCATCTTTTTTCTCCTTTTGCTCTAAAGGGGGGGGCAAAGCCCCCAAAAGGTTGCTTCAGGCGTTCTTTAGAGATTCCAAGGCCTTTTGGAACCTGCCTGCGTGGGACTTTTCTGCCCTTGCGAGGGTTTCAAACCATTCTGCTATGTCGTCAAAACCTTCTTCCCTTGCCACCCTTGCAAAGCCGGGGTACATCTCCGTGTATTCATAGGTTTCTCCTGCTATGGCTGCCTCAAGGTTTTGCTCCATGGTTCCTATGGGCATTTGGGTGGCTGGGTCTCCACCGCCGTACTTTTCCAAGAACTCCAAGTGGCCAAAGGCGTGGCCCGTTTCACCCTCTGCCGTTTCCCTAAAGATGTTGGCTATGTCGGGGTAGCCTTCAATGTCTGCCTTCCTGGCAAAGTAGAGGTACCTTCTGTTGGCTTGGGACTCGCCAGCAAAGGCGTGCATAAGGTTCTCAAGGGTCTTGGTTCCTTGCAAGCTCTTGCTCATGTCTAACACCTCCTTTTAGGTTATTGGTTATTTATATTATATGAAAATTTTTTTCATTTGTCAAGGGGTATTGTATAAGCTCTTACCGTTAGCTTTTTTTGGACTTACTGTGCTAACATAATATAGCATGCAGATAAGCCTTAGCGTGGAAGAGGTAGAAGCTCTTTCAAAGGATTACAACCTGATACCCGTCTTTGCAGAATTTATGGCAGATACGGAAACCCCTCTATCTTTATATCTAAAATTAAAAGATGGTTGGAGGTACAGCCTTCTTCTTGAGAGCGCGGAGGGGGGCATAAAGTGGGGCAGGTATTCCTTTATAGTACTCTCTTCGGGCTTTTATTACGCATGGAAAAGGGGTATAGGTTGCATATACAACAAGGGAAGGGTCAGGCTCTTTGAGGAAAAAGATCCTTTGAAGCCCGTTGAAGATATTGTAAGATCCTTTAAACCTTACAAGGATCCAAGGCTTCCAAGGTTTTGGGGTGGGATGGTGGGCTATGTGGGCTACGATATAGTTAAGTGCTATGAGCCCATAGAGGACAAAAAGCCAGACCCTTTAAACCTCTTTGACCTTTTTATGCTTATGAGCGATCTGGTGGTTATGCATGACAATTTAAGCGGTAGCTTATATCTGATAGTGCCCCTTTATGCGGAAAGGAACATAAGGGAAGAGTATGAAAGGGCCAAGAGAGCTATGGAAGAGTTAAAGGAGAGAATATTTAAAAGCAGCGTTTATCCTATACACTTTCCCCACAGGGACCCAGACCTAAGGGAATGGAGCTCCAACTTTACAAAGGATGAGTTTATAAACATAGTAAAAAGGGCAAAGGAGTATATAGCCCAAGGTGATGTGGTACAGGTGGTACTGTCCCAAAGCTTTAAAAAGGGCTTTTTTGGAAAGCCGGAGGGCATATACAGGTCTCTTAGGTACTTGAACCCTTCACCCTATATGTACTACATGGACCTTGGAGACCTAAAGGTAATAGGCTCTTCGCCCGAGGTGCTTGTAAGGCTTGAAGGAAAAAGGATTGAAACAAGGCCCATAGCCGGCACAAGGAAAAGGGGCCTTACGGAAGAGGAAGATTTGAAGCTTGAAAGGGAGCTTTTGGCCGATGAAAAGGAAAGGGCGGAGCATCTTATGCTTGTGGACCTTGCCAGAAACGATGTGGGAAGGGTTAGCAAGCCAGGGAGCGTAAAAGTGGAAGGCTTTATGAGGGTGGAGAGGTATTCTCATGTGATGCACATAGTGAGCGATGTGGTAGGTGAGTTGAAGGAGGGGCTTTCTGCCATAGATGTGCTAAAGGCCCTTTTCCCCGCGGGCACCGTTTCTGGAGCTCCAAAGGTCAGGGCTATGCAGATAATAGAGGAGCTTGAAAATCAGAGGAGGGGCATATATGCGGGCGCGGTGGGTTATATATGCTTTGACGGTAATATGGATATGGCCATAGCCATAAGGACTGCCCTTGTCCTTGACAAAGAGGTCTTTGTGCAGGCTGGAGCTGGTATTGTGGCCGATTCGGACCCAGAAAGGGAGTGGTGGGAAACGGTAAACAAGGCAAAGGCCCTTATGAAGGCCATAAGCATGGCCGAATTAGTCCAAGAATAGGGAAAGGCTCTTTAGCCCCACCCTTTTGAACAGCTCCCTTTTTATCATAGCCTTCAAAAGATCTTTATTCCCCTTAAAAGGGGAAAACTTTTTCATAAGGCTTAGCTTCTCCTCTTTGTCCAGCGAGTCATAAAGCCTTTGGGCTATCTCATTCTCCAAGTTTATGAGTATACTCTCAGCCT
Source organism: Aquificaceae bacterium (assembly GCA_046297555.1). Classification (GTDB taxonomy): domain Bacteria; phylum Aquificota; class Aquificia; order Aquificales; family Aquificaceae; genus Pampinifervens. The sequence continues at coordinate 8,489 of JBKBHW010000016.1, forward strand.
GTGCTTGGTCCTCTGGCTCTGGGCAGGCAATATCTTCTCCTAAGAACTTTTTGGCAAGCTCAAGCCTTTGTAAGAACTTTTCCTTCCAGTGGGGCGTGGATTTTTTTACAGCCCTGTACCTCCTCTTTTTTATCTCTTCAAAGCTCATAAAAAGGGGAAGCTTGGACCTTTTTTCTGGTGGATAATACAGAAAAAACCTTTTTATGCCTTCCTTTACCGCCGGCAGCGGATAGCCTTCCTCCTCCAAAAATTTCAAAAACCAAGCATCCCTCGGTGAAAGGAAAAAATCCCCCTTTAGCTTTAGTATAAAATCCTTAAGCTCTTTGTAGTAGTTCATGGACTCTCCTTAGGACTTCTTCATGGGGAAGCTCGGTTCTAAAGCCCTCCCCCGTGTAATGGGTCCTTACACCTTCAAAGACCTTTAAAAACTTTTCTATGGGCGGCGGCTGGCCAATCTTAAAGGCCCTTGCCATGCTGGATATGGTATAAAAGCCAACGCCCTTTATTTTAGACTCTTTCCTTATAAGATGGAGAAGCTTGTTTGTCTCCTTTGATATATCTACCATGCCCCTAAGCTGCCACAGACTTTCTACCAGTTCTTTGTCCCAAAGCTCTCCAAGCCACAGGGGGCCAGCCCAAAGCAGCCTGTTGCCACAATGGGGACAAGCACTCTTTAAAAAATCAAGACCCACACCCTCCCTATAAAGACAGTTATCACAATAAAGAAGATAGCCTATCCTTTTCAAAAGTTCATCTGCCCTTTTGGGCCCTATATCCTTTTGGAAAAAGACCCTAAAATAGTGTCTGTAGGAGTAGGAGAAGATGGGCCTTAGGGCAAAGTCAAGCTTTGCCCCCTCTTCTGCCACCTTCTTTATTAGTATCCTTATGCCCACCTCATGGTAGAACTCGGCAGAAAGCAAGGGCTTGGAAGCATACCTCCTTATGCATGTGCTTGGATATGTGCCAGAGAGAACGGAGGTGTCTGTGGCCGTTATGGCCACAATTCCATGCCTTGCCGCTGGAAGTATGCCGCTTTCCAAAAAGGGTACAGGAGATCCAAAGGGGTCTATATCCACATAGTGAAGGTTTCTTAGCCTTCTGAGGAGCAAGCAGGCATCCTCTTGGTATATCTCCACCCTTTCCCCCTCCACACCATGTTTTTTTATAAGCCCTTTGAAGAACTCCACCGCCTTTGGGCTCCTATCGTTATAAAGGGCAAGCTTTACCTTGTTGGTTTCCAAAAGCATTCGGAGGAGCCTTATGCCGCTTGCACCCATAGGGTCGCAGACCCTTAAATCTTGGTATGGCAGGCTCAAAAGTATCAAAAGGCTTATGTCCCTGTTTTCCCTCATATGGGGGTTGTAAAAGACATCCATCTGGGAGGATACCACCTCTGGAAGTTCAAGGTCCAAAAAAACCTTCCCTTCCCTTATCATGTAAGCTTGTAGCCTTTTACCGTGTCTACCAAAAGCCGTACCTTGTTTAGGTCCATATCGGGCATGAGCCCATGCCCCAAGTTAAATATGTACTTAGACCTCCTTGGAATGCATCTTAGAAGATCTTGGGTCTTTTTTACTATGGTTTCCTCGTCTGCGTAAAGCACCGCAGGGTCCAAGTTCCCCTGAAAGGCCTTAGAGCTTTTTTTCATAGCTTCAATCATATTAACAGCCCAATCTACCGAAAGGGCATCTACCGGAAGGCCTTCAAGGGCTTCCAAAAAGGAGCCCGACCCTCTGTAGAAGTATATGATGGGTATGTCTGAGTGTTTCTTTAGCTCTTTAAAGAGCGTCTTTAGGTAGCTCTGTGCGTATTCTTCAAAGTCTTCATAGGACATATACATGGCCCAGCTGTCAAAGACCTGAAGCAGGTCAGCACCAGCCCTCATCTGCCCTTTCAAATATTCCAAAAGGTTTTCCACAAGAAGGTTCATAAGCCTTTTGTATTCTTCCCTTTTTGTCCACATGAAAAGCTTTGTTTTTATATAGTTCTTGTTGGATCCACCTTCTACCATATAGGCCATTAGGGTAAAGGGAGCCCCAGAAAAGCCTATAACAGGCACACCTTTAACTTGGCTTTTTACACCCCTTATTATCTCACCCACAAACTCCACCTGACCAAAGCTGATCCTTCTTAGGCCATCCACCTTAGCATCCCAGCTTAGCAGCGGACCCTCTCCCTCTTCAAACCTTACCCCCACGCCCATAGGCTCAAGGGGCACGAGTATGTCTGAGAAGATTATGACCGCATCCACTTCAAGGAGCTCCAAAGGAAGGAGGCTTGCCTTTACCGCAAGGTCCACATTCTTACAAAAGCTTAAAAAGTCCCTTTCCTTATCCCTTAACTCTCTATACTGCGGCATGTACCTACCCGCTTGGCGCATAAGCCAGACGGGAAAGCGTGGGATCCTTTCTCCCTTCAGGCTATCAAGGAGAAGCATTTGGATAATTTTAGCACATAAGCTGGGTGAGGAATTGCTTTCTTAGGGAAAAGAACCCTCCCTTTGTCTAAAGAGGACGCCATATCTATGCTGTGATCTGAACCCAATAGTAGGTAGCGCGGGGATAGATGCCTGCTTTCTTTGATTAATTTTATTACACAGGCAGGAGTGCCTGTGCTACGCAATTGTATTGTAGGGACAAGTCGCAACCTTTACAAACTATGAAAATTGCCATATAAGGGCAGTTCACGAATTATTCCTCGGTTTTTCGGGCTACCTTTGTGGTCGCCCCTACATCTTTCCTATTTAAAGAATGGTGCAAGAGGTTTTAAATTTTATAGTTATGGACCTTCAGAAGAAGATAAGGCTTATGTCAAGGCTTGCCAATTTTGAAAGGGATGGGGAGATAATAAACTTAGAAAGTTGTATTTTTCACGCCTCTACTCCAAGGGGCAAAGTGCCCATTCTAAAACTTATGCTAACTACCATGTGCGATAAAAACTGCGTGTACTGTGCCTTTAGAAGGGATAGGGATCAGACCATAAGGTTGGCCCTAAAGCCAGAGGAGATAGCAAAGGGCTTTATGGAGCTTTATAGGGCTGGGAAGGTTAGGGGTCTTTTCCTCTCTTCCGGCATCTTTGGAAATCCAGAGTTTACCATGGAAAGGATGATAGACACGGTAAAGATACTTAGAGAAAAGTACGCATTTAGGGGCTATGTGCATCTCAAGATAATGCCGGGCGTATCCCTTCAAACGGTGGAAGAGGCTGTAAAGGTGGCAGACAGAGTCTCTATAAACCTTGAGACTACAAAGGAGGAAAGGCTGCAGAGCATAGCAAAGGGCAAAAGCATACTAAAGGATATGCTTCCAAAAATAGAGTATGTGGACAGGCTTATAAGGGATAGAAAGGGGAAAAGTCAGATAACGCAGATGATGGTGGGTGTGGGTGATGAAAGGGATGAGGAGATAATAAGGGCCATAGTTTATCTCAACAAAAACTTTAGGCTAAGCAGGATTTATTTTAGCGCCTTTTTCCCAGTTTCCCATACACCCCTTGAAAGTAAACCGCCAGAAAACCCCTTGAGAGAATACAGGCTCTACCAAGTGGACTTCTTGGTAAGGGAGTATGGCTTTTCCCTTGAAGATTTTAAGCATATATTAAAGGAGGATGGGAACCTTCCCCTTGAAAAGGATCCAAAGAGCGCATGGGCGGAGGCAAACAAGCATCTATTTCCTGTGGAGATAAACACGGCAGATTACCATATGCTTATAAGGATCCCCGGCGTCGGTAAAAAGAGCGCGGAGGAGATAATAAGAAGAAGAAGGGAGAAAAGGCTTAGGTCTGTAGAAGACCTAAAGGGTATAAGGAGCCTTTCAAAGATCCTTCCCTACATAACCCTTGACGGCAGAAGAATATACTCATAATCCTCCCTTTCTCTTATAACTCTGTAAGAGCCCTTTTCTACGAGGACCTCGCAGGCCCTTGGCCTTAGGTTATAATGGGAGGACATGGCAAAGCCATAGGCTCCCGCCGAAAGCACCGCCAAGTACTCTCCCCTTTCCACTACGGGCAGCTCTCTGTCAAGGGCCAAAAAGTCTCCCGTTTCACATATGGGACCTACCACATCGGTTTTTATGTATGCCCTCTGTCTTTTTTCAAGGGGTACAATGTGATGGTAAGCTTCATACATGGCAGGCCTTACAAGATCGTTCATGCCCGCATCCACTATTAAAAAGTGTTTGTGCCCTTTATCCTTTACAAACTGGACTTGTGTTAAAAGTATTCCACCGTTGCCCACCACAGACCTGCCCGGTTCAAGGATGAGCTGCGCCTTTACATCCCTTACAACAGGCTCTATGGCCTCCGCAAGGTCTGCAGGCTCCGGATTGGACTGTTCGGGCTTGTACTTTATGCCAAGACCACCTCCAAGGTCAAGGTATTTTATATCAAAGCCCATCTTCAAAAGCTCATAGTAGAGCTCTACCACCTTCTGGGAAGCTTCTATGTAAGGAGATACATCAAGGATCTGGGAGCCTATGTGGCAATGGATGCCAACCACCTGAAGGTTTTTGAGCCTCCCCGCATACTCATACTCCTTTTTTGCCGTCTTTATATCAACGCCAAACTTGCTTTTTTTCATGCCCGTGGAGATATAGGGATGGGTTTTGGGGTCCACATCTGGGTTCACCCTTATAGCTATGGGTGCCTTTCTGCCAAGCCTTCCTGCTATTTCATTTAAAACATCCAACTCCATAAAAGATTCTACATTGAACATGAGAATGCCCTGCTCAAGGGCATATTCAAGCTCTTTTACTGTCTTGCCCACGCCCGCGTACACTATCTTGGAAGGGTCCATGCCAGCCTTTAAACAGGCAAAGAGCTCACCACCGGAAACTATGTCTGCACCAGCACCCTCTTCCTTTGCCAAGGCTATGATGTGGGGGTTGAAGTTGGCTTTTACCGCATAACATATAAGGGCTTGGGGGAAGGCTTGCCTGTATGCCCTTAATCTATCCCTTATATAGCTAACGCTGTAGACATAAAGGGGAGTGCCAAACTCCTCCGCCAAGGCTTTTAAAGAAACCCCTTCAAGGTATAGCTCTTCATCTTTGTATTCAAGGTATGGATTGTATTCGCCAAGCATGGTGCTCTATTATACAACAGCTCAGGCTTCTTTTTGGTAAGAGAGGTACTTAATCACATAATCGTACATGGATATGTAGGCAAGGGCAACAGAAAGCCAAAGTAAAGGCTTTGAAAGCCCAAGGTCAAGGGATAGGGACAAGAGTGTTAAAAACTCAAAAAAAGCTTTTGCCTTTCCAAAGCCGGAGGCAGGCATGGCATAACCCTTTTCCACCGACAAGCTCCTTAGGAAGGAAACTGCAAGCTCTCGCAAAAGCAAAAGTACAAAAGGTAAAAGGTCTATCTCCTGTGTATAGAGAAAAAAGGAAAGCACGGAAAGCACAAAGACCTTGTCTACAAGGGGATCAAGGAGGATTCCAAGCTTGCTTACCTCCTTGTTTTTCCTTGCTATTCCACCGTCCAACCAGTCCGATATGCCAGCAAAGAGTATAAGCAAGCTTGCAAGCTTCCTGTGGTCCTCTTCTAAGGCGTAAAGGGTTGGCGCAATAAGAAGGAGCCTAAAAAGGGTTATAGCTATGGCCATGGCTTTATTTTAAGCTAAATTGCCTCTTTTTAAAACCTTAAAAGCTTTTGACTTGCGAAAGGAAATAAAAAAAGATCTGGATATTATATTAGACTTATTGCATAATAGGACGTAGCACACGCGTTGGTCCATAAAATTTTTTGATTCAGACCACCGCATAGGCGTGGCATCTTCTTTTGACAAAGGTAGTGTTCTTTCCCTCTCTTTTTTAGAGGCATGCTGCAGTGCGCTACTATCAAGGACTTCTTTATTTGTGCACCAAAGCCCCATTCCCATTTCAAAAAAGCGGAGCAACAAGCCCCGCGGAGGGAAAGGAGGATAAACCATGCTAACGGTTATTATTATAACATCCTCACACAACAGCTCCAACCTTGCTTTGTAGGTTTAATATAATTTTATTGACAGGAGGGTAAAAATGACAGATGGCGTATTAGAAGCCTTTGAACTGCTTTTTGAGGAGATCCAAAAACACATAGACAAAATCAAAACAGAAATTAAAGCAGCCGTTGACATATCAGATTACGGCAGGGTGCAGGAATACATGGAAAAGATAAAAAAATTGGAAGACTTCAAAGAAAAGCTTAAGGATTTGCAAAAAGAGTGGGAAAACCTCTATGTTCCAATGCCTTCATCGGTAGGCAGCAAAAAGGAATATACAAAAGAAAAGGAATACATCATACCAATACTTGAATCCTTGGTGGAGCTGGGTGGCAGCGGGTCAAGGAAGGAGGTATTACAAAAAGTGGAAGAGAAAATGAAAGGAAGGTTCACAGCGGCGGACTGTGAAAAATTCCCGTCAAATTCCGAGGAAGCGTGGAGAGTTTATGCCTCTCGGTGTAGGGAAAGACTTGTGGAAAAAGGACTACTCTCCAAGAGCTCTCCAAAGGGTATTTGGGAAATAACAGAAAAAGGAAGAAACTACCTTAGGGAGGTACAAAAACCATGAAAAAGTTTAGCCTTGTCCTTTTGTGTCTTTTTTCCTTTGGCTTTTCCCAAGATAAGGAAAAGCAGGCAATGGGTATATCCTTGCTACTTGAAGAGGAGGAGAGCATAGCTCCAGATGTTTTGAGGATGGATGTTTCTGTAAACGCCCGTGGTGGAAAAGAGGGAGATGTGGTTAGTATGCTTGGTGAGGTGGATAGGGCTGTGAGAGGTCTTGGCTTTGATTACTCTGGAGGGAATTATTGGGTGCAAAAAAACTGTTGGTGGGAGGATGGAAAAAGAAAGTGTAAGGGATATGTGGGGGAGGTTAAGTATTCCTTTAGGCTTCAGAGGGCTTTGGACCAAAACAAGCTTTTGGACCTTTTGGATGCCTTCAAAGAAAAGTTTGGAGAGTCTGTAAACTATGCAGTTTCCCAAAGCCTTTGGATGGTTTCTCCCAAGAGGGCAAAGGGCTTGGAGGAGGAGCTAAGGTTTAGACTTTTGGAGAGGGCAAAGGACTTTGCCGCAAAGGCTGGCAAAAGGCTTGGAAAGGACTGTTATATTCAAAGTGTAAACTATGAACATGTTAGCCCTATAAGGGGCGTTGTGCCTTATATGGCTTTGAAATCCTCTACGCAGGCACCAGAGCCAAAGATGGAGGAGGTGTCTGTGTCTGTTAGGGCAAGCGTGAGCCTTGTTTGTAGGTAGTTAAATTGCGGGGGCGGGATTTGAACCCGCGACCTTCGGGTTATGAGCCCGACGAGCTACCAAGCTGCTCCACCCCGCGTAGGCAAAATATTATTATACCTTCAAACCTCCACCAAGTCAAGGGGGATCTCCGACAGGGGCTTTCCAACGCCTTCTTCTACAAGCACCATATTTTCAAGCCTTACTCCAAACTTACCGCCAAGGTATATACCGGGCTCTATGGTAAAAACCATTCCCTCTTCTATCCTCACTTCCTTGTCTGCGCCCTTGTAATAAACCCTTGGAAATTCATGGATTTCTATGCCCACACCATGGCCTGTGGAATGCACAAAAAACTTACCAAAGCCCTTCCTTTTTATGTACTCCCTTGCTACCCTGTCTATCTCCCCTATCTTTCTTCCAACCTTTACAGCCTCAAGGGCATAAAGATGGGCATCCCTTACCACCTGATAGACCCTTTTAAACTCCTCCCCCGCCCTTCCTATGTGCAAGGTGCGGGTAAAGTCGGTGCAGTAGCCTTTCCACAGCAACCCCATATCTATCAATAGGGCTTGTCCGTGTTTTATGGGTTGGTTTGAGCTCTCCCAGTGTGGTATGGCGGAGGCCTTTCCGCTGGCCACTATTGCAGGAAAGCTTTCACCAAGGGCTCCCACCTTGAAAAACTCCTCCACTATCATAGACCTAACCTCCAGCTCGGTAAGCCTTTCCCTTAACCTTGAAAGCAGCCCCCTATAAACCCTATCGCTCTGCCTTACCCCTTCTTTTATGATGCTTATCTCCTCCGGGTCCTTTAGCGCCCTCATATCCTTCAAAAAGCTTGGCTTTCCCACCCATCTAAAGCCTCCCTTTAGCCTCCTTCTAAACTCACAGCTTATTTTGTCCTCCTCATAGCCCACCACCCTTGCCCTCATATCTCTCAGCACCTCATAAACCCTTTTTAAGCCACCCTCTAACAGGGCTAACTTCCAACCCTTTAACTGTTCCTTTGCCTTTTCAAAGTAGCGGCCGTCTGTCAAAAGAAGGTAGGAGTCTTTGCCTACTACTACATAGGCGTTGCTTGACCTAAAGCCCGAAAGGTAAAAAACATTTGCCTGAGAAGTAAAGAGGAAGGCATCTAAGTGGTGTTTTTCCAAAAGCTCTTGGACTTTTTCTATCCTCTTTTTCATGGCTTGCCCTCAAGCATGTTTCTGTATTTGTTTACCGTTCTCCTTGCTATCTTAATGCCCCTTTTTTGCAACATAAGGGAGATCTCCCTGTCCGATTTTCCCTTTCCTTCTCCTTGCAAAATCTCCTTTAAAGCCCTTAGTATCTCCTCTTTGCTATAGCCGTCCTTTGTATTTCTCTGAAAGAAAAGCCTAAGGGGGTATATGCCCGTGGGTGTTTTTGCATACTTCCTGCTTACAAGCCTGCTAAGGGTGGAGAGGCTAACGCCCGCCCTTTGCGCCGCTTGGCTCAAGGTCAAGGTCTTTAGAGGACCCTTTCCAAGCAAGAAATCCTCCTGCCTCTCCACTATCATATCCCCCACAAGTCTTAGCACCCTCCTTCTCAACTCAAGGATAAAGGCAAGGCTTTTGTCCTCAACATCCCAAAAGTCATCCATAACAAAAACATACCATTGGTGGTTATCATATTCAAAGAGTACATCCACCCTTCCCCCCTTGTAAAGGGTGGCTTCTCCCTCAAAGGGGCTAAGCTTTAGCCGAGAAAGGACCTCTCTCGCCCTTTGGCTTTTGTTTTTACCCTTTAAAAACTCCTTAACTTCCCTAAAAAGCTCCTCATCTTTGCCATAAAGCTCCTCCACCTGCAAAAGAAGAAACTCCTCAAGGCTTTTGCAAGCTACCCCCAAGGGCTCTACCTCCCTTTTTATAAAATCCCTTATATCCTCCACATAATCTTGGCTAACTCCGTAAGCTTGTGCTATGGCTTTTGTGTCTCCTACAAAAAAGCCCCTGTGGTCAAGTTGGTCTATTATTTCATAGGCTATGTCCAAGTCCAACTGGTCAAACTCATACCTTACCTGCTCCCTTACCCTTTGCAGCTCGCTTTGGATGTACACCCCTTGGGGCTCTTGGTAATCTTCTTGGAACCATGGGGGCTTAAATCTAAAGGTGATCTTTGCCTCATGCTTTGTCTCTATTTCTTGCAAAAGCTCCTCTGTGGTCTTTGTCAAAAGCTCCAAGGCACCCTCTACCCTCAAAAGAAGGCTTGGCTTTAATCTTAAGCCCGTTTGAACCTTTACCCTTTTCAAGCCCTTTCCTCCTCCTTAGAGGTTATAAAAAGGCTTACTATCCTATTCCCTTCCATCTTATCCACCACAAACTTAAAACCGTCATAAACAAACCCATCTCCTTCCTCGGGCACCTTTGAAAGCATAGCCATCACAAAGCCCCCTATGGTGTCATACTCATAATCCTCAGGCAGGCTAAAGCCTATCTCCTTTGCCACCCTTTCCACATCCACCCAGCCGCTTACCAAGTATGTGCTCTTTGAAAGCTTGACTATGTCCTCCTCCCAGCTTTCCCTCACATCACCAAAGAGATACTTCATCACATCATACACGCTCACAAGGCCCGAGAGCTCTCCGTGTTCTCCCACCACCAAGGCTATCTGCGTGCCCTTACCCTTCATCTCCTTTATAAGGTCCACCACGCTAAGTATTTCTGGCACAAAAAGGGCCTCCCTCTTTAAATCTCCAAGCCTTCTTTTTAGGTTGGCATGCAAGGGCACAATATCCTTTACATAAAGTATGCCCGTTATATGATCGGGGCTTTCTGAATAGAGGGGTATTTTGCTGTGTTTTATTTTTATCATCTCCTCCAGAGCTTCTTCAAGGGTGAGATCTTCCCGTAGCATAAAAATGTCTGGTTTGGGGGTCATTATCTCCTTTACCGTAAGGTCCCTAAGGCTTATGGCTCTTTCTACAGGTTCTACTTCCTTAAAGTAGCCCATAGACAGCCCTAACTCCATGAGTTCAAAGAAGGCTTCCCTTGGCTCCTTCTCCTTTTCCTCCACCTTTATCATCTCTGTGAGCCTGTTGACGGGCATAGAAAGAGCCCTTCTTACCGGGTACATAAGCTTGTAGATAAGGATAAAGGGTATGTAATAGATGGGTGCAAGCTTTGTAGTGTAGGGTAGTACCAAGTTTTTGGGCAAGACCTCGCCAAAGAAGAAAATTAGAGCACTGGAGAAGAGGATGGCAAAGCCCGCTCCCTTAGAGCCCAAAAGGTCTACAAAAAGCTTGGTGCCATAGGAGGAGATAAGTATGTTTACCATTTCATTGCCTATCAATATGGTCAAAAGCACCTCCCTTGGCTTTGAAAGGAGCCTCATCAGGGCTGAGTATATGCGCCTTCTTCTCTTTAATTTGAGTAAGTAGGGGTTTGCTCCAAAGAAGACAACTTCAGAGGAGCTAAAGAAACCCGAGAGGAAAAGCAGGAAGGTGAATATCAGCAGCTCAGTATAGATTGCATGAGAGGATGCGTCCATCCACCACTACCTCCTTAACTCCTTCCTTGCATTCCGCCAACCTATACCTACATTGGGGCAAAAAGGGACAAGCTCCTTCCCAACCTTCTTCCGGAAATTCATACACGCTTTCCCTTCTTTGAGAGGGATGTTTTACAGGCATGGTGCTTATAAGGTATTGGGTGTATGGATGTAAGGGCTTTTTTAGAACCTCCTGCGCCCTTCCAACCTCCATAAGCCTCCCCCTATAAAGAACAGCCACCTTGTCTCCTATCCTTTCCACAGCCCTCAGGTCGTGGGTGATAAGCAGGGTGCTTATATTCTCCTCCCTTAGCTTTAAAAATAGGTCCAAGATGCCAGCCCTATAGCTCATATCCAAAGAAGAGGTGGGCTCGTCTGCCACTATAAGCTTTGGCTTTAAAACTATAGCCCTTGCTATGGCAACCCTTTGCCTTTGACCTCCCGATAGGCTATCTGGCTTTCTTTCCAAAAACTCCTCTCCAAGCCCAGACTTTTGCAAAGCCTCTACCACCTTTTCCTTCCTTTTGGAAAAGCCATGTACCAAAGGGGGCTCTTCTACGATCTCCCATACCTTCATGCGTGGGTTTAGTGAGGTCCTTGGGTCTTGGAAGACTGCAGAGACAGCTCTTGTGTATTCCTTTCCCATCTTAAAGGGGTCCTTGCCTTCAAAAAAGATCTTGCCCTCATCGGGCCTTTCAAGCCTTAGTATAAGCTTGCCTATGGTGCTTTTTCCAGAGCCCGATTCGCCCACCAAGGAAAAGATCTCCCCATAGCCTATGGAAAGGCTAACTTCTTTGACAGCCCTTATGGTCTTTTTCTTAAACAGGCCAATGGTAAAGGACTTGGAGATATTTTCTAAGCTAAGAAGGGCTTCCTTCATATGGTTCTGGAAAACCTCTTTTCCTTTGAAGTCTTTATATACTGGTCAAAGACCATGGCTATGTTCCTTATAAGCAGCCTGCCCTCGGGCATAACCTTTATGCTTCTGTCTTCTATCTTCAAAAGCCCATCCCTTTCCATATCCTTTAACTCCTCAAGCTCTGCAAAGAAATGCTCTTCAAAGTCTATGTTAAACATCCTTTCTATCTTCTCAAAGGAGCATTGGAAGTTGCACATAAGGTCCATTATAACTTCACGCCTTATTATGTCCTCTTGGTTGAGCACATAGCCCCGCATAACAGGAAGCTTGCCCTCATCCAAGGCAAGGTAATACTCCCTTATGGTCTTGTAGTTTTGAAAGTATCCATCGTAAAGCATCCCAATGGAAGTGGCTCCTATGCCTATAAGGTCCACTCCCTTTTTGGTGGTATAGCCTTGGAAGTTTCTCCAAAGGGTTCCATCTCTCTGCGCCCTTGCCAGCTCATCCTCCGGCTTGGCAAAGTGGTCCATGCCGATAAAAACATAACCCCTTTTTTGGAATATGTCTATGCTCATTTCCAAGATGGTCAACTTGTCCTCGGGTGGCGGCAAGGTGGAAGGGTCTATCTTTCTTTGCAAGGGCTTTAGCCATGGCACATAGGCAAAGTTAAAGACGGCAACCCTGTCTGGGTCCAGATCTATGGTCTTTTCAATGGTTTCTTTAAACTTTTCGGGCCTTTGGTAAGGCAGCCCGTAGATTAGGTCTATGTTTATGCTTTTAAAGCCCAAGCTTCTTAGGTCTTTCATTACCCTTTTCATGAGCTCGTAGTCTTGAAGGCGGTTTATAGCCCTTTGTACCTCCGGGTCAAGGTCCTGAAGGCCCATGCTTACACGGTTAAAGCCTACCTCCCTTAGGGTCTCCAGCTGCCCCTCCGATAAATACCTCGGATCTATCTCAACGCTTATCTCCGCATCCTCATCAATGTTAAAAACCTCCCTTATCTTTCCAAAGAGCTCCTTTATCTCTTCGTTGGTGAGGAAGTTGGGCGTGCCACCACCCCAATGGAGCTGCACCACACGCCTTGAAGTATCCAAATATTGCCTTAAAAGCTCCATTTCTTTATAGATGTAGTTCAAATACCTCCTTGATACATCCTTCCTGTGGGATATGATCACATTGCACCCACAAAACCAACAGGCGCTTTCACAAAAGGGTATATGAAAATACAAGGAAAGGGGCCTACCTTGTAGGTTGCTCTCTATAAGTTTTTCTTTGTATTCCTTTTCTCCCACACCTTGATGAAATTCGGTGGCCGGTGGATAGCTCGTATATCTCGGACCGGGTTTATCATACTTCCTTATAAGCTCCTCTTTGAAGATGGTTTTCATAAGGATAAATATAATACCTTACACTCTCTGGGGGAGAAAAAGGCGCGGGCAGGGATGCCCGCGCTACGCCTTATTAAAGGTTTATTGAATTTTCCCCGGCGTGTAGTTATCATACAATATTATAACTATGAGTGTGCTGGTCTTTGTAAGTATGACTCCTTTGGGAAAGGGTGAAAGCGTAAGCCAATATGTGGCAAGGGTTGTGGATATAGTGGATAGGTCTGGCCTTCCCTATGTGCTTACCCCTATGGGTACCATAATAGAGGGTGAGAGTTGGGATGAGGTTATGAGTGTATTAAAGGAGGGCTTTGAAGCGCTCAAGAAAGACTGCCCACGCATATCCATAACCATGAAGATAGATTATAGGGAAGGCAAATCGGGAAGAATACAAAGCAAGGTAAAATCTGTGGAAGAGAAGATAGGAAGAGAGATAAAAAAGGCATGGTAAAGTGGCTATAAAAAAGCTTTCTAAAGAAGACCTGCTGTATGGCTACACCTACACCTATTCTACCAAAGATGTGGAGCCGGGTAGATATTTTCCCGGACAGGAAAGGGTAAAAGCTGCCTTTGAGCTTACCCTAAAGACGGAGCGGGAAGGCTACAACCTTTACGTTTCTGGACCTGAAGGCATAGGCAGGACCATTTACACCCTTACCGCGTTAAAGGACGCTTCAAAAAGTAAAAAGGTCCCAGAGGATATATGCTATGTAAACAACTTTGACAACCCCCTTAAGCCAAGGCCTTTACTTTTGCCCGCAGGGCTTGGAAAGGCCTTTGCACAGGACATAGACAGAGCAATAGAGGCTTTGAAGGAAGAGATACCAAAAGCTTTTGAAAGTAAGGAGTATGAAGAGGAGGTATCAAGGATAACAAAGAGGGTGGAAAGAAAGAGGGAGGAGATAATTCAAAAGCTTGCAGAGGAGGCCCAAAAGCATAATTTGGGCATAGTCTTTACCCCCGCCGGCATCAGGCTTTTGCCCCTTGTGGGAAAAAGGATCATTACAGAGGAAGAGCTCTACGCCAATCCAAGGCTTCAAGAAAGCTATGAGAAAAACCTTTCTGAGTTTGAAGAGGAGTTTAGAGACTTTATGAGATCCCTTAGAGAGCTTGACCATTCCCTTTCCGATGAAATATGGGAGCTAAGGAATAAGGTGGCAAGCTATGTGGTAGATAAGGTGTTCTCAAGGTTTGAAAATAAGTATGCACCTTATGATGGGCTTTTGGAGCATATAAAAAGGCTAAAGCTTGAGCTTGTTAGAAATGCAGACCTTTTCCTTTCTTGGCACACTTCAAAGGGAAACATAGCCCTTCAAAGGATGCTTGAAAAGTCCCTCAACGCCTTTAGGGTGAATGTTATAGTGGACAACTCACACCTTGATGGGGCACCTGTAGTCTTCTGTGAAGTGCCAACCTTTCAAAACCTCTTTGGAAGAATCTTTTATACTGCGGAGATGGGTGTTTTTTATGCGGACCATATGAGCCTGTCTGCAGGCTGTCTTCATAGGGCAAGGGGTGGCTATCTTGTGCTAAGGGTTAGAGACCTTCTCAAAAACCCCTTCCTATGGGATGCCTTCAAGAAGGTGCTTATGCACAAAAAGATATACATGCCCCTCCATCCCTTTGAGGACAGTTTACTGCCCTTTGTGGGCATAAGCCCAGAGCCCCTACCGGCGGACTTTAAGGTGATACTCATAGGAGACTTGTACCTCTATTACCTTCTCTATAACTACGATCCGGAGTTTAGAAGGCTTTTTAAACTAAAAGCTGACTTTGACCCCATAGTGGATATAAAGGATGAGCTAATTGATACCTTTCCAAAGATACTCAGGAGGATAATTGAAGAGGAGGGCTTAAAGCACCTTTCTTCCGACGCCCTTTCCGAGCTCTTTAAATATGGAGTGGAGCTATCTGGAAGTAAGAAGAAGTTCAACATGGTCTTTGGTTATCTCATGGATGTGGCAAGAGAAGCCCAGAGCTTTGCAGAAAAGGATGTTTTTATAAAGGGGGAGCATATAAGAAAGGCTATAGAGGAAAAGGTTTACAGGTCAAGCCTAATAGAGGAAAAGATAAGAAAGGCTATAGAGGAGGGCAAGGTAATATTACGCATTGAGGGGGAAGAGGTAGGGCAGATAAACGGCCTTAGCGTTATTGAACTTGGTGATTACAGCTTCGGAAAGCCTACAAGGATAACATCCTCCATCTATGTGGGAGACAAGGGGATAATAAACATAGAGAGAGAAGTAGAATTAAGCGGACCCATCCACTCAAAGGGAGTGCTAATACTAAGCGGCTACATCGGAAGAAAGTACGGAAGGGATATGCCCTTACATCTTTCTTGCACCCTCACCTTTGAGCAGAGCTATGATGAAGTGGAAGGTGATAGCGCCTCCATGGCAGAGCTTTTAGCCATACTTTCTGCCATTGCACACGCTCCTTTAAAACAATACATTGCAGTTACGGGCTCCAATAGACCAGCTGGGCAATGTACAGCCTGTGGGAGGCATAAAGGAAAAGGTAGAAGGCTTTTATAAAGTATGCAAGATAAGGGGTCTAAAGGGTGTTGAAGGGGTTATAGTCCCCAAAAGAAACTATGACAACCTTATTTTGAGGGATGAGGTAATTGAAAGTGTTGAAAAGGGTGAATTTCACATATACACGGTGGATACCGTTGACGATGCCATAGAGGTACTAACGGGAATTGAGGCAGATAGGTTTCATAGGCTTGTTAAGGAAAAGCTAAGAGAACTCCACAATAAAATATCACAGATTGGGAAGAAAAAGGCTTTATAATTTAATAAATGAATTCCTTCCTAATCTTGCTAACCATATTATCTTTTTTGTCAATTAGCGCCTTTGAAGGTGCAATCATCCTTGGTCTAATTTACATAGCCATTGTATGTTTTAGGAAAAGGAAAGGCCTAAGAGGTGAGCTTTCTTTGCCCCTTTTGGTTCACGCAGTTCCAACTTTGCTTTCAACTTTAATGTACGCACCACACCTTTTGAACAAAGCCTTTGAAAGAAGTGTATTCCTTTTTCTTTACTTTGGTGGCGATGAGGTAAAAGTTAACGAAAATTATCTGTATAGGTTAAACCTTATCCTTAACATTATTGGCCTTTTTCTGCTACCTGTGGTGTTTTATAAATATCATTACAAAGGTACAGTGGCCCCAATATGGGGTGGTGTTTTTGAAGTGGCTACATTTTACTCTCTTTTTAGCCTTTCTGCCTTGGCCTTATATCTAAAAACAAAAAGGGTTTGGTGGCTTTTTGCCTTTTTTGTTTTTATATCAATTGTATTTTTTACACTCAGAAGATCTACCGTACTTGGTCTTATTGCAACTTTAATATTGCTTATCTTCTTACTTAGGAGTGTTATAAAACTTAGGTATATGATATTAATAGCCTTGCTTTCCCTTTCATTTGGTGCCATCTTTTCATACAACTTTGTAAAAAAGGATGAAAGGTTTCAAGTTTTTTATAAGGTTTTAACAGGTCAAGAGAGGCTGGAGGATAAAACTTTGGATGCTATATCCAGCCTAAGGTGGGCTAATTTAAGGTCTGGCCTTATGGTAATAGAAAGGGATGTAAAAGAGGCAAATATCATCCCACTTTTGATAGGACATGGCCTTAAACCAGAGGAAAGGGAGGGACTGTACATAAAATCTGCCGTGGGCTATGAGTCTGTACTTTTTGTATCCGAGTTTATAGAAAAGGGCCTTCTGGGCCTTTTTGCCATCCTTTGGTTATATTGGAAGTACTACTCTTTCCTCTTTAGGTACAGGCTAACAGACTTCTTGGTCATTCCCTTTTTACTTATGCCCTCAGTAATGTTTGTAGGTTCTTTATTTACAGGCTTTTGGGATGCCTTATTGCCCTTGTATTTCTTGTGGTTTAGGATGGTAGAGCAGTATGAGAGACCCTAAGGATATACTCGCGCTAATTGGTCACTCTGCTGGTATTGGTGATTTATTAAGAGCTAGTGCGAGCTGGAGAGCCCTCAAAAATAGGTTTCCAGAGTCTAATTTGCACCTTCTTTTCCTTACAAAAGATAAGGGTTATGTTTCCGAAAAGCTAATATCTAAACATTATCTTTTGTCCTCTTTTCACCTTATTGATAAAAGGATAAGAGGCTTAAAGGATTGGAAAAGGATTATAAGGGAATTTGAACAAGTTCTAAGGATAGTAAAACCAGATTTTATCATAGATTTTGAACCTCATGGACTCAAAAGTTCGGTACTCTGCCTTTATGCACGTATAAGATACAAAATTCCAACTTTGGGCATAGCAGAAATCCCTTTTAGAAAGTTCTTTTACAGTATGTATTCATCATCGTCTAAAAAGGTACTAAAAACTGCAGACTACACCGATAGGTATTTTGTGGTTCTAACCGCCTTGGGAATAGATAGAGATAATATTCCTATAGAACTGGAAGAAACAGAAGAAGCTATTAACTTTAGGAAAAATTTCCGTAAGAGATTCGGAATTCCAGAGGGGTCTGACCTTGTAGGACTAAATATAGGATGTGGCACACCAGATGCTCTTTGGAAACGCCCAAATATAGGGCTATTGAGAAAGGTAGTTGAAAGTATTCAGAAAAGCACAGGTTCCATACTTATACTTACAGGTGCTCACTTTGAGAAGGATATAAACGAAGAATTTCTCAAGGATTATACTTTACCTGCCTATGACCTTGCTGGAGCTACAGACATACTGGAATTGCCAGGCCTTATAAGATCTTGTTCTCTCTTTATATCCACAGATAGCGGTCCTTATCATATGTCCGTAGCTTTAAAAGTTCCTACCCTCGCAATATTTGTCAAAGATTTTCCACCTTCTTACCACCATCATCCATGGGTAAGGTGCGTGATCCTTCAAAGTGAAAAGGACGTTCTTTTTGCCATTGAAAAGGGGTTAGAATTGTATAGGCGGTTATAATTAAAGCATGCAAGGAAGACCTCTTTTGCCTAATGAGCTTGAAGTTTTTAAAAAGGCCCTCGGCATTGGACCACATAATTTTTGGAGATGGTCATCAAGGACTAGGAACTTTAAGCTTCTAACCGATGGCAAGATTGTATGGGTAGAAGGAAGTGAAGAAAACATAGGCAAAAACATGCCGGTGCATGAAGCCACCTGGTGGAGTTGGGATTTCCTTAGAGAAAAGCTCAAAGAATTGGGTTAAAATAAGGAGCTTATGGGAAAGATAGCCTATGTATTTCCGGGACAAGGTTCTCAGTATGTGGGTATGGGCTATGACTTTTATAAGGAGTTTTCCGAGGCGGCAGATGTTTTCCATAGTGCAGAAGCTGCCCTAAGATACAACCTTAGTCAAATAATCTTTAAAGGCCCAGAAGAGGACCTAAACAGGACCATAAACACCCAACCAGCCATCCTTACCACCAGTCTTGCCCTATATGCTGTTTTAAAATCTCAAGGCTTTCCAGTTCCAGACTTTGTGGCTGGCCACTCTCTTGGAGAGTATACAGCCCTTGCAGTAGCCGGTGGTGTGGAGCTTTTTGAGGCGGTAAGACTTGCCCATTTACGTGGAAAGTATATGCAGGAGGCGGTGCCGGAGGGTAAGGGTGCCATGGCGGCGGTGCTTAAGCTGACACCAGAAAAGGTGGAAGAGGCTTGTAAGCTTGCTCAAGAAGTGGGCATAGTAGAGCCAGCCAACTACAATTCTCCCGAGCAAACGGTCATATCTGGGGAAAGGGAAGCGGTAGAAAAGGCAAGCCAGATAGCCAAAGAGATGGGGGGAAAGGTAATACCCTTAAAGGTTTCCGTGCCCTCCCATTGTTCTTTGATGAAGCCGGCGGCAGATGCCTTTAGGCTAAAGCTTGCTCAGACACCCATAAAAAACCTTAGCATACCCTTGGTCCAAAACTACACGGCATGGGCTTATAGCATGGCTCCAGAGATAAGGGAGAACCTTTACAGACAGATCTTTTCTCCCGTAAGGTGGTACCAAAGCGTGTTATACATGGTAGAGCAAGGTGTAGATACCTTTATAGAAATAGGTCCAAAAAATGTGCTTTCAAAACTTATCCAGCAAACGGTGCCACAGGTAAGGGTCTTTAATGTGGAGAGGGTGGAAGATATAGAAAAGGTAAAGAGGGCTCTATAGCCATGATAGAAGACCTTATTTTTAAGGCAAAGGTGCTCCAATCTGCCCTTCCTTACATAAGGGAGTTTTATGGAAAAACCTTTGTTATCAAGTATGGCGGCTCGGCCATGACGGAGGATGGCCTAAGGGAAAACTTTGCCAAGGATGTGGTGCTTTTGAGGTATGTGGGTATAAGGGTGGTTGTGGTACATGGTGGCGGTCCGCAGATAAGTCAAACCTTGGAGAGGTTTGGTATAAAGCCGCATTTTGTGGGTGGTATGAGAAGGACGGATGAGGAGACCATGCATGTGGTGGAGATGGTCCTTTCCGGTGATATAAATAAAGATATTGTAGCACTTATAAACAGGCACAGTGGCAAAAACATATATGCGGTGGGTCTTTCTGGAAGGGACGGGCAGCTCATAAAGGCAAGAAAGCTGGATAAAGAGGCTTACTTTAGAGAACTGGGCTTAGAAGTCCCAGAAGAAGACATAGGCTATGTAGGTCAGGTGGAAGACATAAATGTGGAACTTCTGCAGACCCTTATGGAAAAGGGCTATATTCCTGTAATAGCCCCCGTGGGCGTGGGAAAGGATGGAGAGGCTTACAACATAAACGCAGACCTTGTGGCTTCCGAGGTGGCAAAGGCCCTAAGGGCAGAAAAGCTCATCTTCCTTACAGACACGGAAGGAGTGAGGGATAAGGAAGGCAGGCTAATATCCACCCTTAGAAAGGAAGAGGCTTTAAGGCTTATATCGGAGGGCGTTATAAAAGGCGGTATGCTGCCAAAGGTGAAAAGCGCCTTAGAGGCCATCGGGGCTGGTGTTAAAAAGGTTCATATAATAGACGGAAGAATAACCCACTCCATACTTTTGGAAGTCTTTACGCAAGAGGGAGTAGGAACGGAAATAGTTGGGTGAATGTCTACTTTATAACTATATAAGCACATTCCTATATCTTATCAGATAATAAGAAAATGTGATAGAAAAAGCAATCTGTATGTGATATCTTTGAAAGGTACACAACTTTATGGGAGGTTTAAAATGAGAAAGGTTTACTTAACACTTCTGGGCATAAGCACTATGGCCATGTCAGCACCAGTCTTTATGGGTGAGGAGTACGCAAAGGCTTTGTGTGAAGTGTGGAACAGCACGCCACAGCTTGTGGACCAGCTCGGTAAAAGTGAAAGTTGGACAGCAGTCCCAGAAAGAAAGATTTTTATTTATAGAGAGGACTGTGGAAAGGCAAAGCAGATACAGCTAACCATAAAGAATGAAGGTGGTAAGGCTATATGTGTATATGGCGGCGCTGCCAAGGATAAGATGGGAAGGGATGATTTCCTTATGTATGCAGAGACAAAAAGGTGGCTTGAAATGGGAAGCAAAGATTATGGACCTATGAAGGCTATGATGTTTGGAAGGTTAAAGTTTCAGGGTCCTAAAGGCGTTGCCATGAAGAATATGGGTCCTTTTGAAGCCTTCCTTGATATTGTAGACAGCCCACCCCATGATGCTAACAAATGCCCTTAAAGTATGACCTTTTCAAGGGTTAGACCTTTGGCCTTGGCGGTGTAGGGGCAAGGGCCCCTGCCCGATAGATAATTCTTTAAGTCTTCCAATTCCAGTTTTCTTAGACCTACCTGCACCAAGCTACCCACAATCCTCCTTACCATATACCTTAAAAAGTTCCTTGCCCTAATTCTAAACTCTATTAATTCACCCTCTTTTTTTAAAATCACCTCTTCAATGTTTATAAGGGTGTTCTTTTCTTCTTCCAGCTTGGCAAAGGCAGAAAAGTCATGTAGACCTATAAAAAGCTCGGAAGCAAGAGCCATCCTTTCATAGTCAAGTTTGTAGGGGATCCTCCAGCAGAAGGGTTCAAGGAAAGGGTCTCTGGCGTGGGTGTTCATAATCCTATAGAGATAAACCTTACCCTTTACGCTGTACCGTGCATTAAAGCCCTCTTGAACCCAAATCTCTTTTATCCCTATATCTTCTGGAAGTAAAGAATTGAGAGCTTTAAGCAGTGTGTTTGTATCAAAAACGCGCTCTGCGTGGAAGTTTGCCACGTACTCCTTTGCATGAACCCCCGCATCAGTCCTACAACATCCTACAAGCCTTATATCTTCTTGAAATACCTTTTCTATGCTTTCTTTTAGTACACCTTGAACTGTTCTCAACTGGGGCTGTATTTGCCAACCATGGAAGTTGGTCCCTACAAAAGACAAAAGCATTACATAATTGGGCATAAGGAAGATTATAGAGAATTCAAAAGCCTTTCTTCCAGCTCTTTGAACTTTCTTTCTTCTTCCCCCCCAAGCTCATGGTCGTATCCCAAAAGATGCACAAAACCATGTA
>JBKBHW010000016.1:30011-37797 GCA_046297555.1 Aquificaceae bacterium
TAATAAGCCTTTTTATTTCATCTTCAAAGCTATGACCTATCTCCCGAGCCTGCCTCTGAGCTGTATCTACAGATATGACTATCTCTCCCAAAAGCCTATAATGGCCTGCCGGCTCATCAAAGATAAAAGAAAGTACATCTGTAGCCCTATCCTTGCCTCTGTAAGCTTTGTTTAAATCTTTGATAACCTTATCATCGGTGAGGTAAAGGCTTAACTCCACACCTCTGAGTCCCTGTATGTCCAATAGTTTATTGATTAAACGCTTAATCCATCTGATGGAAAGCCTACCTTTCTCCTTCCTTACCAGTACCCTGTTCTTCCTTTGATCTTTCAAACTCTTCATAAGCCTTTATGATCCTTGCTACTATGGGATGCCTTACCACATCCTCTTCTTTGAACCATACAAAGCTAATACCCTCTATACCCCTTAGCACCTTGACAGCCTCCAAAAGCCCAGATTGCTCCCTTTTGGGAAGGTCTATCTGTGTAATGTCTCCAGTGATCACCACCTTTGACCCAAAGCCTATCCTTGTAAGAAACATCTTCATCTGCTCCTTGGTTGAATTCTGGGCTTCATCCAGTATGATAAAGGCATCGTTGAGGGTTCTGCCCCTCATAAAAGCAAGGGGCGCAATCTCTATTATGTTCCTTTCAAGCATATAAATTGCCTTATCGTAATCCACCATATCATACAGGGCATCATAAAGTGGCCTCAAATAAGGGTCCACCTTCTCGGCTATGCCCCCGGGTAGAAAGCCGAGCTTTTCGCCAGCTTCTACCGCCGGTCTTGTAAGTATTATCTTATTAACCTTGTTTGCCTTAAGGTGCGCAAGAGCCATTGCCATGGCTAAGTATGTTTTGCCCGTCCCAGCGGGCCCAATGCCAAAGACTATATCGTTGTTCTTAATGGCGTCAATATACAGGCTTTGGGTATGTGTTTTGGGAACTATAGCCTTTTTCCTA
Source organism: Aquificaceae bacterium (assembly GCA_046297555.1). GTDB lineage: Bacteria > Aquificota > Aquificia > Aquificales > Aquificaceae > Pampinifervens. The sequence goes on from JBKBHW010000016.1 coordinate 30,975, forward strand.
TGGGTTATGAGTATAACCTCTTCCTTTAAACCCGCTTCTATGCTGGTTTTTGACTGAAGATAGTTTTTAGCCCTCTCTCTGACCTCTTGGGGGGTCAAAGTGGAGCTTTTAAGGTCTTTTATTATATCCTTTAGAAAATCATACACCAGCCTTACCTTATCCTCTTCACCCCTGATGATTATTTCTGTGCCCTTGGCAGAGATCTTTACATCAAATATCTGAGAAAAGTATTTTAGGTTTTCATCCCCCCTGCCTACTATAGCATAAAACTTCTCATCAAAACTACCCAAATCCAGCTTCTCTTCTACCCTTTCTACCATCATATATTTGCTAAAATAGAATATAGGCAACTTCTTTCAAAAATCAAGCTTCTCAAGGAGCATGCCATATTTTTGCTTCAAAACACTCTAAATGTAGAGGCGACAAAGCCCCACCTCTGTGTTTTGAGCAATCATATAGGTAGTGCGGGCATCCTTGCCCGTGGCTTTGATTAAATTTTATGTAGCATAGACATTCTTGTCTGTGAGGTACTTCTTAAATCCACAGGCAAGAATGCCTGTGCTACGTCCTATTATGCAATAAGTCTATTGATTTCTTACCCGGCTAAGCTTCTTGACATTGTATAGCCTAATGTTTATTTTTATACAAAAAGGTGTGGACTAATGCCGCCTGCTGGGGTAGTCCACACCTCAAGAAAGGCGGGATATAAATACCCCAGCCCAAGCCTGTTTGAAGGCTTGGAGACAGAGGAAAAAGCATGGGCTACGCCATAAGGAGTGTTATACTGCTTGGAGCTTTAACGGGTCTTTTCTTGTTTGTAGGAAATTTAGTAGGTGGCAAGGTGGGTATGACTATTGCCCTTTTGCTTGCGGGTGTTATGAACTTTATAGCCTACTGGTTCTCCGACAAGATAGTGTTGGCTATGTACGGTGCAAGGGAAATCCCCTATGAGGAAGCTCCATGGCTACACAGGATGGTGGAAGAGCTTGCCCAAAGGGCAAACATACCAAAGCCAAAGATATATCTGGTACCTATGGAACAGCCCAACGCCTTTGCCACGGGAAGAGGTCCTTCCAACGGCGCTGTGGCTGTCACTTCTGGCATACTCAGGCTTTTGGATGAGAGGGAGTTAAGGGGCGTGCTTGCCCACGAGATAGGACATATAAAAAACAGGGATGTGCTGGTGGCAACCATGGCGGCCACCATAGCCGGTGCCATATCTTACCTTGTGAGTATGCTTCAGTGGGCTCTTATCTTTGGCCACTCAAGGGACAACGAAAACAACAACAACCCCCTATCCCTCATAGCCAGCATAGCCATGATCATAATAACCCCCATAATAGCCACCATAATACAAATGGCCATATCCCGTTCAAGGGAGTACATGGCTGATGAAACGGGAGCAAGGATAAGCGGAGACCCCCTTGCCTTGGCAAGCGCCTTAGAAAAGATCCACAACTATGTTTATCAAATACCGGCGGAGGTAAACCAAGGAACAGCCCATCTTTTTATTGAAAACCCCCTCTCAGGTCAGGGCATATGGGAGCTTTTCTCCACGCACCCATCCACGGAAAAAAGGATAGAGAGGCTAAAGCAATTGGCAAGGCAGATGGGAGTTTACAGCTACTGACATAAGACATGCCTTTCTGGCACTACGCAAAAAAACTCTCCCTCTGCCACCTTTTCTTCCCCCCTTTTTATTTCCACCTTTACCCATCTTTTCTTTCCCTCCGACCTTTCCACCCTCCCCTCTGCCAAGAGCTCCTCTCCCAATTTTACAGGCTTTAAAAACTTTATATTGGCTTGAGCCAAGACAACGGTGGGCTCGTTAACCGCCGCCATTGCACAAAAATCTGCCAAAGAAAAGATAAAGCCGCCGTGTATAAGTCCTTTTTCGTCAGCCACCATCCTTTCATCGGTTCTTAGCCCAACCTTTGCATAACCCTCGGAAAGTTCCAGCACCTCTCCGCTGAGGCTTTTGTCAATCTTTAAGTGCGTTTTTAACTGCATTTACAAACTCCTCCATCTTTTTATGATCTTTTACACCCGCCTCCTTTTCTATACCAGAAGACACATCTACGCAGTAGGGCTTTACCCTCCTTATGGCCTCTCCAACCCTTTCCGCTTTTAAACCACCGGCAAGGAATACTCTAAAGCCTTTTTCCACCAAGCTTTTTGCAAGCTCCCAATCGGATTTCTTTCCACTTCCACCATATTGGTTAGAACAAGCATCCAAAAGCACACCGTGGCATCCTTTCCATCCTTCCTCCAAAGAAAGACCGGGACAAGTCCTAAAGGCTTTGATAACCCTGTTTAGCCCAAGGGCTTTGGCAAAGTCCAAACTTTCTTCTCCATGAAGCTGTATAAGGTCAAAGCCAAGATCAAGAGCTCTTTTTGCTTCTTGGTAAGTAGGGTTTACCATCACCGCCACCCTTTTTACACCTTCAGCAGCTTTCAAAAGTTCTTCCAACCTTTCCCAGCTTACATACCTTGGACTTTTGGGATAAAGGATCATCCCTACATAATCTACTTTAAGCTTTACAGCCTTTCTTATGTCCTCCTCAAGGGTAAAACCGCAAAACTTGATTTTAACCATACAAGGCTAAATATTATAGTAGGGAGGTGTGGTAATGAGAAAAATATTGTTCATACTCTTAATTTTTTCCTTGGCCTTTGCCCAGCAGCATGGCAAGTTGGTCCAGACGCCCTATCAAAGGCCCTTTAAGGTGGTTTACGAAATCTTCCTTGATCATCCGGAAAAGTTAAGGCCAGCCCTCGGTTGGATATCCAATGTTATATACGTTCTTACCAATCCACCTTACAACTTTAGCCCGGAGGACATAGACATCGTGGTGGTTTCTCATGGAAGGGAGCTCCCAGTTTTTACTATGAAAAACAAGGACCAATATGCGGATATAGTGGAAAGGATGGAAAGCTTGAGCATGTACGGTGTTAAGTTTAAGGTGTGTAAGATGGCTGCAGAGCAGATTTATGGCTTTTCTGAAAAGGACTTTTATCCCTTTGTGGAGCTTGTACCTTCCGCCATCACAGAAATAATACACTGGCAGCTACAAGGCTATGCCTTGATGATCCCGCAGGTTTTTGAAATAAGAAGGTAACGGTTCAAAGATAAAATAAAATCATTCTACATGAGGGTCTGCCATGATTTTTCTCTTATAACGGATTACGATGTGTACCTTTTTAGGGAAGGTTCTCATTGCAGGCTTTATGAGAAGCTTGGCTGTCATCTTTTTGAAGATGGGGCTTACTTTGCCCTCTGGGCTCCCCATGCGGAACAGGTTTTTGTCTTTGGAGACTTTAACGGATGGGACAAGCATTCCTTGCCCTTGAAGAAGAGGGAGGACAATTCAGGCATATGGGAAGGCTTTGTGGAAGGTGTAAAAAAGGGGCAGAGGTACAAATACCATCTGTACACAAGCTGGGGCTATTGGACAGACAGGGCAGACCCCTTTGGCTTCTTACAAGAGACGCCGCCGGGCACCGCCTCAATAGTCTGGGATCTAAAGTATTCTTGGCAGGATCAGGAATGGATGAACCAAAGAAAGAAGCTAAACCATCACAGGGCTCCCATAAGCATATACGAGGTCCATCTTGGCTCTTGGAGAAGGGTGCCCGAAGAAAACAACAGATGGCTAACTTACAAAGAAATAGCTCCCTTACTTGCAGATTATGTAAAAAGGATGGGCTTTACCCATGTGGAGTTCTTGCCAGTTATGGAGCATCCCTTTTACGGCTCGTGGGGCTATCAGATAACGGGCTACTTTGCCCCCACCTCTCGCTACGGCACACCCCAAGATTTTATGTACCTTGTAGACTATCTTCATCAGCAGGGTATAGGTGTTATCCTTGATTGGGTGCCTTCCCATTTCCCCACCGATGGGCATGGCCTTGCCTACTTTGACGGCACACACCTTTATGAGTATGAGGATTGGAGAAAGGGATGGCATCACGATTGGAAAAGCTATATCTTTGACTACTCAAAGGGAGAAGTTAGGTCCTTTCTCCTTAGCTCCGCCCACTTCTGGCTTGATAAATACCATGCGGACGGTCTAAGGGTAGATGCGGTGGCAAGCATGCTATATCTGGACTATTCCCGCAACGAATGGGTGCCAAATCAATACGGCGGGAAAGAAAACTTGGAAGCTATAGATTTTTTAAAAAAGCTAAATGTATGCCTCTATGGGAGCTTTGAAGGTGTTCAAACCTTTGCGGAAGAATCTACCACCTTTCCTATGGTCAGCAGGCCTGTTTACCTTGGAGGGCTTGGCTTTGGCTTCAAGTGGAACATGGGATGGATGAACGATACCCTCTTTTACATGTCCAAAGACCCTATATACAGAAAATACCATCATAACCAGCTTACCTTTAGCATATGGTATGCCTTTTCAGAAAACTTTGTCCTCCCTCTTTCTCATGATGAGGTGGTTCATGGAAAGGGCTCCCTTATATCCAAAATGCCGGGTGATTACTGGCAAAAGTTTGCAAACCTTAGGCTTCTTTTTGTCTACATGTGGACCCATCCGGGCAAAAAGCTTCTTTTTATGGGTGGGGAGTTTGCCCAGTGGAAAGAATGGAACCATGAGGAGAGCCTTGACTGGCACCTTTTAGACTATGAAAAGCACAAGGGAATTCAAAGGCTTGTAAGAGATCTGAACAGTCTTTACAGACAGGAAAGGGCTTTGCATGAGCTGGACTGTGAACCGGAGGGCTTTGAATGGATAGATTTTTACGATTGGGAGAAAAGCATCATATCTTACCTGCGCAAATCCTCGGATGGGGAGATGCTGCTTGTGGTATGCAACTTTACACCGGTGCCTCGCTTTGACTATAGGATAGGTGTTCCAAGGGAAGGCTTTTGGAAAGAGCTTTTAAACACCGACTCGGAAATATACGGCGGTAGCAATCTGGGAAACCTTGGAGGAGTATACGCAGAAAAAATTCCCTTTCATAACAGGCTCTTTTCTGTAAGGCTAACCCTTCCACCCCTCGCCGCAGTTATCTTTAAATGGGTCGGGAGGGAGTCGAACCCTCGGCCCACGGATTAAGAGTCCGTTGCTCTGCCAGCTGAGCTACCGACCCTATAAAGTTATATTATATCATCCAAGGACCTTGCCTTCAACTTAGTATAGCCTCAAATACTTAAGGAAGCCTTCCAAGGAAGGCTTTGTACTTCTCATGAAGTTGCTGGTATAAGACAAGCCCAAAGAGAGATTATCCTGTCCAAAAAGGGCACCGCCCAAACCACCAGAAAAACTTATATTTAACCGTGATAAGCTATCAAGGCTCAAGCTACTGTCAAAGAAGGGTCTTATCACTCTTGTATAGCTATCCCTGTTTTCAAAGCCAAAGGAAAAGCCAAGGCCAACAAGGCTATAGCTTTCGGGAAGCACATCGGGGTTTGGTATCAAAGACACTCTATTTATCACACCCTTATCTTTATTCTTTTCCCTAAAGAAGTTGTTGGTTGTGAAAAGCCTAAAGGTATAATCGGGATAACCCACTCTTAGCTTGTAATAAAGCTCGGCGTAGCTTACAAAACCTGTACCTATAGCCTTGCCATCTTGTGATTTATACCTTTCATAAGATGTGTCCACAGTAAACCCAAGTCTATTGCTTAACCTGTGCTGGAAGGAGGCATTAAGACTGTCCTTCATTCCGGCTTGAAGCATATAAATGCTTTCATAAGAAGGTCTATTAAGGGATATACCAAAACCTGCATAGGATTTGTTGGAAAGATAAAGATTGTAAGAAGCAGAGGCACCAAGAACATTTTCAAAGGAGGACAGATGAGATATACCCGCTTCAAACCTTCCTCTGTTTGAGATCTTTGCAAGCTTTAATTCATTGTAATAAACATTTCTGACATCTCTTAAGAGATTGTTTCTATTGGAAAGTTTAAACCAGCTTGTGGATCCGTATTGCAAGTAAAAGCCCTTGGCAACATAATGCCTTAAACCAAATTCATTCCTTAGAAAATTCACATCACTAAACCTGGTGTAAGACAAAGTGTTTTCAAGTTTAGAGTAGCTCTCCACCGCCAAGTCCCTAAATTGTTTATACAAAAGATAATCCTCTCTGTTTTCTTCCAATCCTTTGAAGGCATAATGTCCTGCCTTTTTAAGCTGTCCAGTCCTTCTTAAGGCTTCCACTCTATCCCTTATAGGAAGTATCTCTGAATCCTTTTCCAACAATTCTCCTTGCCAATCTCTGTCATCATAAAGCAAGGCAATGTTTAAATCCATCCATGGCTTTAACCTTTTTCCTTGGATATTTCTCTTATAATAAAGCTTGTCCTGTTGATCCTTTGATATAAGATAGCTATGATAAACATCCTCATAAACCTCGGGTGTCAAGGTCTTTTGGGCTACCTTTAGAGCATCCATAAACATGCTAATGGGTAGGTAATTTATGCCTGCTCTTAAATAGGCGCTTAGTTTAACGGGGTCTGAGTATACATCTTCCAAATTATTAGCAAGCTTTCTAAGTGTCAAAAGCCTTATCTTTTCTGCCTCCAATTCCCTTCCATAAAGACTAAGAGTGTCTGCATACAACAAGAGCTCTTCTACGCTTTCCCTTTTAACAACTTGTATTAATTGCAAAGCAGACTGAGAATTTTGTAAAAACATATATAACACCGCAAAAGGTTGAGGCATTTTGTTTTTAAGATGTTTATAGTTTTTCTCCAAATAAAGGGCTAAGTCCTTGTCGGAGCTCTCTATTGTACTATATATGGCCTCCGCCAAAAGCTCCTCGGAGGGATTTTTCTCCAAAGCAACTTTTAAAAAGTTTTTGGCTTTTTCCT
>JBKBHW010000017.1:0-11736 GCA_046297555.1 Aquificaceae bacterium
TATTTTCCCTTTCTTTCTTCTAGCTCAACCTCCTTTCTATTTTTACAACCAAATGCTCCACTTCCTGCCATGGTAGGTCTATATAAGTTGGTTTTTTGTAGACAAGCGCATTTTTTGCTTGGTAAGAGAGAGTCCTAACTACCCTCGCCTTTTCCCCTGTTGGCAGGAGAGCATCTATTATTATGTAAAGCCTTGGATCGCCTTGGTCCGCCGTAGGAAGATTATGAGGAATTCCAACGTTCACAACCTTTAACCTTAGATTTGTGCCCCTTTCCAACTCAACGATAATATCTTCTGGCTTTGCCTTTCCCGCAGGAAAGCTATGGTCATGCCTGGGCTTTTTGGTATGAAAGTACTCAAAGGGAAACTTTTGAACAATCCTTTTTTCTCCCAAGTAGGGCATATGACAATCTTGGCAGGATTTTTGAACCTTTGCAAGGTGCCACTCTTTATAGGTTTCTTGATGACAACCTGCACAGAAAAAAGCCTTTGTATAGTTAAGGTCTTGTCTTGATGGGTGCGGCGGGGACCAAACCTCGTGGGGACCATGCATCGCCTTTGTGCTTTCTTTGAAATGACAAGCTATACATGAAACACCATCCTCTTTAAACTCAGATCTCAAAACAGGTTTTATTCCAGGATCCACCTGATGTGGCAATCAGAGCAGCGCTTTGCCTTAGGTCTTTTAAGAAGGTCCTTTTCTACAAAAACATCACCGCAGGAGCTTATAAGAAGGAAAAGTAGAAAAAATACTAAGATTTCCCCTCTCCAAAAGTTATATTATAATAATATGCAGAAGGCCCGGTAGCTCAGTTGGTAGAGCACCCGGCTGAAAACCGGGGTGTCGGCGGTTCAAATCCGCCCTGGGCCATTTTTAAAAGCTCAACCCTCACACGGTAATCTATAAGTATCTCAAGAGGCTCTCTCTTTAGGTCTTTGTCCAAAAAGGGTATGGCGTAGGGTGAGGTGCTCAGCTTTTTCCCCTCTTCATAGGATAGTTTATCCATATGGCTAAAGTAGGCCTTTGTCCCCCCTTTTTTCCTACCTATGCTCTTTGTTGTAGAAAGGCTAAAGCCAAGTTCTTTGAGGGCTTTTCTTACGGGCAAGGAAGAGGTATAGGAGACCCATACACCCTCTTGATGCATAAGCCTTTTTACCTCCTTTAGAAAGTCAAAGCTCCACAACTCTGGATTCCTGTAAGGCGAAAAGCCGTCATGAAAGACTGCGTCAGCTTCAAAGGCTTTTATCTTCCTTATGCTTTCTCTGGCATCTCCAAGGTAAAGACTAAAGCTTATGCCATCTTCTTCAAACTTAGGAAGCTTATCCAAAATCCTTTTGTGAAGGCTACTAAACTCTTCTGGCATGGGCGGTATATGGGAGGGTATTTCCCTTTCAAGGGAGATGATTTCTATTTCTACAAGCGGGTTTGCTTCTCTCAACTTTTTGATGGCCACCACCACATTATAACCAAGTCCAAAGCCAACGTCTAAGATGCTTACCTTTTTAAGCCTTTGTGCCCTTTCCAAAAGCCCAGAAGGGTTTAAAAACTTTTCAAGGCATTCGTTTATGGCGCCGGCCGAAAGGCTATGGTATGGCTCTCCGTAGTGGGGGTGTAAAAGGGTGAAATCACCCTTTTGTGTTTTCACAACGCCAGACCCTTCAACAGATGGCTTTAGCCAAGATCTTAACTCTACAATTATGGAATCTAACCTTTTTTGAGGTACTTCTATAGCCTTATCTGTTAAATACTTTCTTACAGCTTCTTCAGGTAATTGGTACATATCTAATCTCATAACTTTGGGCTAATTTACAGCAAGCTTCAGCTACATACTCGCTTACTCTATGAACTTCTAAATTTATCAATGGGAAGCTTCTTCTTGTCATGTTTCTCATTAAGAAGTATACCTATTCTTATTTTATATGCTGGATGAGAAATTCTTTAGACTTATTGCATAATAGGACGTAGCACAGGCACTCTTGCCTGTGTGAAAAGCACTTCACAGACAAGAATGTCTATGCTACATAAAATTTAATCAAAGAATGCGGGCATGGATGCCCGCAATACCTACTATTACGCATACGCAATAGACCTAAATCAAAAGTATGACACATCCACCCAAAAGACAATTTCTCACCCGGCGTATGTGTGATATAATTATAAGGCTTAAATTATCTTAGGAGGTGCCATATTGAGCCTTCTTGTAGGAATTGCAAACAAGTCAAGAGAGATAGCCGGTGTGAGAGTTTACAAGAAAAATGTAGAGAGGGTGCTTTCTGCCATATTGAAAAGCGGAGATTTTTGGGAGATTGTGGATATGTCGGACCTTCCCGTGCCTGCAGCCTCTGGCATAATAAAAGCCTTGATAGAAGAGGGTATTGCCTTTATAGATGATGAAGAGAACATAAGATTAAGTCAAAAGGGCTTTGATCTGGTAAGGGATCTGGGGATAGAACCCTATGTGGAGTATGTATGTCAAGCCTGCGAAGGTAGGGGCATTCCCTTCTATGTCAACATAGACTTTTATAGGGAGTTTTTGCAAGTTACAAAGGATAGGCCCAAGGCCATAAGGGACTACGATCAAGGCTCTGTCACTCCAGAAACAACGGTGGCAAGGGTTCTCTTTATGGACTCAAGAGGTGATGTGAGGAATAAGGATATTCTTGTGCTTGGTGCGGAGGATGATCTTACAGGCTTGGCAGTTGCCCTCTTTAGAAAGGCAAGAAGTGTTTTGGTCATAGATATAGACAAAAGGCTTATAGACTTTGACAACAGGATCTTTAAGGAGCTTGGCATAGATAACGCAGAGGCAAGGGTATGGGACCTAAGAAACCCTTTCCCAAAGGAGATATTGGGACAGTTTGATGTTTTTGTCTCAGACCCGCCAGAAACCCTTCCGGCCTTTAGAGCCTTTATAGGCAGGGGTATAGCGTCCCTTAGAGAAGATGGTGGAGTAGGGTATTTTGGGCTTACTCTAAGAGATTCTTCCGTTTTCCGATGGAGGGATTTTCAGGTAGCTCTTACTACAGAGTTTGGCGTGGCTATAACCGATATAGTCCAAGACTTTAACGCTTACATAACCTGGGATTATCATTCGGAAACAAAAGCTGCAGAAGTTGCTCCAGTAAAAAGAGAGCCAAAGGGCGTATGGTATAGGTCCGCTTGGTACAGGATAGAAGCCCTTCCCGGTTTTAAGAGGTGGAACGAGCCCATATCCGATGATGTTTTTTATCTTGATGAAGAAGGGTCTACCACTTGAAAATTTTTTAAAAGTGTATTATAATGATTAAAGGTTTAAGCCCCCATCGTCTAGCCCGGTCTAGGACACCGCCCTTTCAAGGCGGAGATCGCGGGTTCGAATCCCGCTGGGGGTGCTTTAAAACATGAGTGAAAAAAGAAACAAAGCCTTTCAGGAAGACTATCAAGCTACAGATATAAAGGCTGTAACCGGTCTTCAACATGTAAGGCTAAGGCCTTCTATGTACATAGGGGATGTGGGAGAAAGGGGATTGCACCACCTTATATGGGAAATCCTTGACAATGCTGTAGATGAGCATATGGCTGGCTATGCCAGCCACATAACTGTAATAATTCATGCCGATGGGTCCATAAGTGTGGAGGACGATGGGAGGGGTATACCTGTAGACATACATCCAGATACGGGAATTCCGGCGGTGCAGATGGTTTTCACCATGCTTGGGGCGGGGGGTAAGTTTGATAAGAAGGTTTATAAATACTCGGGTGGACTTCATGGAGTGGGTGCCTCCGTGGTAAATGCCCTTTCTGAGTGGCTTATGGTAGAGGTCTACAGGGATGGGAAGATATATAAACAGGAATATAAAAGGGGGGAAGTACTTTACGAGCTAAAGGTTATAGGGAATACAACCAAGCGTGGCACTAAGGTAGTCTTTAAGCCCGATCCAGAGATCTTTGAAACCACAAGGATAAAGTTTGACATAGTAGAGAGGCGTATAAGGGAGCTTGCCTACCTTAACCCAGAATGTACCTTTAGACTTGTTGATGAAAGGGTTGGCAAGGACCTTACCTTTAAGTTTGATAGAGGCATAGAGGAACTTGTTAGGTTTCTTTTTGGTGGAAAGGAGCCCTTATTTGGTGAAATCATAAGGATAAAGGGAGAGAAGGAAGGGGTTTATGTGGATGTTGCCTTTTCTTATACAAAGGATTATAAGGAATCAATAGAAAGCTTTGTTAATAACATAAAAACTCAAGAGGGTGGAACACATGTAACTGGCTTTAGGTCTGGCCTTACCAAAGCTGTTATGAGGGTAATCCCAAATATAAAGCTTCAAAAGGAGCTAAAGGAAACAATTACAGGTGAAGATTTGAGGGAAGGTTTGGTGGCTGTAATATCTTGTAAGGTTCCAGAGCCGCAGTTTGAAGGTCAAACAAAGACAAAGCTTGGCAATCAAAATGTAAAAAATATCGTGGAATCCATAACCTATGAATATCTTTCGGAGTACTTTGATAAAAACAGAGACATCTTTAGGCTGATAGTTGAAAAGGCTATAGAGGCTGCCTTAGCAAGGGAAGCGGCAAAGAAGGCAAAAGAGCTTGTTAGAAGAAAATCACCCTTAGAGGACTCCAGCCTGCCCGGCAAGTTGGCAGATTGTTCCGAAAAGGATCCAAGCCTTTGTGAAATATTTATCGTGGAGGGCGAATCGGCAGGCGGTTCTGCCAAACAAGGAAGAGATAGGAGAAGGCAAGCTATCCTTCCACTTAGGGGTAAGATACTCAATGTGGAAAAGGCAAGGCTTGATAAGGTCTTTGCCAATGAGGAGATAAAGACCATAGTGAGCTCTTTGGGATGTGGCATAGGTGAGGATATTGACCTTTCAAAGCTTAGATACCACCGCGTAATCCTCATGACAGACGCAGATATAGACGGATCTCACATAAGAACGCTGCTTTTGACCTTCTTTTATAGATACATGCCCAAACTAATAGAAGAGGGGCATCTTTACATAGCTCAGCCACCCCTATATAGGGTAAAAAGGGGTAAAAAGGTCCAATATGTAAAGGATGATAGGGAATTGGAGTCAATTCTTATAAAAACCTTGGAGGAGGAAGCTCTACTTGTAGACTGCAAAGGTGTAGAGTATAAAGGTGAAGAGCTTTCAAAGATTGTTAAAAATATAAGAGAGCTTGAAGAAAGTTATAGAGCTTTGATAAAAACAAAGGGTGAAGATGTTATAAGGGCGCTTCTTGAGGTGAAGTTTACCGAACAGGACCTGAGAGATTCCTCCCTTTTGAGCAAAAAGATAGAAGACCTTGAAAAATTGCTTCCCAATATGCACATAGACACCCATTATGACAAGCTTGAAGATGCTTATGAGGTTATATTCAAGGATCCTTTAACCGGTAGAAGGGTTATGATAGACGCAGACTTTTTATCCTCTCTATCTTACAGGTCCCTTTTAGAGGGCATTTCCCTATGCTTTCCTGTAAGGATATTACATGAGAAAAGGGTTGTAGAAGTGGAAGGCATGGAAGGGCTTTATTCCAAGGCTATGGAGCTTATAAAGGAATCTTTTGAGATACAAAGGTACAAAGGCCTTGGTGAGATGAACCCAGAACAGCTGTGGGAAACTACCATGAACCCAGAAACGAGGAGGCTTTTGAGGGTTGCTATAGAGGATGCTGCAGAGGCAGACAGGATCTTTTCCATACTTATGGGAGAAGAGGTAGAGCCAAGGAGGGAGTTTATAGAGGCGTATGCCAAGGAGGTTAGAAACCTTGATATTTAAAAGGGTTGTGGTGGGCATAGATGGCTCTCCGGCTGGGTGGAATGCCAAGAACTATGCCTTTGAGCTGGGAGAAAGGCTATCAACTCCCGTGGTAGGGGTACATGTTATAGACAGCAGGCTTTTGGAGGAGAGCTTCTTAGAAGACTTGGCTGGTGTATTGGGCTTTACCTACTATATGGGCATATCTCAGAAAGTAAAGGACTTTTTTGAAAAACAGGCAGATGCGCTTATAGAAGAGTTTTTAACGGAGGGAAGGCAAAGGGGTATAAGGGTTTCAAGCTTTCAAACCATAGGGGTACCTTATCAAGAGCTGGTAAACCAAGCAGACCCAGAGGACCTTTTGGTCATCGGAAGGAGGGGCAAAAGGCCTGTAAAAGGCTTCCTTTTGACCTCTACGGCGGAGGTGGTATCAAGGAGAAGCAAGGCCCCTATCATGCTTGTGCCCGAGAATAAAAGGGATTTAAAGAAATTCTGCGTTGCCTATGATGGGGGAGAGCTATCAAGAAGGGCCCTTTCCTTGGCTTTGGAGCTTTCAAAGGCATTTCAAGCTCAAGTCTATGCCCTTTATGTGGGTGAAGGTCCAATAGATGTGCCAGAGGGTGTAGAGTTGGTGGTGGAAGATGGGCTTGTGGAGGAGAGGATAGTAGCCCATTGTGAGGAAAGGGGTGTAGACCTTCTCTTTATGGGTGCCTATTCAAAGGGTAGGGTAAAGGAGCTCTTTTTGGGAAGTGTGACCAGCTTTGTTATGCATCATATAAACATACCCCTTCTTTTGGTGAAGTAGGATGGGTAAGCTTTATGTGGTGGCTACGCCCATAGGGAACCTTAAGGACATAACCTTGAGAGCCCTTGAAGTGCTAAAGGAGGTAAACTTTATAGCCTGTGAGGACACAAGAAGAACCCTTATACTTCTCAATCACTACAACATAAAGGACAAAAAGCTCATATCCTATTATGAGCCCAAGGAGAGCGTGCAAGTGCCAAAAGTCCTAAAGTTGCTTGAGAAGGAGGATGTAGCCCTTGTAAGCGATGCGGGCATGCCCTCTATATCGGACCCGGGCTACAGGCTAATAAAGGCGTGTGTAGAAAAGGGTATTCCAGTGGAGGTAATACCCGGCCCAAGTGCAGTGCTTACAGCCCTTGTAGGCTCCGGCCTTCCCACAGACAGATTCGCCTTTTTGGGCTTCCTTCCAAGAAAGGGCTTAGAAAAGTTCTTTGAGGAAGTAAAAACCTATACAGACACCACTCTAATAGCCTTTGAATCTCCCAACAGGCTTTTCAAAAGCCTCCAGGATATGGAAAAAGTTTATGGTGGGGATGTGCAGGTTTGCGTGGCAAGAGAGCTCACAAAGGTCCATGAAGAATACATAAGGGGCAAGTTAAAGGATGTTTTGGAAAACCTTCAAAAGAGGCCGGAGATAAAGGGAGAGGTAGTATTGCTTTGGAGGTTGTAGATGATAAACCACGAGCTTTTGGAAAAGTGGGACAAGGAGTACTTCTGGCATCCCTTCACACAGATGAAGGTTTACAGAGAGGAGGAAAACCTTATCTTTGAAAGGGGGGAAGGTGTATACCTTTATGATACAAAGGGGAGGAGGTTTATAGACGCCATATCTTCCCTATGGTGCAACGTACATGGACACAACCATCCCAAGCTAAACAAAGCCCTTGAAGAACAACTTAAAAAGGTAGCCCATACCACTACCCTTGGCAGCTCCAACGTGCCCGCCATCCTCTTGGCAAAAAGGCTTGTGGAGATATCTCCAGAGGGCCTCACAAAGATCTTTTATTCGGAGGATGGAGCGGAGGCGGTGGAGATAGCCATAAAGCTTGCCTATCAGTATTGGAAAAATAAGGGTGAGAAGAGAAAGGTTTTTATAACCCTCTCAGAAGCCTACCATGGAGACACCCTCGGTTCTGTAAGCTTGGGGGGTATAGAGCTCTTTCATGGCACCTACAAGGATCTTCTCTTTGAAAGTATAAAACTCCCTTCTCCTTACCTATTTTGTAAGGAAAGGTATGGAAGACTTTGTGAGGAGTGTAAAGAAGAGCTTTTAGGTATGCTGGAAGATCTTCTCAAAAGCAGGGATGATATAGTGGCCATAAGCCTTGAAGCTGGTATACAAGCGGCGGCTGGCATGCTACCCTTCCCAAAAGGCTTTTTGAAGGGCGTAAGGGAGCTTACCCAAAGGTACAGAGTTCCCATGATAGTGGATGAGGTGGCAACGGGCTTTGGAAGGACTGGTACCATGTTTTACTGTGAGCAGGAGGGGGTAAGTCCAGATTTTATGTGCCTTGGAAAGGGTATGACGGGAGGTTATCTTCCTCTTGCAGCTACCCTTACCACGGAGGAGGTTTTTAATGCCTTTTTGGGAGAGTTTGGAGAGCTAAAGCATTTTTATCATGGACACACGTACACGGGCAACAACCTTGCCTGCGCGGTAGCCTTGGCCAACCTTGATATCTTTGAAGAGGAAAAGACCCTTGAAAGGCTCAAGCCAAAGATAAAACACCTTTCCAAAAGGCTTGAGGAGTTTTGGGACCTTCCCCATGTGGGAGATGTGCGCCAGCTTGGCTTTATGGCGGGCATAGAGCTTGTAAAGGACAAAAGGACGGGAGAAAAGTTCCCCTACGGCCAAAGGACAGGCTTTAAAGTGGCTTACAAGTGCAGGGAAAAGGGAGTCTTCTTAAGACCCCTTGGAGATGTGATGGTCCTTATGATGCCCTTGGTGATAGACTTTGACCAGATGGACCATGTGATAAACGCATTAAAGTGGGCCATAGAAAGCCTTTAAACCTTGAGGAGTAGCATAGGTATTCTTGTCTGTGTATTTAAAGCATTTTAATTTGTAGGATAAAAACCTTCTATACTCCAAAAGCCCTTGTTGTTTTCTCTTGCGTACTTTTGGGCCTCTAAAAATCTCTCTTGATACTTAACATTGGGTGGTATAGTATAAACCTGAGCATAACCTTCCCTCAACAAGACCTCGTTTAGCATCCTACCATCCGGTAGCCACACATAAGCTAAATACCTTCCATTTCTGTCTGTTTTTTGCACATCAAATTCCAAATAGACTATCTGTCCCTCTGCTAAAAGCTCCTTAGTAAACTCTTTGGCAAGCTTACCCATTTTTACTATTTCCTCCAATGATCTACCGCTTCTTTCTGCATCCCTTTTTGCCTTTGGATTTTTTGCTTTTTCTGGTGTATCCACTCCTATGAGCCTGACTTTTATATGTTCCTCATTGGAAAGAGTACAATGAAAAGTATCTCCGTCTACCACACGCGTCACCTTGCAAGGGGTAGTGTTGGTTGGCACCTTTTCTGCCTGCACATAGTTGGATTTAGAACATGAGATAAGAAAAGCAAGTAGAAGGATTAGCAAAGCTCTAAATTTCATATCTTTATTATATTACAAGCCACACATCGGGAGAGAAATTCAATAACTTCGTAAGGCGTAGCACAGGCGTTCTTGCTTGTATGTTTAAAATACTGCACAGACAAGAATGGCAGCAAACCTTGCGGCTGCCCCAAATAGGGGCGTATATTATACACATGAAGCTTTTAGAAATTTTTTCAAAAAAGGTACTTGTTGGGCATAGGGGCCATCCTGCCAAGGAGCTTGAAAACACCCTTGAATCCATAGAAAGCGCCATGAAATTTGGTGCAGACCTTGTGGAGGTAGACATACAAAGAACAAGGGATGGGGTGCTTGTACTTAGCCATGATGAGAGCTTGGAAAGGGTTTACGGTGTAAAGGCTAACATAAGGGAAAGCTTGTGGGAGGATTTAAAAGGGGTGCATAAGGACGGGTACTCCCTTGCAAGGCTTGAGGAGGCCCTTGACCTTGTAAAAGGTAGGGTGGGCATGTTTTTGGAGATAAAACATCCCGAAGACACGGAGGATGTGCTAAGGCTTTTGGAAGAGAAAGGGGCGTTAGATTGGACAGCCCTTATAAGCTTTTATCCAGAGGCCATTGAAATGGCCAAAGGCAAAATAACCACAGGCATTGTTTATGCAAAGCCTCCCGGCATGATACCGGAGGCAAAGAGACTTGGATGTGCCCTTGTGTTGCCCAAGTACACCCTTGCCACCCAAAAGGCTGTAGACTTTGCCCACAAGCTAAGGCTTAAGGTGATAGCTTGGACTGTAAACGATGTGGATAAGGCAAGGGAGCTCTTTCAAAGGGGAGTGGACGGCGTAGCCACCGATGATGTGCTTGCCATAAGGCAGGCTATGGTTTTTTAAAAAACAACTTGGTGGATGTTTAATATCTCAAAAGGCGTCTTCATGGTAAAGGAAAAAGAACAATTCCTTAGATATATTGCGTAGCAGTAGGTAGCGCGGGCATCCTTACCCGCGTCTTTTATTTAATTTTTTTCACAGGCAGGGATGCCTGTGCTACCTTTTATAAACTTAAACTACGAGAGGAGAAAAGAGCCCTTATGTTATCGCGCAAGAAGTTTAACGAATAGGCGTCTCATAAACCATCCTTATAAAGGTTAAATTTTTCACCCGGCGTAACGCTTTTAGGTTTTATATTTTATTCCTATGCTGGTTGAAGAGTTTGATGTGGCCGTTGTGGGCGGTGGGCACGCGGGTATAGAGGCTGCTTTGGCTTGTGCCCGCATGGGTGCCAAGACAGTCCTTTTTGTGCTTAATGTGGACACCATAGGTCAAATGTCTTGTAATCCTGCCATAGGGGGTATAGCGAAGGGTATAGTGGTGAGGGAGATAGACGCTCTTGGGGGAGAAATGGGCAAAGCCATAGACCATACGGGTATACAGTTCAAGATGTTGAACACGAGAAAGGGTAAGGCTGTATGGTCTCCAAGGGCTCAGGCCGATAAAAAGCTGTACAGGGAGTACATGAAAAGGGTCTGTGAGAACCAAGAAAATCTGTACATAAAACAGGATGAGGTGGTGGATATATTGGTCGAAAGGGGAAGGGTTGTTGCCGTAAAGACAAAGCTTGGGCTTGAATACAAGACAAAGGCTGTGGTGGTTGCCACCGGAACCTTTTTAAACGGGCTTATATACATAGGGGATAAAACCTTTCCCGCAGGTAGGGCTTGGGAGCCCCCTTCCACGGGCTTGGAAGGTTTCTACAAAAGGCATGGCTTCCCCCTTATGCGCTTTAAGACGGGTACGCCCGCAAGGCTTGACAAAAGGACCATAGACTTTTCCTCCCTTGAGCCAGCACCCGGCGATGACCCACCACCCAAGTTCTCCTTTTGGACAGACCCCGTGGGCACCTATTGGTTTGAAAAAGGGAAAAAACAGGCCCTATGTTGGATAACCTACACCACGTCCAAAACCCATGAAATAATAAGAAAAAACCTTCAGCGAACTGCCCTGTACGGTGGACTTATAAAAGGCATAGGTCCAAGGTATTGTCCTTCCATTGAGGACAAGGTGGTAAAGTTTGCAGACAAGGATAGGCATACGGTCTTTTTGGAGCCCGAAGGCTGGGACACCATAGAGATCTATCCCAACGGCCTTTCTACCTCTTTACCGGAAGAGGTTCAATGGGAGATGTACCGCAGCATACCGGGTTTAGAAAGGGTAGAGCTTATAAGGCCTGCCTACGCCATAGAGTATGATATAGTTCCCCCCACCGAGCTGTACCCAACCCTTGAAACAAAAAAGATAAGGGGACTTTTCCATGCGGGAAATCTAAACGGCACAACGGGCTATGAAGAGGCAGCTGGGCAGGGTATACTGGCTGGTATAAACGCAGCCCTTAGAGCCTTTGGAAAAGAACCCATATACCTAAGAAGGGATGAAAGCTATATAGGTATAATGGTGGATGATCTGGTGACAAAGGGGGTAATGGAGCCCTACAGGCTTTTTACCTCAAGGTCTGAATACAGATTGCAGTTAAGACAGGATAACGCCCTCCTTAGGCTTTCCCATCTGGGGTACAACTTCGGGCTTCTTACAGAAGAGCAGTACAAGCTTGTAAAGGAGATA
>JBKBHW010000017.1:11836-25114 GCA_046297555.1 Aquificaceae bacterium
AGAGGGAGATAGAGGGATGGGTAGAGTTTTACAAAACTCAAAGAGTGTCTGTGGCCATAGGCTCTGATGTAAAGAGCTATACACCCTCCCAGCTTCTTACCGCCGAGTACTCCATAGAAGACTTGAAAAGCTTCGGCTTTGAAGTGCCGGAGCACCCTTATGTAAAGGAAGAAGTGGAAATCCAGCTAAAGTATGAACCCTACATAGAAAGGGAGAGGAAGCTAAACGAAAGGTTGAAGAAGCTTGAAGATATTCCCTTGGACCCAAGCTTGGACTATGATAAGGTACCCGGGCTTACCAATGAAGCAAGGGAAAAGCTAAAGAGGTTTAGACCCCTTACGGTAGGACAGGCAGGAAGGATTGACGGCATTACACCAGCCACCATAACAGCCCTGTTGGCTTACCTTGGAAAGTTGGATTAAAATAAAAAACATGCTTGGCTACTGCGTGGTTTTAATTACCGTCCCCGTTGAAAAGGCTCAAGAGTTGGCAGATTTTATAATACAAAACAAGCTGGGTGCCTGTGTTAACATTGTGCCGGAGGTAAACTCCCTTTATTGGTGGAAAGGAAACATAGAAAAGGATAAGGAATCCCTTCTTGTCGTAAAAACCTCTGCAAAAAAGTTTGAAGAGCTCTTAAAGGGTGTAAAATCTGTCCATCCTTACACAGTTCCCGAGATAATAGCCCTGCCCATAGTTGCGGGGAACGAAGATTATCTAAAGTGGATAGATGATTCAGTTGGCTAAGGAAGAATCTGAGTAAGCTACTTCATTACAATTTTTCCAGATGTAGCACAGGCATTCTTGCCTGTGTATTTAAGGCATATTACACAGACAGGAATGTCTATGCTACATATCAAAAACGCGGGCAGAGATGCCCGCACTACCTATACCAAAAAAAACAACTTATCATCCGGCGTGTTTTAAAACTATAATTTTTTCATGGTTTGTAAGCATGAACATGACTTTTATACGCCAGAAGGCAGGACACAAAGAAGGGTGTTAATAGTCCTTCTTATAACCCTTATGACCATGCTTTTGGAGATAGTTGCAGGTTATGTTTTCAACTCTGTTGCCCTTTTGGCCGATGGTATACATATGGCTACCCATGCCTTGGCCTTTGGCATAGCCTACATTGCTTACTACTTTGCCAAAAGATGGTCAAAGGAGAGGAGCTTTACCTTTGGAACATGGAAGATTGAAGTGTTGGGAGGCTATACAAGCGGCATTTTGCTTTTCTTTGTTTCCTTTTTGGTGTTGCAAGAAGCCTTTTCAAAGTTGATCAAAGGTGGAGAAACAAAGTACGATGAAGCCCTTTTTGTGGCCCTTTTGGGCTTGGGAGTAAACCTCCTTAGCGCCTATCTTTTGTACGATGGACATCATCACGAACATACACACCATGACCATTCTCATCACCATGACCTTAACCTAAGGGGGGCTTACCTTCATGTGCTTGCAGATGCCCTTACCTCCATACTGGCCATAGGAGGCCTTCTTTCCGGTAAGCTCTTGGGCCTTTGGTTTATGGACCCCATAATGGGTCTTGTGGGCTTTTTCCTAATAGTTAAATGGTCCATAGGGCTTATGAAAGAAACGGCATCCATCCTTCTTGATAGAGAAGGTAAAAACCCCCTTGTGGAGCAGATAATAAAAGCTATAGAAGAGGATGGTAAGAGCAGGGTTTACGATATACACCTTTTGAGAGTTGGTAGAAATAGGTACGCCTGCATACTGGGTATAGAAACGGAAGAAGACTTAAGCATAGAGTATTATGAAAGGACAATTTCAAACTTTGAAAACATAGCCCATGCTACGCTGGAGCTAAGGCTTTGTCCAAAAGGAGGGTAAACATTTTTACAATTTTGTAAACAATCTTACACAAGTCTGGAATCTCCCCCACCTACAGAAAGTAGTAAAATTAACTATTAGCCAGCGGTTTACAACTGGCACCATTTTTGCAAAATGTGAATAGGAGGTTAAAGATGAAGAAGGTAGAGGCCATAATCAAGCCCTTTAAGCTTGACGAGGTAAAAGATGCCTTGGTGGAGATAGGCATAGGAGGTATGACGGTCACGGAGGTAAGAGGCTTTGGTCAGCAAAAGGGCCACACGGAGATATACCGAGGAACGGAGTACGTTATAGACTTCCTGCCTAAGGTAAAGATTGAGGTGGTGGTCAAAGATGAGGATGTGGAGAAGGTGGTCCAAACCATAATGAAAGCTGCCCAGACTGGAAGGGTTGGAGATGGAAAGATCTTCATAATACCCGTAGAGGATGTTATAAGGATACGTACGGGTGAAAGGGGTGAGCAGGCAATATGAAATCTTTATAAAAGGAGGTACAAAATGCCTAAGTATTCACCAGAGGAGGTTTTAAGCCTCATTGAGCAGGAAGGGGTCCAGTATGTGGACTTAAGGTTTTCCGACCTTTTTGGCCAATGGCAACACCTAACCATACCAGCCTATGAACTTTCCCTTGAAACCTTTGAAGAGGGTAGAGGCTTTGATGGATCTTCTATAAGAGGTTGGCAGTCCATTCACGAGTCAGACATGATTGCCATACCAGACCCAGCCACAGCCTTTATAGACCCCTTTATAGAGCCCAAGACCCTTGTGATGATATGCGATATCTATGATCCCATTACAAGGGAAAGGTATGGCAGGGATACGCGCTATATAGCACAGAAGGCTGAGCAATACTTAAAACAAACGGGCATTGGAGATACGGCCTATTATGGACCGGAGGCTGAGTTTTTCATATTTGACTCCATAGAGTTTGGCACAGGCTCCAACTACGCCTTTTGGAGGGTAGATTCGGAGGAGGGCTGGTGGAACAGGGAGATAGCCTCTTCAGGCTACAAAATACCCAACAAAAGAGGATATTTCCCAGTGCCGCCCTTAGATAAACTTCAAGATTTAAGGAATGAAATGACCTCCATTATGTCTCAGCTTGGCATAGTGGTAGAGCTCCATCACCACGAGGTGGCTACAGCGGGCCAAGGTGAGATAGATATAAGGTATGATTCTTTGCTAAACCAAGCGGATAAACTTTTCCTGTACAAGTATGTGGTGCGTATGGTGGCTCATAAGTATGGAAAGTTTGCCACCTTTATGCCAAAGGTGCTTCCAAACGATAACGGTTCAGGTATGCATACCCACTTTTCCATATGGAAGGAGGGCAAAAACCTCTTTGCAGGCTCTGAATATGCCGGTGTATCTGAGATATGCCTTTATGCCATAGGAGGCATTCTGAAACACGGTCCAGCTCTAACAGCCTTTACCAACCCTACCATAAACTCTTACCACAGGCTTGTGCCGGGCTTTGAGGCACCGGTAAGGCTTGCCTACTCTGCCAGGAACAGGTCTGCCGCCATAAGGATCCCCATGTACTCTGCATCTCCAAAGGCAAAAAGGATAGAGATAAGGTTCCCAGATCCCACCTGCAACCCATACCTTGCCTTTCCCGCCATCTTGATGGCCGCCATAGACGGCATAGAAAACAGAATACATCCGGGAGAAGCCTTTGACAAAGACATCTACTCCTTGCCACCAGAAGAATTAAAGGATATACCCCAGCTTCCCGGATCCTTGGAAGAAGCCCTCAAAGCCCTTGAAAGGGACTATGAATTCCTTCTAAAAGGTGGCGTCTTCACCGAAGATCTAATTGAGGCTTGGATAAACTACAAGAAGAAGGAAATAGATGAGATAAGGTTCATACCCCATCCCAAAGAGTTTGAGCTTTACTTTGATGTTTAAATAGTTTAAAAACGCGCCCGGCACCTTTGGTAGCCGGGCAAAGGAGGAAATAGAATGCGTCGCGCAGGAACTATTATACCACTACTTCTTGTGAGTTTGTCCTTCGCTCAGGACCAGGCTCCAAAGCTGGATACGGGCGATTCGGCTTGGATGATAATGGCCACTGCCCTTGTTATGCTCATGACCCTTCCGGGCCTTGCCATGTTTTATGGTGGCATGGCAAAAAAGAAGGACACCTTAAACACCATAGCCATGTCCTTTGTGGCATACTGCATAGCTTCTGTGCTTTGGATCATCTATGGCTATACGCTGGCTTTTAACACAGATATAGGTGGTATTATAGGAAGTCCCTCTAAGCTCTTTCTAAGTGGTGTAGAGGCCAAAAGCCTTCAGGGGACCATACCGGAATTCATCTTTGTTGCCTTCCAGCTCACCTTTGCAGCTATAACCGTTGCCCTTGTAAGTGGTTCTTACATAGAGAGGATGAAGTTCTCCGCATGGGTTTTATTTGCTATTCTATGGATGAGTTTGGTTTATGTTCCTATAGCCCACTGGGTATGGGGTGGTGGCTTTCTTATGAAGTTTGGAGCCCTTGACTTTGCAGGCGGAACGGTGGTGCATATAAATGCTGGTGTCGCCGGTCTTGTAGGTGCTATGCTTTTAGGTAAGCGTAGAGAAGCCACGCTTGTACCGAGCAACCTCCCACTTGTGGTAGTAGGGGCTGGCCTTTTGTGGTTTGGATGGTTTGGCTTTAATGCAGGTTCTGCCCTTGGTTCCAATCAGCTTGCCGCTGTGGCTTTTATAAACACCAACACGGCAGCAGCCATGGCTGCACTCTCTTGGATGTTTACAGAGTGGCTTTACTCAAAGAAGCCCACCCTTTTGGGACTAGCCTCTGGTGCAGTTGCGGGCCTCGTGGCCATAACACCTGCAGCAGGATTTGTAGATATAAAGGGAAGCCTCATAATAGGCCTTTGTGCTGGCATAATACCTTTTTTTGCAGTGGCCTATTTGAAACCAAGGCTTGGTTACGATGATGCTCTTGATGCCTTTGGTATTCACGGTGTAGCTGGTACCATTGGAGCCATACTCACGGGTATATTTGCCAACCCTACCATAAACGAAGCAGGAAAGGGACTTCTCTATGGAAATCCATCCCAGCTATTCATACAACTCATAGCGGTGGGTGTAACCATTGTTTATGTAGCTGTAGCTACAGCAATCATCCTATTCATTATAAAGGCTCTGGTTGGTTTAAGGGTTGACCCAGATAGCGAAGTGTCTGGCCTTGATGAAAGCCAACATGGAGAAAAGGCTTACAACTTATAAGGAGAAAGTCATGAAGGTCCTAATTATAAAAAATACACCACTTGAAGGACCAGGTACTATAGAGGAGTTTCTAAAGGAAAATGAGGCAAGCTACAAAATAGTGGAGGCTGGCCTTGGAGAGGAGATACCGCCCATTGACTGCTATGAGTACTTAGTGGTTCTTGGAGGTCCTATGGGTGTTTATGAGATGGACAAATACCCTTTTCTTAAAAGGGTGGCCCTGGCCATGGAAAATGCTCTAAAGGGAGGCCTTAGGATCCTTGGTATATGTCTGGGTGCCCAGCTCTTTGCTCATGTGCTTGGTAATAGGGTATATCCGGGGAATGTTAAAGAAATAGGGTGGTGTGAAATTAAGGCAACGCCCGAAGGTATGAAAGACGAAATCTTTAAAAACATCCTTGATCCATCAGGCAGGGCTATAGTTTTCCAATGGCATGGAGATACCTATGATCTACCCTCTGGGGCCATAAGGTTAGCCTCTTCCAATCTCTTCCAAGAACAAGCCTTTAGGTATGAAGATTCCTTTGCACTTCAATTTCATGTGGAAGTAAGTCTGGATATGATAAAGAGCTGGTTCTTCCACAGCGAGGATGTAGAATCTATGCTTGAGGAGGCAGAGAAGCTTTATCCAGGTTATAGATCCAAGGCAGATCTGTTTTATAGGTCTTTTTTTTAAAACTAGAAGGAGGTAAGCCATGATAAAAAGAGCGATCCTTTATTTATTAGCCTTAGGTGGGCTAAGTCAAAGCCAAGCCCTTGAGCTAAGACTGGAGCCCATAGGGGGGCTTAACATAAGTGGTGCCCTAACAGGCTATACCCTTTATACAAACAACAAGGTTGGTACGGAGAAAAAGATAAGCTATGATGTGGGCTCTGCCCTTATAAATATATCAAAACCTTCAGAGCCCGTAGGCTTTACCCTTATGGGTGGTGCCTATGCCTTACCCGTGGTCGGCGTGGAGATAGGAAAAACAACAGATGCCACCAAGCTGTTTAGCTCCTTGCCGGTGGCTTACATAGAAGCCAAGCCCCATAGAAATGTATCCCTTCAGGTGGGAAAGCTTCCTACCATAATAGGCTATGAATCTGCCTTTACCTACCTTAACAACCACATACAAAGGGGCTTGGTGTGGAACATGCAGCCAGTTATAAACAACGGCGTAAGGGCGGCTTATGGATGGGATATATTCTCCATAAAGGTGGGAATTAACGATGGTTTTTATACTTTGGGCACAAAGGAGCCAAAGCCTGCCTTTGAAGGTAGTATAAGCCTATCACCCACCAAAGAAAGCTCCTTATCCTTTAACTTTTTAATACCAGACAAAGATGCCAAGCCCAACTCTACTGCCAACCCTTCCAACAAAAGGGAGTATAACATAGTTAGCGGCTACGCCATAGGAGACCTATTATCCTTTGGCTTAGACCTCTTGTATGTGGAGGCACCAAAGAGCACCAAGGCTGGGGTGCCAGAGAGGGCAAAGGCGAGCGCAGCTGCCTTCCATATAAGCTACAAGCTTGACCCTGTGGTACTATCGGGAAGGGTAGAGTATGTTAAAGATGATAGCGATGCGGGAGCTGTTGACCTTGTAGGACTAAAAGATGGCAACAAAGGATGGACCTTTACCCTTACACCTTACTATGCCAAAAAACACCTCTTTGTGAGAGGAGAATGGTCTTATGTGAATGCCGATAGACCTTTTACCTCAAATAACAAAAAGAAACAGACAAGGCTTGGGCTTGAAGTAGGTTTAATGTTTTGATATGCCGGGTGAGAAATTACATCCTTAGCTGATGTGCCTTATTTCATCTGTAGGGCAAGAAGTAGCACAGGCATTTTTGCCTGTGTAAAAAATAATTAAATATCGCGGGCAGGGATGCCCGCGCTACCTAAAGGTTTTGCCCAGTCTCGGCAAGGTCTTATACCTTTAGCAGTATACTTCGTAAGGCCTCTCCCTCGGACTTACCCACCAAGCCCCTCTCGTGCACCTGCTTGTCAACTCGTGTAGGCTCAAGGGTGGCTATGATGTAATCCATGGCTTTGTAAGCCTTTGTGGGATCTCCGCAGGTGTAAACATCCACGGTGGCAAGGCCATGCTCCGGCCATGTGTGGATGGATATGTGAGACTCTGCCAAGAGTACCACGCCCGTGGCACCGTGGGGCTGGAATTGATAGTAGTGGGAGGAAATCTTGGTGAGGTCTGCTACCTTTACGGCGCTCTCAAGGAGCTGGCGCACATCCTCCACCCTGTCAATGAGGTCAGGGTGGACACCATAAAGGTCTGCTAAGATATGCAGTCCGAGGGCTTTGACCATTTTCTCTCCTCCTTGTCAAGTTTTTGTAGTAGCCTTGGCTGCTTCATAGCAAAAACCTCCTTAAAACAGAAAGCTAAATTATAATACTTTTTGTGGAAAAATCAAGTAGAAAGCAAAAACTTAGACCCACTTCTAACATGGTCAAGCAGGCTATCTTCAATATCTTAGGAGATATAGAAGGGCTTTTGTTTTTTGACCTCTTTGCCGGCACTGGTCAGATAGGTCTGTTTGCGGAAGAAGGGGGAGCTCAGGTAATTTTTGTAGAAAAAAATCCAAAGTTAGCAGAAAAAATAAGGCAAAGAGCCAAGGGAAAGGTAGTTTTTTCCGACGCTCTTAAGTTTTTGGAAACCACAGAGCTAAGGGCAGACATAATTTTCGCGGACCCGCCATATAGCTATGAATTTTATGATAAACTCATTGAGCTTGCCCTAAAAAATCTAAAAGAAGGGGGCATTTTTATCCTTGAACATTCAAAAAAACTTGACTTTTCGGCAAACAAAAGGAAAATTTATGGTGATACCGCCCTATCTATATGGAGGAAAGAAGAATGAGAAAGGCTGTATATCCGGGTACCTTTGACCCACCCCACCTGGGGCATTTGGACATAGTCAAAAGGGCTTTAAGGCTCTTTGACCATGTAATAATAGCGGTAGCAAAAAACCCAAGAAAAAACCTGCTCTTTAGCGTGGAGGAAAGGATAGACATGTTTAAAGCTATGGTGGAGGAATTGAAAAGGGTGGAGGTAAAGGGTTTTGATGGGCTCTTGGTGGATTTTATGAAGAGGGAAGGGATTGAAACCATAATAAGGGGTGTTAGGCTTTTTACCGATTTTGAGTATGAACTTCAAATAGCCCTAAACAACCACAAATTGGCAAAGGTGGAAACCGTCTTTTTGATGCCCTCCCAAGACTGCATACACATAAGCTCCACCATTGTAAGGGATATTGCCTCTTACTGCGGTTGCCTAAGGGGCTTGGTTCATCCCTATGTGGAAAAAAGGCTAAGGGAAAGGTTTGGATGCCAATAAAAAATCTACTCTTGCTTATTACTTACACTCCACCCCTTCCCTATCTATGTACTCTTTCATCCTTTGCACAGCCTCTTCACCGGTAAAAAGGTCCTTTAAGTCCCTTTCAAGGTTTGTGGGCTTTATCCTTGCTATCCAGCCCCTTGTGTAAGGATAATCGTTTATGAGGTCTGGTGTGTCAAAGAGATCTTCGTTCCTTTCTACCACCTCACCCTCTATGGCGGCAGGTATGGGACCAGTCCATTTTCCACTTTCCAAGCTTGCTATGGGCTTCCCCTTTGGCACATGTTTTCCAACGGCTTTTATTCTAACATTTACCATTCTTCCAGCCCTTGTTTGACCTATATGGGTGGCACCTACCCTTACAGTGCCATCGGGCTCAAGCTTGTACCAAACTTGGTTTTCTATATCGTAGTAAAGGTCAAGGGGTATTTTACAGCCCTTGTATTCTACCTCGCTCATAGAGGAGTATTTTACAAGAACGTTCAAGGATGGAAATATGAGAATAAGCATAAAAGGGATCCAGACCTGCGGAAAAAACGCCATGGGACCTAACTACGACCAAATTGGAATCTTCAAGGGCTTTTGCCACAGCCCTTGATAGCTCCTTACTTCCCGAAGGATAGGGCTCTATTACCCTTACGCTTCCTATCAGATCTTTGCCTTCAGAATCTATGGGGGTTATAACATCCCTTTCAAAGGACAAAGCCACCGCACATACAGGATGGGCATGGACTACGCACCTGTGGGAAGTTTTCAAATAGACCTCCCTGTGTACAGGAAGCTCCGAAGAGGCCCTATCTTGTAGAAGATGATCAATGAGAAGGGGGATCTTTATAAAGTCTTCTTCTTTTAACCTTCCCAAATGACTGCCCCTTCTTGTGATTATAAGGTAGTCTCCAAGCCTGTAGGAGAGGTTGCCAGCTCGGGCATCTACCAAGCCTTCCTTGTAAAGAAGCCTTCCAACTTCTATAAGCTTTTTAAGGGCAATCTTCTCCATGGCAAGCTAAAGGCTATATAAAAGGATACTACACTAAAGACAAGGCCCACAATCAAGGCAAATTCATTGTGGAAGATGTACTCAAGGATAGCCCAGCTGAAAAAGCCCGATAGCATGGAGGCTATGGCAGAGGCTGGATTTGACCCCTTAAAATAAAGCCCTGCCACCAAGGGTACAAAGAGGGAAACAAGGCTCAAGGCTGAAGAGCTTCCCACAAGGTGGTATATGGACTCTCCAGAGAGGGCAAAGGCCAAAGAGATGAGGGAGACCAAAAGGACGCAGAACCTTGTAAGCCAAAGAAATC
Source organism: Aquificaceae bacterium (assembly GCA_046297555.1). Taxonomy (GTDB): domain Bacteria; phylum Aquificota; class Aquificia; order Aquificales; family Aquificaceae; genus Pampinifervens. Next base: position 21,565 of record JBKBHW010000017.1, read on the forward strand.
CCCTATCAGAAAGGCCCTTTAGGTAGGGTCTTATAAGGTTTTCACTAAGAACGGAGGCGGGCGCAAGCACGGCGGCGCTTGCCGTGCTCATGACGGCGGAGAGCAAAGCTCCAAAGAAGAGTACCTTTGTAAGGAGGCTTGCATGCTCCAATATCATGGTGGGTAGCATAAGCTGGGGGTCCAAGTCCAAGAGCTCTGGATATTTAACCCTGGCAAAAACAGCCAGTATTAGAGGAATAAAAGCAACCGTTAGGTACATAAAGCCGCCACCTATGGCAGAAAGGACTGCCACCCTTTCGCTCCTTGAGGACATGATCCTTTGGAAAACATCCTGCTGGGGTATAGATCCAAGGCCTATGGTGATCCAAGCGGATATGTAAAGGAGGATGTCTTTTAAGGTGGGCTCTGGCAAAAAGCGGTAGTAATCCAAAGGTTGGGAAGAGAGCACGGGAACTATTTGAGAAAAGCCAGAAGATACTTCATACAATACGGCCACAAGGCCTACTATGATCATTACGGTCTGGATAAAGTCTGTCAAAGATACAGCCCACATGCCCCCCAAGAAGGTATAAAAAAGCACCACGCCAAAGCCTATAAATATCGCCCAAGTTTGAGATATTCCAAGAACCAAATGAAGTATGATGCCAATAGCCACCATCTGGGCCGCAATCCACCCAAAGTAAGAAAAAACCATCATTAGGCTTGCCACCACCTCTGCATTCCTTCCATACACAACCCTATAAAAGTCTCCCATGGTAAGAAGGTTCATCCTGTACAAAGGCTTGGCAAAAAAGAGGCCTATAAGGATCAAACAAAGCGCAGCACCAAAAGGGTCCTCTATAACACCTATAAGGCCCTCCTTTGCCATTACGGAGGAGGCACCAAGGACTGTTTCGGAGCCAAACCATGTGGCAAAGGTAACAAAGGTGGCCATATACAAGGGAAGGCTTCTGCCTGCCAATATATAATCCTTTGAGCTTTTTACAAAGGCGCTGGCCAGAAGGCCTATGAGGAGGGTGCCTACCATATAAAGCAGGATGAACCCTAAAAGCATGCGATTATTTTATGAAATTTCTTCTAAGGGTATGCTATAAAATATAGCCCTATGATAGCTTACTTTGTTATGGAGCTTGGACTTGAGGATAATATGCCTTTGTACAGCGGGGGGCTGGGAACCCTTGCGGGGGATACCCTTTATTCTTATGCGGATATGGACATACCAGCGGTTTGCGTAACCCTCCTTTACAAAAAGGGCTATAACCTGCAAAAGCTAACACCCCATGGCATGCAGCTGGATTTTGACGCCCTCTGGGATTACAAAAGGTATTTAAGGAAGCTTGACCTTGAGGTGGAGGTCCTCTTTGGAGATAAAAAACAAAAGGTAATATGCTGGGAGTATTGGGTTCGTTCAAAGGTGGATGTAAGGATCCTCTTCCTTGATGCCGATGTGGAAGGTAATGAGCCTGAGATAAGGAAGATAAACAGCAAGCTGTACTATGATGATGGAATTTATAGGCTAAGGCAGGAGATACTCCTTGGAATAGGGGGCTACAGAGTTTTAAAGGCTTTGGGCTACCCTATCCATGTATATCATATGAACGAAAGCCATTCTGCCTTTTTGGTGGTGGAACTTCTAAAAGAGTTTTCAAGCCCGGAGGAGGTGAGGAAAAGGTGTGTGTTTACCACCCATACACCCGTGCCAGCAGGCCATGACAAATTTCCCGTGGATATGGTAAAGGAGGAGTTAAAGGCTTACAACAATATAGACTGGGACAAGGAGGCGGTTGATGGCTTTATAAACTTATCGGTGCTTGCCTCAAAATACTCTGCCAAGGTAAACGCCGTATCCCAAAAGCATCTTTATGTTACCCAAAGCATATTCCCCGAAATATCCGCAAACCTTGAATATGTTACCAACGGCGTCTATCACAAGAGATGGATACATAAAGAAATGCAAGAACTCTTTGATGAGTACATACCCGGGTGGGATGAGAATCCCGTATTGCTTCAAAAGGTTTATGACATCCCATCGGAATTGCTCTTAAAGGCGCATAGCCGGATAAAAAGCGACTTGGTAAACTTGGTTAACAAGGAAACGGGAGCAAGCTTTTCTGACGATGTTTTCACCATAGGCATAGCCAGAAGGATAACACCCTACAAAAGAAACGATTTGATCCTCAGAGACATAGACAGGCTTATACATATAGGGGAAAGGGTAGGGGATATACAGATAATCTTTGCAGGCAAGGCGCATCCAAAGGACAGCATGGGAAAGGAGATGATAAAAAGGATCTTTGAGGCGATGAAAGCAATAAGGGAGAGGACAAGGGCTGTAAAGGTTGCCTTCTTGGAAAACTATGGCATAGAAATGGCAAAGCTTTTGATAGCGGGCTGTGATGTGTGGCTGAACAATCCCAAAAGGCCGCTGGAAGCATGCGGAACAAGCGGCATGAAGGCGGGTATGAACGGGGTTTTAAACTTTTCCACATGGGATGGTTGGTGGCTTGAAGGTGGTATAGAGGGTGTAAACGGTTGGGGTATAGGTCCAAGGCCGAGCTGGCAGGATACCACCGAATCCAACGATGAAGAAGACCTGGAAGACCTATACGGTAAGCTGGCATACACAATAATGCCCACCTATTACAGACGCAAGGACCGATGGGTGGAGCTTATGAAAAACAGCGTAGCCACCATAGGACCCTACTTTAACACCTACAGGATGGTAAGCGACTATATTAGTAAGGTGTATAAAATAGGTTTGAGGTGAAGCCATGGACAAAAGGGAAACTATAAACTTACTTCTTTACGATGTAGCCCTTGAGCATTCTGCCATAGTGCAATATCTATACCATATATTCCTTATAAGCGATGGCAACATAACCTCCGAAATAGAGGAAATTGCACGTCAAGAGATGAGGCATTTAAAGTGGTTTGCCCAAAAGGTGGTCCAGCTGGGTGGACAGGTAGTCCTTGATAGGATAGAGGATATGATAATGATAGGGGGGCCCGACTGGGCGGATATGCTCTTAAAGGATGTAAAAGCGGAAGAAGAGGCTATAAAAATATACACAAGCCAGCTGGAAGCGGTAAAGGATGATTCTGTAAAGAAGCTTCTTGAAAGGGTTATAAAGGATGAAGAAGACCACAGGATAGAGTTTTCCGAGCTTGCACAAAAGGTAAAAGAAGGCCTAACATGCATGCCCTTGCAAGAGCAAAGGGCAGACCAAAAGACCCTTGAGGTCATAAACAAGTTTTTAAAAGAGGAGTATCGGACCATCATCAACTACCTTTATCAGTTTTTCCATTCAAAGAACTGCGATTACAAGGATATAATGCTTGACCTTGCCATAGAAAGTATGGTGCATATGGGGAAGCTTGGGGAAAAGATAGGAGAACTTGCCAGTATGCCCAACATGGAAAGGATAGATTTTTCTCCAAAGCCGCTAAAGAGCTTGCAAGAACAGGTAAAAGCCGAGATACTGTACGAGCAGCAAACGGGTGGAGATTATGGTAAGGAAAGGGAGACTATTCAAGACCCAGAAATAAAAAG
>JBKBHW010000017.1:25213-35636 GCA_046297555.1 Aquificaceae bacterium
GCTTTTTACCTTCATAGAAAACCAAGAGGAATACCACAGGCAAAAGCTTATGGAGTTTTTCAAGCTTATGAACAGGCTGACGGTGGGAGACTTAAGGAAAAGGGATGCTTGACCTTGTAATAAACTCCTTTAGAGAAAGCGCCGATGTAAAGCTTGCCTTTGTGGAGATATATGCAGAAAGGATATTGGAAGTGGGTCAGATAATGGCGCAAGCTCTAAAAAGTGGCAACAAAATCCTGCTCTTTGGAAACGGTGGAAGTGCTGCAGATGCCCAGCACATAGCCGCCGAGATAGTGGGAAGGTTTAGAAGGGAAAGAGGCCCTTTGCCAGCCATAGCCCTCACCACCGACACCTCTATTCTTACAGCCCTTGGCAACGATTACGGCTTTGAAACCATCTTTGAAAGGCAGATAGAAGCCCTTTGCATGCCGGGGGATATAGCCATAGGCATAAGCACCTCGGGAGAGTCTCCCAATGTGGTAAGAGGTCTTATGAAGGCCCATGACCTTGGAGCAACCACCATAGCCTTTACGGGAAGAAAGGGGGGCAAAGTGATAGACATAGCCCATTATAGCTTTATAGTGCCCTCCTATGATACACCAAGAATACAAGAATGCCACATAACCCTTGCCCATGTGCTTTGCGAGATAATAGATAGGCTTGTATGAAGGTCCTCCTTTTTGTAAAGGATACACCCCCCGCCGTAGAAACTGCCAAAAAAATAAAGGAGTTTTTGTCGGCAAAGGGTCAAAGGGTGGAAACCTTTATAAACAAAAGGCATCATCTTCAAAAGCCAGACCTTGAGGGTGTGGGGCTTTTGGTGGTGGTGGGTGGGGATGGCACCTTTTTGGCGGGTGCTCGCTTGGTAGCCAAGCATTCCATACCTATCCTTGGCATAAACGAGGGAAGGTTTGGCTTTCTTACAGAAGTGGAAAGGGAAGAGATGGAAGAGGCTATCTTGAGAGTACTAAAGGGTGATATAAAGCCCCAAAAAAGGATGATGCTTTCCGCTTTTTTAATAAGAAGCTCTGAAGAGATTTACATGGGCGATTATCTGAATGATGTGGTCATATCAAAAGAGAGCTTGGCCAGAATGGTGGAAGTGGAGGTGTACGTGGGAGAAGAGTCTGTTTTAAAAGTTTACGGAGATGGTGTAATAGTATCTTCTCCAACGGGCTCCACGGCCTATGCCCTTTCTGCAGGAGGCCCTATAATATATCCCATGTCGGAAGCCCTTCTTTTTGTGCCCATATGCCCCCATACCTTGTCCAACAGGCCCTTGGTCCTGCCACCCCATTTTGAAATAACCCTAAAAAACCTCTCGGAGGGCGCCTACCTCACCCTTGATGGTCAAGAAGGCTTAAGCCTAAAAAGAGAGGATAGGGTAGTGGTCAAAAAGTCCAACTTTTACTGCCTGATGTATCCAAACCCAAAAAGGAGCTTTTTTGAGATACTTAGGGAAAAGTTAAAATGGGGGTAAAGATGGATGTGTAAAGAAACTTTAAACTAAGGAGGTGAACAAGTATGGGCGTGAAGTTTATTGAGATAACGCCAGACCTTTTGACAGGCGTGGAAGAAATAGACCAGCAGCACGAAAACATAGCAAACCATATAAACTTTGTAGGCACTTTGTTGTCACAGGGTCAGTTGCAAGAAGCTATTGACTACTATAACAACACTTTACTCCCCTACTTGATAAAGCATCTGGAAGCAGAAGAGAGCTTTTTGCTTTCTATAAACTACCCGGACTACGAAGAGCACAAAAAGCGTCATGAAGCGGTTATAAAGCAATTCACAGACATAGGAAAATCTATAAAGAATAAAGAAGATGTAAGATGGGCAATTTCTACAATGGCGGCGTGGCTATATGGCCATGTGGGAAAGGTGGACAAAAGGTATGGAATCTTTTACAGAGAAAAACAATCTCTTTAAAGACTATATAGCCTTTCGCTTTAAAGAGGGCAGTCTACAGCCTGTAGAGTTTCCCCATATACCCTCCTACGATAGCCTTTTGCATATAGACCATCAGAAGGAAACCTTAAGGAAGAATACCCTTCAACTTGTAAGGGGCTTGCCCTTTAACGATGTTTTGCTTTGGGGAGATAGGGGAACGGGCAAGTCTTCCCTTGTAAAATCTATGCTTGGCCTATTTGCAAAGGATGGTCTGAGGCTTATTCAAGTTTACAAGATGGATATTATGCACCTTTCTGACCTTTATGGCTTGCTAAGGAGCAGGAAGGAAAAGTTTATTCTCTTCTTTGATGACCTTTCCTTTGAGCCCGGTGATGAAAACCTAAGGGTGCTAAAATCTTTGATGGATGGTGATATAGAAGAGAGGCCAAGCAATGTGGCTATATATGCTACTTCAAACCGCAGACACCTTGTGCCAGAAAGGGAGACGGAGGAGAAGTTTCCGGAGGAAAGCTACTGGGAGAGGGTTTCCCTTGTGGAACGCTTTGGTATAAGGCTTGGCTTTTTTGCCTTTGGAAAAGGGGAGTATCTTTCCATAGTAAAGCACATGGTAGCCCAAAGGGGCTTGAACATAGAGGAAGGAGAGCTTCAAAGGCTTGCCCTTGAATGGGCTTTAAACAGGGGCTTTTCTGGAAGAAGCGCCCACCAGTTTGTGAAAAACTTAGAAGGTATGCTTAAACTTCTTTAAAATTTTTCCTATGACCTTTAGAGAGCTTGCGGAGTACTTTTATAGGCTGGAGCAAACCACAAGCCGGCTTGAGATGGCGGATATTCTCAAGGATTTGCTGGAAAAGGTTAGTGGGGGGGAGATAGACAAGGTGGTATACCTTAGCCTTGGGGAGCTGTTGCCACCTTTTAGGGGTGTGGAGTTTGGTATATCAGAGAAGCTTGCAATGGAAGCCCTTTCAAAGGCTTGCGGTGTAAAGGTAAAAGCCATAGAGGGCTTTTACAAGGAAAGGGGAGACCTCGGAGAGGTAGCCCAAGAGCTTATAAAGTGGCAAGGAAGGAACCTAAGCCTTTTAAAGGTATATCAGGAGCTTCTTGATATAGCCCTTACGCGCGGTACCTTGGATAAGGTTATGAGGCTTATAAACCTTTTAAAGGGTCTTTCTGGCTTTGAAGCTAAGTATGCCATAAGGATAATAGTTGGAAAGTTGAGGCTTGGTGTGGGTGATGCCACCATAATAGACGCCCTTTCCCTCCTTGCAGGCTACAAAGACCTAAAGCAATCCATAGAAAGGGCCTATAACCTTTGCAGCGATATAGGCTTGGTGGCAAAAAGGCTAAAGGAGGGGGGCAGGTCCTCCTTGGAAGATTTTAAAATTCAGGTGGGCTATCCCATAAGGATGGCTCTGGCAGAGAGGGTTTCAAGCGCCAAGGAGATCATAAAAAGGCTTGGAAAGTGTGCAGTGGAGGCAAAGTATGACGGATTTAGGCTTCAAGTGCACAAGGACGGCCACAAGGTGGAGATATACTCAAGAAACCTTGAAAGGATGACGGAGATGTTCCCCGATATAGTCAAAGGAGTTTTGGAAGACATACCCCTTAAACAGCTTATCCTTGAAGGAGAAGCCTTGGCAATTAACGAAGAAACGGGCGAATTCTACCCTTTTCAGATAACCATACAAAGAAAAAGGAAGTATAGCATTCAAGAGTATTCAAAGGAGTACCCCTTAAAACTCTTTTGCTTTGACCTTTTGTACTTAGAAGGTGAAGATTACACGGTAAAGCCCTTTATTGAAAGGAGGAGTAAGCTTGAGGAGATCTTGCAAAGGACGAACACCCTTAGGCTTTCCGAGATGATAACAACGGACCAAGTAAGGGAGGTGGAAAACTTCTTTGAAGAGGTTATCACACGGGGCCTTGAGGGCATAATGGCAAAGAGGCTTGACGCTCCTTATACCGCAGGATCAAGAAACTTCAACCGGATAAAGCTCAAAAGAAGCTATAAGGGGTCCTTGGCGGATACCATAGATGTGGTTATTTTGGGCTATTACTATGGCAGGGGAGCCCGTTCAAAGCTTGGTATAGGTGGTGTTTTGGTGGGTGTTTATGACCCTGCAACCGATACCTTTAAAACGGTTAGCAAGGTAGGCTCCGGCTTTACCGAGGATGAATGGATAAGGCTCAAAAGACTACTTGATGAAATAAGATTGGAGCACAAGCATGCAAGGGTGGATAGCCTTCTTTCCGCCGATGTGTGGGTGGAGCCCAAGTATGTAATAACGGTGAGGTCCGATGAGATAACACGCTCTCCCTTGCACACGGCGGGAAGGACTGTAGAGGAGCCCGGCTATGCCCTGCGCTTTCCAAGGGCTGTAAGCTTTATAAGGGAAGACAAAGGCCCAGAGGATGCCAACACAGTAGAAGAGATCATAAGACTTTATGAGCTTCAAAGAAGGGTTTCTGTGGAATAATGGCGGCGGGAGGACTCGAACCTCCGACCTGAGACTTATGAGATCTCCGCTCTAACCAGCTGAGCTACGCCGCCGGTTAATATATATTATAAAACTATTTGGCATATTCCACATGTCTTGTTTCCCTTATCACCACCACCTTTATCTGGCCCGGGAACTGCATCTCTTCTTCTATCTTCCTTGCTATGTTTTTGGACAGCATGTAGGCCTCCTCATCGCTTATCTCCTCTGGATTTACTATAACCCTTACCTCCCTTCCTGCCTGCACCGCATAGGCATTTTGAACTCCGCTGAAGGACTTTACTATCTCCTCCAGCTTTTCAAGTCTTTTGAGATAGGCTTCTAAGCTTTCCCTTCTTGCTCCGGGCCTTGCGGCAGAGAGGGCATCGGCGGCGCATACAAGGGCTACCTCTGGATACCTTACAGGCTCTTCTTCATGATGGGCTTTTATGGCGTTGAGCACTGGGTCTGGCTCACCATAGCGTTTGCACAGCTCTATGCCTATGTCCGTATGAGAGCCTCCAAGCTCGTGAGAAACAGCCTTCCCTATATCGTGTAAAAGCCCAGCCCTTCTTGCCATCTTTGCATCCAAGCCCAGCTCTTCCGCCATCATACCCGCAATGTAAGCCACTTCCTTAGAGTGCAAAAGCACATTCTGAGAGTAGCTTGTCCTATAGTAAAGCTTTCCTATGTAGTAGTACAGGCCGGGGTTTACATCATAAAGGCCAAGCTCCATGCAGGTTTCTTCCCCCATCTTTCTTATCTTCTCATCCATCTCCTTCTTTACTTCCAACACCACCTCTTCTATGCGTGCGGGGTGTATCCTTCCATCCTGTATTAGCCTTTCAAGGGCTTCCTTTGCCAGCTCCCTCCTCATGGGGTCAAAGGAGGATATGGTTACTATGTCCGGTGTATCATCAATTATTAGGTCTACGCCTGTTAGGATCTCAAAGGTCCTTATATTCCTTCCTTCCCTTCCTATTATCCTTCCCTTGAACTCGTTGCTTGGAAGCTCTACGGTGGTAGTGGTGTAGTTTATGGCAATCTCGGAAGCCAGCCTTTGGACGGCGGTAGTTATGACCTTTTTTGCCTCAAACTCTGCCCTTTCCCTTGCCTCTTCTTCTATGCGCTTCATAATCCTTATGGCTTCTACCTTTGATTCCTCTTCCACCTTTCTGAAAAGCTCACTTCTTGCTTCTTCTAAGGTCATGCTGGCAATCCTTTGAAGTTCAAGCATCTCTCTGTGTCTTAGGGCTTCTATCTCTTTTTCCTTCTCTTCTAATTCCCTAAGCCTTGCCTGAATATCCCTTTGCGCCCTATCTATTTCCTTTTCCATCTCCCTTATTTCTTTTTCTCTCCTGTATAGCTCTTCCTCTCTTCTTTCAAGGGCCTGCATCCTCCTTTCTATGTTTGACTCTTTTTGGTGGAGGGTCTGCTCAAGCTTACTAAGTTCTTGCTTTTTCTCAGAAATATACTCTTCCACATCCTTTCTTATCTTTTCCGTCTCTTCTTTTATGGTGCTTCTGAGTCTGTCTGCTTGCTCTTGAGCAAGCTTTACTATCTTTTCTGCCTCCCTTTCTGCCGCCAACCTTATCTCCCTTGCCTCCTCTTGAGCCTTTCTTAGTATATCTTGGGCCTCCTGCTCCGCCCTTAGTATTATCTCCCTTGCTTCTTTTCTTTTTTCTTCAACATTTAGGCTTGGTTCAACCGCCGAAGGCGCCTTTTTACCTTTCAGTAAAAAGCCTAAGGAAACACCAATTAACAAAGCTATAAAACCAACCATTAAAATGACTTCCACGCTCATCTTTCCTTACCTCCTTCATAGATTTTTTCTTCCGTGACCACAAGGTCAACGGGCTTGTCCCAGCTATCCCTTGGCAACTCCTCCAAAACTTGAAACTGATAGCACACTCCCACCTTTAGCCCTCCCAACTTGTCAAGAAGCCTATCGTAGTAGCCCTTACCATAACCTATGCGGTATCCTTTTTTGTCAAAAAGCACGCCGGGCACCAAAGAAAAATCAACCTCTTCTGGGCTCATGGCTTCCCCATGGCTTGGCTCAGGTATGCAAAAGGCACCGGGGCTTAGGCCTGTGTCTTGCTCAACCCTTATAAGCCTTAGCCCTTCTCCCTCCACCTTGGGAAGAACCAACTCCTTGCCCTCCCTTAAGACCCAAGAAAAAAGGCAGGTTATATCGGGCTCACCCCTTATGGGGCAAAACAACAGCACCCTCTTTGCCCTCCTTATCTCCTCAAGCCTTAGTATGTTTTCAACTATCCTTTTGGATAAAGCCTCCCTTTCTTCTTGGGGTAAACTTTCCCTTTTATTTATGTATAACCTTCTAAGGTCTTTCTTTCCCAAAAGCTTCATCTTCCGCCTCCTTCCTTAGGAGGGGAAGGCAAGGGAAGACCCGCCCATGCCGTGATGGGAGAAGCCTTCGGTGGGCCCCAAAGGTATTAGGTGGGTGCCCTCCCGGAAGGTCTTTGCGACTCTCCCGGAGACCGGGCTCCCTATTGGCTCACCATGTGGACCCCAATTAAAACTTCTCCACCACGTACAGGGCAGGCTTTATCTCAGCTTTGCCCCAAACCTTTCTTCCAAATCCACCAAAAGCTTGTCAACCAATTGGTTCACTTCCTTATCGGAAAGAGTTCCTTCCTTACTCCTAAAAACCAGTCTAAGGCTAACGCTTTTCTTGCCTTCCCCAAGCCTTGGATCCGTATATAGGCTAAACATCTTAACCTCTTCTATTAGCTCCATACTTCTGATATGGAATATTAATTTATCCACATCCACCCCTTTGTCCATAAGTAGGGTTATGTCCCTAATAACCGGTGGGAATGTGGATAGAGGCTTGTACGTTCTTTTTACTTCCTTTAAGCCCTTTACCCTTACCTCACCCAATATAACCTTGTGCTTAAGTTCCAGCCTTTCTTGAAAGATTGGGTTCAATACACCCACCCACGCCGTGGGCTCGCCCTTTACCAGATAAAGCCTTTGAAGGTTGGGATGGAAAAGGGGGAGGTTGGAAGCTTGGGAAGTATAGCCTTCTGAATATAGCCTCAAAAGGTCTTGCAGGAGGCCTACGGCCTCATACAATGAATACTCTTCTTCTGGGAAAAGCCTTTTTGTTCCGGTCATGAGGAAAGCAAGCCTTGTTTCCTCATCTTCTCTTGTAAAAACCTTGCCTATTTCAAAGATAGCCATGCTGTAGTTGTAGTTTCTTGTATTTTCAAGGCAGGTTCTTAAAAGGGATGGGATCAAAGAGGTTCTCAGAAACCTTTGGGATTTGTTGAGTGGGTTTAGAATCTTCAGCTGTGGCTCTGGAAGGGAAAGAAGGTGGTAAAGGTCCTTGTCTTCAAAGGAAAAGTTTATAACCTCGGAAAAGCCCCTACACACCATAAAGCTTCTTAACTTTTCTTCAAGGCTCTGTACTTTGGAGGGTACGGAGGGTATTCTTAAAGCTTCTGCCTTTAGCTCCGAGTAGCCTATCACCCTTAGCACCTCTTCCACAACGTCCACATCCCTTTGCATATCAAAGCTTCTATGAGGTGGTATATAGACTTCTACACCGCACCTTTGAAGCTGGTAGGGTATGTCAAGGGAGTTCAAGATATGTGAAATCTCCTCCCTATCAAAGTCCCTTCCCGAATACCTTCTGTACCTTTCAACGCTCAAAAAGACCTTCTTTGGTTCATAAGGTTCTGGATATACATCCTTTACAGCCTTGAGCCTTCCACCCGCCATGTCAAGCAAAAGGCTTATGGCAAGGTTTTGCGCCCTTTCAACGCCTTCTATATCCACATTCCTTTCAAACCTGTAGGAGCTATCCGTTTGCAAGCTAAGGGATCTTGCCGACTTCCTTATCCTATAGGGGTCAAAGTATGCCGATTCAAGGAGTATGGAGCTTGTATCCTCCTTTACCGAGCTTTCAAGGCCGCCTACCACCCCCGCAAGGGCTAAGGGACCCTTTCCATCTGCTATAAGAAGATTGACGGGGCTTAACACCTTTTCCGTACCCATAAGGGTCCTTATACTTTCACCCTCATAGGCATCCCTTACAAGGATTGGAAAGTTTATAGCCCTTAGGTCAAAGGCATGGAGGGGCTGCCCTTCAAGAAGCATAACATAGTTGGTTATATCCACTATGTTGTTTATGGTTTTTATACCGCACTGCCATAGCCTTCTTCTAAGCCATAGGGGAGAAGGCTTTACCTTTACACCCTCTATTATGGCTGCCCTGTACCTTTTACAATCCTTAGATTCAAGCCTTATATCCAGCTCTCCAAGCTCTTCATACTCCGGGTATTTCCTTTCCTTTTTCCTCAGCCTTAGAAGGGAGCCTATATCCCTTGCAAGGCCCTTTACAGAAAGAAGATCTCCCCTGTTGGGCGTAGGCTCAACTTCAAGGATGTATTCTCCAAAGCCAAGAAGGTCGTAGGCGGAGCTGCCGGGCTTTATGTCCTCTTCAAAGGTCAAAACACCCTCCCCTTGATCTTCCAGCCCCAGCTCCTTGGCAGAAAGGAGCATACCCTGAGAAGTAATACCATCAAAATCCCTCGCGCTTATACACATACTCCCCACCCTTGAGTTGGGCAAGGCCAAAAGCACCCCCACACCTTCCACAAGTCTTTTGTCCCTTGAAACCACCTGAAGGTAAGAACCCTCACCCACTTGCAGTCTATAGATAAAAAGCTCCTCCCTTTTGGGATGGGGCTTTTTTTCCACCACCTTTGCAAAGATAACACCGTCTAAGTCAAGGTCCCATTTACTTACAGAAGTTTCCACGCTTTTTAGGGTTAGCTCCTCCGCTACCCTATAAGGGTCAAGGGAATCTATATCTATAAACTCGGAGAGCCAAGAGAAGGGAACTTTCATAGATATATTTTACTACAGGTGCAGATTATGTAGCACAGACATTACTGTCTGTAGGGTGTTTTTTACAGGTCCTTGTAGGGGGCTGTGGTTAGGTACTTTTCTCCTCCGTCGGGGAAGATTACCACTATAAGGCCCTCTTCCAACTCCTTTGCCAGTTCAAGGGCTGCGTAAAGGGCTGCGCCGCAAGACTGCCCAGCCAATATGCCCTCCTCACGGGCAAGCCTTTTTGTCATCTCATAGGCAGGCTCCGTCTCTACAAATATGGTCCTATCCAAAAAGGTTTCGTCAAAGATGCCGGGCTTTATGGAGCTTTCTATGTGCTTTAGCCCTTCTATTCCGTGGAAGGGATATGCCGGCTGTACTCCTATTATCTGTACATCTGGGTTGTAAACCTTTAGCCTTCTTCCGGTCCCCATTATGGTGCCGCCCGTGCCTATGCCCGCCACAAGGTGGGTTATCCTCCCACCCGTCTGGTTCCATATTTCTGTGCCCGTTGAATAAAAATGAGCTTTCCAGTTGGCTGGGTTGTTGTACTGGTCAAGGTAGACATATTTGTCGGGTTCCTTGCTTACCTTTTCCCTTACAAAGAGGATGGCTCCATCGGTGCCCTCCAAGGGGTCTGTAAAATACACCTTTGCTCCGTAGGCTTTTATTATTCTTTTCCTCTCCTCACTTACATTGGCTGGCATGGCAAGCTCCACGGGCACACCAAGGCAGGCACCCACCATGGCAAGGGCTATGCCCGTATTCCCAGAGGTGGCATCTATTACCACCTTCCCCTCCTTCAAAAGCCCCCTATTCATAGCATCCAAAAACATGCTCAAGGCTGGCCTATCCTTTACAGAACCCCCGGGATTAAAACTTTCAAGCTTGGCGTATATCTCCACCTTTGGAGATATGTAAGGGGGGATAACCCTCCTTAGCCTAACCAAAGGCGTGTTGCCCACAAGGTTCAGTACAGAATTCCTTATCTTTCGGTAAGCCTCGTCATGCTGGCCCAAAACCCACACAAAAAGATTATAAGGCAAGCTAAGGGTTGTATTACTCCATTATAGGAATGAGCCAAATTTTAGGAGCCTTCGGCGTTGGTGCATAAATTTTTTGATTCAGACCACCGCGTAGGCGTGGCATCTTCTTTTGACAAAGGTAGTGTTCTT
>JBKBHW010000018.1:0-30370 GCA_046297555.1 Aquificaceae bacterium
TGTTGGGGGCTTTCTTCTTTGGGATAAATACAAAAAGGATAAGCTTGAGAAGTTGGCATACAAGGAATATGAAATAAGCAAGCTAATTCAAGGGGGCAACTACTCCAAGACTATGGAAATAATAAAAAGCGATAAATCTGCGGGACCTTTCAAGCCTTTGTTTTTATCCTATGAGCTGTATTTGGCGGAGGGCTCTGAGGAGAAGATAGATGAGGGTAGAGTATTGAATGAAATGCTTGAAAGCTTAAAGGACAGGGATCTTCTTTCCCTTTACAGGGAAAGGTATGCCTACTACCTTTTTAAACAGGGCAAATTACAAGAAGCCTTAAAGGAGCTGGAGAAGATAGGAGAAAAGGACTTTAACTATGTTAGCGCCCTGCTCTTAAAGGCTCAAATACTTAAGAGGCAAGCCAAAAACAAGGAGGCTCAAGAGACGTTCTCCAAGGTGGAGGAGAAAAGCCCAAACACCTATTTTTCCAACATGGCTCAAGCCATGATGCTTATGGGTAAGTAAAATGAAGGACCTTCTTATAGAAATAGGCACGGAGGAGCTACCGGCCAGAGTTATACCGCAAGCGGTGGAATATTTAAGGGATAAGCTTTCTCAGATGTTAGGAAGGCAAGACATAAAAGCCTACTCAAACCCCAGAAGGCTTGCCTTCTTCGTTGAAAACTTTGAAAACAAGGCTCTGGAAAAGGAAGAAGTTCTTTGGGGACCTCCCGTAAAGGTGGCCTATGAAGAAGGAAAGCCCACGAGGGCCCTTCTTGCCTTCCTTGAGAGAAATTCTGCAAGCCTTGAAGAAGTAGTGCATCTTCCAAAAGGGGAGGGCATGTATGTGGCTATAAAAAGGATATATAGAGAGGCCACGCCCTTAGAAAGGCTTTGTGAAGCCTTTGAGGATATGCTTCGCTCGGTACCTTTCCCAAAGAGTATGAGGTGGGACAGCACAGGCCTCAGGTTTTCAAGGCCTATAAGGTGGATATGCGCCCTCTATGGAGAAGAGGTTTTACCCCTATCCTTTGGAAGGGTAAGGGCAAGCAACATAACCTATGGCCACAGATTGCTCTCCCCCGGACCCATAGAAATTAAAAACCCGAGGGAATACTTGGATATTCTCAAAGACCATTATGTTGTAGCAGACCACAGGGAAAGGCTTGGCATGATATTGGCCTTTCTTCAGGATGAAGCCTACGCCTTGGGAGGAAGGCCCTTTTACCCGGAGGGTTTGGAGGAAGAGGTGGCAAACCTTGTAGAATTTCCCTTTGCGTTGGTGGGAAGGTTTGAAGAAAAGTACCTTGAGCTGCCACAAAGGGTAATAATGACCGTGCTGGCACATCATCAAAGGTTCTTCTGCGTAGAATCAGACAATGGATTACTCCCCTATTTTATTGCCATAAGCAACAACTACCCAAAGGATGGTGGAGTTATTGTAAAAGGTTATGAAAAGGTTATAAGGGCAAGGCTTGAGGATGCTCTCTTCTTTTATAGGGAGGACCTCAAAAGACCCCTTGAAGACCTTGTCAAAGAGCTTTCTGGGGTGGTATTCCATCCAAAGGCTGGTAGTATGCTGGAAAAGGTAAGAAGGGTTGGAACGCTTGCGCTAAAATTGGCAGAGCTCATAGGTCTCCCGGAGGAAAAAAGGAAAAAGTTAGAAAGGTCAAGCTATCTTTGTAAGGCAGACCTTCTTACTCAGATGGTAAGGGAGTTGGATGAGCTTCAAGGCTATATGGGTTATGTATATGCCACAAAGCAGGGTGAGGATCCTGAGGTAGCCCTTGCCCTCTATGAGCACTACCTTCCTGCAAAACCGGGGGACCAAATACCTTCCAACGAGGTTTCTGCAGTGTTATCCTTGGCAGACAAGCTGGATAGCATATACACCCTAATTGCTGTGGGAGAAAGTCCAAGCGGCAGTTCAGACCCCTACGGCCTTAGAAGGTTGGCCTATGGAATATACGCCGTGCTGGAGGCCTTTCATTGGGATATAAACCTTAGAGAGGTTATTGAAAACATACCCCAAGAGCTTGAGGAGTTTTTGAAAACAAGGCTTGCTGCCTATCTTGAGCCCTATGGCCATGATATGACTAAGGCAGTTCTTGAAGTAAAGGATCCACTTAGGCCTTATCAAGTTATAAAAGAGGTAAAGAAGCTTGCCAGATTCAAGGAAGAGGAAGAATTTAAGAGTATAGTGGAGGCTTACAGAAGGGTGGTAAGGATATTGCCTTCCAACTGGGGGGACGAAAGGGTGGAAGAGGCCTTGTTTAAAGAAGAGGAAGAGAAGGCCCTTTGGCAGGCCCTTAAGGCTTTAGAAGCCGTAGAAGATTTAAGGGCCCTGTCTTCACTAAAAAAGCCCATTGATGATTTCTTTGATAAGGTGCTTGTTATGGATCGGGATGAGAACATAAGAAGAAACAGGCTTGCCTTGCTTTTTAAAATAAAAAAGCTTTTTAACAAGTTTGCAGACTTTAGCAAGGTAATAAGCTAAGGAGGTAAGGCATGAAAAGGTATTTAGTCTGGTTAGATGAGGTAGGGATTGAAGACATACCCTTGGTGGGGGGTAAAAACGCTTCCTTAGGTGAGATGATAAGAAACCTTTCTTCTCTTGGTGTGAACGTGCCCTATGGCTTTGTGGTTACTTCCGAAAGCTATTATGAGTTTATAAGGTACAACAAGCTGGAGGAGGAGATAAAAAGGATACTCAAGGGCCTTGACCCAAAAGATGTGGTGGACCTTGCCAGGAGAGGCCATCAAATAAGGGAGCTTATAAAGGGTGGAGAATTCCCCAAAGAAATAGAGGAAGGAATAAAAGAGTATTATCAAAAGCTTTCGGAAAGGTACGGATCCTTTGCCGTGGATGTGGCTGTGCGTTCTTCCGCAACGGCGGAAGACTTGCCCCATGCCTCCTTTGCAGGACAGCAAGAGACCTACCTTAATGTGGTGGGTGCAGAAAACGTACTTACGGCGGTAAAAAACGGCTTTGCCTCCCTCTTTACCGACAGGGCCATATCCTACAGAGAATCTTTTAACTTTGACCATTTTAAGGTAGGCATAGCTATGGGTGTTCAAAAGATGGTAAGGTCTGATTTAGGTGCCTCTGGAGTTATGTTCACCATAGATACGGAATCGGGCTTTAAGGATGTGGTGGTCATAAACGCTTCCTACGGCCTTGGAGAGCTCCTTGTGCAAGGTATGGTGACTCCAGACGAATACATGGTTTTTAAGCCCACATTGCAGGCGGGCTATTCTGCCATTATAGAAAAAAAGCTGGGAAGAAAAGACAGAAAAATGGTTTACGGTATGGGGCAAGAAAGGGTAAAGATTGTAAACGTGCCTTTGCAAGAACAAAAACAGTTTGCCCTTTCCGATGAAGAAATACTTCAGCTGGCAAGATGGGGCATCCTTGTGGAGGAGTATTATTCAAAGAAAAACGGAAGATGGATGCCAATGGATATAGAATGGGCAAAGGATGGAGTTCTTAACCAGCTTTTCATAGTGCAAGCAAGGCCAGAAACTGTCCATTCAAGGAAGGAAGGAAACATTTTAAAGGTCTATAAATTCACCGAGCCTTTAGAAGAGAGGATAAAGAAGAGAATAGTCTACGGCATAGCGGTGGGGGATAAAATAGCCCATGGAAAGGTAAGGGTCATACACGACCTAAAGGACGCGGGACAGTTTCAGGAGGGAGAAATACTTGTAACAGACATAACAGACCCAGACTGGGAGCCTATAATGAAGAAGGCTTCTGGCATAATAACCAACAGGGGTGGAAGGACTGCCCACGCCGCCATAGTGGCAAGGGAGCTGGGCATTCCTGCGGTGGTTGGTACACACAAGGCCACAGAAATACTCAAAACGGGTATGGAAATAACCCTTTCCTGCGCAGAAGGAGAAGTAGGTTACGTCTATGAAGGTTATGTGCCCTACCAAGTGGAGGAAATAAACCTTGAAAAACTTCCAAGGACAAACACAAAAATAATGATGAATGTGGGCAATCCAGAGTCTGCTTTTAAGTATTCATCCATTCCAAACGATGGTGTAGGTCTTGCCAGAGAGGAGTTTATAATAGCCAACTACATAAAGATACACCCCTTGGCCCTCCTCCATTATGAGGAGATAAAGGAGCTTTATGAAGAGCTAAGGGCTCAGGGTCTTTTGGATGAAAAGGGCAATGTAAATATGGCAACCATATACAGGTATGCCAAAGCACCTCTCTCGGAAAAGCTGGCAAAGGGCAAGGACAAAAAACAGATAAACCTTCAAAAACTTATAGAAGACATAGAAAACCTTACCTTTGGCTACGAAGATAAGGCCCAGTATTTTGTTAAAAAACTCTCTTACGGCATCGCTAAAATAGCTTCTGCCTTTTATCCCAACCCTGTAATAGTGAGGTTTTCCGACTTTAAATCTAATGAATACAGGGGCTTGATAGGTGGCGAGCTTTTTGAGCCGGAGGAAGAAAACCCCATGCTTGGCTGGCGGGGTGCTTCAAGGTACTATTCGGATGTGTACAAGCAAGCCTTTGGTCTTGAGTGCCAAGCCATATTAAGGGTAAGAAACAAGATGGGACTTACAAATACAAAGGTTATGGTGCCCTTCTGCAGAACGCCGGAAGAAGGAGAAAGGGTGTTAGAGGTTATGGAAGAGTACGGGCTCAAAAAGGGAGAAAAGGGCTTGGAAGTTTATGTGATGGCAGAGCTCCCAAGCAATGTAATACTTGCAGACAAGTTTGCGGATATATTTGACGGCTTTTCCATAGGCTCCAACGACCTTACCCAGCTTACCTTGGGCCTTGATAGAGACTCGGGCCTTGTAGCCCACCTTTATGATGAAAGAAATGAGGCTGTAAAAAGGTTTATAGCGCACCTTATTCAGGTGGCCAAGGAAAAGGGTAAGAAGGTGGGTATATGTGGCCAAGGGCCTTCCGATTTTCCAGACTTTGCCGTATTCTTGGTTGAGCAAGGAATAGACAGCATATCCCTAAACCCAGATTCTGTGCTAAGAACCATGCTGGTGGTGGCGGAGGCCGAAGGCAAGCTAAAAGAAGCGGTGATATAAATCATGGATTAAAAAGCAAAAAGCTTTTAAAATAGCCCAAAACTCAAAAAGGAGGTTTTATCATGGCACAAACTGTAAATCTTAAGGGCAATCCTGTTGCCCTTTGTGGTCCTGTTTTAAAGGTGGGAGACCCTGCTCCCGTTGTTCATGTGGTTACCAAGGACCTGCAGGAGATTGCTGTAGGGGGACAAAAGGACAAGGTGCAGGTTATAGTTGCTGTTCCATCCCTTGATACGCCCGTGTGTGAAACAGAGACAAAGAAATTTAACGAGCTCATGGCCGGAATGGAGGGTGTAGAGGTTTATGTGGTATCTATGGACCTACCCTTTGCCCAAAAGAGGTTCTGTGAGAGCTTTAACATAGGCAATGTGGTGGTTGCCTCCGACTTTCGCTACAGAGATATGGAAAAGTATGGCGTGCTAATATGTGAGGGAGCCCTAAAGGGCATATTGGCAAGGGCCATCTTTGTAGTAGACAGACAAGGTAAGATAGCCTACATACAGCTTGTACCGGAGATAACACAAGAGCCAAACTATGAGGAGGTGGTTGGAAAGGTAAAGGAGCTCTTGTAAAAGGCTTTTGGGGGCTATAGCCCCTTTTGTTTTATAATAAAGGGAGGAGGTGCTGTGGTGGAAAGGCAGAAGCTATACTCAAGAACGCTTAAAGCTGGTAAAAGAGTCTATTATTTTGATGTAAAGAAGGGAAAAGATGGATCCACCTATCTGGTAATAACAGAACAAAAGGATGATAAACGCAACACGCTTATGGTTTTTGAAGACAGGGCTGATGAATTCATAACCCTCCTGAAGGAAGCAGTAGATAGAATGAAGGAAAAATAAAGGAGGCAAGGTGGATGAGGCTTTTATATGCCCTACTCTTTGCAGTAGCCATAAGTCCTGCCCTTGAGTGTGGAAATGTTATAAGCATGGAACAAGCCATAAACTATGCCAAGCAATATGTAGGCACAGTCCAATCTTCACAGCTATCGCAGAACAAGAAGACGCAAGAGTGCTACTACAGAATTAGAGGAACGGAGGGTACAGCCCTCATAGACGCAAAGGATGGAAAACTGCTTAGGTTTTACAGAAAAAAGTAGCTTTACTTGGATGGCCTAAAGGCTTTTATTTTGTTTTCATCGGTGGTAATATAAGGACCACCTATTAGGTCTATACAGTATGGCACGGCAGGGAAAACAGCATCAAGGCATACCTTTATAGATTGTGGCTTGCCCGGTAGGTTTATAATAAGAGTCTTGTTCCTTATGCCTGCTGTTTGACGGGACAATATGGCTGTGGGCACCTGTTTTAAAGATACTGTTCTCATAAGCTCTCCAAACCCCGGGAGCATCTTTTGACACACATTTATGGTTGCCTCCGGGGTTACATCTCTGGGCGCAGGACCAGTTCCACCCGTGGTCAAAATAAGACAGCACCCTTCCACATCTGCCATATGAATAAGGGCACCCTCTATAAGGTCCTGCTCGTCTGGGATTATTTGGTATATCACCTCAAAAGGAGAGGTTAGGACTTCATTTAAATACTCTATAATATACTTACCGCTTATGTCTTCATACTCTCCTTTGCTTGCCCTGTCTGATATGGTCAATACGCCTATTTTTGCCTTTTCCATGGTCTTAATTATTATAGTTTACACCGGGTAAGGAATTCAATTTTTACAGCAGTTGGCTTTGGCGGGCTTTTATGCAAAACTAAAGAATTCAACGGTAGAAGCACGCTGTAGCACGCCTCAAAAGAAGGCTGCCTTTGTGTAAGAATATAGATAAAGGCTTATCCGCACCAAAAATTTGTAAACCAAAGAACTATGAAATATTAAATTCAATTTTAGTATTATCCCTTGCAGTTGCCCAAAATATGAGAGGACAAGTCAATCCCTGCCTCTACATCAAGGATGCTATATTTGAAACAGAAACATACCACAAATGCTGAACTGAATTTCTTACAGGGGAAATTTTTTCAGCCAGCATGTGTGTTTTATAATTAAACTGGCGTTGGTGCATAAATTTTTTGATTCAGACCACCGCATAGGCGTGGCATCTTCTTTTGACAAAGGTAGGGTTCTTTCCCCCTCTTTTTTAGAGGCATGCTGCAGTGCGCTACTATCAAGGACTTCCTTATTTGTGCACCGAAGCCTCTATGGATTTTGAAAAGGGTATAAAGGTGACCATATCGGTGGGAGGGACGGTTTATAAGAAAGGGGATACGGTGTATAGCATGATAAGGAGAGCAGACGAAGCCCTATACCTTGCAAAAAAATATGGCAAAAATCAGACCATAATACTATAGCTCCCCCTCCAGTTTTTTGTTCATATCTTTTACCTTTTCTTTTAGTTTTTCTTGGTATTCTTCCAGCCTTTTGGCAAGCTCTGGGTATTTTGTGGATAGTATCCTTACGGCTAAGAGGCCTGCGTTGGTGCCGTTGCCTATGCCCACCGTTGCCACGGGCACCCCCGCTGGCATTTGAACTATAGAGTAAAGAGAATCCAACCCCGATAGATGTTTTGAGGGTATGGGCACCCCTATAACAGGCAAGGTGGTCATGCTTGCAGTCATACCCGGAAGGTGAGCTGCACCGCCCGCACCAGCTATTATAACCTCTATACCCCTCTCCCTTGCACTTTTGGCATATTGGTACATCAGATCTGGCGTGCGGTGGGCGGAGACCACCTTAACCTCACAGGGTATACCAAAGTCCTTTAAAACCTCATAGGCAGGCTTTAGCCACTCCCAGTCGGAAAAGCTTCCCATTATTATCCCCACCAGAGGCTTTTGCATGCATATAATTTTAAGCATGAAAAGACCTGTTATGCTTATAGACCTTGATAGATGCATAGGCTGTCTTTCTTGTGAGGTTGCCTGCAAGCAAGAGAAGGGCATTGAAAACTTTGATATAAGACCGATGAAGGTCTTTAGAATTGGTGGTATGGGAGAAAGGGCTGACGCCTTCTTTTTGCCTATGAACTGTTTTCATTGTGAGCCTGCCCCCTGCATCTATGCCTGCCCTACCTCCGCCATGAGAAAAAGGGAAGATGGCATAGTGTATGTGGAAGAATTAAGGTGTATTGGTTGTAAGGCCTGTATAATAGCCTGCCCTTACGGCGCCATAAGCTTTAATCCAAGCACCATGAAGGTGGAAAAGTGTGATTACTGCTATAAAAGGGTGGAAAGGGGCCTTTTGCCCTCTTGCGTATCAAAATGCGTGACCAACTGCCTCTACTTTGTGGAGTTGGAAGAGGTTCCAAAGGAGAGGCACATAGCAAAAAGGATAGACTCAGAGCTCTACAGGGAGCTTTTTAACTGGAGGTCAGAGGAAGAGGTCTTTAAGGTTTAGCATAACACCCACAAAGACACCAAGGGACAAAAAGGGTCCATAGGGCAAAGCAAACTGTATGTTCCTATGTTTGATGATCATGGGAAGGGCGTACAAAAGGCCAAAGATAGAGCCCAAGAATAGGGCATAAACAACACCCCACACCCCAAAGGCGGAGCCTATAAAGGCCATAAGCTTTACATCACCAAAGCCAAGCCCTTCTATTTTCCGCACCTTGGTGTAATGAAGGTATATGAGGAAAAAAAGGGCAAAGCCTAAAAAAGCTCCAAAAAGGCTATCCTTTATGCCAAGGTCTTGTCTCAAAAGGGATGTCAAAAGGCCCAAGGCAAGGCCGCCAAGG
This sequence comes from Aquificaceae bacterium, assembly GCA_046297555.1. Taxonomy (GTDB): domain Bacteria; phylum Aquificota; class Aquificia; order Aquificales; family Aquificaceae; genus Pampinifervens. The sequence goes on from JBKBHW010000018.1 coordinate 8,745, forward strand.
GTTAAGCTATCTGGAAGGGTAAAGGTATCCCAGTCTATAAGACTTGCCACCAAAAGTATGGAGAAAAAAAGGAAGAAAAGAAAGGAGAGGAAAAGGTCTTCAAACTTTATCTTAGAAAAAAGGGCAAGAAGGCCGGTGGAAAGCTCCACCAAAGGGTACCTTATGGATATTTTTCCCCCGCAGTGCCTACACCTTCCTTTTAACAAAAGGTAGGATAAAACCGGTATGTTATCATACCATCTTATCCTACTTTGGCAGTGGGGGCAATGGGAGGGCGGTAAAAAGATGGACATGTTCCTTGGTAGCCTGTATATGAGCACATTATAAAAGCTGCCAAGGGCCAAGCCTATAAAAAAGATAAACACATACTCAAGAACTTGAACTGGCTCCACCTTGGTATAAAATTATAAAGCATGAAAAAGGCGCTATTATCCTTGTCTGCTTTAATGTTTTTAGTCTCCTGTGAGAAAGGCACTAAGTCCACCAGCTCCGATATAAAGGATATAACACCCAAGGATGCCTATGCCATGCTTATAGTGGAGAGCGAAAGCTGTATATACTGCAAACAGCTGAAGAAAGACCTTGAAAAGCCAGAGCTTTCCGCAGAACTAAAAGGAATGGATGTTTACAGCATCCTTTATGAGAGCAATGCAAAGGTAAAGTATGTACTCAAAGGGCGGGAAGGTGTAAGCACGGAGGAGGACCTTGCCAAAGCCTTGGGCGTCAATTCCTTTCCTCAAATCTTCTTCTACGACAAAAGCGGCAACATAATACTGCACATACCGGGCTACCAACCTCCAAAGACCTTGGCTTGTAGCATAAGATTTGTAAAGGAGGAGAAGTATAAACAAGCCAACTTTATGGAGTATATAAAATCCAAGGAATGCATATAAGGGCCATAATCTTTGACCTTGATGGAACCCTTATAGATTCCTACAAAGACATAGGCCTCCATCTTAACAGAACCCTTAGAGATTTTGGCATGCCAGAGGTGGACATAGAGAGGGTAAGGTATATGGTAGGGGGTGGTGCAAGGGAGTTGTTGAAGAGGTTTTTCTCCGATGGCCTTTTGGAGCATGCCTTACAAACCTTCCGAAGCTATTACTATAGGGAGCCAGTCATATATACAAAACCTTTTGAGGGTGTTGAGGATCTTTTGGAGCATGCCAAAAGGAAGGGCTTGTCCCTTGTGGTTATAACCAACAAGATGGAAGAGCTGTCAAAGGCTATCCTAAAAGAGCTTGGGCTTTTGGAATACTTTTCCCTTGTGATTGGTGGCGATACCTATCCAGAAAAGAAGCCTTCACCCTTGCCAGTTTTGGAAGCCCTAAAGGTCCTTGACCTTCCTAAGGAGCAAGCCCTTATGGTAGGGGATACAGAGGCGGATATGAAGGCAGGGAGGCTGGCGGGTGTAAAGAGAGGGCTTGCCAGTTGGGGCTATGTGAGGCTTGAAGAAGAAAAGCCCGATTATATTTTTGAAAAGCCGTGGGATATTGCAAAGGAGCTGATATAAACCTAAAAAGATTTAACCAGTTTGTAGAAGAATTGATAAAATCATAAACCCATGCTTAGCGTAGGAATTGTAGGGCTACCCAATGTAGGAAAGTCTACCCTTTTTAACGCCCTAATACAGGCGGCAAAGGCTGCTGCAGCCAACTACCCCTTTTGCACCATAGAGCCAAACGTGGGCACTGTAGAGGTGCCAGATAAAAGGCTCTATGAGATAGCAAGGCTTGAAAGGTCAAGGAAGGTGGTGCCTACTTTTATAGAGTTTGTGGATATTGCCGGGCTTGTGCGCAACGCCAGCAAGGGTGAGGGCCTTGGAAACCAGTTCTTGGCTCATATTAGGGAAGTGGACGCCATAGCCATGGTGCTAAGATGCTTTGAAAACCCCGAGGTGGTACATGTGGAAGGCTCGGTAGATCCCATAAGGGATGCTCAGATAATAGACCTTGAGCTAATAGCCAAAGACATAGAAACGGTGGAGAAAAGGATGGAAAAGGTGGGAAAGATGGCGAGGATTGGAGACAAAAGGGCAAGGGAGGAGCTAAGCATGCTTGAGAACATAAGGTCCATACTTGAAAGGATGGAGCCTATAAGGAAGCATTCAAGCAAGCTGGATCCAGAGCTCTTGGACTATGCAAAAAGAAACCTTTTCCTTCTCACGGCTAAATCTTTAATGTATGTGGCAAATGTGAGCGAATGGGACCTTCCAGAAGGAAATGAGTTTAGTAAAAGGGTTTTTGAGTACGCCAAGGAGGAGGGGGCTCCTGCTGTTTTAATATGCGCCAAGCTGGAAGAGGAGCTTATAAGCCTTGAGCCGGAAGAAAGGGAGGAGCTCTTGAAATCCTACGGTCTTGAGGAGCCGGGGCTAAGCAAGCTAATAAGGGAAGCCTACAAGCTTTTGGACCTTATTACCTTTTTCACAGCTGGAGAGAAGGAAACGAGGGCTTGGACCGTCAAGAGAGGTACAAAGGCACCACAAGCCGCCGGCAAAATACACTCCGATTTTGAAAGGGGTTTTATTGCTGCGGAGGTGATAAACTACGAAGATTATATAAAGGTTGGATCACTCAGCAAGGCAAAGGAGCTCGGCTTGGTAAGGCTTGAAGGAAAGGACTATGAAATAAAAGATGGAGATATTGTGTATTTCCGCTTTAATGTATAAGCTCTTTTAGTTCTTTTATGAAGTTTTTTAGAATTGTATCTTTTGAAAACTTCCTTCTGTATAGGTTGTAAGAATGGATGGAAAATTCTTTCCATCTTTCTATAACCTTATTCATATTTTCTTTAAGGTCTTCCACATCTCCTGCTTTGAATACATAGCCGTTTTTGTCCCTTTCCACCGCCTCTTTTATTCCACCCACAACAGACACTACCAAGGCACATCCATGGGCCAAGGCTTCTATAGCCACCCTTGACATGGCTTCTGTGTTCCTTGAGGGTATTACACATATGTGGGCCATTTTATAGTAATGCTCCACCCTTGGTGTATAGCCCACAAGATGGACCTTATCTTTAAGACCGTGGTTTTCTATAAAACTTTTAACCTCACCTGTAGCCTTTCCGTCGCCCACCACATAAGCTTCTATACCTTCCCTTTCCAAAGACAGCTTATAAAAAGCCTCAAGGAAGTCAAAAACACCCTTTCCCTTATCCACTTTACCCACAAACAAAAAATTGATTTTGCCTTCTTCCTTTTCTACATAGTCAAAAGGTCCTTCTACAAGGTTATATATCACTTTTATCTTCTCTGGTTTTACACCTTCCTTTATAAGGTTTTCCTTTACATGCTCACTTACCGCGAAAAACCTATCCACATAAGGGAAGACAAACCTTCTCACCATCCACTCCTTCATCCTTTCCATGTGTCTAAAAAAAGCTACCCTTATCCCAGCAATCCTACCAGCCAAAAGGGCATTTACATATTCTTTTCCGTTGTTGGCTATGATAAGCTGCGGCTTTTCCTTCATAAGTAGCTTGGCAAGCCTCATGGTGCTAATTATGGCAAGGCTGTTTGGAAAAGAAAGATGGTATTTCTTTATATATATATCCTCCGTATGTTTGTCCACATAGGAGCCCTTTGCGCATATGAGAACTACTTCAATACCTTCTTTTGAGAGCTCTTTTACCATCTGGATTGTGTGAAGCTCTGTACCACCAAAGTTGGGGTTTGGATTACCATTTAGCCAGGCTATCTTCATACCAAAACCTTATACAAAAACTTTGGAAGAAGGTCATTACCAAAGATGGTAATACGCCTTACCTCAAAGAGGTCTCTGCTCTTTTCAAAGCTGCCGTGCTTTGTGGTAAAGGCTATGCTGTAGCCAGCTTTTTCAACCATATCCCTCACTTGCTGGTTATAGTCTCCATACGGATAACAGAAAGCTTTTATTTCTGTCCCCAGCTTATCTTCAAGGATATTCTTTGAGGTGTATATCTCTTCCCATGCCTTTTGTGGATCTATCTTTGAAAGGTAAGGATGTGTAAGGCTATGAGAGCCTATTTCAAAGCCAAGATTATATAGCTCTTTTATTTGTTCCCAATTCATTATGGGCTTTTTCACTCTTATACGCTCATAATCCCATTTGTTGTAGCTTTCAACAAGGGCTACAGGTACAAAGATCAAGCACCTAACCTCTAACTCCATAAAGATAGGAAGGGCATTTTCCCAAAAATCGGCATAGGCATCATCAAAGGTAAGCAAAACCCCCCTCTTAACCTTCTTGTTTAATAGTAGGTCTTTCAAGCTGAGGAAATCAAAGCTCAGAAGTTTAAGAAGCTTCAATTGCCTTTTTAATTGTTCTTTGCCAACAAAAAGTGTTTTTAATTTTGCCTCCTTAGGAGGTTTTCCTACATTGTGATAAGTTAGAATTTTTGTACTCATTAGTTTATATTTTATATCTATGCCAGAGGTTAAGAACAAGCTTAGTAGGTCTCAAAAAGCGGCCATACTTCTTATGGCTATGCCACCGCAGGTGGCTGTTGAAGTTATGAAGGAGCTTTCTGATGATGAAATACAAGAGATCATATTGCATGCAACAAGCCTTGAGGGTATAACATTAAAAGATATAGAAGAAATAGCAAAGGAGTTTATAGAGGAATACAAGGCAACCACTTTCCTAAGCCCAGATATAGATACATTGCTTGAGTTTGCCAGAAAAGTTCTACCTCCCGATAAGTTTGCCAAAATATACGAATTTCTTAGCAGTTCAAATCTTATAAAGAGCTTCCAAGAGCTTGAAAGGGTAGACAGCAAAGTATTGGCAAACATTCTAAGAAATGAACATCCTCAAACCATAGCCGTTGTACTCTCCCAGCTTAGCCCTGCCAAGTCTGCAGAGGTGTTAAAGCAACTGCCAGATAGCCTATCTGTAGAGGTGGTAAAGAGGCTTGCCACTCTTGAAAACATATCTCCAGAGTTCTTTGGAGAGCTTATAGAGGTGCTGGCAGAGGAGATAAGAAGCATGGGCGTGAGCGGTATAATGCAAAAGATGGAAGGTATAACCTTAACAGCGGAGCTTTTGAATATACTGGATAGGGATACAACCAATAAGATACTTGCTAAACTTGACGAAGAAGATCCTTATCTGTCGGAAAAGATAAGGGAGAAGATGTTTACCTTTGAAGATATAAGGAAGCTGGACAACAGGGCCATAGTGGAAATACTAAAGGCTGTGGATAAAAGCACACTTATAATAGCTCTCAAAGGTGCACCAGAAGATATAAGAGAAAAATTCTTCTCAAATATGTCAAAGAAGGCTGCAGATATTATGATGGAGGATATGGAGGCTCTTGGCCCAGTAAGGGCTTCGGAGGTGGAAAAGGCACAAAAGCAAGTGGTGAAAGTTATAAAGAGTTTGGCAGATCAAGGGGTGATAGACATATTTGGTGGAGAATCCTATGTCTAATGAAGAGTTTAAAATTCTATATCATACACACTATATGGGCTCGGTGGAAGAGGATAAAAATATAAAAAAATGTTAAGAAAGAAACAAATCCGTGTGAAGAATTGGAATTAAATTATAAGAGCGAAGCAGAAAAGCTTAAAAGGGAAATAGAAAAATTAAATTCAATAATAGAAAAATTGGAAGAGGAGAATAGAAAGCTTATAAATGAAAAGAACGATCTTATTGAAAAGCTTGAGAATAAGGAAAGATTAGAAAGCTTAATAGAAAACCTTTCCAAGAGTATGCTGGAATCTCTTAAAATGAAAAAACAAGATTACAAACAAGTTTATGAGTTTTTTAATTGCCATATTAAAAAAGCTTTTGCTTGCCGATGTTTTGCCAAGAGAAGAAGCTCTTATGCGTGCTTTATCAAAGGTTTTTGAATCAAGCATTGATTTAAAAGGACAGATAAACCTTTATCTTAATGCTAAGGATTTTGAAAGTATAAACCCTTACTTGGAAAAGTTAAAAGAAAAAACTGAAGGCCTTTTTTATATAAATACAGTGGTAAGGGAAGACCTTAATGAAGGAGAATTCTTAATAGAAACTCAAAAGTTGTGGATAGAAAGAAGTATGAGGACTTATTGCAAGATCTTATGGAGGATATGGGGGGAAAATGAAGGGGATCTTCAGGGTTTATCATAAGGTTTATAAGGCAAGTGGAGTTTATCTTGAGGCCTATAACACGGACGGTGCCATTGGAGACCATGTGATAATTTACAACGATAGAAGCACTCCTGTGGAGGGCGAAATAATAGGTTTTAATGAAGACCGATGCATTATTATGCCCTTTAATCATGTATCTGGGCTGAAGGCAGGTGATAGGGTATGGATAAAAAAGGAGCATGTCTCCACAGTATGTGGTACAGACCTGCTGGGTGAGGTTATTGACCCTTTTGGTAGGAGTTTGCTTAGCAATGTGCAGCTAAAGGGAGAAAAAAGGCCCATACTCTTGGAAGATGTTAACCCCTTACAAAGGGGAAGGATAAAAGAAGTCTTTGATTGCGGCATAAGGTCTATAAACGCCCTCCTTACACTGGGTAAGGGTCAAAAGGTGGGTATATTTGCCAGTGCCGGCGTGGGCAAAAGCACCCTTTTAGGTATGATTGTAAGAAACAGTAAGGCAGATGCGGTAGTACTTGCTCTCATAGGTGAAAGGGGAAGGGAGGTAAGAGAGTTTTTGGAGGATGTGCTTGGAGAGGAAGGGAGGAGGAAAAGCATAGTAATAGCGACCACATCGGACCAGACACCCATACTAAAGGTAAAAGGAGCCATAAGTTCTCTTGTCCACGCTAAGTATTTGGCGCAAAAGGGTATGGATGTACTCCTTGTTATGGATTCTATTACCAGGCTTGCCACGGCTCAGAGAGAGGTAGGCTTGTCTGCTGGCGAGCCACCTACCATGAAGGCATACACACCATCTGTCTTTTATCTCCTTTCCAAGGTAGTAGAAAGCTGCGGAAACTTTGGCAGTGGCAGTATAACTGGCGTATTTAGCGTGCTTGTGGAAGGCGATGATATCAGCTTGGACCCCGTGGCAGATTCCCTTATGGCCGTGCTTGATGGACATATAATCCTATCTAGAAAAAGGGCTAACGCAGGAATCTTCCCAGCCATAGATTTTGTAAGGAGCCTTAGTAGGCTTATGCCACAGATAGTAAGCCAAGAACATATGAAGATGGCCATGTACTTGAGGGAGCTTTTTAGCGTTTATGAGTCCATGGAGGATATGGTAAACCTTGGGCTTTATACTCCAGGCAGCAATCCTATGGTAGACAAGGTGATAAGATACAGAGAAGAGATAAATAGATTTTTTGTTCAGGGCGTGGGGGAAAGGTAAGTTTTGAAGAAAGTCTTAGAGATTTAAAAAACCTCTATGAAAAGTTGTTATAAAATATTAACTTGCCATGGTGGACCTTAAGAGCTACGCGAAAGAAAAGGTAGAAAGTGCAAGATCAACCCTTAGAAGACTTATCTCTTTGAACACGGAGGTAAAGAACAAAACACTTCTTAAAGCTGCTGAACTTTTAGATGTGAGCAGAGACTTTATAAAGGAAGAGAACGCAAAGGATGTAGAGTATGGAAGGTCTCAAGGTCTATCTTCTGCCCTTATAGACAGGCTTCTTCTTAACGATAAACGCATAGATGGAATGATAAAGGTGCTCAAGGATGTGGCATCTTTGCCCGACCCTGTGGGTGAGATCACGCGCATGTGGACCCTTCCCAACGGCCTTCAGGTGGGGAAGATGAGGGTTCCCCTTGGCCTTATCTTTATAATTTATGAGGCAAGGCCCAACGTAACCATAGAGGCAGCCTCCTTATGCATGAAATCTTCCAATGCAGTGCTTTTGAGGGGTGGAAAGGAAGCCATAAACTCCAATAGGGCTCTTGTGGAGATTATACATAGGGCTTGTAAAGAAACGGGCTTTCCAGAGGAGGCGGTGCAGTTTATAGACAGGCCAGAAAGGGAGATAGTATGGGAGATCCTTAAGATGGAGGGTAAGGTGGATGTGGCCATTCCGAGGGGCGGAGAAAGCCTAATAAGAGCTGTGGCGGAGAATGCAAGGGTGCCCGTAATAAAACACTATAAAGGAGTTTGCAACATATATGTGGATGATGAGGCAGACCTTACAAAGGCCTATCACATAGTTTACAATGCCAAGGTTCAAAGGCCTTCCGTTTGCAACGCGGTGGAAAATTTAATAATTAACAGAAGCCTCCTTAATACCTTTTGGCCCAAGATGGCAGACATCCTTGGAAGGGCTGGCGTGGAGCTAAGGTGCGATGAAGAGAGCTTACAGATCATAAAGGCTAAGCCAGAGCTATCTCATGTAAAGGCGGTGTTAGCTACAGAAGAAGACTACTATGAAGAGTTTTTAGACCTTATACTTGCGGTGAAAACGGTAGGCAGCCTTGATGAAGCCATAGAGTTTATAGAAAAATACGGTTCAAAGCATTCCGATGCCATTATTACAGAAAACTACACAAAGGCTATGAGGTTTATAAAGGAGGTGGATTCGGCGGCGGTTTATGTAAATGCTTCCACACGCTTTACAGACGGCAACGAGTTTGGCCTTGGAGCGGAGATGGGTATTTCTACCGATAAGATACATGCGAGGGGGCCTATGGCCCTTGAGGAGCTGACCATTCAGAAGTTTATAATCTTTGGCAACGGACAGCTAAGGGAAAATGTGGGAGTACCTCCCCAATGGATGCAATAGATACGCAAGACCTTATAGATTTTTTAAGTAGGGGGGAAAAGGCGGAAAAGCTGGAAGAGTACCTTAGGGAGGTTGAAAGGAGGAAGGGTAAGGTTTTTCTGTCCATATATACCCTTTTGGAGCTTGCCTATCTGCTTGAGTACAGCTTTGGCATAGACAGGGAAAGGATAGTAAAGAGCTTGAGAACCCTTTTGGAAGATAGGCTGTTTAAGGTGGAAGGTAAATCAGATTTTGAAAGGGCTTTGGATTTTTATTTGCAAGGTATGGACCTCCTTGACGCCCTAAAGCAAGTACAGTATGAAAAATTCAAAATTAAGGAGTTGGAGCTATGAAGATAAACATCACCCTTGACATTGCACCCTTTCTACCATGGCTAAAGTCCTATGATAAGGATAAGTTCAGTAGGGACCTTATAGCTGGCTTGACCGTTGCGGCTGTGCTTGTTCCCCAATCTATGGCTTATGCCCTGCTTGCTGGCATGCCACCCATATATGGGCTTTATGCCTCTTTTCTGCCTGTTATAGTGGCAAGCCTCTTTGGAAGCTCAAGGTTTTTGGCCACAGGGCCTGTTGCAATGACAGCCTTGCTTACCAGCTCTGCCCTTTATGGATTGGCGGAGCCCGGAAGTGATAAATGGATAACCCTTGCGGCGGTGCTTGCCCTTATGGTGGGCTTTATAAGGTTTATGGTGGGTGTTTTTAAGCTCGCCTTTGTTGTGGAGCTCATATCCACAAGCGTTATAATAGGCTTTACAAGCGCAGGTGCCCTTGTGATAGCCTTAAGCCAGTTTGGCCACCTTTTGGGCTTTAAGATAACCCAAAGCACCCACATATACGAGGTGATAACAGACATCCTCAGTAAGATCTCTCAAACCAACCCCTATACCCTTGTCATAGGTGTATTGGCTTACTTTATCATATGGATTTCAAAGAAGATTAACCCTCTTATACCGGGTGCTTTATTGGCAGTTATTATAACCTCTTTCCTTTCTTACTTCTTCAGCCTTCAAAACTTTAGTGTTTCCCTTGTGGGAGATGTTCCCAAAGGCATACCATCTTTAGAGCTTCCATCGGTGGATTACAGGACCTTTTCCCAGTTATGGGTTGGTGCTTTGGTAATATCAGCCTTTGGGCTTATGGAGGCCGTTGCCATTGCCAAGCAGCTTGCCATAAAAGCTGGAGACAGATGGGACCCAAATCAAGAGCTTATAGGTCAAGGGCTTGCCAATATAGCGGCTGGTCTTTTTAAAGGCTTTCCCGTTGGTGGGTCCTTTTCAAGGTCTGCCTTGAACTATCAACTGGGTGCAAAAACTCCCATAGCCGGTGTTATAACTGGCCTTGTAGTAGGCCTTACCTTGCTTCTGCTCGCACCCCTCTTTTACTACCTTCCCAAGGCTGCCCTATCGGCCGTAGTACTATCGGCCGTAATCAATCTCATAAGGCCCCAAGAGATAATAAGGCTGTATAGGATAAACTCAACGGACGGCATAGTGGCGGGCATTACCTTTATAACCGTATTCTTTATGGACCTTTGGGTAGCCATAACCCTTGGAACCCTTATAGCCTTCGGAAGCTTTGTCTACAAGACCATGTATCCAAGGATAGTAATACTTACAAGGAAACCCAGCTCTTCCACCTTCGTAAATGCAGAAAGGGAAAAGCTGCCAGAATGTCCACAAATACTGTATATAAGGCCCAACATGTCCTTGTACTTTGGCAACGCGGAATATGTGTATGAGTATGTGCTTGAAAAGGTAGAAGAGCGCAAAAAGGCCTTAAAGTTTGTCTTGATGGACCTTGAAGCGGTTAACTACATGGACGCCTCTGGAAGTCTTGTATTGATAAGGCTTCTTGACAGGATAAAGGCTATGGGCATGGAGCCCGCCCTCGCCAACATAGGATGTACCATATACCCCTTACTTGAAAGACTGGATATAGACAGGCATATGAAAATAGAAAACATCTTTGATTCTAAGGGGCAGTCTATAGTGGAGCTCTTTAAAAAGCTTGACCATGAATACTGCAGAAGGAGATGCCCTTACGCGGTCTTTAAGGAGTGCTGGAGTGTGAAAGAAGCAGGTTTTAAACCTTTGGAAAAGATAGCCTAAACCTTATACAGACCCTTTTCAAGGATGTAATCTTCCACCTCCTGCGGCACCATCCATTTTATACTCTTGCCTTTCTTTACCCTTTCCCTTATCTCCGTTGAAGAGATGTCTATCCTTCTGATAGACAAAAGGAAAAAATCCACATCCTCCTTCAAGCTTGGAAAGTTTTCTTTTACATAATCTATTACCCTTTTTTCCTTACCATTTCTATCTACCACAACAAAGCGGGACATAGAAAGAAGCTTATTAGGATCCTTCCAAAGGTGTAGGCTTAAAAAACTGTCCGCGCCTACCAAAAAGAAGGGCCTTTCTTTAGATTTCTCATATATCTCCCCTGCCGTATCCACCGTGTAAGAAATACCACCCCTCTCTATCTCCATGGTGTTAACTTCAAAGTCTTCAAGTCCCTCTATGGCAAGCTTTATCATTGTTAACCTGTCTTGTGGGCTCGCCAGATGGGGTTCTTTTAGCGGTGCTTGAAAGGCTGGTAAGAATATAACCTTTTCAAAGCCCAAAGCCTCCTTTACATCCCTTGCTATAAGTAAATGACCCACATGCACTGGGTCAAAGCTTCCGCCGAAGAAAAGCTCCATGCTATGTTAAAATCTTACCATGCTTTGCATAGACCTGTCTAACAAAAGGGCATTAATAACCGGTTCTACGCGTGGTATAGGTAAGGCAATAGCAGAGCTTCTTGCCAAGGCTGGTGCCAATGTGGTCATAACAGGAAGAGACAGGTCAAGGGCTGAGGATGTGGCAAAAGACCTATCTGAGAACTTCGGGGTTAAGGCTCTGGGGTTGGCCATGGATATGGGGAACGAAGGATCTATAAAGGAGGCTTTTGCAAAGATAGAAGAGGCTTGGGGTGGCGTGGATATACTCGTAAACAACGCAGGCATAACAAGGGATAAGCTTTTTTTGAGGATGTCCCTTGAGGACTGGGAGGAGGTAATAAGGGTAAACTTGACAGGCACCTTTTTAATAACCTCCTTGGCAATAAAGGCCATGTTAAAAAACCGTTGGGGGAGGATAATAAACATATCTTCCGTGGTGGGCTTTACAGGTAATGTGGGTCAGGTAAACTACTCTTCCACCAAATCTGCCCTTGTAGGCTTTACCAAAAGCCTTGCCAAAGAGTTGGCCAGCAGGAACATAACGGTAAATGCCATTGCCCCGGGCTTTATAGAAACAGATATGACGGCGGTGCTAAGCGATGAGCTAAAACAGAATTATCTCAGAAACATACCTTTGGGAAGGTTTGGGAAGCCGGAGGATGTGGCTGGCACAGTCCTTTTCCTCTGTTCAGAATTTGCCAGCTACATAACTGGAGAGATTATACATGTAAACGGTGGAATGTATTAACCTTTTTTTTATGCCCGTATGCTATATAGCCTTTGGTAGCAATTGGGGGGACAGGCTTAACTACATACTAAAAGCCCTTGAATTTCTAAAAGGTTATGGCTCAATAAGTAAAGTATCCACTTTATACATAAGCCAGCCATGGGGGAAAACAGATCAGCCCGAGTTTTTAAACGGCGTCTTAGAATTTCGTACAGACCTTAAACCTATAGAGCTTTTAAGGGTTTTGAAGGGCGTTGAGCAAAAGGTGGGAAGAAGGCCGAGGGAGAGGTGGGGTCCAAGGGAGATAGACCTTGACATACTACTCTATGAGAATCACATAATAATGCTAAGCTTTTTGCACATCCCACATATGTACCTTACAGAGAGGGACTTTTTCCTCTTCCCTTTGTTGGAGCTAAATGAAGAGCTTGTACATCCAGTTAGCGGGGTGAAGTTAAAAGATTACGTAGAAAAGGTAAGGAATAACCTTCTGCCCTTTGCCTGTCTTGCGATGGTATAGGCTTATAAGGTGTAGCATAGGCATTCTTGCATGTGTATTTAAATTGGGCAAGCATCACTGCCTGAGCCTTTAAATCTTTTTCACAGACAAGAATGTCTGTGCTACATAAAATTTAAATAAAAGGCGCGGGCATCCCTGCCTGCGCTACATACTATTACACATATAAAGATTAAGATGGAACACCCACCAAAAGATAATTTCTCACCCAGTGTATATGAGGAATATCATCTTATACCTTTTCACACTTTGATAAAATCTATACTCAATCTCAATAAGGAGATGTACCATGAAGCTCTTAATCCTTGGTGGGCATGATAGGATGAAGGATAGAATCAAAGAGCTTTCTAAACGCTACGGCGTGGATATAAAGTTTATAAACCAAGAAACTCAGCAGAACATAGACAACGCCCTTGCCTGCGCCGATTGGATAATAATCTTTACAGGGCTGGTAGGCCATAACATGGTAAAGCTTGCCAAGAGCTATGCAAAGGAAAGATGCATCTTTTGCCACTCTCATGGTGTTTGTTCCTTAGAAAGGGAGATAAAAAAGCTGATAGAGACAAGGGGGTAATATGAGAATAATCATATTGACAACAAATCTCAATTTGTTTAAACTTTATGCTACTTAATCTCAATTTTTGTATAAGGAGGTATACCATGAAGAAGCTTCTTTTGGCGGGTGCATTATTTTCAAGCGCAGTCTTTGCCCAGCCTTCAGAGGACCGCATAAGGCAGTTGGAGGAGCAGATAAGGATGCTCCAGCAAGAGGTGCAAAGGCTAAGGGAGGATCAAAAAAAGGCTCAAGAGGTAAAGGAAGAAACGGAAGCCTTGAAGGAGGAGATAAGGAAGCTAAGGCTTGAAATTGCCTTGCCACAACTTGAGATTAAGTCTTTCTCTGGATTAGGTCCCGCCGCCTCCAAGGTGCACTTTAACCCAAGGGGTGTGTCCATAGGTGGTTATGGTGAACTTACCTTTTTGCATAATGATGTAAATGCGAGGGGTGGTGCAAAAAACATAGCAGACATGCAAAGGCTTATAATCTATCTGGGCTATGCCTTTGATGAAAAATTAAAGTTTAACTCGGAGCTTGAATTGGAGCACTCTTCCACTTCAGCTGAACACGGTACGGGAGGGGGCTACTTTAAGACGGAGCTTGCCTATTTGGATTACAACTTTAGGCCGGAATTTGGTGTAAGAGGTGGCTTATTGCTTATGCCCGTGGGTATTATAAACGAGGTTCATGAGCCGCCTACCTTCCCCAGCGCAGAAAGGCCCTTTTTTGAAAGGCGTATAGCCCTTTCCACTTGGGAAGAGATGGGCTTGGGAGTTTACGGCACGGTGGGCATGGTAGATTACAGGTTTTATCTTATAAATGGCCTGATGTTGAAAGGTGGCGGCGGCTACAGCGCAGTAGAGCCCCTTAAGAACATAAGACAAAGGGGAGCAAGGGCTGTGGCCGACAGGTTTGGCTTTACGGGCAGGGTGGATATAAACCTCCCTTATAACCTAAGGGTAGGGGGCTCTTTTGTAAACTCTGATGTGCAGTCAAAGGGTGGCAATGATTCCAAGCTTGGTTTAAGAAGGGGTTCTAAGGTGGGCTCTGTAAGCATGTTTTTCCCCCATCTTTGGTGGCAGTATGCGGGGTGGGATGTAAGGGCTTTAGGAGCTTATATAAAGGTCAGAGATGCGGAGAGAATGTCAAGGGACTTGTTTGGTAATAATCCACAGCCGGGAGAAGTAATACCAAAAGAGCAGAAAGGCTTTTATGTGCAGGTAGCCTATGATATTTTTAGGCTCTTTGGGCCAGAAAATCAAGAGCTTTACCTCTTTGGCATATATGAAGACTTTGACACCCATAGCAAGGTGCCCAACGGCTTTTCAAGACCCGACGAACACAAGCTAAAGGTGTACAACTTGGGCCTTTCCTACAAGCCCCATCCTCTGGTGGCTATAAAGACGGATTATGCAAAGCTAAACTACAGCGCCCCGAGAAAGGATGAGAATGAGTACAGGCTCACCTTGGGCTTTATGTTCTAAGGATCCTTTCTCATGTTGGTACCCTCCCCCGCCGGGGGAGGTTTTGTAAGATATTTTTAGGAGGATGTAATGTTAAGGCTTGCCTGTATGCTTTTTTTGTTTATAACCTTGGCCTATGGCAAGGAGTTTAAAAGGCCTGAGCAGGCTCTATCGCAGATATATCCCGGCTCTCAGGTAGAAGTAAAAAACATAGTCTTAACCAAGGAACAGCAAGAGCAGATCCAAAAGAGCTCTGGTGTAAAGATGGACACAAGGCTTACCTTTTGGTACATAGTAAAAAGGGGTGGGCAGGTTGTTGCTTATGGCTATGCGGACGTACACAGGGTAAGGACTCATCCGGAGCTTGTTTTGTACACCATAACTCCCGATGGAAAGATAGATGTGGTGGAGGTCCTTGCCTTTTATGAACCTCTTGAGTATATGCCGGAGGAGCAATGGCTCAAGCTCTTTGCTGGGAAGCACCTTCAAAGGGACCCCATAAGGCTAAAAAAGGACATTCCCAACATGACGGGAGCTACGCTGACTGCAAGGGCTATAACGGACAACGCCCGTAAGGTTTTGGCTATGTGGCAAGTCCTTTTTGGAGAAAGAAGATGAGATTTTTTGTAAGCTCCAGCATAAAAAGGAACAAGCCCCTTTATTATGCAGTGGTCCTCTTTTTAGCCTTTGCCTTTATCTTCTGGATGGCTTCTTGGCTGCATTTTTACACAAAGTACGGCTTTTCAAGGGAAAGCCTTGTAAGGTACTTCTTTATGGACCCCGAGTTTCCCGAGAGGATCTCCCTGTCCCAGATATCGGAAGACTTCCATGTGGGGGTCTTTATGCATGGTGTGATGCTTATAACCCTTTTTTCCCTTTTGAGTATAACCCATTGGAAGTCAATGGTCAAGTTAGCCCTCATCCTTTTTACAAGCCTTTTTATGCTTTTTTATCTACTTTCCGACTTTATCATCCTTGTGCCAAGCTTGGCCCCTTTAAAGCTTCTTAGCTTCCTTCTTTACCAGCTTGCCTATCTCCTTCTGATCCTCGCAGTCCTCCTTGGTATTCTCTACAAAGACACAAAACCAGACCAAGGACCCTTAAAAGTAGTAGTTTTTATCTTCTCCATCCTCTCCCTTTTTTTTGTCCTTTCTAATGTTTTAAACTTTTACAGTAAAATGGGCTTTAGCCCACAAGGCATAAGGGATTACTTTCTTGGAAATCCAAACCTTTTTATAAAGAAAAAGAGCTTTGATGGCCTTTTTAAAGTCTTTTATCCCCATCTTATAGCCATGGCTATTTATTCTTTGATACATACCCATCTTCTTCCCTTTGCGGGCTTATCAAAAAACAAAAGCTTACTTTTGGGGATCTTTATCTTCCTCTTTTCCTTCCTTGACAACCTCTCAAGCCTTATGCTTTTGTATGCTGGCTACCCCATAGCTTACCTTAAGCTTCTTAGCTTTTGGCTTCTTCAGGCATGCCTTTTGACCTCTTCCCTCATACTTTTGAAGGCTTCCCTCAAAAGAGGTTCTTATCCCAGCTTGTACATCTGAAGGTCTTCTTTTATCAGCTCTACAAGCCTTTGTATGGGTTCTTGATGAAGGTCTTCTACCCCATACTTTTCCCCCAAGTACTCTAAATACCTCTCTATGCTTACCCATCTTTTCAAAACCATGCCTTGAGTTATGAGCCTTAGGAAAGGCTCCTTATCCTTTACAAGTCCAAGGTCGTACAAAAACTTTTGGAAAAAGCGGGCGTATAAAAGGTGGAGCACTGCATGCTCTATACCGCCTATGTAAAGGTCTACGGGCATCCAAAATTCCACCCTTTGGGGGTTAAAGGGCATACCATGGTTTTTGGGGTCGCAAAACCTCAAAAAGTACCAGCTTGAATCAAAGAAGGTATCCATGGTGTCTGTTTCTCTTCTTGCAGGCCTGCCGCATTTGGGGCATGTAGTATGGACAAAGTCCCGTACCTTTTCCAAGGGGTTGCCATGCCCCGTTATCTCCACCTGCCTTGGCAGAAGGACGGGAAGGTCCCTCTCTGGCACAGGCACAATACCGCAGTGCTCGCAGTAAACTACGGGAATAGGCGTTCCCCAATACCTTTGGCGAGATATGTTCCAGTCCCTTAGCCGGTAGGTTATCTTAAAATCTCCCAACCCTTTCTCTTTTAGCCATTGGGTTATGGCCCTTTTTGCCTCCAAAGAATCCATGCCGCTAAACTGAGGAGAGTTTATGAGGATGCCGGGATCCTCGTAGGCTCTGTCTTTTGGCCCTTCCCCTTGGTAGGGCTTTATAACCTGCCTTATGGGAAGGCTATACTTTATGGCAAACTCGTAGTCCCTTTGGTCGTGGGCGGGCACGCCCATTATGGCTCCAGTGCCATACTCATAAAGTACATAGTTGGCAGTCCATACAGGTATCCTCTCTCCAGTAGCTGGGTTTATAGCATGCACGCCAAGGAAAACCCCCTCCTTCTCTTCTTCTATACCCCTTTCCCTTGTGGACTTTTGCCTCATCCTTTCTACAAAGCCTTTCACCTCTGGATTTTTTGACAGCTTGAGGGTTAGTGGATGCTCCGGAGCCAAAACTACAAAGGTGGCACCAAAGACCGTATCGGGCCTTGTGGTAAAGACTTCTATGGGCTCATCTTCTACAAAAAACTTCAATACTGCACCCTCTGACCTGCCTATCCAATTTCTCTGCTGGGCTATTACCCTTTCTGGCCATTTACCTTCAAGCTCTTTTAAGTCTTCCAAAAGCCTTTCTGCATAAGCGGTTATTTTGAGATACCAAGAGGGTACCTCTTTCCTTACTATGGGAGTGCCACACCTCCAGCATCTTCCCTCTATTACCTGCTCGTTGGCAAGCACCGTCTCATCGTTGGGACACCAATTTACCTCCGCAGACCTTCTGTAGGCAAGGCCATGCTCTAAGAACTTTAAAAAGATCCATTGGTTCCATTTGTAATAATCGGGGTCGCATGTGGCTATTTCCCTATCCCAATCGTAAGAAAAGCCAAGGCTTTTGAGTTGTTTTTTCATGTAGTCTATGTTTTCATAGGTCCAGTCTGCCGGATGTACTCCATGCTTTATGGCTGCGTTCTCCGCAGGCAGGCCAAAGGCATCCCATCCCATGGGATGCAGCACCGAGTAGCCCTTAAAGCTAAGAAAGCGTGCTATGGCATCGCCTATGGTATAGTTCCTCACATGCCCCATATGGATGCGTCCAGAGGGATAAGGAAACATCTCAAGCACGTAAACCTTTTTCCCCTCTTCCCTTGCTTTAAAAAGCCCTTGCTCTTCCCAGATCCTTTGCCATTTACCTTCTATTTCCTGTGGCCTGTATTCCATAAGGTTTTATTATAACTATACGCCAGCTGAGAAATCGTCCCTTAGTAAAGATAAGCTGTAGCGAGGATTTGCTCTGAGGTAGTGCGGACATCACTGCCGCGATCCTTGAGTAATTTTTTTACATAGGCAAGAGTGCCTGTGCAACGCCCTGTTAAGAAAGAATTTTACTAAATCTCTCACCCGCGTAAGTTTAGTATAATTGAGCTTGTATGTTTATCAAAAACCTTGAACTATGGCCCTACACCACCATACGCATAGGCGGCAAGGCTCTGTATTTTTGTGAGCCGGGGAACCTTGAAGAGTTAAGGCATGCCCTCTTTTTTGCCTTGGATAAGTCCTTGCCCCTTTTTATCCTTGGTAGGGGCTCTAATACCATCTTTGGTGATTTTGAGGGTTTGGTAATAAGCATGAGAAGGTTTGAAGGCTTTGGAGTAAAGAGGGAGGGAGACCTTTTCCATATCACGGCTCAGGCTGGTGTGCTCCTTTCCAAGCTTATACATCTTTCTTTGAAGGAGGGCCTTGAGGGCTTTTATAGGTTGGTGGGCTTTCCTGCCACGGTGGGCGGCGCCATAGCCATGAACGCTGGAGCCTTTGGCTACGAAATAAGCGAACACTTGAGGGAGGTGGTCTTTTTGGATTGGGATGGTCAGCTCCATATTGCCAAGAAAGAAGAGCTAAGCTTCTCTTATAGATCCTCACCCTTTCCAGAGCTTGGAGTAGTTCTTATGGGTGCCTTTGCAGTACCAAGGGCAAAAGGTGATATAAGGGAAGAGTACAAAGCTATAAAGGAAAAGAGGGTGAGCAAACAGCCTTTAAACCTTCCCACCTGCGGATCTACCTTCAAGAACCCGCCGGGGCATTTTGCCGGCAAGCTCTTGGAAGAGGTAGGTATGAAGGGCTACAGGGTTGGTGATGTGGCTTTTTCGGAAAAGCATGCCAACTTTTTGATAAACCTTGGAAGGGGCACTTATGAACAGGTGCTTAAAATAATTCAAGAGGCAAAAAGAAGGGTCTTTGAGAGCTTTGGCATAAGTTTAGAAGAGGAGGTAAGGCTAATTGAGAGTGGTTGTACTTATGGGAGGAAGGTCCAGTGAGAGGGAAATATCCCTGAAAAGTGGTAAGGCCGTTTTAAAGGCCTTGCAAGATCTTGGATATGAGGCCATAGCTTTGGACCTGGAAGAGGACCTTTGTGAGAAGCTAAAGGCCATAAAGCCTGATAAGGTCTTTATAGCCCTTCACGGCACCTACGGGGAGGATGGAAGGGTGCAGGGCTTTTTGGACCTTTTGGGCATACCCTATGTGGGCTCTGGTGTTTTGGGTAGCGCCTTGGCCATGGACAAGGACATAACAAAAAAGGTTCTATCCTTTCATGGTATTAAAGTGCCCCGGTGGATATGCCTTAGGTCGCCGGAGGAAGACTTTGATTGGAATATCTATCCAGCGGTTGTAAAACCTGCCGATCAAGGCTCAAGCGTGGGGCTTTTTGTGATAAAAGACAAAAGAGAGTTAAAGGAAGCCATAAAGGAATGCTTTAAGCTATCAAAGAAGGTGATGGTGGAGGAGTTTATTGAGGGCAGGGATTTTACCGTAGGTATATTAAAGGGTCAGGCCCTGCCACCCATTGAAATAAGGCCTAAAAAAGGCATCTATGACTACGAAAGCAAATACACAAAAGGCATGACAGATTATGTTTTTTCTGAGGATGAGGTACTAAACAAGAGGCTGCAAGATATAGCCCTAAGGGCCCATCTTTACCTTGAGCTCAAAGACTTTTCACGGATTGATTTTAGGGTATCGGAGGAAGGCACGCCCTACCTTTTGGAGGTAAATACCATACCGGGCATGACGGAGCTTAGCCTCTTCCCTATGGCATGTCAAAGGGCTGGTATAAACTTTAAGAGGATGGTGGAGATGCTAATAACATCTGTGTAAAATAGTATTATGCCCTTCAAGTCCCTTTTCACAGACCTCTACGAGCTCACAATGGCTCAAGCCTATTTTGAAGCGGGAAAAACTGGTAATGCCGTATTCAGCCTGTTTGTTAGGAAGCTTCCAGAAAAGAGGAACTTTTTAGTATCTTGCGGCCTTGAACCCTTGCTGGAAGCCTTGTCAGAGTTCAGCTTTGGTGATGAGGAGCTAAAATACCTTAAATCCCTTGGAATATTTAAAGATTGGTTTTTGGACTATTTGAAAGAGTACCGATTTAGGTCAAACCTATACGCCATAGGTGAAGGCAAGATCATATTCCAAAACGAGCCCATAGTGCAGGTGGAGGGGCCTTTGCCAGACGTACAGATACTGGAAACAATAGTGATAAACCTTATACACTACAACACCCTTGTTGCCTCCAAGTCTGCAAGGTACTACATAGCGGCGAAGGGAAAAGCTCTTGTGGACTTTGGCTTAAGGAGGGCCCATGGCCTTGATGCGGGCCTTTATGCAGCAAGGGCAAGCTATATAGCTGGTTTTTCCGGTACTTCCAACCTCTTTGCCGGCATGAAATATTCCATTCCAGTCTTTGGAACGATGGCCCATTCCTTTGTTATGGTCTTTGAAGAAGAGGAGGAAGCTTTTAGAGCCTTTGCCAAAACCTTTCCCGACAGGACCATTTTGCTCATAGATACCTACGATACCCTTGAGGGTGCTAAGAAGGCAGTAAAGCTCATGAAGGAAGGCATCAAGGTGGTTGGTGTGCGTATTGACAGCGGAGATATAGAGGAGCTAAGCAAGGGCGTAAGGAAGGTTTTTGATGGCGAAGGTTTTAAGGATGTGAAGATATTGGTAAGCGGAGGGGTGGATGAGATGGATATATATGAGTGGCTCTCAAGGTCTGCGCCCATAGATGCCTTTGGTGTAGGAACCAAGCTTTTGACCTCTTCAGACGCACCCTATCTGGATATAGCCTACAAGCTGGTAGAGTATGAAGGGAAGCCCAAGTTCAAGCTAAGCCCGGGAAAGGCAACCTTTCCTTTCAAAAGGCAAGTAATAAGACATTATCAGGAAAGCTACATGGCTTATGACGAGGTAATCCCTTATAGGGAAGGGGGGCTTGTGGAGCTGGTTTGTAAGGAAGGGAATCTTATAAAGCGATTACCAAGTCTCAAGGAGATTAGAGAGCTCTTTATGGAAGAGCTTTCACAACTTCCTCCAAGCTTGCTGTCTTTGGACAAAAGGGCAGAGTATAAGGTGGAAGTAGTATAAACCAATGAGATGCTTATTTTCCCCTCTTGTAGTTTAAGTTTATGAAAGGTAGCAAAGGCTATTGCCTGTGGGAAAAATTAACCAAAAGGCGCGGGCATCTATTCCCGTGCTACCTACTGCTATGCAATAGATCGGTTCTTTTTCCCCACGGAATTCTATAAAGACGCCCTTTGAGATATTAAATTAGCTTCTTATAATAAAACCAATATGCTGGGTAAGAAATAACATCTTAAGCTTTTGACAAGGCTTGCCCTTACTTTTTTATTTGTGACGTAGCACAGGCATTTTTGCCTGTGGATTTATAAAATACTACACAGACAGGAATGTCTGTGCTAGGCGTTGGTGCATAAATTTTTTGATTCAGACCACCGCATAGGCGTGGCATCTTCTTTTGACAAAGGTAGGGTTCTTT
>JBKBHW010000019.1:0-27626 GCA_046297555.1 Aquificaceae bacterium
TGGTGATGAGGAAGTTCAGATTAGGGGGCTTGTTTGCTTTAATCTTTCCAAAAAGGGTGATTTATGCACCGAAGCCCACCAAGGCCCAACAAACCAAAAAGTTTTTCATAAAAACTTCATAAAAGCTTTTTATAATTTCTCCTAAGGAGGTTTGGCATGAAGAAATATGTACTCTTAGCTATGTCTGTGGGAGCCTTTTTTGCCTTTTCCTGCCAACAAAAACCGGCAGAACAGCCTGTCCAAGAACAGCCCCAACAAGCACAACCGCAGGCTGAGCAAAAGCCAGCGCAAGAGCAGCCAGCCCAAGAACAAAAGCCTGCAGAAGCTCCTAAACAAGAAGGCCAAGCGCCAGCAAAGGATATGCAAGCCTTTGCCCAGCAAAAGGGCTGTTTTGCCTGCCATGATATAAACAACAAAAAGGTAGGTCCAGCCTTCAAAGAAGTGGCAAAGAAGCATGCAGGACAGCCCGGCGCGGAGGAGGAGTTGGCTAAGAGGATCAAAAACGGCGGCGTGGGCACTTGGGGCAATGTGCCAATGCCTCCTCAAAATGTAACGGAGGAGGAGGCAAAGGACCTTGCCAGATGGGTACTCTCTCTTAAATGAGAGAGTTTTTCAGAGGCTTTATAGAGATACACTTTAAAAAGCCTGTGGAGGTCTCTCAATCCTACCTGAGGGACCTCCTTATAATCTCCCTTTTTCTTGATTACTTTGGCTTAGACAACCCCTTGGGCATATACACCATAGACCTATATCCATACATGCTTAGTGAATTTCACCTTTGGCATAGAACCCTTGGCATAGAGAAAAGCGGCTTGGACTTTATGCCATGCTGCTAAAAGCTATTGTTTTCTTTGGTGGAAAGGGGGGTGTGGGTAAAAGTACCCTTTCTTGCGCCACAGCCCTTAAGCTATCAGAAAGGGAAAAGACCCTTCTGGTCTCAATAGACCCTGCCCATTCCCTGTCGGGCATACTAAACATACCCGTAGGCCCAAGGGTAAAGCATATAAAGGGACAGCTCTACGCCTTAGAGCTTTCTGCGGAAAGCTTGGTGGAAAGCTATGCCGAAAGGGTTCTCTCCAATCTTGAAAAGCTTTTGCCCCATGTAAGGTCTGGACTTAAAGAATATTCCAAACATCTGAGGCATTCCCCAACAGCCCTTGAAACAGCAATCTTGGACCATCTTTTGGACTTGACAAAGGAATACTCCTATGTGGTGGTGGATTCGGCGCCCACCGGTCAGATGCTAAGACTTTTTGAAACTGCTCATATGGTAAGGGGGTGGTTTGAGTTTCTGTATAAACTGGCAAAGGAGAGGGAAAGGCTTGAGGCCTTCATGGGAAGGAAAGACAGCCTCTTGGAGCTTATAGAAAATAGAAAAAGTAGGATTGAAGAGCTTTTAAACCTTTTGAGGGAAAAAAGCATAATCTTTGCCGTTGCCAACGAAGAGCCCTTATCCTTAGAAGAAGCACAGTATATAAAAAGCTCTTTAAAGTTTGTAAGGGTGTATAAGGTTATAAACCGCTGGAGGTCTATGGAAGGGGACTTTATAAAGGTTCCACAAGGAGAAAAACCTTATGGTATAGAAGCCCTCAAAGGGCTTAGGGTGGAGCCCTTGGTAGAGCTTATCCTTGCATTGCCCACTTCCTAAGCTCTATTCCAAAGAAGGTAAGGCTGGGCACCAAAAAGATGTAGGGTAGCATCTCTGAGGATATGCTTACCGTGTGGAAATAGTCGGAAAGGATATAGACTGCCAAGGCTTGCAGGAAGGCGCCTATGGATATGCCTAAAAAAACATAGGGGTTTAGCCTTACATGTTCTATGGGATTTTTTAAGAAGGGTCTTTCTGAGATCTCCTGTACACCAACAGCCCATTGACTTACAACCGCCGAAGTAAAGCTTATGGTAAGGGAGATTTCATAGGGATGGTGTTTAAGAAGGTATAGGAAAAGTATATAGTGGGCTATGGCCATAAGAAGGCCATTGTAGGCAACCATTAAGATCTGCCTTCTTCCAAGAAAGGTCTGCATAGGACTTTTGGGCTTTTCTTTCATAGGATTTCCTTCATACTTGGTAAAGGGGTAGGCCTTGTCTTGCACGCCGTCGGTTACCAAGTTTATCCAGAGGATCTGGGTTGGGTACAAGGGCAAAGGCAGGCCTGTTAATATGGCAAAGGAGTTGTAAAAGATCTGGAAGGAGTTTGCAGAGAGGAGATACCTTATGACCTTGCCTATGTTTTTGGCTATGAGCCTTCCCCTCCTTATGGCGTTTACTATTATGGCAAGGTTATCATCCAATATGACCATTTTGCCCGCATCCTTTGCCGCCTGTGATCCAGAACCCATGGCTATACCAAGGTCTGCCACCCTTAAAGCGGGTGCATCGTTGGCACCATCCCCCGTCGCTGCCACTATCTCACCCCTTGACTGCAGGACCTTTACTATCCTGTATTTGTCATCGGGGGTGGCCCTTGCCACCACGCTAACCCTTTTAAGAAGCTGGTAAAGCTCTTCATCGTTGTACCTTTCAAGCTCCTTCCCCTCAAGGGCTATATCTCCCTCTTCATAGATGTCCACCATCTTGGCCACCGCCTTTGCGGTAAGGATGTTATCACCCGTTATCATGATAACCCTTATGCCAGCAGACTTGGCCATCTGAACTGCTTCTTTTACACCCTCCTTTGGAGAGTCTAAAAAGCCCACAAGCCCCACAATTTCAATCTTTACCTCATCCACATTCTTTGGGATGTTGTCAAGCTTGGCATAGCCAAAGGCAAGAACCCTTAAACCCTCCTGCGCCATCTTGTTGTGGGCCTCCCAAACCTCTTTTGGACATTCCCTTTCACACATACAAGACAAACTTTCAAGGGCACCCTTTACATAAAAGTCAAACCGGTTATCACCATCGGGTACTATAACCGCCATTAACCTTCTTTTTGTATCAAAGGGGTGTTCCCACAACCTTTCATAAAACCTTCTCAAGGCTTGCCAATTTACCCTCTCCCTTTCTAACCAGTTAATTAAGGCCACTTCTAAGGGGTCTCCCCTCGTGCCGTCTGCATCGTTGCAAAGGGCGCTGGCCAAAAGGAGCCTTCTCTTATCATAGGCTACATAATCTTGCACTTTAAGCTTTCCAAGGGTTATGGTGCCCGTTTTATCAGAGCATATATAGGTGGCGCTTCCCAAGGTTTCTACCGAAGGAAGGTATTTTACAAGGACCTTCTCCCTTGAAAGCCTAATAGCACCCACCACAAGGACAAGGGTAACCACTATGGGAAGTCCCTCCGGCACTGTAGAGACAAGCTGGGCAACGGCAAAAAAGATCAAAGTTTTCAAGGGCCTTCCTTGCCAGAGGCCCACCAAAACAAGAAGGGACGAAAGGACCAAGAGGATAAAAATCCATTTCTTTCCAAACTCACCAAGGGCTTTGGTTAAAGGGCTTTCTGGAGATTTCTCTTGAACCCTTTGGGCTATCTTGCCAAGCTCTGTATTTTTACCCGTGGCAAAAACCACACCTATTGCCTTACCACGAAGAACCACCGTACCTTTGTACAAACAATTGGACCTATTATGGAGAGGTGTATCCTCTAGAAGGGTTAAGCTTGCGTCCTTCTCCACGGGCAAGGATTCACCAGTTAAAAGGGCCTCATCCACCAAAAGACCCACACTTTCCACAAGCCTTATATCCGCAGGAACCACATCCCCCTCGCTTAGCAGAACTATATCACCCGGCACAAGCTCGCTGCTTTCTACCTGCCTTTCAACGCCATCCCTCAAGACCCTTACCCTCAAGGCGGTCATTGACCTTAAAGCCTCTATGGAGGCTATAGCCTTTAGCTCCTGATAAAAGCCCAAAAGGCCGTTAACGGCTATAAGTCCATAAACGATGATTGCATCCTTTACATCGCCCAAAAAGAGGGCACCAAGCCCAGCAACAAGGAGAATAAGAATAAAGGGACTGGTAAACTGTCGGATAAAAACCTTTAGCCTGCTCTCCCTCTCCTCCCTAAGCACATTTTTACCGTACACTTCAAGCCTTTTTTGGGCTTCTTCTTGAGTTAAGCCTTCCAAGCTTGTCCTTAGCTCTTTGAGAACCTCTTCTTGCTCTTTGTGGTGCATAGGCTAAAATTTTAATAGACAAAGGAAAGGCTTCTTAGCTATCGCATAAGAACCTTTTTATGTTATAATCTTCTTACCATGCAGGAGCTGAGCCTAACTCATGTATACCTTGGAATAGTGGCTATGGGTATTTCCCTTGGCCTTGTTGCCTTGGCAGGAAGGCCCTCTTTAAGACCTACCAAGTTTCAAGCCTTTTGGGAGGGTTATGTTAGGTTTGTAAGAAGCATGGTCTTGGAAAACATAGGGCATGAGGGCTTAAGGTATGTGCCTCTGATAGCAAGCATTGGCCTTTTTGTCTTTTTCTCCAACCTGCTTGGCATGGTGCCGGGGCTTGAAGCACCCACAGCCAACGTGAATACAAACCTCGCCTTAGCCCTTGTAGTCTTCCTCCTTTACAACATAGAAGGTTTTAGGCTGCATGGTTTGGGATACCTCAAGCACTTTATGGGACCAAACCCTTACCTTGCCCCCGTATTTTTTATAATAGAGATTATCTCCCACCTTGCAAGGCCTATAACCCTTACCCTAAGGCTTTTTGCCAACATGAAGGGCGGCGCTTTGCTTTTGGTGGTCTTAGTAGGTCTTGTGGTGCAAAACCCCTTTACCATGGCAGCATCGCCCATATTTTTACTGTTCATAATAGCTATCAAGTTCCTTGCAGTCTTCATACAGTCTTACATATTTATGATCCTTTCCACAGTTTACCTTGCTGGTGCCGTAGCTCATGAGGAACATTAAAATAAAACTAAAGGAGGTTGGATTATGAAAAGCAAGCTCATGGCTTTGATGACAGCTCTTACGCCTGCTTTGGCAATGGCGGCGGAAGCTGGAAGTGGAGATGCCCTCAAGCAAGGGCTTATGTTCCTTGGTGCTGGCCTTGCCATAGGACTTGCTGCTTTGGGAACGGGCATTGGCATGGGCCATGCAGTAAGAGGTACACAAGAAGGTGTGGCAAGGAACCCCACCGTGGGAGGAAGGTTGCAAACCATAATGTTCATAGGCCTTGCCTTTATAGAAACCCTTGCCCTTTATGCCCTTTTGGTGGCTATAATACTCCTCTTTGTTAAGTAAGGGCATGGGGGCTTTGCCCCCTTTTATTTTGGAGGTAAAGGAAGATGGCAAAGCAGAGAAACATAACGCGCATCTCCAACCTTAAGCGCAAAAGAAAGAGCGGCTTTTTGGCCCGTATGGCTACCAAGAGTGGAAGGGCTATAATAAAGAGAAGAAGGCAAAAGGGAAGGAAGAGACTTACAGCTTGAAGAGGATAGTCATAGGTTTTTTAAAGCTTTGGCAGACCTTTATATCACCCCTTTATCCACCAAGCTGTAGGTATTATCCCTCTTGCTCCAGCTATGCTATAATGGCTGTAGAAAAGTATGGAGTCCTTAGAGGGATGCTAAAGGCCCTTTGGAGGGTTTTAAGGTGCAACCCCTTTTCTAAAGGAGGTGTGGACTATCCCTGATGGAAAGGAAAGATCTGGACCTTAAAGGTTTTTTAATAATCTTTATCTTTGTAGCTCTCTTCCTGTTTGCATACCAAGCCTATCTTATTTTCTTCCATCCAGCGCCCCAGCCCCAACCCCAGCAAGAGGTAAAAGAAAAGCCACAAAACATTCCCTCCCTACTCCTTGGCACTTCAAGGGAGGAGAAAAAGCCTCAAAACCTGATAACTTATGACTTTGAAAAGTATAAGCTTGTCCTTGCCCAAGAGGGGGCAAGGGTAGTAAGCCTTGTAGACAAAAAGTACGGCAAGGACCTAATAACCGATGAGGAAAGAAGGTTAAACCTTTTCCCCCTTGAAGTTTACACAGGCGATCCTGAAAAGGATCTTCTTTTGAACTTCTCCCCCTATGAAATAAGCAAAGAAGGAGACCAGATAATAGCAAAGTTTAAGGGTGAGGGCTTTGAACTTGTAAAAAGGATAACCTATAAGGGTGATTACTTCTCCCTAAAGATAGAGACCTCGGGGGTTCCTACACCCTTTGTAGCCTCTGGAATAAAAGTGAAGGAGGAAGATTTCTTTACCCATTCGGGGCGTGTGTTAAAGATAGGAGATAAGGTCCAAAGGCTTGAGAAGATAGAGGGTAGGGAGCTTATAACGGGTGATGTAAAATTTGCAGGGGAAGAAAGCAGGTATTACTTTAAGGGCTTTGAAGGTCCCATAAAGGCGGTAGCCATATATAACATAGAGGGCAAGGAGACTATCACTTTGGTAAGGGGGGAGGGTGAGTTAATCTTCTATGCCGGTGCTAAAGAGTACTCAAGGCTAAAGAAGATAGGCCTCTCAGAAGTTATAGACTTTGGCACTCTAAGGCTTATAGTAAAGCCCCTTTTTATCTTTATGCACTGGATATATGAACACCTCCATTCATGGGTCTTTTCCATCTTTGCCCTTACCCTTATAGTAAGAATCCTTATGTTCCCTCTTACTTACAAAAGCACCGTTGCTATGGGAAAGATGGCTGAGCTTGCCCCCAAAATGCAAGAGCTGAAAGAAAAGTACAAAAACGACCCAGCCAAGTTCCAAGAGGAGATGATGAAGCTCTACCAAGAGGTGGGCTTTAATCCCATGTCGGGATGTTTACCGATCCTTTTGCAGATCCCTATCTTTTTTGCCCTCTACAAGGTTTTAACCATAACGGTAGATTTGCAGCTTGCCAAGTTTTTATGGATACAGAGCCTTGCCCAAAAGGATCCCTACTATATATTGCCTGTGCTTATGGGTGCTACCATGATAGCCCAGCAGTTTATAAGTCCAAACCCAGAAAAAAGTCAAAACCTTATCATGATAATAACCTCCGTCTTCTTTACCTTTCTCTTTGCAAGCTTTCCCGCAGGCCTTGTGCTCTACTGGACCCTTAACAACATCTTTAACCTTGGACAGACTTACATAATAAAGAAGCTTACCTTTAAAGGTAAAGAGGAAAAGCCAACAAGGAAGAAGGTTAAGAAAAAATGAGGGTTTTAATAACAGGTGGCGCAGGTTTTATAGGTTCTAATCTGGCAAAGGCTATTGAAAGGCGCTATCCAAAGGCAAAGGTATATGTTTTAGATGACTTTTCCTCGGGGCATTTTAAAAACCTTCTGGGTTTTAAAGGGGAGGTGATAACGGGGGACCTTTCGGACCCCAGCCTTTGGCAATGGTTAAAGAATAGCTTTGTTTTTGATGTGGTCTTTCACAAAGGCGCCATAACGGATACAACGGTGCAGGATCAATGGAAGATGTTAAGGGTAAACACGGATAGCCTAAGGTATATATTGGACTCTTGTCTTTTTTGGAATGCTAAGCTCATATACGCTTCTTCCGCCGGTGTTTATGGAAACACAAGCCCGCCCATGAGAGAAGAGGAGGGCTTATTACCAGAAAATGTGTACGGCTTTTCTAAGCTTATGATGGACCGTATAGCCCTGTCTTTTATGGAGGAGAACAAACACATACAGGTGGTAGGTTTTAGGTACTTTAACGTCTATGGTCCCGGCGAGCTCTATAAAGGGAAGACGGCAAGTATGATATACCAACTCTACAAACAGATTAAGGAGGGCAAAAAGCCAAGGCTCTTTAAGTGGGGGGAGCAAAAGAGGGATTTTGTTTATATAGAGGATGTTATTGAGGCAAACCTTTTGGCTTTGGAGAAGGATGTGTCAGGTATTTTTAACATAGCCACGGAAGAGGCAAGAAGCTTTAATGAGATAGTGGACCTTTTAAACAGGTATCTTGGCACGAGGTATGAGGTGGAATACTTTGACTGCCCTTATGACTTTTACCAAAAGCTCACTCAAGCTGACATATCAAAGGCAGAAAGGCTATTGGGATACAAGCCAAGGTATAGGCTGGAGGAGGGAATAAGAGATTACCTTGAAAAGCTGGGAGAGAGTATTAGGTCTTGACCTTGCAGGAAGTCCAAAGAAGAAAACGGGCTACGCCTTTTTAAGGAACAAAAGGCTTGTTATAGGCACGCTGTACACAGATGAGGATATACTGCAGCTTTCAAAGGATTTTGAACTTGTGATGGTGGATGCTCCTTTGTCTTTGCCGGCGGGCAGGAGAGGCATAGAGGACAGGGGCCCTCATTTTAGGGAGTGCGACCTTCTTTTAAAGGAGATGGGCTACAGATTTTTCCCGATAAGCCTTGGACCCATGAGGATGCTTACAGAAAGGGGCATGAGGCTGGCTAATATTTTGAAGTCCAAAGGTTTGGAAGTTTTAGAAACCTTTCCGGGAGCCATGTACGACCTTTTTGGTATAAACAGAAAGGATAAGGATGCCATCCTTGGCTTTTATAAAAGCCTACCTTTTGATATGGATGATAAACCTTACTCTCAGGATGAGCTGGATGCTATAGCCTGCTGGCTTGCGGGCCTGTGCTACCTTATGGATAAGGCCTTGGTCTTTTCTGGCAAAGATGGAAGGATTGTGGTGGCTTCAGGGGAATGTGTCTCTTCCCTTCCCCTTGACAAAGGGTAAATTGCGAATTATTATCATTTAGAACAGGAGGAAAAGGTGATGGAAAAAGTGCACATCTTTGACACCACTTTGAGGGATGGAGAGCAGGCACCGGGCTTTTCCATGACTACAGAAGAAAAGCTTCAGATGGCTCATCAGCTTTCAAGGCTTGGGGTGGATGTTATAGAGGCAGGCTTTGCCGCAGCTTCAAAGGGCGATTTTGACGCCATAAACCTTATAGCCCAAGAGGTAAAGGGCTCTACCATATGCTCCTTGGCAAGGGCTCTGGAGAGGGATATAGAGCTGGCAGCCCAAGCCCTTGCACCTGCAGAAAAAAAGAGGATACACACCTTTATAGCCACCTCTGAGATTCATATGAAGTACAAGCTAAGGATGTCTCCAGAGGAGGTCTTAGAAAGGGCAAAGAGGGCGGTGGAGTACGCAAAAAGGTTTACGGAGGATGTGGAGTTTTCTTGTGAAGATGCCACAAGAAGCCAAAGGGATTTCCTTTATAAGGTTATAGAAACGGCCATAAAAGCTGGAGCTACCGTGATAAACATTCCAGACACGGTTGGATACACTGTGCCCGAAGAATTTGCAAGTCTTATAGAGGATATAAGGAACAATGTGCCCAACATAGACAAGGCTATAATAAGCGTCCATTGCCATGATGACCTTGGGATGGCTGTGGCCAATTCTCTTATGGCGGTAAAGCACGGTGCAAGGCAGGTGGAATGCACCATAAACGGCATAGGGGAAAGGGCTGGAAACGCAGCCTTGGAAGAGATAGTTATGGCGCTCAAGGTAAGAAAGGACTTCTTTGGAAGCTTGTACACGGGGATAAACACAAAGGAGCTTTACAAAACGAGCAGGCTGCTGTGCAGGATAACAGGCAGCTTTGTCCAGCCCAACAAGGCTGTTGTGGGGGATAATGCCTTTGCCCACGAGTCGGGCATACACCAGCATGGCGTTTTGGCAAACCCTTTAACCTACGAGATTATGTCCCCGGAGGATGTGGGCTTCCCTTCCACACGCATAGTACTGGGCAAGCACTCAGGCAGGCACGCTCTAAAAAGCAAGCTAAAGGAGCTTGGCTTTGAGTTTTCGGAAGAGGACTTGGATAAAATCTTTGAAAGGTTTAAGGCTTTGGCAGACAAGAAAAAGGAGGTGTATGAGGAGGATATAGAAGCCCTTGTGTACGAAGAATTTATGAAGCATGGAGAAGAGGAACCTATAAAGGTCTTGCATTACCAAGTGCAGACGGGAGATAAGCTTCTCCCCACCGCCACCGTAGTCTTAAGCTTTAGGGGAGAAGAAAAAACCGCATCCTCCGTAGGCAACGGCCCCGTAGATGCTATCATAAAAGCCATACAAAAGGCCCTTGGCTTGGAGCCAACCCTGCTGGACTTTTCCATAAAGGCCCTTACCCCCAACACAGACGCCCAAGCAGAATCAAGGCTTGTTATTGAGTTGGACGGTGTAAAGGCAAGTGGAAGGGGTGTGGACGTGGACATAATAAGGGCAAGTGTTAACGGCTTTGTAGACGCCCTAAACAAGGCCTTGGTCAGGAAAAGCTACATCCTTTCAAAGGAGAACCTAAGAAAAGAGGGAACTGTATAGTAATGGGGTGCGCTGTGTGAGAAATTAAGTAAGCTTCTTGCATAATAGGATTAGCATAGGCGTTCTTGCCTGTGTAAAAATACTGCACAGACAGGAATGTCTCAAAACCGCGGGCAAGGGGATGCCCGCGCTACCTAGAGGTTTTCCCATCCTCAGCTTCAGTACAAAAATAAAGAATTCTGTGGTAGGGGCACGCCGCAGCGTGCCCCTACAAATTATGAAAAATTTTGCGTAAGGGAAATTCGCAAATTGCCCCTTTTAAACGAGCATTTAAGATTGGAAAATTGAATTTTTCACCCGGCATATAGAGAGGCTTTATAATTATCACCTATGAGGGAAATCCTTAGGAAGCTTTCCGAGTTTCAAAATCTAACGAAGGAGGAGGTTATAAGGGCTTTGGAGGATATAACGGAGGGGAGGGCAACGGATGCCCAGATAGGCGCCTTCATTATGGGCACAAAGATGAAGGGAGAAATCCCAGAAGAGATAGAGGGTGCTGCAAGCTTTTTTAGAGAGAGGGCTACAAAGGTGGAAATAGAAGATAAGGAAAATTTGGTGGACACATGCGGAACTGGTGGAGATATGTCGGAAACCTTCAACGTTTCTACCACTGTTGCCTTTGTCCTTGCTGGCGCAGGTATAAAGGTGGCAAAGCATGGGAACAGATCTGTCTCTTCAAAAAGCGGAAGCGCAGACCTTTTGGAATATCTGGGTGCAAAAATAGACTTAAATCCCCACCAAGTAAAGACTATGATAGAAGAGGTGGGAATAGGGTTTATGTTTGCTCCCAATTTTCATCCTGCCATGAAGAGGGTAATAGGTCCAAGGCGGGAGGTAGGTATTAGGTCTATTTTTAACCTTATAGGGCCTCTTTCAAACCCGGCGGGCGCCAAAAGACAACTTCTTGGCGTCTTTTCAGACAACCTTGTTGACAAGGTGGCCTTTGCCCTAAGGGGCATAGGTGTAAAAAGGGCTTTTGTGGTACACGGAAAAGATGGTATAGATGAGGTGTCCATAAGTGCACCCACGCGCATAGCGGAGCTAAAGGAAGGAGAGATTATACTTTACGACTTCCATCCAGAGGAGGTGGGTATAAAAACTTATCCAACGGATTATATAAGGGTGTCATCGGTAGATGAAAGCGCAAAAATGGCTATTTCTGTGTTAAAGGGAGAGGTTTCACCCGCCTACTACATGGTTTTATTAAATTCCATGTTTGGTGTACTGGTCTCAGGACTAACCGATGATAGGAGGACAGCCATAGATATGGCAAAGGAATCCATCCACTCTGGAAAAGCCTATCAAAAGCTGCAAGCCTTTATAGAAATATCCCAGAGGCTTTAATGGTAAAGGTAGGAAGGGTTAACTACCTTAACACTTTGCCCTTGTTCTACCGTTGGGATTCAAAGGTATCCTTTGTGGAAGGACATCCTTCCCATTTGGTAAAACTGCTAAGGGGAGGGGAGATACAGGCGGGGATCGTATCCTCCGTTGAATACCTTATAAACAAGGAGGATTACATCCTTGTGCCGGGTGTGTCCATATCTTCCAAAGAAAGGGCTTGCTCTGTGCTTATCTTCTCAGAAAGGCCCCTTGAAGAGGTGGAAAGCATATACCTAACGCCTGCCTCCCTTACTTCAAGGCTGCTTGCCCTTTATATACTTGAAAAGGTCTACAGAAAAAAGCCAGAGGTCGTAGAAAATAAAGGTAAGGCGCAAGCCCTATTGTTGATAGGTGATGAGGCTATAAAGGAAAAGCTTGCTAACAGATGGCCCCATATTTATGACCTTGGAGAAGAGTGGTTTAAGCTCCACCGACTTCCTTTTGTCTTTGCCCTCTTTCTGGTGAGAAAGGATGCGGCCCCATGGCTTGCCGAGTACATAAGAGAGCAGTGCAATAACTCAAGGGCAGAGTTTTACAAAGACCTTTCCGAAGGAAAGATACAAGTAAAAGGCTTAAGCAAAAACTTTTTACTTGAATACTTTAACTCCTGCCTATCTTACGAGCTAAGGGAGAGGGAGTGGGCTTCCCTCGAAATCTTTAATGAATTCTTCATAGAAGTAGGTGTAAAATAAAAATAAAATGGTAAAAAAGGAGGTGTACATATGAGAAAAAGGGCCTTGACGCTTTTGACAGTTTTTGGCGCTGGCTTTATCTTTTCTTGCGGACAAGTTACTACTCAAAGGACCTATGGAGGAGCCACAGTAGGTGCCGTAGGTGGTGCAGTGGCTGGAGCTTTGATAGATAAAGAGAACCGCTGGCGTGGTGCCGTTATTGGTGGTGTTCTTGGTGCAGTAATAGGCGGAACAATAACGGAGATAGCTGCCAGGGCTTCAAGGGAAGCGGCCATGCAAAACAAACCGGTGGAATACAGGTCGGAAGATGGAACTCAAAGGGTAGTGGCTGAGCCGGTGGCCTCCAGAGGAAACTGTAGGATAGTGAAAACTACCTACTATCAAAACGGAAAGGTGGCAAAGGTGGAAGAAAGGGAGGTCTGCCCATAAGGGGCAGCCCCTTTTTACATACCTTTACACTTAGTGTTTATTATGCCGTAGTTGCCTCCTCTTTTCCTGTAAGCTATCTTTAATGTACCCGTTTCTATATCTACAAAGGGTAAGAAGTACAAGCCTGTATTTTGAAGCTCAAAGATGGCATCTTCTACGCTCATAGGCTTTTCTATAACCAACTCTTCTTCTACCACAAGAGGCCTTTCTATTTCTTCGTGGGGAAGTATCTCCTCCATTATCATCTCTTCCTTGATTTTGTGCCTCCTCCTTCTTAACTCATGCCTTCTTTGTTTTAACTTTATAAGCTGTCTTTCTATCTCATCCATAACCTTATCAAGGGCTGAGAAAACATCCACATCCTCCTCCCAAGCGTGCAAGGCACCGCCACCCCAGGTTTTTAGATATATATCCACGTCTACCCTGTATAAAGTGGGCCTGCTATCACCTGCGAAGTCTTTTTGTTTGGCTCTTGAAGTGGAAAGGGTGACTACTGCTTCTACTTGATCTTCCTCTGCTTCTTTGAGAAACCTTGTAAACCTTTCAAGCTTACCTTCTACAAAGGCTTTCATAGAATCTGTCCAATCAATGCCCCTACCTATAAACTCTACATTCATTCCAAGCCTCCTTTTTAGCTTTATATTAGGATAGAATATAATATCATGAATACGCCGGGTGGTAAATTAAATCTTTGTAGAGGTGGTTTATGAAGCACACATTCACTATATAAGGTTTATAGAAGGTAGCACAGGCATTCTTGCCTGTGTAAAAAAATTAATCAAGGATCGCGGGCAGGGATGCCCGCGCTACCTATACCAAAAAACAATTTCTCACCCGGCGCATAGAATATAATAGAACATAATACCATGAATTTGGGCGTGCTTGTGTCTGGGCGTGGGTCAAACCTTCAGGCCATTATAGATAGCATAGAAAAAGGAAAGCTAAAAAGTGCAATATCCTTAGTCATATCGGATAAGGAAGGTGTGCAGGCAATAGACAGATGCATAAAACACGGTATACCTTACAGGGTAATAAAGAGGAAAGATTTCCAAAGTAAAGAGAGCTTTGAGGTTGCTATGGTGGAAGCCCTAAAGGAGGCTGGTGTGGAATTGGTGGTGCTTGCTGGCTTTATGCGAATCCTCTCTGCTACATTTCTTGATAACTTTCCCATGAAGGTCATAAACATACACCCTTCCCTAATTCCAGCCTTTCAAGGTCTAAGGGCCCAAAAACAAGCCCTTGATTATGGAGCAAAGATAACAGGATGCACCGTCCATTTTGTCACCCCTGAGATTGACAACGGACCAATCATAGTCCAAGCCTGCGTACCGGTACTTCCCCACGATACAGAAGAAAGCCTTTCTCATAGGATCCTTTCCTTTGAGCATAGAATACTGCCTCAGGCTATCAAGTGGATAGTGGAGGGTAGAGTAAAGGTGGAAGGTAGAAGGGTAGTAGTAGAAGGGGCCCAATACGGAACTTTACCTTTTAATCCAAATATTGAGGATTTTTGATATAATTAATCCAAAAAGGAGGTGTGGACATGCTCAGATTTTTTAGAAAGCCTCTTTTGGCCTTGGGTGTAGCAGGATGGTTTTTTGCCTTTAACTCTACGCCCGCCGTAGCCGGGCTTGTAAGCTCCAAGCCCATTTCAGAAAGCGTATTAAAGAGAGAAGAGGATCTTGCAAAGATCCAAAGGGCCCTTGAAAGCAAGGAGCTGCAAGAAAAGCTCAAAGCCTACGGACTTACAAAGGAGGAAGTAGAACAAAAGCTATCCCAATTGAACGATGAACAGATACACATGCTGGTAAAGGCTTCCGATAGAGTTTTGGCGGGCGGAGATGTTATAGGCTTGGCGATAGGTATTCTGATAGTAGCCATCCTTTTGGTTATACTGCTGAAGCTCCTCAACAAGGAGATCATCATAAGATAAATGTTCCTTTTTCTCCTTTTGCCCCTTCTTGTTTTTTCAAAAACTTTGGATGTGCCCTTTGTAAAGCAAAAGGATCAGTTTTGTGGGCCCGCTTCCCTAAATTCTGTCCTTGGTTTTTATGGTATTTCCCTTTCTCAAGAGACCATAGCAGATAAAGTATACAATCCAAAGCTAAAGGGAGCCCTTATAACCGACTTAGAAAACTATGCAAAATCCCTTGGACTAAAAGCAGAAACAAGGCAGGGTACTCCTGAGGATTTGAGGGCTTTAATAGACAAGGGTATACCACCTATCATACTTGTTGATTTGGGAAGGTTTTTTGTAAGCGTGCCACACTACATGGTAGTGGTTGGCTATGAAGGAGACAATAGGTTTTTGGTGCATACAGGTTATGAGAGGTCAAAGAGTATGGATGTAAAAGAACTTGATAGGGTTTGGTCAAAAATGGGAAGGGTCATGCTCATAGTTTACCCGCCCACACCCCCCTTAGTCTCCACACCTTAGCACCCTTGCCTCCACCTCTACCACCCCTTCTTTTATCATATCAAGCTCTTTTGCAGCAGCATAGGAAAGGTCAAGCACCCTATTGTCTTTAAAAGGACCCCTATCTATAACTTTTACTGCAACTTCTTTACCATTTTTTAGGTTTTTAACCCTTAAGAGGCTACCAAGCGGTAAGTCTGGGCTTGCGGCGTACAAGCCATACATATCATAAGAAACGCCATAAGGAGTTTCCCTTCCATGGTATGGTTCTGCATAATAGCTGGCAGGCCCCCTTATATAGGCTGGGCATGTTCTAATATCATCCACCCCACACCTTTGGATCTCAAGCTTGGCTGGAAAGGGAACTGGCCCAAGAAGGCTTCTAAACCTAACCGGCACACATACACCCTTTATGTCTTCCCTTTTAAAAACAGCTATGGTTATACTTCTTCCAGTCAAAAGGTTTTCTATCCTTACCCTACTTCCACTTTGTACCATGTTGCTGTAAGCCCTTTCACCATCACAATAAAAACCTTCCGTCTGTACAACTGGTGGACAGTTCTTTACCCTAAGGTACCCCTCACTATAGGCTTCTTTCACCACCACAGAACAGGAAAACACAAAAGGTATAAAGATAAGCGTAAGCCTTTTCATAGCCTTCTGTATAAGGCAGAGAGAAGTAGTCCACTTACATTTTGGACTAAGCTAAAGAGGGCTCCGGGAAGGGCAGAGAGGGGAGAAAAGTACTTTAGCGCAAGTACTACAGCAAGGCCGGAGTTTTGAATACCTACCTCTATAGATAGGGTTTTTGCCCTTACTTTATCAAGCCCTGCAAGCAAGCCAAAGGTGTACCCAAAAAGAAAACCAAGAAGGTTATGGAGGAATACAAGAAGAAATATCTGCAGGCTTAAGCCCTTTAACCTTTCAGAGTTCAGCGCAAGCACCACGGCAATTATTATACCTATGGCAGCTACAGCCATGTAGGGTAGGACCTTCTCAAGAGCTTTTGTGGATGGAAGGAACCTTTTTATGAATAGGCCAAGCGCCACAGGCAATAAAAGTATAAAGATTAGGTCTCTAAGCATATCCATAACTGGTACGTCCACTTTCTTTCCTACCAAAAGGTAGGTAAGGATGGGGGTCATGATTGGAGAAACAAGGGTAGAAAAGGTGGTCATACTTACAGAATAGGCCAAGTCTCCTTTGGAAAGGTAAGTCATCACATTAGAAGCAGTTCCACCGGGGGCTGAGCCCACGAGCACCGCTCCTACAGTTAATTCCGTATTTAAACTTAGGATTTTAGCAAGAAAATATCCAAGGAGGGGCATTATGCTAAACTGCAAAAGGGCTCCATAGGCTATTATAAAGGGCTTTTTTAAGGTTTGTAAAAGGTCGTCTACTTGCATGGTAAGGCCCATGCTAAGCATTACAAAGGCAAGCATAGGAACCACAAAGGGCTTAAGGCCTATAAAAAAATCTTTTGCATATATACCAAGGAGGCTAAAGGTCAATATGACAAAAAGGCTCAAGAGGGCTTCCATACTGCTATAATATACCAGATGGCAAGGTTTTTGCTTTTACTCTTGATTATAAGCTTTTCCTTTGGTAAGGTGGTTGCACGCATAGACAAAGAGGCTATAACCTTAGAGGAGGTAAGGGAGGCTTTTGAAGCTTATTGGAGGGAGATCCTTCACCTTCCTATTACAAGGGCAACTCCAAGGGACTTACAAGAGTTTTTGGTAGAATATGTGAGAAGCAAGATAATAATGATGGAAGCAAAGAGTATGGGGCTTTCGGTCTCTAAGGCAGAATTTGAAAACTATGTGGAAAGGCATGTGGGAAGCAAGAGGCTAAGTAGCATAGCTAAGGAGTTTTTATACATGGAAATACTTACCCAAAAGATAACAGATAAAATAGCTGGAAATATAAATATAAAGGATGGGCAAATCACAGCTTACTATTACCTAAACCTTAGAGACTTCAAGCTACCGGCCCAAGTTTTACTTGAGAGATATTCTGTAGATAACCTTGACAAAGCCAACGAGCTATACTACAACCTTACCAACGGAATACCTGTTAAGGAGGATGGGGAAATAAGAAGGGGCCAGCCCATGTGGTATTCTATACAGACCTTGCCAGAGATAGTAAAAAGACAGCTATATCCCTATGATGTGGGTAAGACTACAAAGCCTATAGAGGTGGGGGGAGTTTATGTTATTTTTAAAGTGGCAGATAGGAGGGGGAGTGGTATAATGCCCCTTGAGGAGGCAAGGCCCATAGTAATAGAGAAGCTCCTTAGGGAAAAGAGACAGGAGGTTTTTAGAAGATGGTTTCAGGAGGCTTTAAAAAGACACTCGGTGGAGTTTTACTTTGGACAGCTATAAGCTTTTCTGCAGTGCTTGTAGATAGGGTTGTGGCTTCTGTTAACTCGGAGCCCATATTGGCAAGTGATGTAAAGATGGGCATGCTGTTTTATAAAGGCCTTACAGAAAAGCAGGTTGTGGACAAGCTTGTGGAGCACATGCTTTTGTACCAATTCCTTGCGGAAAAGGGCCTTCAGGTACCTCAGGAGCTAATAGATGAGACCATTCAAAACATAGCAAAGGCAAATGGAACAGACCTTGAAGGGTTGGCAAGAGAGCTTGCAAAGGAAAACCTTACAATCAATGACCTAAGAAGGTTTTTGGAAAAGGAGCTTTTGGCCACCCAAGGTCTTATAGCTTTTCTTGGAAGGGAGATAAAGGTCTCCGATATAGAGGTTGAACTGGAAAGATTGAAAAAAGGCGATATGAAAGCGCTTAGAGAAATAGAGCTTCTTGTAGTTGATAAAAAGGAAGAAGACAAGCTAAAAAAGGTGTTTAGTCCATCAAAGACTTTGGAATCAATGGCCAAGGAAATGGAACTTAGTCTGGAAAGGCTTAGGGTAAGTAAGGGGGATCTTGTAAAGGCCCTTGACAGGGAGGTGTGGCGTGCTAAGGTGGGTGAGATGGTAATAGCAGAAGACAAGGACCATATATACATAGCAAGGGTAATATCGGAGCAAAGCACATGGCAGGGTAAGGATGTAGAAGAGATAAAACAGGAGATACTTTTGAAAAAAATGGAGCAAAAGAAGCAAGAGCTTATTGAAAGGCTAAGGAAGAACAGCTTTGTAAAGGTGTTGCAGTAGGTTTTCTAAACTGTTAAATATAAGGTCTGGGTTAAAATGTGCCCTTTTTAGCTCTTCTTCCTTGTATTTCCCCGTTGTCATAAAAACAGTTTTTATTCCAAGGTCCTTTGCTCCCATTAGGTCTGTGTATATATCGTCGCTTACAAGATAAACCTCTTCTCCCTGCAGACCTTTTAGAGCATGTTCTATAAACTCCTTGGACGGCTTGCCCAGGTTGGGTATGGGATCTTTGTAGTTGCACGCATGGGCTATGGAGATGGCTATGGACCCAGCACCCGGAAAGTACAGTCCATCATCATCCTTAACTATCCTGCTTAAATTTACAGGAACTATCTTTGCCCCGTTTAGAAAGACTGCGGAGGTGGCAAGTTTTAATTTTTTAAAGTCTATATTCCTATCCTGAGCTATTACCACCGCGTCCACCCTGTAGTCTTCAACTACTTCAAAACCAAGCTCCAGAAGATACTCTTTTACCGCAGGCATGCCTACAAAGAAGATCCTTTTTCTTCCATTTTCTTTTAGATAATCTCCCAGTATGGATAAAGGCGATATGAACTCTTCTTCTTTTAACTCTATTCCTTTAGCTTTTAGCTCCTCCAATATTTTCTTTGGTGGTCTTGTAGAATTGTTGGAAACCACTCTAAAAGGTATGTTTATACTTTTTATCTTCTCAAGAAAAAGGGCGGAATCTGGAAAAGGGTTTAGCGCCTTGTCTTTTACAAGTACACCATCAAGGTCGAGGAGGAGGATGGGCTTTTTCATTGTTTAAAGGGTATACTTATCCAAAGCTCGTCAAAGCCCTCCCTTTCCCTTCTTATATCCACCTCAATCCTTTTTACTTCAAACTGAGGATATTTAGAGAAAACAGATATGAGATCATCTCTAAGGCGGTCAACAAAATTTGGAGGAAGACCTTTCCTTTCATAGGATAAAACCAAGGTTAATCTCTTTTTAGCCTCCTCCTTACTCTCCCTTCTTTTGAAAAGCTTGTCCCACATCATATCTATCTCCCAAAAAGCTTTTCAAATAAGCCTTTTTTCTCACCATACTTTACCATAGGAACATCCTCGCCCTCAATCCTTCTTGCCATATCCCTTATAGCCTTTGAAGCATTGTACTCTTCAAATAACACTATTGGCTCTCCTCTGTTGGTAAAGTCTATTAACTTAGGCTCCTCTGGCACTATGCCAATAGGTTGGACTTTGAGTATATCCACTATATCTTCTACAGAAAGCATCTCTCCCTTTTTTACGCTTTCCCATTTTATCCTGTTTATTACAAGGTAGTGTTCATTTTTCCCCAT
This sequence comes from Aquificaceae bacterium, assembly GCA_046297555.1. Classification (GTDB taxonomy): domain Bacteria; phylum Aquificota; class Aquificia; order Aquificales; family Aquificaceae; genus Pampinifervens. Next base: position 19,571 of record JBKBHW010000019.1, read on the forward strand.
GTTCTCCAAAAGCCCTATTACCCTATCTGCATCCCTGATGGAAGAGACCTCCGGGTTTACCACCACCAATGCCACATCTGCTGGAAGAGAAGCTATTTGAAAACCTCTTTCAATACCCGCGGGAGAATCTATAAGTATGTAATCGTATTCCTTTGATTCCCTTAGGGTGTCTATAAGTTTCACCCACTTATCTTTGTCTATAGCGTCTTTGTTCTTTGTTTGGTTGGCAGGAAGTAGCCAAAGGCTAAGTCCCCTTTTGTCCCTAACTAAAGCCTTATGAAAATCTACCCTGCCCTCCAGAACATCAAGCACATCATAAACTATACGGTTTTCTAAGCCCAGTATCATATCAAGGTTTCTAAGACCTATATCCGCATCCACTACAAGCACTTTTCTGCCAAGGCTTGCAAGGGCAACGCCCAGGTTGGCAGTTATGGTAGTCTTTCCTACACCTCCCTTTCCAGAAGTTATCACAAAAACTCTACCCATTTATACCCTCCCAAGTATTATATTACCATCTTCAATTTTTGCAATCTCTGGATAGCCCGGAGATTTCCTTTCCTCTTCATCCATTATGGCAACCTTCCTTCCTATTCTTATTTGTTGTGGCTCCATTTCAAGGGCTACTACCACAGCCTTTTCATCGCCCAAAGCTCCAGCAATAGCAATGCCCCTAAGCTTACCCATCACTATAATGTTTCCAGTGGCTATAACTTGTGCATCTTTGTTTACATCTCCAAGCACAAGTACATCCCCGTTATGTTCTACCTTTTGACCTGATCGTAGATGTTTTTGAACTATTAAAAGTCTTTCTCCCCTTGTAGCTTCAATATTGCTCAGCCTTTTCACACTCTTTATATTTTTGCTTGCAAGGGCGCTTTCTATCTTTTCTATCTCTTCTTTTTCAAGCAGGTCCTTACTGTCTATAAGTATGTAGCTGCCTTCAAAAAGCTTGGATGAGATTCTACTCCTTATTTCCTCTACTATGCTATTAATGTCCCCTCTTTCTTTTATCTCCACCAATAAAACAGGAAGGGTAATACCTTTTATCTCTATCATCTCTTTTTTTGGCTCCGGGGGAGGGACTCGAACCCCCAACCTGACGGTTAACAGCCGCCTGCTCTGCCCGTTGAGCTACCCCGGATCACAATAATATATTATACAACTTTAGCCTGCTGAGTGAAAAATTAAATTCTTGTAGGGACGGTTGGCTTTGGTGCAAAAATAAAAAATTCCATGGTAGGGGCACGCTGCGGCGTGCCCTTACAAAAAGGAAAAAGAACCATTCCTTAGATCTATTGCGTAGTAGTAGGTAGCACGGGAATAGATGGCCACGCCTTTTGATTAAATCTTTTTACACAGGCAAGAATGCCTGTGCTACCTTTTAATTAAGCCACGGGAAAAAGAAAAGCTCTTATTCTATCACGCAAGAAATCTATTATACAGCTTTAGCTTCCTTGTGTATACTTTTATCTATTGTGCTTAGGAATTGGGATGTATGGATCATCTTTAGTATTTTTGCCCTTTTTATCATAGGAGAAGGCGCCATAATAAGCGTTAATGTGGTTCCCTATCTTATGGACTCTTATTCTACACCTTCCCTTTATAAAAAGCCAATTCTTCAACTTGTTGTGTTTCTCCTTGGGCTTTATGTAGCCAACATATTGGCAAGAGTAGACTATAGGCTTTTTATGAGAGGGGCAATTCCATACCTTGTGATAGGGCTTGCCATTATGAGCTTGATGGCTGTGGTTATAAAGAAGTTCATGTCTGGTAAGGTGGTTGACCGTTGGCTTTTTGGTAGTAGTGTACAGCCTTTAGAGTTTGCAAAGATAAGCCTTGTTATATTCCTGTCTTATTACATAGTAAAAAAGGGCAACCTAAGGAGATGGAAAAATCTTTTTTGGGCTCTCTTTTTCCCCTTCCTTATTGCTTTCCTTTTACTTTTGCAACCGGATAAGGGGGGAGCTGTTTTTATTTTGTTCATGGCCGCTTTAATGGTCTATGTGGGTGGTGTACCCAAAAAGGTATATCTTGTGGTGCTTACTGTTATGTTTCTTGTTATATACCACATACTTACATCAAAGGGTTATGTGGCAGAAAGAATTTCTGCATGGAAGGACCCCTTTTTGGACCCAGAAGATGGAGGATACCAGATAATACAGTCCCTTTATGCCCTTGCGAGGGGTGGCTTTATGGGCGTAGGTATAGGTCAAGGCCTTCAGAAGCTGGGGGCTTTGCCTGCCTCTGACACCGACTATATTGTAGCAGTTATAGGTGAGGAGATGGGCTTTTTGGGTGTATTTACGCTCATTGTCTTGTACTGCCTTTTTGTGGGTAGGTTGCTTTGGCATTCCCTAAGAGCCTCGGAGCCTATGGGAAAGCTTCTTTTATTTGGTACTGCTTTGAACTTTGCCCTATCCTTTTTGTGGAATATGGGTATGGCTTCCAACCTTATACCACCAAAAGGTATAGCACTACCCTTTGTAAGTTATGGCTCTTCCAACCTCTTTGCCTCTCTTTTGTTTTTGGGTATAGCCCAATCGGTCATAAACCATCAAGAGAAGACAAGCTCAAGTTTTTCAAGCACTTCTTCTACCCTAACCTTCCCAAGGCATGCTTGAGTACCCGTTTTGCATCTTTTTGGGTTTGGTGAACAGGGAGAGCACCAGAGGTCTGGCTTAAGGTAATAACCCTTTAGAGGATAAAAGCCGTAATCTGGTGAGGTGGCTGTATAAATGCTTATGGCTGGTACATCAAAGGCGTTGGCTATATGCACGGCTGAAGAATCGCAGGATATTACAGCCTTTGAAAGGCTTATAACTGCCATAAACTCCCTCAAGTTAGTCTTTCCTACAAGGTTTATGACCGGGCTATCTTTGAAGGCCTCACCCCTTTCCTTTCCAACCACTACCACGGGGACTTTTATTCTTTTAGCAAGTTCAAGCCAGTTTTTTAAGCTCCACTCCTTTAAGGGGAAGTTGGAAAAGGGGGAGATTACCACAAACTCCTTTGGTAGCTTAAACTTTTCAATTACTTCTCTTTTTTCTTTCTCTTCCACCATCAAGGTAGGCAGCCTTTCAAAGCCTTTTTTAATCCCAAGAGGCTTTATAAGCTCCAAGTTCCTGTCCACCTCGTGCATATCCCATCTGTGTTTTATCTTGTGGGTGTATAGCCAAGAGAGCTCCGACCTGTCAAAGCCAATTCGGATAGGTATGCCAGAGAAAAAAAGGATGAGGGCTGTTCTTGCAGATATGTGCGGGCTTATGGCCACATGGTAATCCTTTAATTTCTCCAACATGTCAAAGCTTTCTTTTAGCCCCTTATCAAAGGGGATGAGCTCTATATCAAAGCCTTTTAAAAGCTCTTTTATAAAGCTTCTGCCTACAAAGGCTATATGAGCTTCTGGAAGGTTTCTTTTGAGGCTTTTTATAAGGGGGGTGGCAAGGACTACATCCCCCAGGTAGGCCGTCTGCCAAAGCAGGATCCTCATTTAATACCTGATATGCTGGCTATCTTCCACCTCTTTTCATCCTTTATCAATATGAAGGTGAAGACCTTTTCTATACCTTGCTTATCTATTACCTTTACTATCACCTCCGCATGCTTATCATCTATCTTGCTTGAATCCAAAAGCTTTACCTTCTTTATGTTTTCGCCCATGGAAGAAAGCACACAGGCCAAGGCTTCCGAGGGCTTCATCTCTGTGAGTTGTATTGGTACTTTTAGCTCCTGAGCCAAGGCATCCCTAAAGGGTGGGTAAAGGAGCTTTACCGCATTTTTGCCATCCTCATCCCTTATCCTTTCAACAAACTCCTTTACCGTCTTTCTTGCGGATTCTTCCGGGCTTTCTCCACAAGCCTTGAAGACAAAGAAGGCTGCAAGGACGAGGGCTATTGGTATAAGCACCTTTCTCACGGCTTTACCTCCTCTATTAAAAATTTATGGATTGACTTGGCAGCCTTTCTTCCCTCCGCCAGTGCCCTTACCACCGTATCCCCGCCGTTTACCACATCACCACCAGCAAAAAGACCCCTCACAGAGGTTCTAAAGCTATCATCCACCTTTATGGTTTTCCATTTTGTAAGTTCAAGTCCCGGTAGGTCTTCGTAGGCTACTGGATTTGCCCTTTGTCCTATGGCAAATATAACAGAATCACATTCTATTATATGCTCTGAGCCCTCTATCGGTACAGGCCTTGGCCTTCCGCTCTCGTCTGGTTCCCCAAGCTTCATTTTTATACACTTTAGGCCTACCACCTTCCCTTCCTCATTCCCCAGTATCTCTATGGGCTGTGTTAGCCAATGGATTATGGCTCCCTCCTCTGCAATGTGGTCCCACTCCTCTTGACGCGCGGAGGATGTGTCCCTTGTCCTTCTATAGACCACATGGGTTTCCACTCCAAGCCTTAGGGCTGTTATTGCACAGTCCACCGCAGTAAAGCCTCCACCTATTATGGCCGTTCTATTTCCGAGGTTTACGGGGGTCCCGCTTTGTGGAAAAAGGTCTGCCCTTTTAAGTCCAACCCTTGTTAGCACTTCTATGGCGGAGTATACGCCTTTTAGATGGTCGCCCTTTATACCCAGAGATCCCCTTCCCGCACCCACACCCAAAAAGACCGCATGGTATTTTTTCAGAAGATCTGAGAGCTTTATGCCTCTTCCTACTGCATAGCCAAAGAAAAACTTAACACCCAAACCTTCAAGCTCCTTTATATGCCAATCTATTATCTCCCTGGGCAGCCTTGCATGGGGTATGCCGTAAGCCATCACACCCCCAGCCCTTGGCAATGCTTCAAAGACATGTACATCATGCCCCCATCTTGCCAAGTCATAGGCGCAGGCAAGGCCTGCAGGACCAGCACCTACTACGGCAACCCTATAGCCTGTGGCTTCCCCTTTTTCCGCTTCCACCCTTATGCCAGATATCCTTATGAAGTCTCCCACAAACTTCTCAAGGGCTCCTATGCTCACCGGAAGACCCTTATTCTTTCTATCTCTTACCGTGTCATAGTACAGTATGCAGGAGCCTTCACACTGCCTTTCTTGCGGGCATATTCTACCGCATACGGATGGAAAAGGGTTTGCTTCAATGATCTTTTTGTACGCACCTATTAGGTCTCCTTCTGTTATTTTCTTTATAAAACCGGGTATGTCCACATTTATGGGACAGCCCTCTATACATCTTTGATCCGCATCCTTGCAAAAGAGACACCTTTGAGCTTCATCAAGGGCAAGGGGCACAGAGTAGCCAAAGGAATATTCTCTAAAACCCTTTACCCTCTCTTGGGGAGGCATGAGAGGTTCAGGATTTCTGTCCTCGTACCTTATGCGCTTAGCCATTAGTAAATAATTATATGCAGAAAGGTTAAAAATGTTTATGAATCCTGCTCCTTTATAAGGTCCAAAAGCTTATCAAGAGGTATGGGTTTTTTGAGATAATAGCCTTGCATATAATCACATCCCATTCTTATAAGCAGGTTTACCTGCCATTCTTGTTCCACACCCTCCGCTACGGTTTTTATATTCAAAGCCCTGCACATACTTATAAGATGCTGCACTATATTTAGAGTTTTTACATCTTCCAACCTATCCACAAAGGATTTGTCTATTTTCAGACAGCTTATGGGTAGCTTGGAAAGAAGGGAAAGAGAAGAATACAGAATACCAAAGTCATCAAGGACTATGCCTATACCCAACTTATGCACCTCTTCCAAGATTTTACTGGTCCTTTCTGTGTCCCTTATTACAGCCTCTTCTGTTATCTCCAAATTTATAAGGCTTGGGTTTACCTCATATTTTTCTATAAGTGTTCTGAGGTAATCTGGAAGACCTTCATCTATGCTAAGGGGGGAGAGATTTAAAGAGATGGGGACATTGATAGAATGGCTTTTTATGAGTCTTACGGCCTCTTCAAACACCCAATAGTCAAGCTTCTTTGTAAGCTTTTTCCTTTCTACAATATGTAAAAAATCCTTTGGATACAAAAGGCCACCAAGGGCATGGGAGTGCCATCTTATAAGCGCTTCAGCTCCAGCCAACCTTAGGTCCTTTGAACTGTAATAGGGCTGGAAATGTAGCACAAACTCACCCCTATCTATGGCATGGTTTAGCTCTTCCCCAATTTTGAGATCTCTTATTATTTTTTCCTCCTCGCCTTTTACATAATAGGAATAGGAAGAAGCACTACCCTTTGCCTGCTTGAGGGCAAAAGAAGGGCCTTTTCCACCAGCTCTGAAGGTTCCTTTCCATCTGAGGGGTATAGGGATATGCCTATGTTTACGGTGAGCTTTAGTTCTTCCCCAGCTTTCAAAATACCCTTGACCAGCTCTTCAAGATCTTTAGAGCCTTCCAACCTTTTAAAGATCAAAAACTCATCGGAACCATACCTTCCACACTCATCCCCGATTTTTGAGATCCTTTTTGCAAAGGAGGAAAGGATCGTATCACCCATAGAATAACCGTGCAAAAGGTTTATGCTGGAAAAGTTGTATATATCTATAAAGGCTACAGCTATGCTTTCGCTTTCCTTTATGGCCTTTTCCAAAAGCTCAAGAAAGCGCTTCCTGCTTAACACACCTGTAAGAGGGTCATAGTTAGAAAGAAAACTAAGCCTTTCCTCCATCTGCTTAACCTGTGTAATATCTCTTCCGACGGCCACAAAGTTGCTTATCTTGCCATTCCCATTCTCTACAGGCACTATCTTTGAATCAATATAGAAAAGGCTACCATCCCTTTTTCTGTTTATAAAGGTGGCATAAAAGGTTTTCCCGGAGGTAATAATACTCCACAGCTCCTTATAAAAGTCTTGAGAGTGTAAGCCAGATTTGAATATGGAAGGCCTTTTGCCCAAGAGCTCTTCCCTTTTGTAGCCCGATATCTCCTCCACTGCAGGGTTTACATACTCAATGTAGTCATTCCTGTTTGTTACCACCACCCAATCTTCTATCTCCTCTATAGCCCTAAAGAGAATATCCTTTGTTCTCATTACATCCACATACTCAAGGGCAAAAGATATGTCTTTTGCGAGCTCTTCCACCAGCTTTAAAACTTCCCCTGTAAAAAAGTTCTTTTTTTCAGAGTATAGGTTTATGGCTCCAATTATCTTATCCCCAAGCTTTATAGGGCAGGCACAGCTTGAGAGGTAGTTTCTTCTTAGCATCTCATCGCGCCAGGGCGCCATGGCTGGGTTTGTTTCTGTGTCGTTGTTCACTTGCAAAGTGCCTTCTATTATGGCTCTGGCTGTGGGTCCCTTGTTCGTCTTTTCATCGTATATGTTGATATTCAAAAAACTAAGATAGTTTTCCACATGACCGGAAGAGCAAAGGGGCCTTACATTACCCTTTTCATCCAAAAGCCCCACCCATACCATTCTAAACATGCCCTCTTTTGTGGCAGCTTTGCAGAACTGCTTCAAAATCTCTTCCTTCTCCTTTGCCTGTAGAAGGATATGGTTAACCGATAAAAGAGTTTTGTACATACTAAGTAGGAATTCACTCTTTTGCTTTTCAAGCATAAGGTTTATCAAGCTGGCGGTGTAAAAAGCCTTGTATTGTTCAAAAATTGCCCACTGTTTCCTCTGGGATTTTTCAAGGGACAGGAAACCCCAAAGCTTTCCTTCGGACCATAACGGAAGGACAAGGAAGGAGTTTGTATTGTGAGAGCTAAAGTATTCTTTCATGCACTCCCCTAACCTTTTATCTTCTTGGACCAACCTGCTTTCAAATATGACCTCCTCTTCCAAAGTGTTTAAAAACTCTTTACACTCCCCCTTTTTAAAGAAGAAGCCACGTTCAAAACCTCCCTTTTCTTTCACATAAAGCCATTCACAAAAGATGATTTCTTCTTTTATACTCCAGAGACCTACACTCTCTGCATCTGTCCCCTCTGCACATACCTTTAAAAGTGGTTTTATAAATTCCTCTCCTTCAAGAATGCTGTAAACAGTTTTTAAAAATTCGTGCATGTTATAAGTTTAATTAGGCTTTGGTGCACAAATAAGGAAGTCCTTGATAGTAGCGCACTGCAGCATGCCTCTAAAAAAGAGGGGGAAAGAA
>JBKBHW010000020.1:0-26635 GCA_046297555.1 Aquificaceae bacterium
TGGTGATGAGGAAGTTCAGATTAGGGGGCTTGTTTGCTTTAATCTTTCCAAAAAGGGTGATTTATGCACCGAAGCCGATGTTTACTTTGAAAGGTCCTTGAGCAATGTGCTGGCTGTTCCGGAGGAGGCGGTGGTAGATACGGGAAGAAGGAAAGTGGTATTTGTGGAAAAGGGCCCCGGCCTTTATGAACCAAGGAATGTAAAGCTTGGAAGGAAGGCACAAGGCTACTATGAGGTACTTGGGGGCTTAAGGGAGGGTGAAAGGGTGGTAGTGAGGGGCAATTTCTTACTTGACTCTGAGGCACAGCTAAAGGGCCTATACGGCGAGGAGATAAAAACCCATGAACATCATCATTAAAAAGGAGGAAAGGCCATGAAAAGGGCTATCTTACTTTTATTGCTACCTATCTTTGCCATAGCTGAAGAGCTTTTGGCTTATTATAGCCCAAGCTGCGGATGTTGTACCTCTTACTTCTCCAAGTTGGAAAAGGAAGGCTTTAGGGTCAAAAAGGTTGCGGTAAGCCCTGAAAGGCTTATGGAGGTAAAAAGCCAGCTTGGGGTGCCGCCACAGCTTAGGTCATGCCATACCATGCTTTATAGAGGCAGGTTTGTAGAAGGGCATGTGCCTCCAGAGGGTATAAAAAGTCTTGCAAAAGATAAAAACCTTTTGGGTGTTGCCTCTCCTCATGGCATAAAAAGTGCAAAGGGGGGCTATGAGAAAAACTTTTTCCTTGTTTACAAAGATAAGGTTAAGGAGGTAAGGCCATGAGAAGGTTTTATCTTTTCTTGCTCTTCTTTTTCTTTGCCTTTTCCTTTAGCCTATCTCAGCCCAAGGAGCCGCCAAAGGGTGAGAGGTGTGTGGTATGTGGTATGGATGTAAATATGGAACCAAGGCTAACATCGCAGGTAAAGCTAAAGGATGGGTCTTACAAGTACGCCGAATCTCCAAAACACATACTTAGATATTACCATGAGAACAAGGATAAGGTGGCGGAGCTTTGGGTAAAGGACTACAAAAGCGGCAATTGGATAGACGGCAGAAGGGCTTTTTATGTAGTCATAAAGGAGGGTCCGATGGGTAATGACCTTGCAGCCTTCAAAAGCAGGTTGGACGCTCAAAGGTTTGCCCAAGGTCCCCAGTCTGCAAAGAATAAGGTCTACCAGTTTACAGAGATAGACAAGGCCTTTTTGGAACACCTAGAGATGGGGCATGTGCATTAAAAGAGGCATTTAGAATGAGAAGGTTTTCTGAAGCGCTTTTGAACAACAGGTTTGTAGTGATAGCCATCTCCCTTTTCCTACTTTTCTACGGCCTTTATTCTTTGAAGAAGACGCCTATAGATGCTCTGCCAGATCTTACGGATACGCAGGTGATCATATACTCTGAGTGGATAGGGCAGGCACCTCAAGTTATAGAGGATCAGCTTACCTATCCTTTGCTTTCCAACATGTTAGGCCTGCCAAAGGTAAAAGTGGTAAGAGGCTACTCCATGCCCAACTATTCCTTAGTTTACATCATCTTTGAAGATGGCACAGACCTCTACTGGGCAAGGTCAAGGGTATTGGAAAAGCTTTCCTATATAAGCCCACAGCTTCCGTCTCAGGCAAAGGTTAACCTTGGACCAGATGCCACCGGTGTGGGTTGGGTTTACCAGTATGCCCTCTACTCAGAAAAGAGGAGCTTGGACGAGCTTTGGAAGATCCAAAACTTTTATCTAAAGTACGCCTTACTTTCTGTCCCCAATGTGGCGGAGGTGGCCTCCGTAGGGGGCTTTGAAAAGGAGTACAGACTGGTCCTTTATCCAGAACATATGATACACTACGGCGTATCCCTTGAGGAGGTAGTAAGGGCCCTGAGGGGGACAAATGCAGAGGTGGGGGGAAAATATGTGGAAGTAAACGGAAGGGAGTTTATAGTAAGGCTTAGGGGTTATGTAAGAGGGAAGGAAGATATAGAAAAGGCTGTGATAAAGGAAGTCAACGGTGTTCCCATAAGGCTTGGAGAGGTTGGCAAGGTAATAGAGACGCCAGCCTTTAGGATGGGTACTGCAGACCTTAACGGCCTTGGCAACACAGTAGGTGGAATAGTGGTGATGCGCTTTGGCGCAGATGCATATAAAACCATAAAGGAGGTAAAGGAGAAGATAGAAGAGGTTAAAAAGGGGCTGCCGGAGGATGTAAAGATAATACCTGTTTATGACAGGTCTGAGCTTATAGAGCGGTCCATAGACCATCTTAAAAGGGTGCTTTTGGAGGAATCCCTCGTTGTCATCTTAGTTATAGCCCTGTTCCTGCTTAGTTTTACTTTGAGCTTTGCCATTCTTATCTTCCTTTTGCTCTCCATACTGGGAACCTTCGTAATTATGAACCACACAGGCATAAACTCCAACATAATGTCCTTAGGCGGCATAGCCATAGCCATAGGTACCATGGTGGACGCCGCCATAGTTTTGGTAGAGGCGTTCACAAGGAAAAGGGAGGAAGGAAAGGATATAAGAAGGGCCATAATAGAATCTACCGCCGAGGTAGGAAAGCCCATATTCTTTGCCCTTTTGGTGGTGGCCGTTTCCTTTGTACCTATGCTGGCTCTAAAGGCTCAAGCGGGCAGGCTCTTTGGCCCCTTGGTGCTTACTAAAACCTTAGCCATGCTTGTAGCATCCTTGCTTTCCATAGTTTTGGTCCCCGTCCTACCGTTTTACCTTGGAAGGGGGAAGGTGTTAAAGGAGGAGAGGAATCCACTTGTCAAGCTACTTATAAAGGTTTACACGCCCCTCTTCCATATGGCTATAAGGCTAAGATACCTTATGCTTGTCTTGGCACTTTTGTCAATTCCCGCCTCCTACCTTCTTTTCAAGAATATAGGAAGGGAGTTTATGCCCGACCTAAGGGAGGGAACCCTTCTTTACATGCCAACTACAGCCCCGGCATATCCATACAGGAAGCTCAAAGACTTTTAACTATACAGGATAAGATAATAAAAAGCTTTCCAGAGGTGGATACGGTTTTTGGAAAGGTTGGAAGAGTAAACACCCCTACAGACCCTGCACCACTTTCCATGATAGAAACGGTTATAACCCTAAAGCCAGAAGATCAGTGGCGCGACGGCATGACCTATGAGAGGCTCATATCGGAGCTTGATAAAGCCCTACAGCTTCCCGGAGTTGTAAACAGCTGGACCATGCCCATAAAAGGCAGGATAGATATGATAACAACAGGGGTGAGAACGCCCTTGGGCATAAAGGTCTTTGGAGATAACTTGGAAGAGGTTGTGAGGCTTGCGCAGGAGGTAGAGAAGGCCCTTTATGGTATGGAAGGTATAATGAGCATATACGCAGAGAGGATAACGGGGGCCACCTACCTTGAGATAGTACCAGATAGGGAAAAGCTAAGCCTTTACGGTCTGAGCTTGGAGGATATAGCTGGTACCTTTGAAAGGCTCTTTGCCAACGAGCCCCTATCCCTTTACATATCGGGCAGGGAGAGGTATGGAATAACATTGGGAGTGCCAAGGGATTACAGGCAGGATTTGGAAAAGCTAAACATTCCCCTCGGGGACAAGCTCGTCCCCTTAGGGGCAGTTGCCGAGGTGAAAAGGATTGAAAGCCCCACGGAGATAAAGTCCGAAAACGGCCTTCTTGTAGCTTACGTTTATATCACGCCAAAGCCCGAGGCAAGCATGGACAAGATAGTAAAAGAAGGGACAAAAAGGATAGAGGAAAGGGTCAAGTTCCCGCAGGGCTACTTTTACACCTGGACAGGTCAGTTTGAATATTGGAAAAAGGCCATAGAGGACCTAAGCATCATAGTGCCCATGGTGCTTATAACAATAGTGATATTGGTCTACCTTAGCTTGGGAATGGTCTTTGAGACCTTTTTGGTCCTCTTTACCTTGCCTTCTTCCCTTTTGGGTGGTCTTTTGCTTATGTACCTTATGGACTTTAGGCTTTCCATCGCATCCATAGCGGGTTTTTTGGCTCTTTTGGGCATAGCTGCAGAGATGAGCATAGTTATGGTTGTCTATATAATGCATGCCTTGGAGGTGGAAAAAGATAAGGGGTTTTATGGGGCCCTATATAGCGGCGCGGTAAAGAGGATAAGGCCAAAGGCCATGACATTGATGGCTATAGCTATGAGCCTTGTGCCGGCAGTTTTGCTTAAGGGTGCTGGAAGTGAAGTAATATCAAGGATAGCCTTGCCTATGCTCGGTGGTATAGTTTCTTCCTTCTTGACAGCCCTCTTTTTAATACCAGCCCTTTACAGCCTCAGGTCAGGTCAAAGATAACCATCTTTATCTCTGTATAGTCTTCAACGGCAAAGTGAGGTCCTTCCCTTCCTATACCGGACTGTTTAACACCGCCGTAGGGCATATGGTCCGCCCTGAAGTTTGGGCCCTCATTTACCAAAACTCCCCCAGCCTTTACCTTCCTTATAAACTCCCAAGCCACGTTGATGTCCCTTGTAAATACACCTACCTGAAGGCCATATTCAGAGTCGTTGACCATCCTTATGGCCTCTTCCACATCCCTGTAGGGGTTTACAACTACCACGGGAGCAAAGGCCTCTTCCCTAAAAAGCTTAACATGGCTTGGCACCAAGGAAACTATTGTGGGGGCAAGCACAAAGGAAACCTTGTCCCCGCAAGATATACCACCAGCTACAAGCTTTGCACCTTCTTGCAAAGCCTCATCTATCCACTCCTGAATCCTTTGAACCTCAGAGAGGGATATGATTGGTCCCACATCTGTATCTTCTTGCATTGGGTCTCCCACCTTTAGCTTGCTTACAGACCCTTCAAGCTCCCTTAGGTATTCTCCAAAGAGGTCCTCATGAACAAAGACCCTTTGCACCGATATGCACACTTGCCCCGCTATGGCATAGCCGCCCAATACGGTCTTTTGCACCGCTTTTTTAAGATCTCCATCCCTGTGCAGCACTATGGCCGAGTTTGAACCGAGTTCAAGCACAACCTTTTTGATGCCTGCCTGTCTTGTAATGATCTCTCCCACCTTCCTGCTTCCGGTAAAAGAGACCACCCTAACTTTGGGGTGCGTTGTCATAGCCCTTCCCACATCACCATAGCCGGGAAGTATGCTAAGGGCCTTGGGTGGAAGGCCCGCTTCCAACAGCACCTCACCCAGCATAAGCGGTGTTAGAGGCGTTCTCTCAGAAGGCTTTAAGATGACTGCATTACCACAAGCAAGGGCTGGAGCCACTTTATGCATAGAAAGGTTTAAAGGGAAATTAAAGGGTGTTATGGCGGAGACTATACCCACGGGCTCACGTACATAAAAGCCTACCTTGCCCTTGCCGTTGGGATGTGCATCTATGGGGATGACCTCACCACCTACCCTCTTGGCCTCTTCTGCGGAAAAAACTAAGGTCTGTATAGCCCTTTGTACCTCCGTGCGTGCCTCCCTTATGGTCTTTCCCACTTCAAGCACAAGGGTTTTGGCAAACTCCTCCGCCCTTGCACTAAGTATCTGGCTGGCCCTCATAAGTATCTGGTATCTATCATAGGCGTTCAAGGAAGATATCTCTTCAAAACCCTCCTCCGCCAGCTCTATGGCTCTTTGTACATCTTGCTCATCCGCCTTTGAAACATCTACCACCTTTTCACCCGTGTATGGATATACTACGGGAAGCTTTTCTTCCTTTGAAATCCACCGACCACCTATTAAAAGCTCTGTCTTCATAGGTTATAATTTTAAATCCACATTATAAGCTGTGCGTCATTAGACTTCTTGCGCGACAATCTAAGAGCTCTTTTTACTTCTCGTAGTTTAAGTTTATAAAAGATAACAAAGGCTCTTGCCTGTGAAAAAAAATCTAATCAAAGATCGCGGGCATAGATGCCCGCACTACCTCTATGGTGGTTCAAAACAAAAGACACGGGACTTGGCTCTGCCCTTACCTATATTACAGAGCAAAAACTGATCATGCAAGATGTCTATAGTTTAAACACACAGGCAGGAATGCCTATGCTACACCTTATTATGAAAGAAGTATGTTTAATTTCTCATCTGGCACAAGGTAGGCTATAATAATTTTAAACTTGGCATGCTCAGTTTGGAAGAGCAGCTAAAACTCATAAAGCAAGGTGCGGTGGAGATAATTGAAGAAGAGGAGCTTATAAAAAAGCTAAAGGAAGGTAGGCCGCTACGCATAAAGGCAGGCTTTGACCCCACAGCTCCAGACCTTCACTTGGGACACACGGTCCTTTTACAAAAGCTACGCCAGCTCCAACAGCTTGGCCATGAGGTTTACTTTGTTATAGGCGACTTTACCGCCATGATAGGGGATCCAACGGGAAGGAGCGAAACAAGGCCGCCTTTAAGCAGGGAAGAGGTGCTTGAAAACGCAAAAACATACGAGCATCAAGTTTTCAAGGTGCTTATACCAGAAAAGACAAACATTGTCTTTAACAGTTCATGGCTTTCCAGCCTTGGGACGGAGGGCATAATTAGATTGGCAGGTCAGTATACGGTGGCAAGAATGCTGGAAAGAGATGACTTCTCAAAGCGCTTTAAAGAGGGCATCCCCATATACATACATGAGTTCCTTTATCCTCTGCTTCAGGGTTATGACAGCGTCTTCTTAAAGGCAGATATAGAGCTTGGCGGTACAGACCAAAAGTTTAACCTGTTGGTAGGCAGGGATCTTCAAAGGGCTTATGGACAGGAGCCGCAGGTATGTATTACCCTACCCTTGCTGGTGGGCTTAGACGGCGTAAGAAAGATGTCCAAATCTTATGGCAACTACATAGGCATAACGGAGAAGCCAGAAGACATGTTTGGAAAGCTCATGTCCATATCGGACGAGCTCATGTGGGATTATTACCTACTTTTGACAGACTTTACCCAAGAGGAAATAGAAGGGTTTAAGAAAAGCCTTCATCCCATGGCAGCAAAAAAGAGACTTGCCCATTACATAGTTTCACGCTACCATTCAAAGGAAAAGGCAGACAAAGCCCTTGAATTCTTTGAAAGGACCTTTTCCAAAAAGGAGTTTCCTCAGGATGCACCGGTTATAGAGATAAAAAGGGGCTACCGCCAAAAGGCATATGCATTACTTGTTGAGCTGGGCATTGAGCCCTCCAAAAACTCTGCAAGGAGGCTCATAGAGGGCGGCGGCCTAAAGATAAACGGAAATAAAATAGAAGATCCCAATCAGGAGATAGAGGTCTTAGAAGAAATACAAATGCAAGTGGGCAAAAAGAGGTTTTACAGAATTGTGCCTACTTAGGATTTTTAACTATTTTTACCTTGCTCCAATCAATAGGTTCAAAGCCCGCAGATTCTGCGTAGCTTTTCACAGTTTTGTAATTCACAAGCTCTTCAATCTCAGCCTTTAACCTTAAGGACTTTTCCTTTTCCCTTTTAAGTTCGGAGACCTTCTTGGCATAATCTTTGGAAAGGTCTATGCTGTAGGCGGAGTATAAAAGGTTTATTCCCAAAAGCGCAAGGCTAAGCCATAGGTATTTCATGGCTTTTCTCCCGCCCTTAGCTTTGCACTTCTACTTGCCGGATTCTTCCTCACCTCTTCCATATTAGGAGTTATCGGCTTTTTTGTCAATACCTTTAGGTTATTTTTCATGAAATGTTTAACAATTCTATCTTCAAGGGAATGAAAGGATATGACCACAAGCCTGCCACCGGACCTCAAAAAATCAAGGGTCTTATGCAGAGCCGTCTTCAAAGCCGTTAACTCTTGATTTACTTCTATCCTTATAGCCTGAAAGATCCTTGTGGCTGGATGTATCTTCCCTCCCCTGTATGGAAGGACAGAAGAGACTATCTTTACCAATTCCCCCGTGGTTTCTATAGGCTTTTTTGCCCTTGCAAGCACGATAGCTTTTGCCACCCTTTTGGCATACGGCTCCTCTCCATACTCCTTAAATATCCTCTCAAGCTCTCTTTCTGGGTAGCTGTTGATCACTTGGTAGGCGGTAAGCCTGTCCTCCGGGTTCATCCTCATGTCCAAAGGCTCATCCCTCTGAAAGGAGAAACCCCTTGGGCTTTTTAGATGCAGCATAGAAACTCCAAGGTCAAACAAAAAACCGTCTACTTGAGAAACACCCTCCATTCTTAAGACTTCATCAACGTCTGAGAAGTTGGCATGGTACAGGCTAAACCTACCTTCAAAGTCCTTAAGGTTTTCTTTTGCCATCTCAAGGGCGTAAGGGTCTCTGTCTATTCCTATGAGAAAAACCTTTTCATTCTTTTCAAGTATCCTTTTTGCATGGCCACCAAGGCCCACAGTGCAGTCCACATACAGAGTGCCACCATTACCCAAAAGGAGTTCTACCGCAGGCTCAAGCAAAACGGGTGTATGCATCAAAATAGGTTTTTTATGGGTGAAAAACTTCTCCTATGTATGGGGCTTTCTTTGTAAACCTTAAGAGCCTTTAAGTGTTCTTTGGTGGCGTAGCCCTTGTGCTTTGCAAAGTTATACTGAGGGTAGATTTTATGGTAATGTTCCATTATCTTATCCCTTAGAACCTTTGCCACCACGCTGGCGCAGGCACAGCTAAGGCTCTTTTCGTCCCCTTTAACGAGGGCTATGCATTCATAGCCCTCCACCGGAAGATAATCGCTTATGACCACATGAAAGGTATGCTTTAGGTCCTCTAAGGCTCTTTTAAAGGCAATTTGATTGGACCTAAGTATGCCCACTCTATCTATTAGGCTTGAATCAACTACGGCGGTACCTATGGCCAAGGCCTTTGATTTTATAATCTCATAGGCCTCCTCCCTCTCTTCTGGGTTCATCCCTTTTGAATCTCTGTCTATAAAGGGTTCTGTAAAGGGTGGGAGGATTACGGCGCAGGCCACTATGGGACCCGCCAAGGGTCCCCTCCCCGCCTCATCCACTCCAGCCACAAGAAGACCCCTTTCCCAATAAACCCTTTCGTACTCTATCATCCTTTCTTTTTCAATTCCCAAGGCTTTATTTCTCTTATCTTGCCAACGGCCTCCTTACCCTTGTACTTACGCAAGAAGTAAAGCCTTGCCCTCCTTACCTTTCCATACTTTACTACCTCTATCTTTTCAATGTTGGGGCTATAAAAGGGGAAAGTCCTTTCAATACCCACGCCGTAAGACTCTCTCCTTACAGTAAATGTTTTTCCTGCCCCACTTCCTTTTATCCTTATAACTACACCTTCAAAGGGCTGAATCCTTTCCTTATCACCTTCCACAATTTTGTAGTGCACCCTTATGGTATCACCCACCTTAAAGTTTGCATACTGTTTCTTGGGAAGGTATAAACTTTCTACCTTTTGAAGAAGACCGCTCATAACCAAACCTCCTTTAGGATGGTATATTATATCATACACTCCATAGGTTTATAAAAGGTAGCACAGGCATCCCTGCCTGTGTAAAAAATTAATCAAAGAATGCGGGCAAGGATGCCCGCACTACCTACTATTATGCAATAGATCTATTGCAAAAGGATTTGGCGGCTTGTGAACCACCTCTACAGAAATTTAATTTCTTATCCAGCGTGTAAACTTGTAAAATATTCCCTATGAGTGTAAGGCATCAAGTAAGGACTTATCTAGAAAGGCTTTTTGAAGGTTTAAAGGAAAAGGTGGTCCATGGTGAATGCACAGTATATTGTGTTTACTCGCCCGTATATGTACAAAGGGAAAGCCTTCCAGCCAACCAGATAGATGTGGAGGATTTTGAGTTTGTAGATATTAAGGTAAAGATGGGGGATGTAGAGAGTGAAAAGAGGCTTTTGGATATGATAACAAGGGAGGCTCTTGAGAATGAAGTAAAGGGCTTTTATCTGCTCGGTTTGGTGCTTGACAAGGGAGGAACCTACATCCTTTCCTCAGGAAATCCCATAATGGAGGAACTAAAGGAAGATATAATAAAAAAGATTGAAGGCTTAAAAGAGGAATGATAAGCCTTATTCTCCTTTCTGCTGGAGAAGGGAAAAGATTTGGTGGAAAGAAGCAATTTAGAAATTTACTGGGGAAGCCTCTTTTTATGCATTCCTTAGAAAAGGTCCTTGGTAAGTTTGATGAGATAATTTTGGTGCTACCACCCGAGGACATGGAAAGATGGCGCTTGCCGCAGGGTGTAAAAAAGGTTCAAGGGGGTAAGGAAAGACAAGATTCTGTCTTTAATGCCCTTCTTGAAGCTAAGGGGGATGTGGTAGTTATACATGACTGTGCCAGGCCCTTTGCCAGCTTGGATCTGTTCTTTAAGGTTTCCGACCTTGGAGAATACCAAGGAAAGATCCCAACCATCCCCGTCAGGGATACTGTTAAAAGGGTTCTTCATGGTATGGTGGTTGAAACGGTAGATAGGTCAAACCTTTGGCTTTCCCAAACACCGCAAGGCTTTGATAGAAAGGTGCTTCTTCAGTGCCATTTTAGAAGCAGGAATGAGGGCTTTTTTGCCACCGATGATGCCATGCTCCTTGAACGTTATGGCTACAAAGTAGGTGTGGTTCAAGGAGAGATCAAGAACATAAAGATAACTTACCAAGAGGATATGGTGCTTGCAGAGGCTATAGGGAGGATTTTAGGATACGGCTAACCTCTTCAAAGGCAGAAAAGTCAATGTTTAATTTTCTACCCTCAAACTCTTCAACCACAGCACAAAGTATGAGGGAATTCAAAACCATTACACAGTCATAACCTTCTATCTTACCCACATCTATGTATGCTTCTTCTATGGGAAGTCTTCTTCTGAGAAATTCAAGGGTGGTGCCCCACAAGAGCCCACAATCTTTCGCCGGTGTGAAAAGCTTAGAGCCCTTTAGGAAGATCAAATTGGCGGTAGAAGTCTCACATACATGACCCTTTTCATTGACTATAACCCCATCCCAAAAGCCTCTATTTTGGGCATGCCTTTTTACCAAAAGGTTAAAGAGGTAAGAGGTGCTTTTGTGCCTGCAGAGTGGGTCGGAAGAGTGCCTAAAATATGTAGAAAGACAAAGCTTTACCCTATCCGGCGTGGACCTTAGCTCCTTTGTTATTATGAGTTTTCCATAAGCCTGAGGCTTGCTTGTGAGATAGTCTTTACCTTTTGAGATAAGTAGATATTTAACATAAAGCCCGTTGCTTCCCTTTGAAGCCTCTTCTAAGTCTTTTAAAAACTCCTCATAGCTGGGGTATGGTATGCCAAAGTACTCTGCAGAAGCCTTTAACCTTTCATAATGAAGCTTTAACTTTTCCTCCGAAGGCTTCCACCTTACAGTTTCAAAAAGTCCCTCACCAAAAAGCAAAGTACGGTTGAGCATATAACCATAGTTTATTGGATTTATTGCTTAATGGCAACATAGTTTTTTCATTGGGACAAGCTTGTGAAAGGCGCAAAGCATGGATGCCTGCGCTGCCTGCTATCTCTCACCCGGCGTATAAAACCTCAAAATATCCTATTTATGGCTTTTGTTATAAGATTTTCCAAAAGACCGCCAACTACAAAAGATTCTATAAGGATAGTCCTATCCTTTTCTGTCAAAAAGGTATCTCTCTCACGCCTTCTTACCCTTTCACCCTTTTTTGAGAAGCTTGTTGCAAAAATTCTTCTCCTTTTCAATTTCGCTCAACAGCTTTTCTATTTTATCTTTCATAGAAAATAGTTTACATAGCAAATGTTAAGATTTGGTTAAGAGTGAGCTCCAGCAAGATTGCCGGCATAAATGTTGATTAGCTTTTCAAAGGCAGCTTTCCATGAAAAGTTTTCTTGTACATATCTGCTTACCTTCTCTCTCATGCCAAGGCTCAAAGAATGGCATGCTTTCACTATAGCATCGTAAAGGGCTTCTGCCTTTGCTTCCTTTGCCAAAAACTCCTTAAAAGGCTGCGATTCAAGGTTCATATCAAAGGCTACAAGAAGGCACCCACAGGCTTGCGCCTCAAGAAAAGACAGACCATAAGTTTCGCTGCAAGAAGCGCTTAGGAATATGTCGCAGCTTGCATATATCTGTGCCAGCTCCTTCTCATCATCTACATATCCTATATAAGCTAAGTTTGGAAGCTTTTGAGAAAGTTTTTCTACCCTCTTTCTCAGGGGCCCATCGCCCACCACTACAAGATGAAAAAGGGTAGGGTCAAGATGTTGGAAGACTTCAAGCAAAAGCCCTATATTCTTTTCTGGAGATAGCCTGCCTACATAGACTATTCTAATTTTGCCTCTTTCTATGCCAAAAGCCTTGTCAAAGTAGGGGTTTCTTTTGCTTGGATTAAAGGTATTTGTATCCACGCCCAAGTTTATAGTTATGACCCTATCAAGTCCAAAGCTTTTTAGGAATTCTTCCTGTCTTTTTGATGGAGTTATGATAAGGTCGGCTTTTGATAATCTTTTCTTTATGGTGTGTTCTAAAAAGCTTCTCTTTAGAGCCTCTGGTGCAGGAATAAGGGACAAGTCTGTTCTTATGTCCGAATGATAAAAAACGCTAAGGAGATAATGGTCCGACCTTAAAAAGGGTATGGGTTGGTAGGTGCCACCAAGCTCCACCACATCCGGGCTTTCTTCTTTGAGTATCTCCTTTATCTCACTTATGGAGGAGAAAAACCTATAGCCACCTGTAAGAGGAAGGGGAAAGGAAGGGAGCTCATAAACCTTTGAGTAGCCCATGTAGTACTCCCTTCTTTTCTTTCCCGGTATTATGAGTACATGCTCTACGCTCTTGTTTTGCAAGAATTTGACCTTTTCCAGAAGATACCTTCTTATACCACCGCTTTTGCTATGAAAGTATGGTGTTATATCAACCAACTTCATATAAAAGCCTCCCAAGCCCGGCTATGGCAAGCATATAATCTATATAGCTTTTTGTCATATCAAGCCTTTTGGCACTATAAAAAGCTTCTTGAGCCATGCTTTTTCTTAAGTTCTCATTGGAAAGCAGCAAGGATAGGGATTCCACATACTCCTCATCCCTTGTGGCTATAAAGCCGTTTACACCCTCTTGCACATGTTCATGGGCGGCACCCCTTGAGCTTACTATTACAGGAAGGCCGCTTGCCATCGCTTCAAGTACCACCTGCCCGTAAGTTTCCGTTGAAGAAGGAAAGAGAAAGATATGGCTGCTTGCATAGGCTTTGGCAAGCTCCTCTCCAACCATATAGCCCACCAAGTGCACGTTCTTTGGCTTTTTGCTCTCTATCTCTTGCCTGTAGGGTCCATCACCCACTATTACAAAAATATCTTCTGGGAAACACTTGGCCACATACAAAAAGGTATCCAATCCTTTCTCCTTTGAAACCCTGCCCACATAGAGCACGACCTTTTGGTGCCTCTTTACCCCCAACCTTTTACCCCAGAAGTCCTCCTCCCTTTTGTTTGGTGAGAAAAGGTCTGTATCTACCCCCCTTTTGAAAACCCCTATCTTCCCGTAGCTTAAGCCTTTACTTGTAAAAACCTTTCTGTAGTACTCTGAGGGCACAAAGAACCTATCGGACCAATTACCAAGGAGGACAAAGGACCTCCAAAGGACCTCCTCTAAATCGGGATCCCCTGTATATGTCCTTGCGTAAGTGGGTATGTCTGTATGAAAGGCAAAGGTTGTTCTAAGGCCCAAGAGCTTTCCAGCCAAAAGGCCCAAAAGGCCCAAGGGTCCCGGCGTAGCTATATGCACCTGTGTAAAGCCTTCCCTTTCCAAAAGGTCCAAAAGCTCCAGAAGGTTGGGAACACCCATCCTTAGCTCTTCATAGAAGGGTGTAGGTATCTCCCAAAGGGGCTTTAGATTTATAAGGTTTTCCTCCTCCCTTAGGGCCGTGTTGCAAGTTATTACGGTAAAGGGCAGATCCTCTTCTAAGGCTATCTGTCTTATAAGCTTAGCGCTTCTGGCAACGCCGTTTATATGGTGGTAGGTGTCCGTAAGGTAGGCTACCTTTGTAGCCTTTGTGTTTACAACACCAAACTCTTTTCCAAGCTCTTTTATCTTTCTCTCCTCCCTTTTTTGGGCATACTTTAAAAAGGCGGGGAAGCCATGAGCCATGAGGGACAGGCACAGCTCCCCAAGGGTTTGCGGTGAGGGGCTTTTTAAAAGCCTTTCTACGGCAACTGAGGGCAAAAGCTTTGCTATTTCTTTGATCAGCTTGTGTCTTTCCCCCTTTATGTTTAAAAAATTCCTCAACATAAAGCCCACCATGGGGTTGTCCGAGTGCATAAAGATGTAATCTGTTATGGGCTTTATATCGCTGGGTATGTGGGCTTTATTTCTTATAAAATCGTAGCCCACCCTGCATATCATGTTTAAAAGCCTTTCCTCTCCGAGTTCTTCCGTCCCTACCTGCGTCCTGCCTTCCAAAAGCGCCCTTAGAAAATTCTCCTTTGTTAAAGCCCCTTCCACCCCGGTCCAAGTCCTTCCCACATCCATACCGCCATGGTCATCGGACCCTGCGGTAAAGCTTATCCTTTCCCTTATTCTTTGTGGCTCTATCTTATGCTTTTGAGCCAAGTAGTGTATCTTATCCCACCCATCATAGCTTCTTGCTATAGATTCTTCTATATACCTTACTCCATCCCCCCTTGTACCGTTTATCACCTCCCAATTGTCAAAAAGGAGCACAAGCTTTTCCACAAAGTTTTTATCAACATGCGTCCTTTCTACGGAGTACAAGGGATGGGCAAGGGAATGGGCTATCCTATGGGCCTTTAAATACCTTACAAAGTCATATACATTCTCCCTAAGGCGCGTAAGCTCTTGATGGTCCCTTTCTGTTATGCCATAAACTAGCACGTGCACCTTCCTTTTATCCTCTGGAAACTCTACCGTGTATTCACAGCTTATAAAGACCTCTGGAAGGTGGGCTATCTCCAACACCCCTTCTATGGTGTTGTGGTCGGTGATGGTTATAAAGGTCATTCCCCTTTCTTTTAGCCTTTTGTATATTTCCATGGGCTCCGTGTAGCTCTCGGGACATCCAATGAGCCTGCTAAACCATCCACCGGGCAGGTTGGAAGCCTTGGAATGAAGATGAAGGTCCGCCTTTGCTAAAAAGTTCCCCATAGCTTATCCACCTCCTTGTTTCTTTAATCCTTTGGAGTATCTCCCTCCAAAGGTTTATCTTCCTGTCATCTTTAAAATCCTTCATATGAAGGGCAAGCCTAAGTACCCTCTGCCTTTTATAAAGCCTTTCAAACTCAGGCACCACCTTGAGGCTAAGCCAAGAAAAAAGATACCTGTTGCTAAAGCTCAGGGCTGGAGACTTTATGAGCCTTTCTCCCTGCAAGTCCTTTATATGCCACCGGTAGGCCACCCCTTTGAAGTTAAAAGAATACAAAACATCCTCAAGGTAAGGGTTGCCTATCCATGCGGGAGGAACAAAGAAGTCAGATTTTAGGCCCGCATACTCTATAAGGTCTAAAGCAGAAGAGATCTTATAGTAAGTGTTTGTAAGGTCAAGCCCTCCAAACTCCCCCTCTCCGTCCGTCCATAAAAGGTCCTGAAACCTTTTGGCACCCTTATGGGTATATCCATGCAAAACTACCTCCGCAGGAAGGCTTTTTATAATACCAAGCAGCTCTTTGTCTTCTACAAGGGGGAAAATCTCCCAGAAGTATGGCACCACCAAAAGAGAAAACTTGTATATCTCCAATTCCTCTAAAAGTTCAATGGCTTTTAAAAACTCCCTCCTGTAGTAAGGGCTAACATCGTGAAGCTCTAAAAGGGCATACTGCATAGATATAAGGATAGTAAGTTAAAGTTAAGATTTTTTTAAGTTTTGGTTAAGATTTGGTTAAGATGGGGGCAGGCATTTTTTGGGCGACCATAAAGGTCGCCCCTAAATTCCTATATTAAAGGTATATAATATTACTGGCGTAGGAGAGGTGACCGAGTGGCCGAAGGTGCAGCACTGGAAATGCTGTGTACGGGTAAACCCCGTACCGCGGGTTCGAATCCCGCCCTCTCCGTTTAAACCTTCTTAACCTTTAGAGTCATGCCCCTTACTTCTTCAACTACCACCTGATCACCTTTTTTCAGAGGTTCATCGCTTATGGCGTTCCATATCTCACCGTGTACAAAGACTTTTCCCTTCCCCTCAACAAAATCTGTGTAAGCTTCCCCTTGTTCTCCAATGAGCTCTTCCGTTCCGAGCATCTTTTTACGCCTTTGTGCTTTTATCCCAAGCCTTCCTGCAAAAAGGAAAAAGCCTACGGTGAGGACTACCATGGTGGCTATAAGGCTTATTGGGATGTCTCCATAGGGTGATTCTGGGTTTATAAGGATCAAGGAGCCAAGGGCCAGCGCAATGGCACCTGCCAAAGCAAGCCCACCAAAGGTGGGAGTTATAAGCTCAAGTATAAGGAGGAGGATTCCGGCAAAGATAAGAAGTAAACCAAGCCAGTTTATGCCTATAGCTCCAAGACCATAAAGTCCCAGAAGAAGGCATATAACACCTACGGTGCCGGGTATTATAGCCCCCGGGTTGTAGAGCTCAAAGAAAATGCCATAAAAGCCTATAAGAAGAAGCATGTAGGCAACGGTGGGATTTGTTATTATGCTAAGAAATTCTTCCCTCAAGCTCTTACCTATTTCTACCACTTGCACATCCTTAACCTTAAGGGTTATTTCCCTTCCATGCTTTTTTATAACCCTACCCTCCAACTTGTTTAAAAGGTCCTGCCTATCGGCGGCTATAAGGTCTATGACTCTATTTTTTAAAGCTTCCTCCGGCGTCAAAGAAATAGCCTCTGTTACCATCTTTTCTATAACTTCCGCCTTTCTTCCCTTCTCTTTGGCTATGCTTCTTACAAAGGCTAACATATCTTGCATAACCTTTTGCTTCATAGCTTCATCCATCTTTTCACCACCCATTTGCACAGGCGTGGCTGCACCTATGTTTGTACCCGGAGCCATTACGGCCACATCTGCCGAGATGGTTATTATGGCGCCGGCGGAAGCGGCGCGACCACCGGGAGGGTAAACATAAACTACCACAGGAAGGGAAGTGCTTTGAAACTCTTGTATAACTTCTCTCATGGAGCTTTCAAGTCCACCGGGTGTATTTAGTTCAAGTAAAAATAGGGTGCCGCCTTCCCTCTGCGCCTTTTCTAAACTTCTCTTTACATAATCTACCATAAGGGGTGTTACTGCCTCTTGCCATCTGGCAACAAAAACCTTTGCATAAGAAAAGGTGGCAAAGATAAGGAATAAAAAAAGAAGTTTCATAAGAAAATCTTAAGACTATTTTATTCTCCTTGCAAGCTCCTCAAGGACTTCATGGATGCTTAAGCCCTTGATGGTTAACATAAGGAGTAGATGGTAAAACATGTCGGAGGCTTCCGCCTTTATCTCCTCCGGATTGCCCCTCTTTAGGGCTATTAAGGTTTCTATTGCCTCTTCACCAAACTTTTGCAGAATTCTATCTTCCCCCTCTTTGTACAGTTTAACTGTGTAAGAATTCTCGGGCATCTCTTTCAACCTTTCCTCTATGACCTCCTGAAGCCTTTGCAGAGCTTCAAAGGGAAGAGGTTTGTTTATCCTTTCCCCTTCAATACTCCTAAAGAAACAATTCCTTTCCCCCGTATGGCAGGCCCTGTTTTTCTCCTGCTTTACTATATACAGCAAAGCGTCTTCATCACAATCCACCCTTATTTCTACCACCCTCTGAAGCTCTCCAGAGCTTTCGCCCTTTTTCCATATGGACCCCCTTGACCTTGAGTAGTAATGGGCATAGCCAGTTTCTATGGTTTTTCTTATGGCTTCCTCGTTGGCCCATGCAAACATTCTTACCTCGCCCGTCCTGTAATCCTGTGCTATTACAGGAATAAGGTCTTCTTGGCTAAACTTAAGCGGCAGCATTGTTCTTAATTATAATCCTTAAAACGCCGGGTGAAAAATTCAATTTTCGTAGGGCATCATTTTAAATTCTTGTTTAAAGGGAGCAATTCGCAAATTGCCCCTATCATGGAATTCTTTACTTTTTTATCAAAGCCGAGGATGGGACATAGGTAATGCGGGCAAGGATGCCCGCATTCTTTGATTAAATTTGATGTAGCACAGAGATTCCTGTCTGTGCAAAAGCTTTAAAGGAAAGAGCTCAAGCTGGAATAAACACCGGCAAGAATGCCTGTACTACGCCTTACTGGATTTCTCACCCAGCGTATGATTTAAATAGTATAATCCTTATTGCAAAAGTTTACAGCTTTGTTATCTTTATCTAATAAGAGAGGTGTGAGAGATGTTTGAAAAGTTTACGGAGAAAGCAAGGCAAATTATCCTCCAAGCAAGGGAGGAAGCTATAGAGCTTGGGCATACTTATCTTGGCAGTGAGCATATACTACTGTCCTTGATAAGGGAAGATGATCTACCCTCCCTAATACTTTCCCGTTTTGGACTTACCCAAGAAAAGGTGCGTAAGGCCATAATGGGACAGATAACCCGCGGAAGCCACTCAGGTGAGATACTCTTTGCCCCCGATGCCAAAAGGGTGTTGGAGTTTGCCGTAGAAGAGGCGCGCATACTCCACCATCAGTTTGTGGGGCCAGAACACCTTCTCATAGGTGTGGTAAGAGAAAAGACTGGCCTTGGTGGAAGGATACTAAGGGGCTTTGGCCTTGACGAGTACTCTGTAAGGAGGGAAGTGCTACAAATACTTGGTGAGCTTCCACCTCAAGAGACCACCAAATATGCACCAACGCCCAACCTGGATAGGTTCTCCAGAGATCTAACCCAGATGGCAAGGGAAGGTAAGCTTGACCCTGTGATAGGAAGAGACAAGGAGATAGAGAGGGTTATACAAATACTGGTAAGGCGCAGAAAGAATAACCCAGTGCTTTTGGGAGACCCGGGAGTGGGTAAGACGGCTATAGTGGAAGGTCTTGCCCAAAGGATAGCAAACAAGCAGGTGCCAGACCCACTTTTAAACAAAAGGGTAGTTGCCCTTGACCTTGCAGCCCTTGTGGCAGGAACCAAGTACAGAGGACAGTTTGAAGAAAGGCTTAAAAATATCCTAAAAGAGCTTGAAAAGGCTCCCAATGTAATACTCTTCATAGACGAGATACACACTCTGGTAGGTGCTGGCTCTGCAGAGGGCTCTATTGACGCCAGCAACATGCTAAAGCCAGCCTTGGCAAGGGGTGAGATACAGGTGATAGGTGCTACCACCCTTGATGAATACAGGAAATACATAGAAAAGGATGGGGCGCTTGAAAGAAGGTTTCAACCGGTAATTGTAGAGCAACCTTCACAAGAGGATACTATAAGGATCCTTTATGGGCTAAAGTCCAAGTTTGAAGAGTTTCATAATGTGGAATACACGCCGGAGGCTATAGAAAAGGCGGTAATCCTCTCCGAAAGGTATATAACGGAGAGGAACCTACCAGACAAGGCAATAGATGTGATAGATGAGGCTGGCTCCTTGGTAAAGCTTAGGGCTTACCAGCTGCCGCCAGAACTAAAGGAGCTGGAGGAAAAGATAAGGGAAATAGAAGAAAAGAAGGAGGAAGCGGCCAATGAACAGGACTATGAGAAGGCGGCAAGGTTAAGAGATGAGGAGCTAAGGCTCAGAGCAAAGCTTGAAAACCTAAAGGCAAAATGGAAGCAGGAGATGTCCGTCAACAGGCCAAAGGTGACGGAAGAAGATGTGGCAGGGGTGGTGGCAAGATGGACTGGTATACCAGTAAAGAGGATACACGAAAGCGATATGGAAAAGCTCCTACATATAGAAGAGGAACTTCACAAGAGGGTTGTGGGGCAGGAGGAGGCCATAAGATCCATAGCCAAGGCTATAAGAAGGTCAAGGGTGGGGCTTAAAGGCAGGCACAGACCCATAGGAGTGTTCCTATTCCTTGGTCCCACTGGTGTAGGAAAGACAGAAACGGCAAAGGCTTTGGCAGAATACCTTTTTGGTTCCGAAGAAGCCCTTATAAGGTTTGACATGTCTGAGTACATGGAAAAGCATACTGTATCAAGGCTTGTGGGTGCACCTCCGGGCTATGTGGGTTATGAAGAAGGTGGACAGCTAACAGAAAAGGTACGCAGGAGACCCTACTCCGTGCTGCTCTTTGATGAGATAGAAAAGGCTCACCCAGATGTGTTTAACATCTTCCTACAGATATTTGACGATGGAAGGCTTACGGATGCCATGGGCAGGACGGTAGACTTTTCCAACACCATAATTATCATGACCTCCAACCTTGGGGCAAGGCTTATAACACAAGGGCATCAAATGGGCTTTGAAAAGAAGTTTGGCACAATAGATTATGACCAGATGAAAAAGAACGTCCTTGATCAGGTGAAAAGAACCTTTAGCCCGGAATTTCTCAACAGGCTTGATGAAATCATAGTGTATAGACCTCTTGAGAAGGAAGATGTGGTGAAAATACTGGACCTTCAACTAAAACAGGTCAATGAAAGCCTCAAGGAATGGAACATAATGGTTAAACTTCACAAGAGCTTTGTAGATTGGATAATTGAAAAGGAGTACAAGCCAGAGTATGGAGCAAGAAGCATAAAAAGGGCGCTACAACATCATGTGGAAGACCTCTTGGCAGAAGAGCTGCTAAGAGGCAGCCTTGCGGATGCAGAGGTGGTAGAGATAAAAGTAAAGGAGGACAAGCCCTACATAAAGCCTGTAAAGAAAAAGGAAAAGCTGGAAGCTATATTTAACCAGTAAGGATATGGGCGGGGTTCTCTAAGACAAAGACCCTGGAGAGCCCTCCCCTTCCGCTTACGCCTATAACCTTGCTTGCAAAGCTTGCCAAAACCTCCCTAAGGGTTACCACTATAAACTGGGCATTTTGGGACCTTTCCTTTATAAGCTCTCCTACCCTTCTGGCGTTGGCCTCATCAAGGTGGGCATCTACCTCATCAAAATAGTAAAAGGGCGAGGGCCTGTAGTCTTGTATGGCGAATATAAGGGATAATGCTGCTATGGTCTTTTCCCCACCTGAGATAGCCTCAAGGTATTGCACCTCCTTACCCCTTGGCTTTACCACAAGGCTAACGCCACCGGAGAAGGGATCCTCTTCTTTTTCAAGCAACATGTAGGCTTTGCCACCCGGTGAAAGCTGGGAGAAGATACTCTTGAGGTTTTTATTTATGGCATGAAAGGCTTCCATAAAGGCTTTTAGCTTTTTACCTTCCAATTCTTCTATTAGCTCCTTTATAGACTCTTTTTCTTCCTTTAACCTTCTGTACCTTTCTTGATAATCTTTGTACCTCTCCTCATATTCCCCATATTCTTCCTCAGCTCTAAAGTTTACACTACCCAGGGAAGAGAGCTCTCTTAAAACTTTGTACAGCCCTTCTTTTAGCTTACTTATGCTCTCTTTTACCTCCATCACCTCCCCTTCATAGCCAAGCTCCCTTAGCTTTTCAAGGTTTTCCGCATACCTTTCCTCCACTCTTGCCCTTTCTATACCTAACTTATGAAGGTCCTCTTTAAGGTTTTCCTCATAGAGCTTGAGCTTTCCGAACTCCGACTGCACACTTCTTTGACCTTCTTCCAATTCATCCTTTTTCCTATAGAGCTCATAGGCTTTTAAGTTTATGCTTTGTAATTCCCTTTCAAGGTCTTCCCTTTTTTGTAGCAGGCTTTCAATCTGCAGCCTCAGCTCTTCCATTTCCTTGTAGGCGCTGTCTATAAAGGCAAGCTTTCTACCTATCTCCTTTTGCAGGTTTTCCTTTTCAAGCTCCACCTCTTTAAGTTTTATCTGTTTATCATGGATGGATTCTTTTAGCTTTTCAATCTTTTGGCGAAGCCTTTCATATTGTAGCCTTAGGTCTTCCACGCCAGACTCTTTGTAATGTAGCAAAAAGGACTGCCTTTTTAGGCTTAGGTTTTCCATCTTCTCTTCCAAGTATTGGATCTCTTCCTTTAGCTCTTTTATCTTTTCCTTTGCCTTTTCTCTTTCCTCCTCCAAGGTGCCTATATAGTCCTTTGCCTTCTGAAGCTTTTCTTCTATTGTCTTTATCCTTTCGAAGCTTGACCTGTCTTTCTCTTCTATCTCTTCAATCCTCCTTCGCAATATGGCCATTACCCCTTCCTTTTCCACAAGCTCATCCCTCAGGGCTTTTAAAAGTTTTTCCTCCCTTTCTTCCTCCACCCTTAGCCTTTCATGTATTTCCCTTAGCCTTTCCAACTCCTCAAGGTAAAAACCCCTACCCAATTCACCCCTTTCCTCACCATAGCCACCGCTTATTACACCACTCTTCTCAAAAAGCTCTCCTTCAAGGGTCACCATCCTATAGGTGCCTACCCCTAAGGCCTTTGCAGTTTCAAAACTATCCACCAATAAGGTATCCCCAAAAACAAACTTTACAGCCTTTTCAAACCTTAGGTCGTAGTCAAGCAGGTTTACCACAAAGTCTATAACACCCCTCATCCTCGGTGCATAGGGCGGTATTTTTGTATCCCTTATCTTATTCAAAGGTATAAAGTTTAGCCTTCCCCACCTTAACTCCTTTAGCCTGTTTATGCATTCTTTGGCCACATCTTCATTTTCAACCACTACATAAGAAAGCCTCCCACCCCCTGCTGTTTCCACCGCCTTTAGATATTCTAAATCCTTTATCCTTACAAGGCTTGCCACCCTTCCGTACACCCCCTTTATATCCTCAAATGGAAGGTCTTCTGGCGGTAGACTTTGAAGCCTTCCCCTTATCATAGCCATCTCTTTTAACACTTCCTCCCTTTCTTGCCTTATCTTTCTTAACCTTTCTTCTATCCTTTGATACTCTTCCTTTTTGTGCTTGATAGACTTTTCTTCTTCTTTTAACATCTTTTGATAGTTCTCCCTTTTCATGATGGCTTCTGCCATGTCCGCTTTGAGCTTTTCCGCCTCTTCCTTTAGCCTTTCCATATCCTCCCTTACCCTTTCCTTTTTTATGTCCATCTCTTTTATTTTTAGCTCCAAAGCAGATAGCTCCTTTTTACTTTTTTCCAAAAGGAGACCTAACTCCTTTAGCTTTTCCTCTGTTTTTTCCATCTCTTCAAGAGACACTTTTAACTTATCTTCCTTTTCTTTTATACTTCTCCACAGCAGGTTGACAGACTCTTCCAGAGATATAAGCTCTACCTCTTCTTGATCTATAACCCTTTTAAGTCCTTCTTCATCTTTTAAGAGAAGCTCTTTTTGAGCTTCCAAAAACCTTATCTGTTCCTGCGTGGAATATATTTCCTTTTCAAGGCTCTCCAACTTTTTTCTGTAAGCCTGAAGGTTTTGATCTATATTTTCCATAGATTGCGAGATTCTTCCTACCCTTTCCCTAAAAGGGAAAAGCTCTTCATTTAACCTTTTTAATTCTTCTTCAATGGTCTTTAGCCTTTCTTCATAGACTGCCATGCTTTGTCTTAATTCCCTTAGCTCCTCTTCCTTTGATTCAATCTGTGCTTTTATGTTTTCAATGGATCTCCTAAATTCATAAGCAGTCTTTAAATTGAGCTTTATTTCTAAAGTTCTTTTTTCTTCCTCCAACTCTTTGTAAAGCCTTAACCTTTTTAGCTCCTCCCTTAGCTTCTCCATATGCACTTCCATCTCATCCATCAAAAGCCTTAGCTCCCTTATCTTCAGCTCCACCTCTCCAAGGTCTGCAAGGGCCTTTTGCTTTTTCTCCTCATACTCTTCAATGCCTGCAATCTCTTCAATAAGCTTTCTTCTTTCCACGGGCGTCATCTTCAAAAACCTTACAATATCTCCCTGAAGGACCACATTGTAAGCATTTTCGTATATACCAGCCTTTGACAGAAAGTCCATAAGATCCCTTTCTCTTACCACAGCACCGTTTATGCGAAAAACGGTCCTTCCATCCTGATAGACCTTCCTTGATATGACTATGTCTTCCTCTTGCAGGGGGAAAAGGCCATAGTTTTTGAAATGTACCTCCACATAGGCGTAATCTGCCCTATCGGAGTTTCTGTTGTAGATGAGGTATGAGAGGTTTTTGGCTCGCAGAGTTTTGGCCGTAGCTATACCAAGGGCAAAGGATATGGCATCTCCTATGTTAGATTTACCCGAGCCGTTGGGTCCCACAATGCTTATAAAACCTTCCCCCAAGGGTATCTCCACCCTACCCTTTCCATAGGATTTGAACCCCTCTAAGCTTATTTTTTCTATCCACGCTTTCACAGAATAATAGTATAATTTAAAGAAGGGCTACGCCCAGTGAGAAATTGTCTTTTGGATGGATGTTTAATAGACTTCTCGCGTGATTGCCTTTTAGCCGTGATAATAGATATATTGCATAATAGTAGGTAGCGCGGGCATCCTTGCCTGCGCCTTTTGGTTAAATCTTTTTCCACAGGCAGGGATGCCTGTACTACCTCCTTTTATAAACCTAGTTAACTGTGGGGGCAGCTCACAAACGCACCTGTAAAGATTGAACTTCTCATCCAGCGTATATAATAGTATAATTTTAAAGAAGGGCTATGTGGATTGACTTTTTTAACCTGGATATGGTACCCATAAGGGTTTATAAGAAATTGCATCATGAGCCCTGAGATCCTGCTTTCTCTTTATGTTGGCATTCTCTTTTCTATAGTCTTTATAGTTGCCCCCTCCTTGCTTAGGGTTAAGGAGAACAAGAACCTTGCCGGCCGATTTTATGGAATGATATTATGGAGGTTTTATGGGGTTGCTTTTTTGCTGCTTATGTTTTATCTTATTTTAGGAAATGAAAGGATATATACGTTGTTTCTTATGCTGGCTCTTGGCTTGAATGTGGGGATGTCATACGGGTTAAGGGGCTACAAAAAAAGGCTTGGAAATATAGACCTTGTTGACCACAAAGATCCAAGAAGGGTAATTTTCAGAAGGCTTTCTATGCTTTCTACCCTTCTACTCTTCATAAACTTTTTGTTTTCTTTTTATTTACTTTTCAAAAAACTAAAAGGAGGTGCTTTTGCAGGAGTATAGGGTAAACAGGCAGATAAGGGCAAAAGAGGTAAGGCTTATAGACGAAAATGGCAAGCAAATAGGCATAGTCCCCTTACAAGAAGCTCTAAGGATAGCCAATGAAAAGGGGTTGGACCTAGTAGAAATAGCTCCCAACGCAAACCCACCCGTATGCAAATTGCTGGATTATGGAAAGTTCCTGTATGAACTCAAAAAGAAGGAAAAGGAAGCAAAGAAAAAGCAAAGGGAACATGCCATTGAAGTCAAAGATATGATGCTTTCTCTAAGGATTGATGAACACGACCTTAAGGTAAAACTTAAACACATGAGGGAGTTCCTTATGGATGGGGACAAGGTTAGAGTAAGGATACGTTTTAGAGGAAGGGAGCATCTTCACCCCGAGCTAGGCGACAGGCTTGTAAACAAGATTATAGAGGAGCTATCCGATGTGGGGCAGCTTGAGTCTACCGTTAAGAAGGAGGGTAATTTTCTTGTTTTTTCCCTGCTACCCAAAAGGAAGTAGAATATAATTTAAAAAAAGGAGGGTAATATGACGCCCGCGGGTGCGACTGCTGAAGTAAAGCTAATAGATATACTTCACAAATCTCTAAAGGCTAATGCTTCTGATATTCACATAACAGCTGGAGCAAGGCCATCGTTGCGCATTGATGGGAAGATAACTCCGCTGATGGAGTATCCCATACTGACTCCGGAGATGACCCAAAGGCTTGCCTATTCTGTGATGCCTGAAAAACATAGGAAGAAGCTTGAGGAGAATGGACAGGTAGATTTTTCCTTTGGTGTGAAAGACATAGGCAGGTTTAGGGCAAATGTTTTTATGCAAAAAGGCTCTGTGGCGGCTGCCTTTAGAAGGTTGCCGCACAGAATAATGAACGTTAAAGAGCTGGGGCTCACAGAAAAGGTTTTGGAGCTATGCCATAAAAGCATGGGCCTTATTTTAGTTACAGGTCCAACAGGTTCTGGTAAAAGCTCCACCTTAGCATCGCTTATAGATTACATAAATCAAAACTTTGCTTACCACATAATAACCATAGAGGACCCAATAGAATATGTCTTCCACCACAAAAAGAGTATAGTTAACCAAAGGGAAATAGGGGAGGATGTGCGTAGTTTTGCAGATGCCCTTCGGGCTGCCCTCAGGGAGGACCCAGACGTTATATTGGTTGGAGAGATGAGAGACTTGGAAACCATTGAAATAGCCTTGAGGGCGGCAGAAACAGGACACTTAGTTTTTGGAACGCTTCATACAAACACAGCCATATCTACCATAACGAGGATAGTGGATGTTTTCCCGCCACAGCAACAGGCACAAGTGATAGTTCAGCTTTCCTTTGTCCTTCAAGGCGTTATATCCCAAAGGCTTGTTCCAAAGATAGGTGGTGGCATGGCCCTTGCCTACGAGCTTATGATACCCAACACTGCCATAAGAAATCTTATAAGGGAGAATAAGCTTCAACAGGTATATGCTATTATGCAAAGCGGACAGGCACAAACAGGTATGCAAACGATGAACCAGTCCCTATATTCGCTCTACAGATCTGGTCTTATTACCTTAGAAGATGCTTATAAGTATTCACCAGATATAAAAGAGCTTGAGAACATGCTTAAAAGGGGAGGTTAAAAGATGCCAAAGTATAAGTACAAAGCCTTTGATGAAATGGGGTCCCTCGTGGAAAGTGAGGTGGATTATCCAAACCAAGATGCCCTAATAATGGACCTGCAGCAAAAGGGCTTAACTCCAATACAGGTAACAAGCCTTGAAGAGGAAAAAAGGAGTGCTTTTAATCTCTCCTTTTCTTTTGGGTCAAAGGTCA
>JBKBHW010000021.1:0-11767 GCA_046297555.1 Aquificaceae bacterium
TGGTGATGAGGAAGTTCAGATTAGGGGGCTTGTTTGCTTTAATCTTTCCAAAAAGGGTGATTTATGCACCGAAGCCTGTGCAATTTATGAATTACTCCTGCCAATGAGAAGTTTTTCACCCGCTGTTAAAATATAAATTATGGAAAACGCCGTAGAAATTTTTGTCCTAGATACAAGCCTTTTTACCAATCCAGACATATACGCCCAGTTTGAGAAGGATCAGATTGGAGCCATAGAAAACTTTATATCCTTAGCACTTCATAGTAAAGCAAGGTTCTACATGCCCACCTCTGTTTATGAAGAGTTTAACAAGATGGTGGAGCTTGGAAATCTTAGGCCAAAGTTTGAGCTTGCGGTGAGGATAAGGTCTCCCAGAAGGTTTAACCTCATGGTGCCAGCAGAATTCCTTTATGAGTTTATAGAAGAGGTAAGATACAGGATAAATAAGGGACTTAGGATTGCG
Source organism: Aquificaceae bacterium (assembly GCA_046297555.1). Classification (GTDB taxonomy): domain Bacteria; phylum Aquificota; class Aquificia; order Aquificales; family Aquificaceae; genus Pampinifervens. The sequence continues at coordinate 464 of JBKBHW010000021.1, forward strand.
GAAGAGCATACAAAGGAGGCTGGAAGGATGGGTGAGGAAGATGTGGGGAGGTTGATAAATAAACTAAGGGAAAAATATAGGGAGGCCCTGAGAGCTGGCATAATAGATAGCAAAGAAGACCTTGATGTGCTTTTGCTTGCTTACGAGCTTGATGCCATCTTGGTATCTGGTGATGAGGGTTTAAGAAGCTGGGCTGATAAGGTAGGTATAAAGCTTATAAACCCAAAAGGCTTTAGACATATGCTTGAGAGCCTGTTGTAAAGCTTTAGTCTATAAGGGAGCCGCCCTTTAGAAGATAGCCCAAAAGTCCAGTCATATTAAGGAAAACCTTCTCAAACTCAAGCACCCAAAAGTCTCCTTCCTTTTCAAGGGAAAGCATGTTTACCTGTATGTGTGTAGATGCATGTTTTATCTGTTCTAAGAATACCAAAGCCCTTTCTCTGCTCCTAAACCTACACCTAAAAACTCTATACACCTTTCCCTCCCTTCTTGCCATGTTGCAGGCCTCAAAAAGTCCGTTAAGGAAGGCTTTCCCCAATTCTTTTTGCAGCTCTTCATCTCCCTCTATACCCTCCTCCTCCAAAAAGAGCACAAGCCTCAGAAGCCTGTTGGTATAGTAATCTGCGGGGAGCCCAAGCATGTTAAGGGAAGTTATCCTTATGTCGTTAAGATTGGCGTAGCTGGTTATATACTTTACCCTTTTGTCCCTTTCTGAATCCTCCTTTAGCACCACACCTTCCCTTTTCTCTTCGTTTAACCTTTTGAGAAGTTTTTTGAGGTCTTCCACCTGCTCTGGAGTGTACAAACCATACCTTTCTACGCTGGGAAGGTTGAACTCTTCTATTATTTTTAGCTTTTCCCTGTAGGGCAAAAACTCCCTTCGGTTCTTTTGCATAATATCAAAGAGGAAAAAGGATATATCTTCCTTGATGTGCGGTGGGCTTTCTTCAACATAGGGGTTTTCTGGACCTGCTACTTCCATGCACAAAAGGATATTTGGGTATTTTTCAAACACCTCCAAGTTCACAAAATCCTTTACCCTGTCGGTGGTGAAGGCGCACACATAGCCACCCCTTGTAAGGGCATACACCTCCCCCTTGTGCATAAACACCCTAACATTGTAGCCATCCACCTTTTCTTCCACCCAAAAAGGTCCATCAAACTGCTCCCTTATACCCGTAGAAAGCTGGAAAATCCTTCCTATATGAGGATAACCCCAAAGGATGGCATCTTTAAGGAGCACGGTACCCCTTGGTATATCTTTAAAATCGTCGGTGAAGCGAAGGTATTCTAAGTCCCCATAAACCTCACTTTTTAGCTTATTCTTCTTGAGTGCTTCTTTCAAAACTTCTTGTGGGATCATCTATAGCACCATAAAAGATTATAATACTTTAGCTTAAGAAAACACGCCGAGTGAGAAATTATCTTTTGGTGGATGTGTCAAACTTCGTTTTATGGGAGGTAGTGCAAGCATCCTTGTCTGCGCCTTTTGGTTAAATTTTATGTAGCACAGACATTCCTGTCTGTGTAGTATTTCTTAAATCCACAGGCAAGAATGCCTATGCTACACCTTATTATGCAAAGGTTTATAGTAAATCCCTCGGGCGACGAAAAAATACTTCCAAAGGACATATTGGTAATATTAGGCAGCAAAACAAAGAAAGCTTCTTTGTGATATCATAAGCTTATGCGTAAACTCCTTATCCTTTTGCCTTTTCTTCTTTTTAGTCTTTTTATTCTTTTTGTTGCCACAAAGTCAAAAGGGGAAGGCTACACCTTAGTGAAGGAAGAAGAGGTCAAAAAGCTGGCTTACGGCTCTGGATACATAAAAAATAAAGAGTATGTAATTGTTAAATCGGAGGTCTCTGGTTATATAAAGGAGGTCTTTGTAAAGGAAGGGGATTATGTAAAAAAAGGACAAGTATTGGCAACTATAGATTCAAGCACCTTAGATGCCAGTATAATGGAAGTCTCAGAAAGGTTAAAACTTGTAATGGATAGGTCAAAAGAAGGGTCTTATTATCTAAAAAATTTGGAATCTGCCTTGGAATCTGCGCGCTTGAATATGGAAAATACAAAAAAAATCTTTGAAAGAAGGGAAAGGCTATTTTCGGAGGGTCTTATACCAAAAGAAAATTACGAGCAAAGCAAAACCCAATACCAGATAGCCCAGCAAGAATACGAAAGGTTAAAAAATAGCTACCAAGATGCTGTAAGGTCTTTGAGGGGAGAAGAGGATATACTCAGGGCACAGCTAAAAAGGCTAAAAAAAGAAAAGGATAAATACACTATCATTAGCCCAATAGAGGGCGTAATCCTAAAAAAGTTTATAAATGTGGGAGACTATATAAACCACATGAGCCAAGAGAATAAGCTTTTTTCCATAGGCTCAGGAGAGTTGGAGGTTTGGCTGGAGGTGGATGAGGAGTATGCAGGCAAAATAAAAGAAGGGCAAAGGGTAGTCCTAAAGGTGGACGCTATACCAGATAGGACCTTTGAGGGAAGAGTTTCTCATGTGATAAGAGAAATAGACAGAACAAGGAAGCTGATAACGGTAAAGATAAAGGCAGAGCTTCCAGAGGATATACCCTCTTGGGCCACTGTAGATGGACAAATAGAAATAGAAAGAAAAAGGGCTTTGCTAATACCCGCAAAGGCATACAGGGATGGTTATGTGATCCTTTATGATGGGGTAAGAAAGGTTAAGGTTCCCGTCAAGGTGGGTGAAAGGTACGGGGAATATTTAGAGGTTTTGGAAGGCTTAAAGGCTGGAGATAAAGTAGTGCTGCCATGAACTACATCCTTTTTGTGGCCTTAAGGATGCTTCTTCAGAGGAAAAGGCAAACCTTGGTTTCCATATTGGGAGTTTCCATAGGGGTCTCTGCCTTCATAGTGATGAGCTCTCTTATGCTTGGCTTTCAAAACTACTTTATACAGCAGGTTATAGACCTTGAGCCACACATAAAGGTAAAGCCAAGGGAAGAGAGGCAAAAGGTAGAAGATTACTCAATCCTCCTTGGTGAAAAGCCAAAGGAAAAGGATAGAATACTTGGCTGGCAGGAAATAATAAGGGAGGTGGAAAGGAATCCAGAGGTGCTTGGTGTGGCACCAAGGCTTGTAAGCAGGGGCATAGTCAAGTACGGTGTAAAGGACAAACCCATTACCCTAATGGGCATAGACCCTCAAAAGGAGCCCAAGGCTTCTGTGATAGAAAGGTTCCTAAGATACAAAAGGCTTGAAAAGCTTGAAACCAACAGAACAGGCATTATCATAGGCGTCTTGGTAGCAAAAAGCTTGGGCATAGAAGAAACGGGGAAAAAACTTATACTGGTAGCACCCAACGGACAAAGCATATTGGCAACGGTGGAGGATTTTTTTGAATCGGGTATAACCAACATAGATGATACAAGAACTTACATAAACATAAAAACTCTACAGAGCCTTTTGGAAAAACAAGGAGAGGTCAACGAAATAGTTATAAAGATAAAGGATGTAAACAAAGCCGAGAGGCTTTCCAAGGAGTTTTCTCAAAAAATTCCCTATGAGGTAGAAAGCTGGCAAAAAGCCTACAGGAACTTTTTGAGCATCTTTAAGATTCAAAACATAATAACCTACATGATAGTTTTTGCTATACTGACTGTCTCCGCCTTTGGCATCTTTAACATCATCATGATGACCGTGCTTGAAAAGAAAAAGGATATAGCCATACTCATGGCTATGGGCTTTACAAGGAGGGATATTCTTTTGGTTTTTTTGGTGGAGGGTTTTTTTATAGGTTTTATGGGTGCCCTTTTGGGGTCTTTTTTGGGTTATGGTATGCAAGAGTATCTTGAGTCTGTAAAGCTTGATGTGGAGGGTCTTATAAGGACAAAAGGCTTTGTGCTGGACAGAAGCCCCATATTTTACCTTTATGCCTTTGCCTTTTCCCTTTTCTTTTCCCTTCTGGCAAGCCTCTATCCTGCCTACAGGGCAAGCAGGCTAAACCCTGTGGATATCTTTAGAAGCCAATGATTGAACTAAGAGGGATAAAAAAGTCTATAGGACGGGAGGAAATACTTAAAGGCATTGACCTTGAGATAAAAAGGGGTGAGTTCGTGGCCGTTATAGGGGCGAGCGGCTCTGGAAAAAGCTCCATGCTTTACATTATGGGCCTTCTTGATAGGCCTACAGAGGGGGAGGTCTTCTTTGAAGGGGAAAGGATAGACTTTTCGGAGGAGGAAAAGATATCTAAGATAAGAAATAGGAAGCTGGGTTTTGTCTTTCAATTTCACTACCTTCTTCCAGAGTTTAGCCTTTTGGAGAATGTGATGATACCAGCCATAAGGCTTGGAATGAAAAAGGAAGAGGCGAGGGAGAGGGCCTATGAGCTTCTAAAAAGGCTTGGCCTTGCTGGAAAGGAGAACAGGAAGATATACCAAGTGTCGGGGGGTGAGATGCAAAGGGCTGCCATAGCAAGGGCTTTGATAAACAAGCCCTTGGTTATCCTTGCAGATGAGCCTACGGGGAACTTGGACAGTAAAAACAGCCAAGCAGTTATGGACATATTCAAGGATATAAACTCTGAGGGTACAACCATAGTGATGGTGACCCATGAACTTGAACTTGCAAGGCAGGCACAGAGGATCGTGGAGATGAAAGATGGAAGAATCCTATAAAGGCTTATTCAAAAAGTTTAACAGCTTCTTTTAAAACCATATCCACCTTCTCTTGGCTTGGCATCTCCGCATATATCCTTATGAGGGGCTCCGTGCCAGAGGCTCTAAAAAGAAGCCAACCATCATCCTCAAAAACAAGCTTTAGACCATCAAGGGTATTCACCTTAAGAACCTTAAAGTCTCCAAGCCTTTCTGGAGTGTTTTTTATAAGCTCCCTTAGCCTTTCTTTTTTGTCCTCCTCCGCATGTAGGTCTATCCTCCTGTAGTAGGCTTCTCCGTATTCTTTAAAGACCTCACCTATTATCTCAGAAAGGGGCCTGTCCTTTATAGCAATCAGCTCCAGAAGGTTAAGGCCCGTAAAGAGTCCATCCCTTTCTGGCAAAAAGCTAACAATACCATATCCACCGCTTTCCTCGCCACCAAAGATAACCTTCTCCCTCAGTATGATTTGGTTTATGTTTTTAAAGCCTACGGCCACCTCTTTAAGATCTACGCCAAAGGCCTTGCATATCCTATCTGCAAGGTAGGTGGTAGACACTGTTTTTACTACTATACCATCCCTTAACCCTTTGTTCCTTAAAAGGTGATAAAGTAAAAGCACATAAATAAGCTGTGAGTTTACAAAATTACCTTTCTCATCTACAAGGGCTATTCTGTCCCCATCGCCATCGTTGGCTATGCCAAGGTCTGCACCAAGGGACCTAACTTTAAAAAGCAGGGGCTGAAGGTTCCTTTCCACAGGCTCGGGCGCTTGGCCACCAAAGAGTGGATCCCTGTAGCTCCTTATGTTCACAACAGAAGCCTTTGTACCTGTGAGCACATGGGAGTAAGTACCGAGGGCAGATCCATACATGGCATCATGGACCAAAAGCATATCCCTTTGGGATAAAAGCTCCATGTTTATCCTACCCTTTACCTCCCTCATGTACTCTCCCCAGAGATTTACATACTCTGGCTTAAAGCCTTCTGGCTTTATATCTTCTGAAATTTCCCTTTCCACCTCTGAGATGAACTCTGGAGTGGCGGAGCCACCAAAATAGTCCTTTATCTTATAGCCGTTGTACTCCGGCGGGTTGTGAGATGCAGTTATCATAACACCGTTGTCAAAGCCCATATACTTGACTGCAAAGGACACCATGGGAGTGGTGCAAGCTTTGTTGGCAAGATAACACTCAAAGCCTAAGGTCCTAAAAACCTTATAAACCTCAAGGGCAAAATGCTCTGACATAAAGCGGTTATCGTAGCCAACTATAACCTTCTTTTTTCCCTGCTTTTGAAGTACTTTGGCATGAGCGTAAGCCACCCTCCTTACATTTTCAAAGGTAAAGCCTTCACCTATTATCGCCCTCCAACCATCGGTGCCAAACTTTATCATTTTTGTCCTCCTTGGGGTATGTTTATTATAGGAGTCATCTTTGTATCATAAGGAATAAGTATTATGGTATTGTTTGGGCTTTTGGCATACTCCTGAATGTTCTCTATAAACTTCCATGTAAGGTATTCCTTGGTTAAGGAGCCGGCTATGATCCTGTTTGCCTCTGCTATGCCTTGAGCTTCTACTTTTTTTCTTTCTGCTTCTAACTTTTCTTTTTCTAAGAGAAACTGCATCCTTTGAGCTTCTTCATAAGCCCTCCGCTTCTCTTCTATTGCCTTTACCACGCTTTCTGGCAACCTTATATCCCTTATCAGCACATCTTCAAGTACTATATATCTCCTCATAAGTTGATTTGCTACTTCCCTCTTTATTTTTTCTTGGAGCTTTGTCCTTTCTTGGTAGACCACCGAGCTTTCCATCTCCGCTATGGCATCTCTCACAGAGGTTCTAACTATCTGTTTTATAAGCTTTTCCTCGTAATCTGGCCCATATTCTCTTAGGAGCTCTGGAGCTTTTTTGCCATCAACTCTGTATAGCACAGCCACATCCATGTTTACTGGCAGTCCATCCTTTGAAAGGGAGCTTATGGGGTTATTCCTTTCCTTTGTAAATTCCACAGCCCTTGTTCTTATCTCTACTTTTTCTACACTTTGTAGTATAGGTATTCTAAAATGCAAACCCTCCCACATAGGTAAGGGGTCTATTTTCCCCAAAGTTCTCTTCACACCCACAAAGCCAGAAGGCACTATAACAAATGGGCTTCCTATGACAGACCCAAAAAGTATTAGCACAAGCAAGATCACAAGGTATGGCATCAGTCCCAAACCTTCTGCGCTTATCTTTTTCAATGTTTTACCTCCCTACTCTTTTATTATACACGCCAAGTGAGAAAGTCCATTCCATAACTATCATGTAAGAGCATGGCTTGTTCCTGCCATGTTTTTGATTAGCCATTGTTAGACTTAATTGGTTTTTATACGCTGGGCGGGAGGTTTAATCTTTATAGGGGCATTCATGAATTGCCCCTACAGTTAATTAGATTTATAAAAGGAGGTAGCACAGGCATCTCTGCCCGTGGAAAAAAAATTTAACTAAAAGGCGCGGGCAAGGATGCCCGCGCCACCTAAGGATTGGTTCTTTTTGCTTTTTGTAGGGGCACGCTGCGGCGTCCTCCTACCGCAGAATTCTTTATTTTCGCACCAAAGCCTGTTTCTGCTACTCTTTGAGGAGTCTTATGGCTTTATGGTAGCCCACCTCCCTTAACCACTCTTCAAAGCTTAACCCCCTTTTTATGCCTTCTATCATCATAGCTTCTGTATTTGTTAAATCTGTTGGTATAAGGTCTGGTCTTAATTTTAGGGTTCTTTCTATAGAATGCCAAAGCTCCCAGAGTTTTATCAAATTATGGTTCCCAGAGAGTAAAATCTCTGGCACCCTCATGCCTCTATATTCTGCAGGCCTTGTGTACACAGGAGATCCAAGCCATCTTCTAAAGGAGTCTCTTTTTATACTTTCCTCATCACCCAAAACACCGGGCAAAAGTCGGGCGATGCCCTCCAAAAGCACAAGGGCAAAGATCTCTCCACCCGCCAAAACGAAATCCCCCAGAGAAAGCTCTATGTCTGCAAGTATACTTACCCTTTCATCTAAGCCCTCATACCTACCACATATTACCGCTATAGATTCTTTCCTTGATAAGTCATCTAAATGGGCTTGATTTAACTTTTCACCCCATGGTTGCGGAATTACAGTGTACGGCTTTCCATGAAGCTTTAGAACCTCCTCATAGGCGGCAAAGACGGGCTCTGGCTTTATGACCATGCCCGGGTGTCCACCGTAGGCAACATCATCCACCTGCCCCCTTGGTGCGTAGTTTCTGAGGTCTATAGCGTAAAGCTCCAAGGCTTTCTTTTTTATAGCCTGCTTGACTATTCCATAATCTGCGTAGCCTTCTATTATCTTTGGGAACAGGGTGAATACAAAAAATTTCATGAAAGGAAGCTTTTAATCAAGCTTTTTGCCCTATCTTGGCTAAAACGGTAATAGATGTCTATGGTGGTTTTTACATTGGAGTGTCCCGCAAACTCCTTTACCACCTCTGCCGGAAAGCCTGCGTTCACAAGGTTTGTTATATAAGTATGCCTAAAGCTATGGATAGAGAAGGGTATCTCAAGCCTGTGGGAAAGCCTGTTGGTAAAAACTTGCAAAGAGCCCGTGTTAACCTTCATGCACTCTTCAAAGTTCTCAAGCCAAAGGTCAAACTTTTGATTTATCTCCAAGGTTTCCTCCTTTGTGGGCCCAAGCAGTGGTGCCATTCTTTCCCTTTTCCTCTTTGTTATTTCCGCAGGCAACCTAAGCCAGTATATTCCTTCCGCATCCTTATGGAAAAACTCCCTTTTAAGCATGGCATACTCGGACAGCCTTATACCACTATAAAGGAAAAGACTGTAAACGCGCTCATACTTGGTGTTTACCACCGACTGCAATATCCTTTGAACCTCTTCCCTTTTTAATGCCCTTGGGGCTCCATATGCGCGTGCAGTGGATAGTTCTTCTCTTATGTCCTCTATAACCGATTCAATTTCTGAGTAGCTTTCCTTGCTTAGCCATCCCCTTCTGAGGGCGAATTTATAAAAGTGTTTTATGGCGGAAAGGTGTGTAAGAATGGAGGATACAGAAAGGTTGGAAGAGTCTATGTAGGAGTATATACTCCTTGGGTTTAGGTTAAGAGGGTCCGACTTTATAAACTCTTGAAAGGATTCAAAGCATCTTTTGTAGGTAATGACCGTCCTTTGGCTTTTTGTTTTACTTAGGCTCTTGATCCAAAGCTCAAAAAGCCTATCCATAGTTTTAAAATTTTAGTCCTTTTTTTTCTTTTTTTCTAACTCCATGCGCAAAGCAGAAAGCTCCATTTCTTTGCTTAAGAGCTCTCTATCCTTTTCAAGGATAACTTTTTGAACTTCAAGCTCCTTTTGATTTAGCATATAGTCCCTTTCTTTTAAAAGTTCTTCCAACTCCCTTATCCTCTTTTCCCTTTCTTCTATTTGACCCTTTAGCCGGTGGTTTTCTTCTTCCTTTTCCTTGAGCTTTTCCTTTACATTGGCAAGCTCCTTCAGAAGGAACTCCATCTCCTTTTCTCTTATAGCAAGAAGGGTGTATAGGCTTGAAAGCTCGTGCAAAAGTTGTTCTTTTTGCTGCTCCTTTTGCATAAGGGCAGACATGTAAGTGGCTATTAAACTACCTTCCAAGGTAGATTTTAAACCTTCAAGGCTTGATTGGAGGTTTTTATCCCTTTCCTCCTGCCTATGCGCCACCCCCTTTATATGCTCCAGCTCTTCCTGAGTGAGATACACATACCATATGCCATCCTCTTCTTTGCCACCCTTTAACACTCCAGCCCTTATACGGTTCTTGACGGTGTTTAAAGAAAGCCCCGTAAGAAAGGCGTACTCGGAGGCCTTCAACTTGATAAGCTCCTTGACATCTTCCATGACACCCTCCTTTCAACATTTTGATATTAGTTTACATCAATTGACAGCTGATATCAAGTGATGGTAGGGACTATTCCAAGGGGGGGTGTTAACATAATAGCAATTATATTAACATATCTGAATCCTTATAAAGCTATGCCAAAAATCTGAGGCTTGAAGTTCATTATACCTTGAGGATCGCTAAAGGTAGAAAAGAGTATTAAAGATTTAGGGCGCGAGGTGCGCCCTGCAAGGTTATTTATTTATGGGAGAATCTGGGGAGAGTAGATAATGGACAAAGTCTGCTATTTGCTCTGGGCTTAAAAGCCCATGGTATCCAAACCTTGGCATGCTTGAGCAGGGTGCATAAGCCCAAGAATTGTATATCTTTTCATAGGTGTATTTTATAACTTCTGGGCTTGTGCCCCTTATCTTTCCATAATGGGTCAAAGGTGGTCCAAAGTTGCCGCCCACCAAAGACATCCTTCTGCCCTCATTCCAAAGCTTTAATCTTTTCCTTGTAATAATCTACTATAACCCTTCTTATACTTTCCAAAAGCTGCTTATCCTCTATTTCAACTATTGCCCTCCTTGTTTCCTGATTAAACTCTGGCATGGATATAAAAAGCCCTCCATTCTTTGCCTCATACAGCTTAATACCCCTTATGATTATCCTTTCAAAAAGTTTCACATCTGCGTAGGCAAGGATCCTTGGCCTTTTTGTGGACACTTCAAAGGGGTAAAAGTTTAAAAGCTCTACCTTCACCTTTGCTTTAGAAGTTTTTGGTATTTGTCAAGGGCAAGCCTTCTTTTCAAGCCGTTCACCCTATCTATAAAGGTTATGCCTTGCAGATGGTCCATCTCATGCTGGAATACTATGGCTGGAAAGCCCTCAAATTGATACACGACCTCCTCCCCATGTTCGTTTAAAGCCCTTACTTTAACACGCCTATACCTTTCCACCTCTACAGTAAGACCGGGAAAGGAAAGGCAACCTTCCTTGTATCTTATACTTCCCTCCTCTTCTAACACCTCCGGATTTATAAGGACTGCCTTTATGGGAGGGCTTTCCTTTTTTGGGGTGGTATCAACCACCATAATGCTGAGTCCAACACCTATCTGGTTTGCAGCAAGGCCCACACCCTCCGCATGGTACATGGTCTCAAACATATCCCTTATAAGCTCCTTTATCTCCTTGTCTATAACCTCCACCTTGCTGGTGGGCGTCTTTAAAATCGGATGGGGAAATCTCACTATATCTCTCACCATAAGGTTAATAGTTTATTCCTTATGCCACTGCTTTCAAGGGCTATACCTTATTTTATGCGCCGCGTGCCCCTGCCAAATTTATTAGACTTCTATTTTGGGATACCATAGAGGTAGTGGACACTTTCTAATCTTCCCACATGTTGCAACATATATTGCAACATGCAACACATATGCACTACACCTCCTCTCTTAAAACCCTTTATTAAAGCCCTTTTGAGAAGATAAGGGATATGGCATCTTTTTTGCATGTAAATAAAACGAAAACCTTTAAAGGAGGTGTAAAGATGGCTACACTTAGCAAGCTCAAAGAGCTTATGTCCCTGCCGGGAGCGGTTGCGGCGGGAGAGTTTGCCGATGACGGTAGGCTTCTTGCCTACTATGGAGATATTAGTGAAACAGCAGCGGAAATAGCCGCCATGATGTGTGCGGCTAACAAGCTTATGGGCAACATGCAAGCAAAGGGATGGAGCGCCTACACAGGACAGGGTGGCTTTTATCCTGTTTATGGCTTTGCGGTGGCAGGTGGTAAGTATGC
>JBKBHW010000021.1:11867-24501 GCA_046297555.1 Aquificaceae bacterium
GCTTGCATAATGGGTAATGTGGGGGTCTTTGTAGAGCTTGACAAGGCTGATTTTGACAAGATCTTTGGGGCCCTTTCAAAGTACATCTAAAAGGAGGTGAAAGCCATGGCAAACCTTGACAGACTTATGAAAGTTAAAGGTGTTTGGGCTGCTGGTGAATTTACCGACGATGGCAAGCTTGTGGCTTACAAGGGCAATCTATCTGAAGAACATGCCGCAATGGCGGCCATGATGTGTGCGGCCAACAACATGATGGCAAGGATGCAGTGTGATGGGTATACGGCCTTCTCCGGTCAAGAATGGACTCCGCTTCATGGCTGGGCTCTTACAGGTCCCAAGTACTCTGTATGCGTAATGGGCAATGTGGGTGTTTTTGTAAATAACGATGAGGTTTCCTTCAACGAAGTCTTTAAGGTCCTGAAGGAAGAAGCTGGAAAATAAACAGGTAGGGAAGGCGCCAGCCTTCCCCTTTTTTTAAAGGAGGCAGGTATGTACAAATTCCTATCGGAAGACTGGATAAGAGCCTACATGGAGGAGTGGAACAAAAACGAAAAGCTAAAATCGGACCTTAAGGATTTTTCTGCAAGCATAAAGTACTATGTGGAAGGAAAGGAAGGAGAAGCGGTAGAGCTCATCGTAGATAAGGGCTTAGCCAAGTCTGCGGGGAAGGCAAACAGTGATAAGTATGACTTTGAACTTTGGGCAAGCTTGGAAAATTGGAAAAAGCTTGCCACTGGAGAAATGGGACCGAGGGCTGCTATGCTAACCAAGAGGTTAAAGTTCAAAGGTTCTATGATAACAGCCATGAGGTATATGACCTCCTTTGAGGAAAGCCTTAGGATGATGTCAAAGGTACCTACCGACTGGAATATATAATTAACCTATGGACTTTTCCTTTTTTGATAACCTTTTTGATGGTGTCCTTGTAATAAATGGAAGCTTCCGCATAGTTTATGCCAACAGGTCTGCAAAGGAGATCTTTGGAGAAGGGTTGGAGGGGAAAGGGTGTAGAGGCCTTTTCTCCATATGTGAAAGCTGCCCCTTTGGGTATGTGAGGGAAGAGGGGGAGGGTGTGCAGGTTTACGACATTAACTTGAAAAACTCAAGGCATGTGTGTTGGAGCATGTCTCCTTTGTATGAAAAGGGTAAGTTTGTGGGGGTGGTTGAAGTTTTTAAAGATGTTAGCAATGTGGTTCATTGCATAATAGAGGCTGAAAGGCAAAGGACTTACAAGGAGACCATTCTTAACTCCATAGTGGAAGCCCTTTTGGTGCTGGATACAGAGGGCAATGTGTTGGAGCACAACAAGGTGGCAAAGGCTATGCTTTGCAGGGAAGAGGAAGAAAGCTTGGTGGGAAAGAATGTAAAAGAGCTTATAAACCTCTCTTTGGAGGAGCTTCCGCCCGAGGGGGAAAGAACCGATATATATGTAGAAACACCATGCGGCAGGCAGAAGGCTTCCCTCCTTGTATCCCCCATGGCTTCTGGCTTTGGCTATGTAGTCTCCCTGTATGTGCTAAAGGATGTTGTGCTTTGCCAGATAGGAGATGAAGATTCTATAATAGCCAAAAGTCCAGCTTTTCAAAAGGTCCTTGATACGGCAAAAACGGTGGCGGAGTACGATGTAAACATGCTGCTGGAAGGTGAGACGGGCACGGGCAAAAGCCTTCTTGCCAAGTACATTCACTACCTTTCCCCAAGGAGGGATAAGCCCTTTGTTAGGATAAACTGCAGCGCCATACCCGAGACCTTGCTGGAGGCTGAGCTTTTCGGCTATGTAAAGGGTGCCTTCACAAACGCCATAAGGGATAAGCCCGGAAAGGTGGAGCTGGCCGAGGGAGGAACCCTTCTTTTGGATGAGATAGGAGATATGCCCATGCCCTTACAGGCAAAGATACTGCACCTTGTGCAGGAAAAGGAGTTTGAAAGGCTTGGAGATACAAAGACGAGGAAAGCAAACATAAGGATCATAGCCTCCACCAACAAAAACCTGAAAGAGCTTATAAGGCAAGGGCAGTTTAGGGAAGACCTCTACTACAGGCTTAGCGTAATAAGAATACACCTTCCACCTTTGAGGGATAGAAAAGAGGATATCCCTATGCTGGTAAGCCATTTCATAGAAAAGTACTCAAGGAAGTACTCAAGAAGAATAAAGGGGATAAGCTCGGAGGCGATAAGGCTTCTCCTTTCCTACGATTTTCCCGGTAATGTAAGGGAGCTTGAAAACCTTATAGAGCATGCCGTCATAACCTGCAAGGGAAGCCTTATAAAGGCGGAGGATATACCCATAGAAAAAGAGGGCAAGCCCTTGGAGGAGATGGAAAGGATAAAAAAGGTTCTAAAAGAAGTGGGTGGAAACAAAAGCATGGCGGCAAGGATCTTGGGCATGCATAGGACTACCCTGTGGAGAAAGCTTAAGGGGTTTGGCCTATGAATCTCTTCAGCCATTAAGGTATTTGGCCACCTCTTGCTTTAAAGACGGACTTATACCAAGCCTTTTTAAGCTTTGATCATCTGCCTTTATAAACTCATACAGGTTTTCAAAGTTCCTGTATATTAGCCTCTTTTTTACCTCACCTATACCTTTTATCTTATCCAAAACCTCTTGCATACCCTCTTTTAGCCTAAGCTTCCTGTTATAGGTCAGGGCAAATCTATGAGCCTCATCCCTTATTAGCCCAAAAACCCTATAAAGTATGGGATGTTTTTTTAGCTCTATCTCCTTGCCATCCTCGTATATTAGGATATCTTCCTCTTTTGCGAGAGCGAATATTTTTATGGGTAGAGAAAACCTGTCCCTTACCCTTATGGCCGTATTAAGCTGTCCATAGCCTCCATCTATGAGCCAAAGGCTTGGCATCCTTTCCTCGCCCTCTTTTAGCCTTCTTGCCCTCCGGGAAAGCACCTCCTCAAGAGCCCTATAATCATCTATACCTTTAAAGGTTTTTATCCTATATCTTCTGTAAGCCTTTTTGTTCATATTCCCCATCTCCCAAACTACGCAGGATCCGACGGTGTAATCCCCATAAAAGTGGGATATATCAAAGCCCTCAATCCTTTCGGGCAGGTCCATATTTAAGACCCTGTTAAACTCTTCCCTCAAAAGGTCTGGGTCCAGCTGGTGTCCCAAGTTCTCTTTTATCAGATCCTCCAACCCCTTATCCATTTCCCTTATAAGGTTAAAGCCTCCCCTCTGCCTTAGCCACCAAAGAGCTTCCTCTGAGATTTCAAAGTTTACTATAAGATTGCTGGGCAAGGGGCTAGTGTAATAAAACCCTAAGAGGAACTCTTCCAGATCCTCTTTGCCATCAAGGGTTATTACCTGCTTGTCCACAAGCCTGCCAGACCTAATAAGGAATAAACCCACAAGCCTTCCCATCTGATATATTATGTCTGCGTTGGAGTATTCAAGCCCCGATACCCTCTGACCCCTTGATAGGTTTTCCAAGGCTTGTATTTGATCTCTAAGCATGGCGCATCTTTCAAAGTTTAGGCTTTGCATCTCCAGTTCAATCCTTGAGTACAGCTCTTCCAACACCGAGCTAACATCCCCAGACAAAAGGGCTACGGCAGACCTTACAGAAAGGCCGTAAGAACCCTTATCTATAAGCCCGCAGCAGGGTGCAGAACAAAGCCCCAGATGGTAATCCATGCATGGTTCCTTTCTTTGGGGCATGGGGTCGCAAGTACGAAGCTTAAAAGCCTTATGGATAAGCCTTTTTACCCTTCTTGCCTTAGATACGCTGAAGAAAGGACCAAAGAGTTGGCCCCTATGATCTGTACCCCTTACCACCTTTACAGTTGGGAAGGCCTCATCAGTTATAAGCAGTAAGGGATAGCCTCCACCATACTTGTAAAGCACATTGTAGCGCGGTTTATGGAGCTGTATTAGGTCCACTTCTAAGGTTAGTGCCTCGTAAGTGTTGCGTGTTATTATCCATTCCACATCCGTTGAATTGTTTATTATGGCCTTCTCTTTGCTGTCTTTTTCTGCGAGCTTGTAGTGTTGCAAAAGCCTATCCCTTAGGCTTTTTGCCTTGCCTATATATAGAGGCTTTTCACCCTTTTTAAAAATATAAACACCGGGCTTGTCGGGCGCCCTTTGAAGCTTATCAAGGTCTATCATGAGGAATAATATACGCCGGATGCGCTGGGTAAAAAATTCAATAAACTTCTTTCGGTGTAGCATAGACATTCTTGCCTGTAGATTTAAAAAATGCGGGCATGGATGCCCGCGCTACCATAGGGTCAAGGAGAAGATCTAAATATGGTGAAAATCTGCTGGCTTGGGCAGACTTCTTAACACTTTTTCTCTTTTGGGCAATTTAAGAAAATTTGGTAAAAAACTCTTGACATTTAGTAAATAAATGCTTATAATAGTATACATAAAGCCTTTGACAAGGAGGTGAGCCATGGGTGATCTGAGCAGGAGGGATGTGTTAAAAGTAGGTGCTTTGTCTTTGGCAGGCCTTGCAAGCCCATCCTTTGCCTTTAGGGTTATGGAGCCTGTGGTCAAGGTGGAAAACCCCATGCTTCATTATCCCAACAGGGACTGGGAGAGGTTGTACAGAGATATATACGAGTCGGAAAGCACCTTTACCTTCCTTTGTGCTCCCAACGATACTCACAACTGCCTATTGACCGCCCATGTTAAGAACGGGGTAATGACAAGGATTGAACCCACCTATAAGTTTGGAGAAGCAACCGATATTTACGGTCTTAAAGCCTCTCACAGGTGGGATCCAAGATGTTGTAACAAGGGCCTTGTACTTATGAGAAGGTTTTACGGTGATAGAAGGGTTAAGGGGCCCATGGTTAGAATGGGCTTTTATCAATGGTACAAGGATGGCTTTCCAAGGGACCCAAAGACGGGCAAACCACCAGAAAAGTATTTCCAAAGAGGTAAGGAGAAGTTTATAAAGGTAACATGGGATGAGGTAGCAGACATAATAGCAAAAACACTTATAAACATAGCAACCACTTATACGGGAGAGGAAGGAAGAAAAAGGCTTGAAGCCCAAGGCTATCACAGGCCTATGATTGAAGCTATGGGAGGGGCTGGAACAAGGGCTTTGAAGTTTAGGGGTTCCATGCCTTTCCTTGCGGTAATTAGATACACAGCTCCATACAGAATGGCAAACATGATGGCCCTTTTGGATAGCCATATAAGGGGGGTGGGACCGGACAAAGCCCTTGGAGGAAGAGGTTGGGACAATTACGCCTTTCATACAGACCTTGCGCCGGGCCATCCCATGGTCAGCGGTCAACAGAACGTGGAATTTGACCTGTGCATGTGGGAACACTCAAAGCTTATCATTCTTTGGGGAATGAATCCCTTTACCACAAAGATGCCAGACTCTCATTGGCTTACAGAGGCAAGGATCAAGGGTTCAAAGGTGATAGTTATATCCAACGACTATTCTCCTACATCAAGGTCTGCAGATGAGGTAATCATACTGAGGACTGGAACTGATACGGCCTTAGCCCTTTCCATAGCCTATGTGATAATGAAGGAAAAACTCTATCAGGAAAGGTATGTAAAGAGCTTTACAGATATGCCACTCCTTGTAAGAATGGACAACGGTAAGGTTCTGAGAGCAAGGGACATAATACCCAACTATCAACCCAAAGAGCTCAAAAAGGCTGTAGTGTTCAAGCCGGGCACAGCCCTACCACCCTTCTATAAGCAAGAAAAGCAGTATATACCAGAGCCTATAAGAAAAGAAGATATGGATGACTTTGTGGTATGGGACAAAAAGACCAATTCTCCAAAGGTGATAACGAGGGATGATGTAGGTGAGGACTTTTGGAAGCTTGGCATAGATCCAGCCCTTGAAGGAACTTACAAGGTGAAGACTGTGGACGGAAAGGAGGTGGAAGTAAAGCCCCTATTCCAAGTTTACCTTGAGTTCTTTGAAAGGAGCTATACACCAAAGCAAGCGGAGATAATAACGGGAGTACCCGCCCAGAAGATAGAAAAGCTGGCAAGGGAGATAGCGGCACACCCAAGGAATATGAAGTTGGCGCAGGGTATGGGTGTAAATCAGTACCAGCACTCGGACCTAAAGGACAGAGCCATGTATATGATTTGCGCCCTCACCGACAACATAGGCTATGCTACAGGAAACATCGGATCCTATGCCGGCAACTTTAGACTTGCGCTCTTTAACGGCGCACCCCAATATCTGGCAGAAGACCCCTTCAACATAGAGCTGGACCCCAACAAGCCTGCTAAGGTTAGGTTTTATTGGAGGCCAGAATCTGCCCACTACTACTCTCATGATGACCATCCCCAGTATATGGGAGATGTGCTGATCACTGGAAAGACCCATATGCCCACACCCACCAAGTTTATATGGTTTGTGGACGCCAATTCTGCCCTTGGAAATGCCAAGTGGAAGTACAACATAGTTATGAACACACTTCCAAAGATTGAGTGCATAATCACCAACGAATGGTGGTGGTCCATGACCTGTGAATACTCGGACATTGTGCTTGGAGTGGACGCATGGAACGAGAATAAATACTGGGATATTGCAGGGTCTGTTACCAACCCCTTCATTTACGTATGGCCCAAGACTGGACACAGAAGGCTGTATGATACAAAGAATGACGCCGAAACCTTTGCTCTTGTAGCAAACAGGCTTACAGAACTTACAGGAGATGAACGCTTTAGGAATTACTGGAAGTTTGTACTTGAAGGAAAGCAAGATGTGGTTTATGTGCAAAGGGTTATAAACGCCTCTTCAAACCTAAGGGGCTACAAGCTTGAAGAGATAGCAAAGAAGGCCCATGAGGGCATACCATCCCTCATAATGACAAGAACCTATCCCAAGTATGTGGGAAAGGATCAAATGGAAGAAAGCATGCCATGGTATACAAAAAGCGGAAGGCTTGAGTTTTACAGGGAAGAACCAGAGTTCGTAGATGCGGGAGAGAACCTGCCTGTTTACAGAGAGCCAATAGATTCAACCCATCATGAACCGAACGTAATAGTGGCAAAGCCATATCCACTCCTTAGACCCAAAAAGCCGGAGGACTACAAGGTTAAAAGCGAAGATGCCCTTTTAAACACAGAGTGGAGGCAGGCAAGGAACGTGCTCGTATCTCCGGAAAACCTTCCTAAAACAAAGCATCCTCTTAGAGCCACCTTTGGAGCTACACATATAGTCCATACACCTAAATATAGACACTCAGCCCATACCACAACGGGAGATACGGATATTACTACCCTTCTCTTTGGTCCTTTTGGAGATATATACAGGTATGATAAGAGGATGCCCTTTATTTCAGAAGCCTACATAGATATAAATCCAAAGGATTTGGAAAAGATGGGAATAGAGGATGGCAGCTATGTTTGGGTAGATCCAGACCCTCAAGACAGGCCCTTTGTGGGATGGAATGGAAGATCGGAGGACTATGAGGTGGCAAGGCTTCTTCTAAGGGCGAGGGCGTCCAACAACACACCACCGGGCTGTGCCAAGATATGGTTTAACATGTACGGATCAAGCCATGGAACGGTAAGAGGAACAAAGGAAAACCCCAACGGCTTAGCCAAGAACCCATACACCAACTATCAATCCCTTTACAGAAGAGGAAGCCATCAAAGTGTTACAAGGTCTTGGTTAAAGCCCACCTATCAAACAGACACCTTGATAAGGAAGAACCTTATGGGACAGATAATAGGCAAGGGTTTTGAACTTGATGTACATGGTCCAATAGGTGCACCAAGGGAAGCCTTTGCCAAGATAAGTAAGGCAGAGGATGGTGGAATAGGGAGCAAGGGACTCTGGAGGCCCCTTAAGCTTGGCTTTAGGCCAATGAAGCCAAATGAGATGCTAAGGAAGTATGTGAGAGTAGAATACATAAAATGAGGAGGTGAGCTATGAAGGTTTTCAACTGGCAACTAAAAAGAGAAATCAACTACCCTTACGAGGTCAAAAGGCCAAAAAGGCAGTTTGCGGTGGTTATGGATTTAAACAAGTGTATAGCCTGTCAAACATGCACGGTAGCTTGTAAGACAACATGGACGCCGGGCAGAGGGCAAGAGTACATGCTCTGGAACAATGTGGAGACGAAGCCCTATGGCTTTTATCCCCTTGGTTGGGATGTGAGGCTTCTTGAGCTTTTGGAGGGCAACAAGAAAACTGTCTTTGATGCGCCAGAGGGTGAAAGGGTGCTGGGCTGGAAGCCAGAGGACATGGATTGGATGTATCCAAACATAGGAGAAGATGAGGTAAATGAGCCTGTGGATATAGGCACCGTGCTTGAATCATTACCACACCCCATATGGATGTTCTACCTACCCAGGATATGCAATCACTGTACCTACCCTGCCTGTGTGGCTGCCTGCCCCAGGCAGGCTATATACAAAAGAGAGGAGGACGGCATAGTCCTCATAGACCCGGAAAGGTGCGAAGGTTATCAGGAATGTGTAAAAGCCTGCCCCTACAAGAAAACCATGTTTAACTTCGTGGCAAGGATATCTCAAAAGTGCATAGGTTGTTTCCCAAGGGTGGAAAAGGGGCTCCAGCCCCAATGCGTTATAACTTGCATAGGTAAGATAAGGCTTATGGGCTTTATAAACCCGCCGGAAGAGGCAAGACCAGAAAACCCAATAGACTTCCTGGTTCATATAAAGAAGGTTGCCCTCCCCTTGTATCCTCAAACTGGGCTTGAGCCCAACGTCTATTACATACCACCCATAAACGTACCCATTAAGTTCCTAAGGCAGATGTTTGGCGATGGTGCGGAGCATGCGGTAAAGACCTACATGGCCATGAGGGAAGGCAAAGAGCCAGAGCTTCAAGCCCTTTTACACCTTTTTGGCTCCACACCAAGCATACCTCACTCTTTTGCAGTAGGACCTAATGAGGTCATAGCCTACGATGAAAAGGGTAAGGAGATAGTAAGAGTTCCCCTTGTGGAGCCTCTTCAAATTAGGCCTCATAAGGATGAAAGGTTTGAGGTTGTTAGACAAGATATACCTTAAAGGAGGTGAGCCATGACAGTTATAAAGTTTTTGACTTTTGCCTTGCTTTTGCTCAGCCTTTCCTTTGCACAGGAGCTTATCTCCAAAAGGGTTTCAAAGACCACCTTAGACCCCTTTGATAAGGTATGGGATCAGGCAAAGGAGGTGGAGGTTCCCCTTGCCGGTCAGTCTGTTACCACACCAATGAAGCTAAAACCTACGGTAAACAGCATAAAGGTAAAGAGTGTGAACGATGGTAAGTACATAGCCTTTTTGCTTGTGTGGGAGGATAAAACCCCAGACAGATTCCACCTTGTGGATGCCCTTCCCGATGCAGTAGCTGTCCAAATACCTTACAAGCCTTCAAGCGATGTGCCTGTTACCATGGGCGATAAGGGGCAGAGGGTTCTAATGCTTCACTGGACTGCCTCAAGGGAGGAAAACTTGGAGCATGGTTATGCAGACGTTTCCAAAATATACCCCAACGCAGTCTATGACTGGTATCCCCATGCCGTGCCACCCCATAAATATCCGGAAGATTGGGCAAATCAATATGCTCTCAACTACATAGGAGGGGAAAAGGTTTTTAGAAAGAATACATTAAAAACCCCTGTTAGGGAGATAGTGGCGGAGGGCTTTGGTTCTACCACATGGAAGGATATACAAGGGGCGGAAGGTAAAGGCGTTTACAAGGATGGCAAGTGGTATGTGGTTATAAGGAGGGCCTTTGTGGAGGAAAATACCAGCAATCCCGATTGGGGACCCGGTAAGTCAACCTTTATAACCTTTGCCGTTTGGGATGGTTCGGCGGGCGATGTGGGTGCGAGGAAGGTACTAAGCTATTCATGGATAACCTTAAAGGTGGAGTGATATGAGTGTATATAGGGCTTATGTTTACAGCTTCCTTTCGGTAGCCTTTTCCTATCCTTCGGAAGAGATCTTGGAAGAGCTAAGGGAGGGTCTTGATGACCTCTCCCTTTCTTTAAAAGAGCTTGGCCTTGAGTTTGACACAAATACCTTGCGCAGGGTAATAGAGGAAGGCAAGGGAAGGATCCTTGACCTTAAAGGTGAATGGACCTCTCTCTTTTCTACAAAGGCTCCTGCCAACGAGACGGCCTATGAGATAGATAAGGCGGCAAGAAAGGCTTGGGAGCTTGCGGACATAGAAGGTTTTTACAGGGCCTTTGGCCTTGAAGTAAAGCCACCTACGGAGCCAGACAGCCTTGTGGCGGAGCTTGAGTTTATGGCCTATCTGATAAAGAAGGAGATGTACGCGCAAGAGAGGGGAATGGAGGAAGAGGCAAAGATAACAAAGGAAGCCTACACTACCTTCTTCAGGGACCATATTGGAAGATGGTACAGGATATTCACAGAGCTTGTGATAGAAAACACGGAGGAGGAATACTATAAGCTTATGGCTAACCTTTTGAGGCTTTTCTTGGACGGTGAAAGGAAGGGTGTAGAGGGCATAAGGGATATAGAGGAATACAGGAAGGAGGTGCTGGAGGGTTCCACTTGGAAGTGCGGTTTTTGATAGACCTCTTGCGCAATAGGGAGCTTTTTGTCTATATGTTCAATATAAACCAAGAAGTTCCTTAATTGTAGTGGTAGGGTTTATAACCCCTGCTTTGTTTTTCGGGCGACCATAAGGCTCGCCCCTACAATCACGAGAAAATTACTGGAAAATACTCTAAGGCTATATCTTCTCCAAACCTTTTTATCTGCCTTAGCCTTAGCCTTTTTGCCTTTAAAAGGCTATCCACTCCTATATCACCTATCCTTTTCCCCTCCCCTATAAGCATGGGTGCCAAAAAGACCCACAAACGGTCAAAAAGGTTTTCCTTGATAAAGGTTGTATGGGTGATGGAGCCACCCTCCACAAGTAGGTGCATTATCTCCATAAAATAAAGCTCTCTAAGTACCTCCCCTAAGTTTAACTTACCCTCAAGGGTTGGCGCAATTATAACCTTTAGGCCCATATCCTCCAGCCTTTTTATCTTTTCCTTATTTTCCGACGATGTTATGATAAGAGTTGGTGCCTTACCATCCTTTACTATCCTTAGATCCTCCCTTATCCTCAGTTGTGGGTCCAATACTATCCTCATAGGTTGCCTTTCCCAAGAGAAGGCCCTTATGGTAAGCTCTGGATCATCCCTTAGGGCTGTGTTTATACCTACAAGTATTGCGGTAGCTTCCGACCTGAGCTGGTGGGCAAAATACCTTGATTCTTCACCACTTATCCACTTGCTATCTGAGCTTTTAGTTGCCATAGAGCCATCTATGCTCTGAGCCCATTTTAAGGTTATGTAAGGTCTTTTTTGGCTTATGTAGATGAAAAAGTCCTCGTTTAGCCTTCTGGCTTCTTCTTCCAAAACGCCTACAGAAACCTCTATGCCTGCCTTTTTTAGTCTTTCTACACCCTTTCCAGATACGAGGGGATTTGGGTCAAGGCTTGCTATAACCACCCTTTTTAAGCCTGCCCTTATTATGGCATCGGTGCATGGTGGGGTTCTTCCAAAATGGGTGCAAGGCTCAAGGGTAACGTACAAAGTGGCTCCCTTTGCCCTCTCTCCAGCTTTTTGGAGGGCTACCACCTCTGCATGAGGCATGCCAGCCTTTTCATGATAGCCCTCCCCCACTATCTTTCCATCCTTTACGATAACACAGCCTACAGTGGGGTTGGGATGGGTAAGGCCCTTTCGCCTTTTTGCAAGCTCAAGGGCTCTTTCCATAAATTTGAAATCTTCCCTTAGCAACTCTCTTCTACTATCTCCTTCATTAATCTTTCTACTTCTTCAGCCACAGGCTTTAGCTCTGACCTTTGGAAGATCTCCAACATGGCTGTGGGTGCCATAGTGCTTATTAGCGTTTTCCCATCCCTTTCAAAGAGAGCTATCCTACAAGGCATGGCTGTTGATATGTAAGGGTCCACAGATAAAACTTGGCTGGCATGTCTTGGAGAACACACCTCCACTATGACGCAAGAATAACTTATAGGAAAGCCCTTATTGTTCAATATGTTGGATACCTCATGAACTGCCATAACTCCAAAGCCTTTGGCCTTTGCAACCTCCTCAATCCTCTGCTTTACTTCCTGAAGGCTCCTTTCCGACTCCACAGTTATAAACATCTTCTACCTCCTTTTTATAAATTCCAGTATATCCAAATAGATTATCCTAAAAGCTTCCTCAATTGCCTGCCTTCTTGGCAGGTCCCCAAGACCGCCTTCAGGCTGGGAATAGGAAACTATCACGCTAAAGGTCTTATCTTCTCCACCCACGCTAAGGCTTAACCTTAGCTCCATATTGTAAGCACTAACCCTTTGCGTCGGTGTATAAGCTATAGGGGTTTCCTTTAAAAGCTCCACCCTTGCCTTTACCCTTTTGGCATCCTCCTTACAGCTTATCCCATGTCCGCTCTTCAAAAGGGCCCTTTCTACGCTTTTCCTGTAAACATAGTTTATATAACTCTCTGGATAGGGGTTTTGAACCTCCTCTATGCAAAAATCCTCCGAGAGGGCAAAAAAGGGTGCAAGAAAAAATATCAAGGTTATAAGCATATTTTTAATAATATACCAACACACACTGGGTGAGAAATTAAACATCATGGAACAAACCTCCTATAGAAGCTATATACGATAGCATAGGCATATACATACACAAG
>JBKBHW010000022.1:0-24479 GCA_046297555.1 Aquificaceae bacterium
TGGTTGAATATGTATATCCCGTTACATAGGCAGCACCACTTGAATCCACTGCTATGCCAGAGCCTACATCAACATCACTTCCACCAAGGTATGTGGAGTATATGAGGCTATTGCCTTGAGGAGAAAGCTTTGTGATAAAGACATCAGCGCCTCCTTGATCTCCCTGATATGCATTCTGTGTGGGAAAGTTGGTTGAATATGTATATCCCGTTACATAGGCAGAACCAGTTGAATCCACTGCTATGCCAATGCCATAATCATTACCACTTCCACCAAGGTATGTGGAGTAGGAAAGCACTGGGTCTATCACAAGGGCATATTTTGGATTGTATTGGGGAACATGGAAGCTAAAGAGATACCTATTGCCCTCTTTCTTTATTACATACCTGCCCTTTACCTCAACCTTCTTGCCACCTACCTCTTGATAGATATGGGGGTTTCTTTTGAATGAGTTCACCACCTGATGGCAACAGGGCAACAAGGTCTCCTTCCTTATTCTCCTTTAGCTCCTTTATGCCTTTATAGCTAAAGGCTACCTTTGAGGGGTCTGCCCCAGGCTTTACCACTATGTCATACTCAAGCTGCCTCTGATTGCCATAAAAGACTATGTCTATGCCTGGGTAGAGTTCTTTGTATCTCACCTTTGCATAGGTTGGTATGTCTGTCCTCCACTTTTTGGGGTCGTTGCCTATAAAGTAGTTAACCTTTCCGGGGAGCTCCTCTTCCGCCACTATTTGGGGTGCTTTGTTGGCGTTGATGGGCTTAAAAGCCACTGTTTCTGTAAGGAAATTTCCATCCTCTTCTGACTTCTTGCTAAGGCTTATGTAAACACCTTCCCGAGTAAAGAATACACCGTGCCCTGCACCTTTCTCATAGAACCTTACTTTTTCATCCAGCTGTCCCTTATTTTCAATGAAATAGAGGAGTAGGTTCCAATAGGCTTGCATAGCCTTTGTCTTGTTGGCTTCTGGCTTGTTGGACCATAGGTTGCCTTTATAGGCAATCCATGCTGCTGGGAACAAAAGGGCTGCTAACAAAAGAGCTATAAAGCTGATTGTCTTTTTTATAGCACATCCCTCCTTCCGATAAAGAAAACTGCTTATTATTATACAATCTAATTGTTTCATAAAAGGTAAGCACAGCTATCCTGCCTGAGCTTGCGCAAAAAGATTAATCAAAGGATCTGGGCGAGGATGCCCTCGCTACCTACTTTGTGGTTTTTCAAAACAAAAGAGTGGGAGCAACCCTCACTGCTTATTTTGCAAAAACATGTTATGGGCTATAGTCTATACTTACACCCTTGCTTTCAAAGCCAAGGGGGCTTATAACCTTTACCGTAAAGGTGGCTTTGCCTTCCGGCGGCGGAACTTCAAAGGCAAAGCCCGTAGTCCTTCCTATCTCTCTTCCATTTTGATATATTACAAACTCCTTGTAGCCTTCTTTATAAAACCAAACAAGGTATAGCTTACTCTCCCCTACCCTTACCTCAAGATTTTCTACCTCTTTTATCGTTGGCGGTGGCTTAGGCTTTGTGCAAAACTCTACTGGAGAGCTTTCCAAAGCCCCCTTAACTCCCACAATGGCATAACATCTTTCCCAGTAATCCCTTTCAAGCTTAATGCTTTCTTTAAACTCTTTGGCCTCTTCCAAGCTGATGCTTCCTTCATTGACAGTATAAAGCCTGTAGGCTTCAAAGCCAAGAGGAATAACCTTTACAAAATCCCTTTCTTCCTCTGCCCTCAAAAGGGGTTTTTCTTCTATTGCCTTTCCCACGCAAAACTTACGAGACCTCCCGCCAATTCTTTCCACAGAAAAACAAAAAGCCTCCTTGTTTTCCTTTATCCAATAACTTCCCACCTTTTCAAAGCCCTTAATTCTTACCTCTCCAGACACACTCTTTACATAAACCTTATCACCTATCCTTTTTATGACTACCTCTGGCTCCTTTAGCACCTCTGGCGTTGCCTTTATGCCACAGCCAGCGGAGAAAAGAAAAAGGACCAAAAGGTACTTTTTCATTTAGGTGGACCAGACTCTTTCTCGTAGGGCCAGATTAAGATGCCACCGGCCAAGTTATAAGCTTCATAACCCATATGCCTAAGGAAGTAGGTGGCAAAGGCGCTCCTTTCTCCACTTCTGCAGTAGACTATATAGACCTTATCCTTTGGTAAACCTTTAAAGGCGTACCTTAGCTCGTCAAGGGGTATAAGCATTGAATTAGGTATTCTTACCTGCATATGTTCTTGGGGCGTTCTAACGTCCAATAAAACCACATTATCCTTTTGCATCATCTCCTTTGCTTCTTGGGGGCTAACCTCCGGCACTTGAAACATAAAAAACCTCCTTTATGTATTAATTATATTCAAAAACCTTGAAAGGCTCTCTACCCGCAAGGTTAAAAAGCTTGGCCCAGAAAAGGATGAGTTTATAACGAGCTTCCATCAACTGCCGTTCTGCCTCGCTTTTTTCTGCCATGGCGTAGCCAAGGTCAAAGGCAAGTTCTAACTCATACTCAGACCGTCTGAGGGTAAGGTTTTCCTCGGCAAACCTGTCCCTTGTATATGCCTCCGTCCATTTTGCCTTTAAATATTCCCACTCGTAAGGGGCAGAGAAGAGTATTAAGTTTATATTCTGTTCTAAGCCCTCCTTCTCCCTTTGGACAGATTTTTTAAGGTGTGTAAAATACTCAACCTTATAAGGCTTTCCTGCGTCATAAATGGGCGTGGACAGTTCTATGCCGCGGCGTTGGTGCATAAATTTTTTGATTCAGACCACCGCGTAGGCGTGGCATCTTCTTTTGACAAAGGTAGTGTTCTTTCCCCCTTTTTTTAGAGGCATGCTGCAGTACGCTACTATCAAGGACTTCTTTATTTGTGCACCAAAGCCGTCTAACTGCTCAAAGTAAAAAACAGATTTCCTCCAGTCCCCTTCCATAAAAGCACTTACTGCATACCTGTACAAAAACTCTGGATCATCTTCAATATATCTGTTTAGACTTTGAGCCTCTGAAAGCTCTTTTATTACCTCTCTGTAGCTTCCATCCCTAAAGGCATAAAAGCCTTTAACCAAATAGTACAAGTATTTTCTTTCCGTAAGGCTCTCTGGATCTATCGTATTCAAAAGCTCTCTGTTGGTTCCATCGGATAGGGCATCTGCATATAAGAAGTTCAGAAGATAGTCCTGCCTTAGTGTATCTCTGTAAAGGCTCAAAAATATGTCTTTGGCCTTATCATAGAGACCAAGCAATAGGTAAGAATAACCTATAAACTCTCTCTGGAGGAAAAGGTAAGTGGGTCTTTTGTAATAATAGGGGTACATGTTCATGAAGGCTATGGCGGAAGCTATACCTTCTCTTTGTCCCTTTTTGTAAGAAAGCTGGGCGTAAGATATGCCTATGTAGAGGTAGGATAGCTCTCCGTAATAGCCTTCTCTGTTCGCAAGGTAGGCCTTACTAAACTCTCCAATAGCATCCGAGTAATTGCCTTGAGTGTACTCTATATAGCCTTTATAAAAGTAGGTTTGGGCAAGCCTAAGACTTGCCTTTTACCTTTCTGAAGAAAAGGAAAGTAGAAATACTAAAAGTAAGACAAAAACCTTTTTAACAATAAACCCTATACCATGACTCTCTGAACTCCTCAAACCTACCCTCCTTTATGGACCTTCTTATTTCTTCCATGAGCCTGTGGTAAAAGCGCAGGTTATGAATGGTGTTAAGCACATATGCGGATATTTCTTCTGCGTTGAAAAGATGCCTTAGGTATGCCCTTGTAAAGTTTTTGCAGGTATAGCAGTCGCACTCGGGGTCTGGTGGGCTAAAGTCTCTTTTGTATCTTTCGTTCCTTATGTTTATCTTTCCTTGAGAGGTAAAAAGGGTGCCAGTCCTTGCCATGCGTGTAGGTGCTACGCAGTCAAACATATCCACACCCCTTGCCACAGCTTCAATTATATCCTCCGGCATACCCACACCCATAAGGTATCTGGGCTTGTCCCAAGGCAAAAGGTCGCATACAACCTCCACCATGCTGTACATTATCTCCTTTGGCTCGCCTACAGAAAGGCCTCCTATGGCGTAGCCAAAAAGGTTTCTTTCCACCGTTTTTAACGCCGATTCTACCCTTAAGTCCTCAAAGAAAGCGCCTTGTACTATTCCAAAGAGCACCTGATCTTCTCTTCTTTTGGCCTTTATGCTTCTGTCAAGCCATCTTAGGGTCCTTTCAAGGGCTATTTTGGCATAGGCGTAGGTAGTTGGATATTCTACGCACTCATCAAGGGGCATTATTATGTCCGAGCCAAGGATCTCTTGGATCTCTACAACCTTCTCCGGCGTAAAAAAGTGAAGGTTGCCAGCCAAATGATCCCTAAACTCCACACCCTCATCCTTTACCCTTACCCCCGACCTTTTGTTTCTGTCCCTTGAAAGAGAAAAGACTTGAAAGCCTCCGCTGTCGGTGAGTATGGGCTTTTGCCAGCCTATAAAGCTGTGAAGCCCGCCTGCCTCCTTGATTGTTTCCACACCGGGCCTAAGGTAAAGATGGTAGGTGTTTCCAAGGATGATCTGGGTTCCTACTTCCAAAAGGTCTTTGTGAAGCATAGCCTTTACCGTTCCCTGCGTTCCTACGGGCATAAATACGGGCGTTTCTACCTTGCCATGGGGTGTTATAAGCTCCCCAAGCCTTGCCTTTCCGTTGGATTTTATCACTCTGAAGGAGAACATTGGCGTATGGAGATTATAATATATCTCCATGCGAAATTATGCAGAAACTCTAAACCTTCCAAAAACAGACTTCCCTATGAAAGCAAACCTTCCGGAAAAGGAGCCGCAACTGCTGGAAAAATGGAAGGGTCTTTATACAAAGCTAAAGGAAAGAAATAAGGGTAAAAAGCCCTTTGTGTTGCACGATGGACCACCTTATGCCAATGGACACATACACATAGGCCATGCGTTAAACAAGATCCTAAAGGATGTGATAGTGAAGTACAAGCTGCTTTCTGGCTTTGATGTGGATTTTGTACCGGGTTGGGACTGTCATGGCCTTCCCATAGAGCAGCAGGTGGAAAAGGAGCTAAAGGAGAAAAAGCTTTCAAAGGAATCCCTTGGCAAGGTGGCCTTTAGAAGGCTTTGCAGGGAATATGCCAGCAAGTTTGTTAACATTCAAAGGGATGAATTTATACGCCTTGGCGTGCTCGCATACTGGGAAAAGCCATACATTACCATGGACCCAGCTTATCAGGCTCAGGAGATAAGGGAGCTTGGACGTATTTTCAGCAAAGGTATGGTGGTAAGGAGCAAAAAACCTGTCTACTGGTGTATTTACGATAAGACTGCGGAGGCGGAGGCGGAGGTAGAGTACTATGAGAAGGAGGACCCAAGCATATATGTAAAGTTTCCATTAAGGGGCTATGAAAAGACCTATCTTCTCATATGGACTACCACACCATGGACGCTGCCTGCCAACCTTGGCGTAATGGTGGGTGAGGAGTACACCTACGTCTTTTGGGAGGTGGGTGAAGAGGTTTATGTGGTGGCAAAGGATCTGCTTGAAAGCTTAAGGTCTTTGGTGGGCTCAGAGGGTAAAGTTTTAAAGGAGATAAAAGGTTCAGAGCTTGTGGGCCTTGAGTACCACGCTCCCTACGGGGGCAGGATAAATAAGGTCTATCCCTCGGAATTTGTGGAGCTTTCTACGGGCACGGGCTTGGTGCATATGGCACCGGGGCATGGTAGGGAGGACTATACGGTAGGGCTGAGGTATGGCCTTGAGCCCTTTTCTCCCCTGGATGATGAGGGTAGGTTTACAGAGGAGGCTCCAGAGTTCATAAGGGGCAAAAGGGTATTTGAAGCCAACCCGCTCATAGTGGAGGACCTGCAGTCAAGGGGCCTTCTGCTCCATAAAGGCACCATAAAACACTCCTACCCACACTGCTGGAGGTGTAAAAACCCTGTGATCTTTAGGGCCACTCCCCAGTGGTTCATCAGCATGGAAGCAAAGGTAAATGGCAAAAGTTTGAGGGAAAAAAGCCTTGAAGAGATAGAAAGGGTTCAATGGATACCACCCTACGGCAAAAACCGGATAACCTCCATGGTGGAAAACAGGCCAGATTGGTGTATATCAAGGCAAAGATACTGGGGCGTTCCCATAACAGTTTTTTATTGTAAGTCCTGCGGCCATGTGATGGCGGAGATGGATGTTTTTGATAGGATAGCGGGGCTGGTGGAGGGCTCACCGGAGGGTGCAGACCTGTGGTTTGAAAAAAGTCCAAGAGAGCTTCTTCCAGAAGGTTATAAGTGTCCCAAGTGTGGCTCGGAGGAGTTTACAAAAGAAGAGGACATACTTGATGTTTGGTTTGATTCGGGATCTTCCCATGCCTTTGTGCTAAGGAAGAGAGCTATAGATGAGGCAAGTCTATACCTTGAAGGCTCCGACCAGCACAGAGGCTGGTTTCAGGCTTCTCTTCTTGAGTCGGTGGCAAGCTATGGTCATGCCCCCTATAGGGCAGTGCTCACGCACGGCTTTACGGTGGATGAGCAGGGAAGGAAGATGTCCAAATCTTTGGGCAATGTGGTCTCTCCTCAGGAGATAATAAAACAGTACGGCGCGGATATTTTAAGGCTTTGGGTGGTCTCGGAAGACTATACGGAGGATGTAAGGCTTGGAAAAAACATCATACAAAGGCTTGGAGAAGACTACAAAAAGATAAGGAACACTATAAGGTTCCTTTTGGGGAATCTTTATGATTATAGACAGGAGGATGAAATATCCTTTGAAGAGCTCCATCACTTTGATAGGTGGGCCCTTTCTTATCTTCAAAAGGTCCTTCAAGAAGTCCACCGACACTACCAAAGCTATGCCTTCCATAGGGTCTACCACCTTATAAGAAACTTTTGCTCCGTGGAGCTTTCAAGCTTATACCTTGATGTGCTAAAAGACAGGCTGTACATATATGCGCCAGACAGCTGGGAAAGAAGGTCGGCTCAAAAGGTGCTTTACCACCTTGCGGAAGCCCTCATAACCTCCATAGCACCCTTTTTGAGCTTTACTGCAGAGGAGGCATGGGAACATTTAAGGAAGATAAACCCACACCTCCCCGAGAGCGTTTTTATGCACTCCATACCTACACCAAGGGAAGATCTAACGGACGAAGGCCTTTTGAAAGATTACGAAGTTTTAATAAGGCTAAGGGAGGATGTTATGAGGGCCATAGAGCTGGCAAGGAGGGATAAGGCCATAAACCACCCTTATGAGGCGCAAGTCTTCCTCTGGGGAGAGGGCCTGGACTTGGCCAAAAGGTATGAGGACTATCTTAAGTACTTCTTTACGGTAAGCTCTGTAAGGTTTGAGGAGGGGGGGATTTACAAGGTAGATGGTGAGGCTGTAAAGGGTGTAAAGGTGGGTGTTTCAAAGGCAGGAGGTAATAAGTGCCCAAGATGTTGGTTATACTATCCAGAAGAGGAGTTTGAAGGGGAAGTATGCAAAAGGTGTGCAAGCGTGCTTCAGAGGATATAAATTTATCCTGTTGTGGAGGTTTAATATGATGGAACAGAGCATACCCCTTATAAATCTGTTAAAGGAAGAAAAGGGTCCTATCCTAATAGCCAGCCATGAGAACCCAGATGCCGATACCTTAGGAAGTGCCTTGGCCCTATACCTTTTCCTGAAGAAAAAGGGTAAAAAGGTTTTTGTAGGTTGCAAAGATAAGGTGCCACACTTTTTGGATTTTCTGCCGGGTGCTAAGGATGTGCTTAGACTTCCTGTAAATGATGTGTTTAGCCTTGCGATAGTGGTGGATGCCAGCGGCTTTTCTCGTGTTAACGCGGAGGTTAAGGCTTTTAGGAAAGTTAGAATAGACCACCACATAGGTGGTGAGTTTTACGGCGAGTACGATTACATAGACCCAGAGGCACCTTCCACCACAGCCCTTGTATATAAGCTCTTGTGTGCTTGGGACAAGTCTGCCATAGATGAAGATATAGCAGAAAACCTTTATGCAGGTCTTGCCACCGACACGGGCTTTTTCAAGTATTCCAACACTACGGCGGAGAGCTTCGGTTTGGCAAAGGAGTTGGTAGAGCTGGGAGCCAAGCCAAACTGGACCTATGTGAACTTTGCAGAAAGGGAAAGCATAAACAAGCTAAGGCTCATATCCAAGGTTTTGGAAACCCTCACCCTTCATGAAGATGGCTTTGTGGCAGGTATAGCTATCTTTGATAAGTTTTTCAAGGAGATGGGGTGTGAGTATTCGGACAGCGAGGGCCTTGTTAATTATCCAAGGTCGCTTGAAGGGGTGGAGGTGGCCTATGCCATTATTGAAAAGCCGGAGGAGAGGGTTTGGAAGGTATCCCTTAGGTCCAAGGGGAAGGTGGATGTGGCAAAGATAGCGGAGGAGCTGGGTGGTGGCGGCCATAAGTACGCATCTGGTTTTAAGATAAAGGCTAATAGCTATGAGGAGGCTATGGACATTCTCTTGAAAGCCATTAAAAGGGGCTTGGAAAGGGAAGGGCTAATAAAGTACGCTGTAAGCCAAAAGGCCTAAGTGCTCCCTTAGGGCTTTGTAGCTATCATTTAACACGCTCATGCGTGGGATGAAGCTGTATAGGTTATACCTTTTGTCCTGTTTAAAGTCTGTAGGATAGGGCAAGACTTCAAAGCCCACCCTTCTAAAGGCATCTACAGCCCTTGGCATATGGTAGGCTGAGGTAATAAGGGCTACCCTCTTAAAACCATGTTGCTTGCATATATCCTTTACATACATGGCGTTCTCAATGGTGTCCCTGCTTTTCACTTCTGTGATTATACTTCTTTTGTCCACGCCAAGTTCTTCCAGCACCTGCTTCATTATCTCCGCCTCAGGAAGCCTTCCCACATTGGCACCCCCCGAGAGTATAAGCGGAAGCCCGTACTTTTTGTGAAGTATAAAACCTGTAAGAAGCCTTTTCATGGAATCCTCTTTGAGTATGCCCGTGTTGTAAGATCCGCCCCCCAACACCACAATAGCGTCCACCTTAAGACTTTGCGGCACTGGATATTTACCTTCCAGAGGCTTGTAAAGAAGGTCTTTTACTGGCTCCACGGAAAGCAGGTACAAGCCAAAGGCTCCAAAAAGAGCCAAGAGGCTTGTTATCCTTCTCCTTGAAAGCATAAATATTGTTAGAAAAAGGAGGATAAAAAGGGATGGGGGAAAGATCAAAAAGCCAAGAAGCTTTTTTAAGAAAAAGATCATCTCCCCTTTCTGACGCCTATGAGCACATTCTCCACACCGCTTCTCTTTCCTGCGTCCATAAGGGCTACCACAAACTTATGAGCCGCATCTTCATCTGCCTCTATGACCATAGTCTTTGGCCCTTTGCTCTGCAGCTCTTCTTCTATCTGGCTTAGGCTCACCTCCTTTTCCCCCACCTTATACCTTCCATCCTTTAACACCTGAACCCTGTACACTTGCACGCTTAGCTTTTCACCCTCCTTTGCAAAGGGAAGCTTTACCGCAAGGAAGGTCAAAGGTGATTGGAAGGCTAAAAGGGCAAGGAAGAGGAACACTGCAAGAAGGGTATCTACGAGGGGAACCACATCTATATAGGCTCTCTCATCATAGCTAAGTCTTCTCCTTCTCATAGTACCCTCACCATATCAAAAAGCTCTTCTTCTATCTTGTTTAGTATGCTATTGCCCCAGATTCTAAAGAACCAGTAGGCTATAAGGGCTGGTATGGCTACGGCAAGGCCTGTGGCGGCAGCCACAAGAGCCTCACTTATACCCTTTGAGAGTAAAGGCATGGCCGTTTCTGGGTCCGCCATAGAAAAGGCGGAAAAGACCTTTATAAGGCCTGTTATGGTACCAAAGAGGCCGATGAGGGGTGCAACGCTTGCCACGGTGGAGAGGATAGCCAGATTTTTCTCCAGCTTTGGCACAAGTAGGGAAATCTCAAAATCCAAGCTTTTTATCATATCTTCCTTTTTTATCCTTCCTTCTTTGTAGCTTTGTAAGAGCCCCTTTAGAAGAATAGCCGTATGTGAGCTATCTGTAGAAAGAAGCTTTAGAGCACCTTCTATGTCTCCACCAACGAGCAAGGTCTTTAGGTCTTTAAAAGATCTGCCCCTGTAGTTGGATGACCTCATGTTTATAAGCCTTTCCACTATAACAGCCCAAGAGAGGACAGAAAGGAAAAGAAGGGGATACATGGCAAGACCGCCTTTTTCAAGAAGATTTATAAGCCCTTCCATTTTACTTCACCTCACATTTTGGTAGGCCTCTTTTAAGGTTATTATACATGCTTACCTCTTCTGGCTTGGCATCTTTTAATTCAAACCTATCCAGCATACAGCTCGCATCCCTTTTTGCACCAAGTTTTATGAGTATTCTTGCCCCCTCCAAAACTGCAGAATTATAGTATGGCTCTCCCTTATGATTAAGGCTTATCTCTACAAAGTGCTCCAAGGCTTTCTTGTTATCCCCCCTTCTTAGCAATTCTAATCCGTAAAGGTATAGGGCTTGCCCTCTTAAGCTTCCCTCTGGGCTCTTTAACAAATAATCAAGCAAAGATGTGTCCTTTGTCTGCCTGTATAGGTCCAACAGATACCTTTCAAACTCTTGGTCTCTGTAGTTAGCTTTTATGAGCTCTTGCGCTAAGGTAAGGGCGGAAGGGGCCTCCCCAACGCTGAGGTATAGACCTATCGCCTTAACCTTGTCTGACCTATCTCCCTCTGCCAATATGTCTGCAAGGCTTTTTGTGTCCCCCAAAGAGGAATAAATCTTTACTATCTCATCCCTTGCCCTCTTCCTTTCTTCTTCCGTTGGTGATTCTTTATAAACCTTGTATAAAAGCACAAGCCTTTTTGAAGGCTCCTCCTCCAGCTCTGCCATCCTTAGTATGGCTTTAAATTGGATGGGTGTATCAAGGAGTTTAAGAAGGAGCTTTTCTGCTTCTTTCTTGTTGCCCTTCCTTGCCAGCAGGCTGGCATAATGATAGATTATCTCCGGCGGGGGGTTTTTCTCCCTTTTCATGTAATCCTCAAGGACCTTTTCCAGCTCCTCATCTTCCATACTCTTCCCAGCGAAATCAAGCAGGGCAAGGGTTGCAGATTTAGCCTCCTCACTGTCTGGGAATCTTCTCAAAACTTCAAAATAGCTCTCCTTTGCCTTGTCTACCTTCCCCATGTTATAGTAGCTTTCTCCCATCTTAAAAAGGGCTTTTGCCTTGCTTGGGCTGCTGGCTGGCACCTTTTCAAAAAATTCAACTGCCTTTTGGTAGTTGCCCTCCAGAAAATAGGAAAGTCCCAAAAGGTAAAACTCCTCCTCAGACTTACCGGTCAAAAAGCTCCTTGCAAGCTCCGCATTACCCATCATAAGGGCAGACCTTGCCTTTATAAGCCTAGACCTCTCATCGGTCCTACCTTGGAGAAGGTCTATAACTTCTTTGTATTTTTTAAGGTTATAAAGGGCTAAGGCCTTGTAGTATGGATCTTCAAAGAAGCTAAGGGCTCCAAGCCAATCACCCCTTCTAAAGCTTTCCCACCCCTTGTACTCCTTGTACAGGTCTGGGTATACCTTGGCCACCTCTGATAAGGCGTTGGACATATCCTCACCAGACAAATAAAGGGCTTCCAACAGCCAAAGATAGTCTTCCCTGTCCTTTTTCTTATCCTTCAAAAGATCAAGGACCTTCTTATAATCCCCCATGTTTATGGCGGAATAGACTGCATACCTTGTATTGCCTGCTTCCAAAAAGCTTCTAAGGGCAAGGGCATAGTCTCCCGAGTTGTAGGCTATAATGCCGGCTTTTTCCAAAAACTTTACATCCTTTGTTAAAGTGTACGTTAGCCTTGAAAGATAAACATCCTTTTCAGATATCAGCGCATAAAGCTCCTTAGAGAGGTATGGGTTTATACTTTCCAAGATGCTTGCATACTTCAAGGCCTCTTTCTCCCTACCCTCCTTGTAGTCTATCAGAGATAGGTAATAAAGGGCCACATCTCTGTAGGGCCTTCCCGGGCTGGAGTATTCCTTAAATAGCTCCTTTGCCCTCTTTAGGTCCCCCCCAAAGTAGGCAAGTATGCCAGACCTTAGCCTTGTGCTATCTCTATAAAGCAAATGCTCCCTTCCCTTTATAAAATCGGATACATATTGACAGTATTGGACAAAGACCACATTATCACAAGATAGTAGATTGGCGGGCTTTCCTTCCTTTATGGCTTTTACTGCTTTCCAAAGGTCCTTTTGATTTTCTGGCACAGAACCTTTAAGGATAAGGCTTAGGGCGTAGTAGGCTTTGCAGGCTGGCTCTTTGTACATATGGGTAAAAGAACAGGAGTTTTTGAAAAGCTCTAAGGCCCTTTCCTTCTGACCCTTTGAATAGGCTATAATGCCAAGTACATACTCAGCCATGGGGCCAAAGGCCGAGTTGGGCATCAAAACAACCTTTCCAAGCTCTTCCTCCGCCAAGTTATACTTGCCCTGTAGGTAATAATCCACTCCAAGCCTGTAAGATAGGGCATCCTTTGGTTCTCCGCAGCTTACACGGCTCTTTTTTATGGGCTCTATCTGGACAAACTCCATGCTTTTGGGTGCTTCAAGGACCATGTAGGACAGGTCAAGCTCCCTTGCCTGTGGTATAGGTAGGTAGTTGGGTGGGCTAAGTTTGGGTTTTTCCTCGTATAGCTTGCCTGTTAGCTCCACCTTTACATCAAACTCCTTTGTTATTGTCTGCTGGGCCAAGGCAAGGGCCGCAAGCAAAAGAAGGCTAAAGAGCCTTATGGGCTTCAACATACAAGTCCCCCAGATGGCAGTTTATGTTAAGAAGCATTATAACATTCCTTCCCTTTTCCATATGGATCAGGGAATAGCTTGCATTATCACAGCCAAAGGACCAAAACTTTGAAAGGTCCACATTCAAAAGGGCGCAGTACATAGCCCTCATTGGCACTGTGTGAGAGACAACAGCCACACTTTGACCCCAATGCCTTTCCTTTAACTCTTCCAAAAACTCCTTTACCCTTTCATATACCTGAAAAAGGCTCTCTCCCCCCTCAAAGCTTACCTTGTGCGGCTCCTCCAGCCATTGCTTGAACTGCTCTGGAAACCTCCTTTGCACCTCCTCCACCAGCAAGCCAGACCAAAGGCCATGGTCAATCTCTATAACTCTCCTCTCGGGCACAACCTCCATACCCTTCCTCTTTGCTATCTCAAGGGCTGTTTGCATCGTCCTTTTGAGAGGTGAGGAATATATGGCATGAAGCTCAATGTTTTTAAAGTGCTCTCCAAGCCTTCTGGCCTGCTCCCTACCTCTTTCTGAGAGCTCTGGGTCCAAAAGACCCTGATACCTTCCTAAGGGGTTCCACTCACTCTCCGCATGCCTTATAAGATAAAGCTTTACCATATTCCACTTTCCATCAAGGTTTGGCTGTAAGCCTTTACACCCTCCCCTATGGCTATATCAAGGCCAAGCCTCTTTAAAACAACCTCCAACAGCCCTACCACCATAAGCCCGTCCTTTGGATCCACACCCATATGGGATATGCGGAAGATCTTACCCTTTAGCTTATCTTGGCCACCGGCCACTCTCACACCAAGCTTTAAAAGCTCCCTTCTTATATCCTCCGACCTATCGGAGCTTATGGCGCTCACAGAAAGGGAAGGGCTTTGGGCAAACCTTTTTAGGCCAAGCCTCTCTATGGCCCTTAGAGTGCCTTCCAACACAGCCCTGTGCCTTTTTTCCACCCTTTCCATGCCCTCTTCCAAAAGGAGCTCTAAGGATTCTCTCATGGCAAGGATTAGACCTATGGCTGGCGTCCAAGCAGTCTGACCCTCCTTTTGTTTTGGAAGCTCCTTCCTTATGCTAAAGTAAAAGGCCCTGTCTACAAGGTCCCTTTCCGCCCTATCTGAAAACCAAAGCACAGAAAGGCCCGGTGGAAGCAAAAAGCCCTTTTGGGATCCTCCCACTATCACATCCAGATTCCAATAAGAAGGCCTTATGTTGTATACGCCCAAGGCTGTTATGGCATCTGCCACAGAAAGCACATCAAACTCCTTGCAAACATCGCCTATCTCTCTGGCAGGATGGTATGCACCGGTGGATGTCTCCGAGATCTGGAAAAATACTCCCTTACAGTCTGGATTTTCTTTTAAAAGCCTTCTTATCTCTTCCGGGTCTGCCGACTTACCCCACTCCACCTTATACTCTACCGGTCTAAGGTTCCAATGTTGGGAAAGCTTTAGCCATCTCTCACCAAACTTTCCACCGTTTACGACCAGAACCTTATCACCCTCTTTGAAGAAGTTCAAGATGGCAGCTTCCATAGCACCAGTACCCGAGGAGGCAAAAAAGACAAAGTTGTCCGAAGGATCATCCAAAAGCTTTTTAAAAAGTTCCCTCACTTCAAGAAAGGCCCTCTTGAACTCCTCCGTGCGGTGATGGATGATCTGTCTTCCAAGGACCTGCCTTACCCTCTCTGGAATTTCTACCGGACCGGGTGTAAATATTCTTTCTTGGCGCATGATAGAATATTTTACTCCGAATGCTTGGTCTATCGCTTGCCATATTATCCGCCTTCTTTTGGGGTACCAACGACTACCTTAACAAAAGGCTTTTATTAAGGGGCATTGATGAGAACTTTGTTCTCTGGGTCAGGTTTCCCATAGCTTCCTTACTTTTAACCCCTTTTGGTCTTTATTACTGGGAAATGAGCCTAAAGCTTTTTCTCTATAGCCTTGTGTGGCTTCCCTTAGAGGTTTTGGGCGGCTTGCTTTTTATGAAAGGTATAAAGTATGCTCCCCTATCCACCGCCATGTCCTTCTATTCTTTTGTGCCCGTCTTTTCCGCCATCTTTGGCTGGCTTTTCCTTTCAGAAAAACCAACCCCCTTGGGCCTCCTTGGCATAGGCCTCA
The DNA here is from genome assembly GCA_046297555.1 of Aquificaceae bacterium. GTDB lineage: Bacteria > Aquificota > Aquificia > Aquificales > Aquificaceae > Pampinifervens. Next base: position 14,874 of record JBKBHW010000022.1, read on the forward strand.
TCATATTAGCAAGTCTCATAATGGTAGGCTTTTCACCAAAGGATTTTTTAAGGAAAAACAGGGGGGTTATATACATGCTCCTTTCTACAGCCCTTTTCGGTTTCAATGTGGTGCTTGGTAAAGCCTCTGTTATAGAAAGCAACTGGCTATTTTTTAGCTGGTATTACTGTGTTTTGATGGGTCTGGGCGCCCTTCTCTTTGTAAAGCCCGCTCATATAACAAAATTGGAAAATTACAAAAAATGGGAAATACCAGCCATCGGCCTTTTCTTTGCCATAGGAGATGTGCTGTACAACTTTGCTCTGCTTTTTACCTTGTCCTCCTACGTTGCCTCTGCAGAAAGGCTTTCTCTCTTGTTTGCCCTTATATACGGAAAAGTATTTTTAGGTGAAACTTTAAACAGAATCTTAGTCCCCGCAATCCTTATGGTGTTTGGTAATATGCTTATAGGTTTTGGATGAATAAAGTGCTATATACTTTTTTAAAGGGGATGCTTGCGGATCATTTAGGGAGGAAGGCATATATAGCCAAGGTGCTTGCAAAGCACGGCTTTGGCCTTTTACTTTTTAAGCTTGGGCTTGGGCATCTTGTACCCTTCCATTGGGGCATATTTGGTCATAAGAGGAAGAAAGAAAGGTATTCACCGGAGGAGCATTTAAGGTTAGCCTTTGAGGAGCTTGGTGTTACCTTCATAAAGCTTGGACAGATACTTAGTGTAAGGCCAGACCTTTTACCAGATAGTTATATTCAAGAGCTTTCAAAGCTTCAGGATAAAGTGCCACCTGTGGATTCCAAGAGCATAAAGAGGGTTATAGAGGAAGAGCTTGGGAAACCATGGGAAGCCATCTTTGACTACTTTGAAGATGAGCCTTTGGCATCTGCATCCATAGGTCAGGTGCATAGGGCAAGGTTAAAGACCGGTGAAAGGGTAGTGCTAAAGGTCCAAAAGCCCTATGTGGAAAGTCAGGTGGAAGAAGATTTGGCCATACTTGAGGAGCTTGTCCAGAAGGCTATGAAAACAGAGCTTGGACAGATATGGGATATTCAAGCCATCTTTGAGGAATTTTCCTACACAATACGAAACTAGCTTGATTATACAAGGGAGGGAAGAAACTGCCAGACTTTTAGAAAAAACTTTTCAAAGGATACGGAGGTTTATATACCAAAGGTATATTGGGAGTATACCACCAAAAGGGTTTTATGCCTTGAAGAGATAGAAGGTGTAAAGATAAGCAATAGAGAGGTTCTTGAAAGGAGTGGCTTTAACCTTAAAGACATTGCAAAAAAAGGAGCCGGCATATACCTTAAGATGATCTTTAGGGATGGCTTTTTCCACGCAGATCCTCATCCGGGCAACTTTCTGGTTATGAAGGATGGTAAGATAGGCCTATTAGACTATGGAATGGTGGGAACCATTAACAGCGTTAACAGGGTAAACCTCTTCCAGCTTATGTATGGTATCATTGAGAATGACTTTGACCTTGTAATAGACGCTTTCTACGACCTTGGCATATCCATAAAACCGGAAAAGGAAAAGTTTTTAAACAGGGAGCTGGAGATACTCTTTTCCTACTACTTTATGCAACCTTTAAAAGAGGTTAAATTCTCAAAGATAGTACAAGATACGCTGAGGCTTTCATACCGGTATGGCATGAGAATACCCTCAGACCTATTTTTGCTTCTCAAGACCCTTGCCCTTGCAGAGGGCACAGCCCTAATGCTTGACCCAGAGTTTAGGCTAATTGAAGAGATGAAACCTTATGTAAGAGAGGGATTTAAGCAAGTCTTACTTCCCATGTTTTCAAAACAAGAAGCCATAAAAAACTTGCTTATGACTACAAAGATGCTGCTTCAGGGTGTTGGAAAGACAAAGAGGTTTCTTAACAACCTTGAAAGGGGTGAGTTTAGGGTATCCATGGATTACAGGGGTGAAGAGAGATTTATGAAGGATCTAAGAAGGGATATAAACAGGCTTTCTATGAGCATACTAACTCTTGGTTTTATGCTATCATCTTCTCTTTTGATCCTTGCTCTATATCCCTCCCATTTATTAAAGGAGTACTTTGTTTATCCCCTTGCCATATTCACCATGCTGCTTGTATTTTTTGGTTTTATAAAGCTTAGACAGACTTAAGATACGTATTTTTGTACATTATGTAATTTTCCGCAGACTCTTTTATAAGCTTTATTTCATCCTCCCTTAGGTCTCTAACTATCTTTGCAGGAAAGCCAGCTACCAAAACGCCCGAGGGAAATTTTTTACCCGGTGTAAGTAAAGCGCCGGCACCTACAAGCACATAGTCCTCTATTTCTACACCGTCCATAACCACCGCACCCATACCTACCAACACATAGTTGCCTATCTTGCAGCCATGCAAAACAACCCTATGCCCAACTGTTACATAATCCCCTATTAGGGTAGGATATGTGTGATGGGTAACATGCACCACAGAGCTATCTTGTATGTTTGTTCCTTTTCCTATGCGTATGTAATTCACATCCCCCCTTATGACCGTGCCGTACCACACGGAGGAATCTTCTCCTACTTCCACATCTCCTATAACCACCGAGTTCTCAGCCAAAAAGACAGAGGGGGGTATAATAGGCCTTTTGTCTTTGTAAGGTAGCACAAGAGCCATTAGTATATTATAAAGCAAATTGTTATAATCTTTTCATAAACACAGTATTTACGAAGCGCTTATCCTGCCATTTGATTAGCAATAGGCTTTTGATTTATCACCAATATGTTGAAGATTTTTTCATGATTCTTTAATGTTTTTTGCATACATTAATCTTAAAAGAAGGAGGTGGTTAGTGATGAAAAGATTTTTAATTCTTGGTGTTATGCTTTTTGCGCTTTATGGTATAAGTATGGCTGGCGACAGGGTTTATTTAGATATAAGCTTGGGGTACAATGTTTGTCCAGAAGAAAGGGTGGTTTATGTGGATAGAGGGCCGCGTGTAATCATAGTTAAACCAGCTCCTGTTTACTACTACGCACCATATGAAAGAGTGATAGTCATAGAAAAGAAGCATAAACATTGGAAAAAACACTGGTAATGGGATGATGATTGATGGTTTAAACTATCATGTATGGCGCTTAAAATAGCTTTGACAAGAAGCATTGAGGATATAAAGAAAGATAAAGAGCTCTTTGAAAAAGCCGGTTTTGAAGTTATTGAAGTTCCTTTAATAGAGGAGGAGGTGCTAAGCTTTGAAGTTTCTCCTTTGAGTTTTGACTTTGTGGTCTTTCAAAGCCCAAGGGCTGTTAGGATCTTTCTTTCAAGATACAGGCTTAAAGATGAAAAGGTTGTGGTGGTGGGTGAAAAGACAAAAAGGGCGGTGGAAGAGTTTGGGTATGAGGTTTGGGCTATGCCAAGAGATTACTACGCTGAGGAAGTGGTAAAGCTGTTTGAGGGGCTTTCTGGAAAGGTCCTTATTCCAAGGTCTGCGGTGGGGAGGGATGAGGTGATAGAAGACTTAAAGGCTCTTGGCCTTGATGTGTATCCCATAGACGTTTATAGGGTTAAGGAAAGGTTGTATGAAAAGGAGGATCTCCTTGAGAGGCTAAGAGGGGCTGATGTGATACTTTTTGCCAGTCCTTCCGCCGTAAAGGGTCTTATTGCAAACTTGCCAAAGGAAGAAGCTTCAAGGCTTTTAAAGGATAAAAAAATCCTCTCCATTGGCAAAACTACAAAAGAGTTTATAAAAAAAGAATTGGGGCTGGAGAGCCAAATGCCCAAAAAACCTACTATGGAACATGTGGTGGAGTTTTTAAAAAAGTGGCACAAAGTTTGCTAATAATGTAATAGGCATGCTACAGAAGACTATTTCAGAGGAAGTGGAGTTTGAGGGTGTGGGTATACACAGCGGAGAGATCTCAAGGATAGTTTTACACCCAGAGGAGGAGAATAAGGGCATAAGGTTTATGGTAGATGGTAAATACATACCAGCCAACTATAGATATGTGCTTGGTACAGACCATGCCACCCTTTTGGGTAAGGATGGGGTAAGGGTTAGCACGGTAGAGCATCTTTTGGCCGTCCTATACATGCTTGGCATAGATAACCTTACGGTGGAGTTTTTAAGGGGGTATGAGGTACCCATTTTGGACGGTAGCGGCTATCAGTTTTACAAAGCCTTAAAGGATATAACTTATGAACAGAGCGCGGAGGCAAAAACTCTTGAGGTCAGGGAGGTCTTTGAGGTTAAGAATTGTAAAGCATACATAAAAGCGGAACCTTCCGAAGGTTTTTGCGCTATTTACAAGGGCTATGTAAAGGGCATACTTGAAGAGGGGTTTGCCCAGTACTGTGGGAATGCAAAGGAGGTGGTTTTTGCAAGAACCTTCTGCTACGAGGAGGAGGTGGAATACCTTCTTCAAAGGGGCCTTGCCAAAGGCGGCAGCCTTAAGAATGCGGTGGTAATAGGGAAAGGCTTTGTATACAATCCGGAGGGGATGAGGTCAAAGGACGAGCCTATAAGGCACAAGCTGCTTGACCTTATTGGAGATCTAAGCCTTTTGGGCCTTAGGATAAAGGGTAGGATCTTTTCATACCTTGGAGGGCATGCCTTGAACTATGAGTTTGTAAAAAGCCTTGCAGAAAGCTCCCTTTCAACCAACTCCACATCTTCCCTCGTATCCACACCATGGTAATAGTTTTCTGTAAGGATCACCTTTATGGGATAGCCTGCTTCAAGAAGCCTTAGCTGTTCAAGGCCTTCAAGCTCTTCAAGCTCTCCCTTTCTCATGCTTGTAAATTCAAGTAATACTTCCTTCCGGAAGGCATATATGCCTACATGCTTAAGTGGATACAGGTAAGAACCTCTTTTCATGTATGGTATGGGTGATCTGGAAAAGTATAGGGCTGTGTGATCCTTTTGAAGCACCACCTTTACAGAATTTGGATCTTCATAGACCCTTTCATCCCTTATGGCAAGGGTTGCAACAGGGTATTTTTCAAGGGCTTTAAAGAGTCTTTCAATGTCTTCTTTATACACAAAAGGCTCATCCCCTTGATAGTTTATCACATAGTCTACAGGTTCATCCTTTATGGCATAAGCCACCCTATCGCTTCCCGAGGGAAGGTCGGAAGGTGTGTATTTCACCTCTACAGGAAGGTCCTTTACCGCCCCGTATATCCTCTCATCATCTGTAGCTAAGAGAACCCTTTCTCCCGTTTTTAAACAACCCTCCACTACCCACCTTATAAGGGGCTTTCCAAGCAAATTAACAAGGGGCTTTTCTTTTAACCTTGTAGAAGCAAGCCTTGATGGTATGACTGTGAGCCTTCTCATTTTAGTGAATGGTAAACTATCATAATTAGTGTGCATTCTCTAAATGCACCGTATTGATCCTCCATGCTTCCCAATTATAAACTAAGTACGTCGGGCGACAAATTGTCTTTTGGTGAATGTCTAATATCATTCTATGGTAGGAGCACGCTGCGGCGTGCCCCTACAAAAAGGAAAAATAACCATTCCTTAGATCTATTGCGTAGCAGTAGGTAGCGCGGGCAAAGATGCCCGCGCCTTTTAGCTCAATGTTTTTACACAGGCAGGATGCCTGTGCTACCTAGTGAATGGGTGTCTCATAAACTACTCCTACAAAGATTTAATTTTTCACCCAGCGTATACTTCCCAATTATAAACTAAGCCTTTAGACTTTTTCTTTTTAACAATTTTTTATACTCTTCAAAGGCTATTCTTTCTTGGTCTTGGTAAGCACTTTCCCTTTCTATAAGGTTTTCCCAGTCTACTTCATGGGCTTCAAACCAAGGGCCATCCACGCACGCAAGCCTTTGCTCTCCATTCACCAAAACCCTGCAGACGAGACACAAGCCTACTGCATCCAACATGTGTACGTTTACCATACTTATTATGGGGGTCTGTGGGTATAAAGATAGGAGGCCCTTTGAAAGTTTGTTGCTACCCACAGAGACCACAAGGTCCACATCCAGCGGCCTTGGGCTCTCTTGGAAAACCTTATCAAAGACCCTTTTGGCATCCTCCTCAAGGTAAAAGTCCCCTGAGGTATGGAATAGTATCAGATGATTACCTTCCTTTTTTAACGCCCTTGCCACCATCAAGGCTGGTGCAATGCCCCAAGAGTATGTATAAAAGGCAACCTTGCCATAGGCCTTTACTGGAAAGGGCTTTCCAAGAGGTCCAGCCACATAATTTAGATCCTGCGCCTCTTCTATGAGCTCAAGGGTGCTCCTTCCTACCGCCTCCACAAGGCATGTAAAGCCCTCTTCATAGGTGGAGAGTATGGCAAGAGGTATAAGCTCCGATAGTTCTCTGTACTGTACCATGACAAACTGCCCTGGCTCTGCGCCAGAGATATGTGGCGCCTTTATCTTCAAAAGACATGCTTTATCTGATAGCCTTACCTTTTCAACAATGGAGTACATGTATAAAATTATCTCATAACCCACTCTTCACAAAGGATTTAAAATATTCCCATGCCCGTTATAAGGGATATAGAAGAGGTAAAGGAGTTTATAAAAAACAGCTCTCTTAAAAGCGCGGTTTATGTGGGCTGTGATTCAAGGCAGGTGAAAAATCATACTGTATTCGTTTCTGTAGTGGTGGTTCATATAGACTCTTGCAGAGGTGCCAAGATATTTTGGAAGGTGGATAGGGTGCCACGTATTAGGTCTCTCAGACAGAGGCTTTTGGAAGAAGTTAGCAGGGCGGTTTACCTTGCCCTTGAGATATCGGAGGTAGTAGGCCAAAGGCCCTTTGAGGTCCACCTTGATATAAACCCAAGCCCAGAACATAACTCCAGCGTAATACTTAAAGAAGCGATAGGCTATGTGTTGGCTCAAGGCCTAAAGCCTGTGGTAAAGCCCCACTCCATAGCGGCCAGCACTGTTGCAGACTACATTACCGGGAAATATTAAAAGACATACTCACCAGATATGAGCTTCTTATAAAAGCTCTCCGGAAGAAAGGCGTGTTTGTGCATATCCTCAGAATAGAGCTTCGTTTGAACCTTTACAGGCCTAGAGGGCTCCCTTACCGGATACTTCTTTGAGGCTATGGACATGGTCCACCAATATCCTGCATAGCCGGGTATTACTGCAGTGCATAGGTCCACTATGGGGAAGACCTTACTAAGAGCCTTTTGTATCCTTCTCACTATCTCAAGGTGGTAGTGAATGGATTCCGTTTGTCCCATATATATACCGTCTTCTTTTAGCGCTCTGTAAACATACCTGAAAAACTCCTCCGTTGTTAGCACATGGGCAAAGCCCACTGGGTCGGTAGAGTCTACTATTATCACATCAAACTCCTTTTCATAGTCTTGTATGTATTTGTAGCCATCCTCATTGAGCACAATAGCCCTTGGGTCTTCAAAGGCAGAGGCCATGGTGGGCAAAAACCTCTTTGAAACCTCTATAACCTCCTTGTCTATATCTACAAGCACCGCCCTTTTTACCTCTGGATGCTTGAGGACCTCCCTCAAAACACCGCCATCACCCCCACCTATTATGAGCACATTCTCCGGGTTTGGATGGGCATAGAGCGGCACATGGGCCATATACTCATGGTATATGAACTCATACCTTTCATCACACTGGGCTACGCCGTCAAGGATAAGAATCCTTCCAAAGTGCGGCGACTCCACCACCATTATCTCTTGGTATTCGCTCTTTCCATAATAAAGTACATTGCTAATGGGATAGCAATGCCTAATGGGAGCATAGGGATCCCTTTCCATGAAGAAGGTGTCCATCATCTCTTATCACCTCTCACTTTTTGGTGGATATTATAAATCAAAAGGAGCTTTTCTGGGTCAAGGCTTTCTATTCTACACAGGGGATCTATGGATAACTCAAGTAAAACCTCCTTAGGGAGTTTATGCTTTAGGGCCTTCCTCCTCATTAAATAAAGCCTTGTCAAAAAGTTTTTATAGTCTTTGAGGTCTACCTTTGGCACCTCATCCTTTCTTGTAAGCCTTATAAGACCAGATTGCACTTTGGGCTTTGGATAAAAAAACCTGCTTGGTATGCTCATAAGATATTCCACCTTGTAAAAGGTCCTAACAAAGGAGGAAAGCCAAGAAGGTCCCCTTTGTATCTTTTCCGCCACCTCCTTTTGAAGCATGTAGATGGCTTGAGGTATGCATCGGTGGTGGAAGACGGTGTTCTCAACTATTAGGCTTGCCACATTGTAGGGTAAATTTCCAAAAACTTTAAGGCTTTCTCCAAGGCTGCAAAAGTCAAAGCTAACAGCATCTGCATTGTGGATAACCACCCTTGGATCCTTTATGCTTTCTTTCAAGCTTCTTATCATATCCGGGTCTATCTCCAAAAGGTGAAGCTCTTTGAAGTTATATGTAAGGAGCTTTTTTGTGAGGTTTCCCGTTCCGGGCCCTATTTCCAACAAAAGGTCCCCCTCCTTTGGGTCAATGAACTGGGCTATGCGGTCCAAAACCCCGGAGGCTACAAGCAAATGCTGGCCTAAATGTTTTTTTAGCTTCATGCTTTATAATTTTAGACATGTTCCTTTTCATACTGCCCTATAGCAGAAGACAGCATAGGATTAACCTTAAAGACTGCGATAGCACCCACAGCCTTTTGGAGTTTGAACCCTTCTCAAAGCTCTTGGAAAAGAACTTTTCTAAAGACAGCCTCATTGCACCTATATACAGAAGGTTTGGTGGACCCTTTTGGGAAAGCTTAGAGATGTGGGTTATGCCATCAAAGGTTATGAAGTACATAAATGAAAATTCTTATGTTCTATCGCCCATTTATGGCCTTGTGATGCCAAGGGCATGTGTATCTTATGCACCCATAAGCTGGAAGGATGTTTATGAAGGCAAAAGCCTCTTTGACTTTTGGAAGCCTCATATAAGAAATGTGTCTCAAAAGCTTTTAAAAGGTAAGGTGCTCTTTCCTTTTATTCCAAAGGAGTACCTTTCCCTTTTTGACCTCTCAGAGGTGGAAAAGGTGGTGAGCTTTGAGTATTACAGAAAGGATAGGAAGGTAAAGAACCCAGCCAAGCACCATGCTTATACCCTAAGATACATAGCAGAGAAGGGGCTTGAGCTGTCCGAACTTCATAGGATAAACTTCTACGACTATAAGGTGGAGGATATAAGGGAAAAGGGAAGGTATATTTATATAATCCTTAGGTCTGAGGGCAAGTATGAGATATAAAGGTTTATACCTCTCCATAGTCATACCAGCCTATAATGAAGAGGAGAATGTGCCTCTCCTTTATCAAAAGCTAAGGGAAGTGTTAAAAGACTTTGACAAGGACTATGAAATAATCTTCGTGGATGATGGTTCTACCGATGGCACGTGGGAGAGGCTGATGGCTATAGCCAAAGAGGATAAGAGGGTAAAGTTAATAAGGTTTAGGAAGAACTATGGGCAGACTGCCGCCATGTATGCAGGCTTCCAGCATGCCATTGGAGAGGTTATCATAACCATGGATGCAGACCTTCAAAACGACCCAGAAGACATACCCAAGCTATTAGAAAAACTGGAAGAAGGCTATGATATTGTGAGCGGTTGGAGGAAGGACAGGAAAGATCCATTCTTCTCAAGAAGGCTTCCTTCTATAGTTGCCAATTGGATCATATCAAAGGCCACC
>JBKBHW010000023.1:0-24460 GCA_046297555.1 Aquificaceae bacterium
ATTTGTACACCAAAGCCACCTGTTTCATCAAATAAGACAGAAGAAGGAAGGGCAAAAAAACAGAAGAGTTGAACTTGTTGAGCAATAAGTTTGAATAGTGTTTTTTGGACGTACGCTAAATCTTACCCAGCAGGACAAAGGCTTGTCAAAGACAAAGAGACTTGCCTACTGATATCTGAAGTAAGATAGCATCTATCAAAAAACCTTCAAAGGCAGATCCTTTACCTTTTTGTAATTTCCGTGTTTTATGCTTCTAAGCAAAAGAAGGGCGGTCATGTAGGCGTCTTCCAAGGCGTTGTGGAAAAAGGTAAGGGGCATTTTGTATTTTTTAAGCAAGTCTTCCAAGCTCGTAGCTTCCCTTTGAACTTCCAACATATCCAAAAGGTCAAGGGCGTGGGGGTAAAAAACACCACCGCACTCCTTCTCCACCAGCTTTCTTACCATGGCTATGTCTATATGAACAAAGTAGCCTGCAAGAAGGCAGCCTCTTGAATAGTTTATAAACTCCTCGCAAACCTCTCTCCTTTCCCTTGCTTCCTTTAAATCCCTTGGTGTAATACCATGCACCTTAATGGATTCTCCATAGTCCTTTGAGGGCTTTAAAAGCCTGTAAAAACTCTTAGAAAGGTCTATTCTTAAGCCTTCTATCTTTACCGCTCCTATGCTTAGGGCTTCGTCCCTTTTTAGGTCAAGTCCTGTAGTTTCTGTATCAAAGACTACAAGGCATACCCTTTCAATGGCTTCTTCCTTTTGTATATCCCAGTTGAAAGCTTCCCATACATTGCCTTTTAGCCTTTTGTATAGCCACCTTTTCATTCAAAATACCTAAGGTTATACCGTTCATATAGCAGGTCTTGGAATTCCTTTATGATTTTAAAGGCATCCTTTAGGGTGTTCTTTTCCGTCCTTGAAAGCTCCTTTGGGTTTATGTAGTTGTCCGCCTCCTTGCCTTCTTTTATCTTTTTTGCTTGGGTTTTGAACCTAAGGCTTAGCAAAAACTTGTAAGACTCCTTTAGGTCCCTCGCAAACTCTTTGGATAACAAGCCGACCTCTTTTAGCCTTTCTATCCTTTCAAAGGTGTTTCTTTCCTCTATTCCCTTTTCAAGGGCGATGGCTCTTATGCCTTGGGTTATAGGGAATATGCCTCCTTTTTTTATGTCTATTTCCCCCTTGTGTTCACCGCTCTTTTCTACCACAAGGTCTCCAAAGAAGCCTATGGGAGGCCTAAAACGCACCGCATCCACGGCAAGAAAAGGAATAAAGCCCGGGTTTTCCTTTAGAGCCTCAAGGATATGCTTAAAAAGATCTTCTGCCAAGGTCTGGTCTCCAAAGACATTCCTAAAGTCAAAAAATATGGCTATGTTTAGCAGGTTCTCCGATTTGGGCTTTTCTATCCAATCCTTCACAGCAGCCTTCCATTCCTTCAAAGACCTTCTCCAAAAGGGGTTTGAAAGCATCACATTGCCCGGACATGGTGGAAAGCCTACCTTCAAAAGCACTTCAATGTAAACCTTTGAGAACCTCTCAAAATAATCCTTTGGGTCAAAGTCCAAAAGGGGATAATCTTCATAAATAAGGGCGTTGTCTTGGTCTGTTTTTAGGCTTTGCTCCCTTCTTCCCTCGCTTCCAAGCACCATTATGCTAAAGGGGACTATGGGCTCCTCTCCGAGTTGGTTTATTGCCATATAAACAGCCCTTTTCATAAAGCGGTCGTTTAGCTCCGATATGTACTCTCCAAGCCTTTCGGGGTCCGTGCCGGAAAAAACAAGGTCTAAAGCCTGCTCCATTACAAGTTTGTGTAGATATCTTAGGTCTTCCACCGTCTTTGCCTTGTCTATTTCCTTTATAAGAAGTACTGCGTTTTTGCTTTCATAGGCTATAAGATCCCTATCCTCTAAGACCCCCACGGGTTCACCATCTTTCTTGATCAAAAGCTTTCTTATTCCATGCCTTGCCATCAAAACCATGGCATCGTAAAGGGTGCTTTTGCTTTCTATCCACACAAGGGGGAAGGTTGCCACATCTTTGAGTTTTACCTCTTGTGGCCTTAAGCCTTTTGCAAGTACCTTTTTGAGCACATCCCTTTCTGTGATAATGCCAAGGCCCTCTGGAAGTTTAACCAGCACATAGGTGCTGTCCTTTGATACCATCTCTTTTATGGCTTCCTCTACCCTTTGACTTCCTTCCATTATCAAAAGTGGCCTAAGGTTTATATCTTCAAGGTATACCTCCCTGTGTCTTTCTACCACGGAAAATAGCCCTTTGCTTGCTACATTTTGCATCCTCTTTGCCATCTTTCGGGCAAAGTACTCCCTAAAGCTTTCTTTATCGCTTATTAGTTTGTTAAATATCTTTTTGTTTAAAAGAAATACTACGCTGTCTTCTATGGCTTTGGCTGTGGAGGTTGGCGGGCTTGAAGTCATAAGGGATAGGTACCCAAAGCACTCTCCTTCATGGATGTATTCAAGTATCTCTCCTTCCCTTTCAAGCACAAGGCTCCCACTCCTCAAGATGTAAAGAAAATCCAAGGGCGAAGCCCCTTCTTTGAATATGACTTCCCCCTTTTTGTAATACTCCACCAATAGATTGTGGGCTATGCTTTGGATCTCTTTTTTATCAAGGTAGCTAAAGGGCTCAATTTCCGATAAAAACCTTTCCACATCAAGCATTACAGTAATTTTATTACCGCATACCTAAGGATTAAAAGCCCTACTACTATGGCAAGGGTATGACAGCAAGGTAAAAAGGAGACCAGTCGGTAAGCCGGTTGGGTTGGTATGTAAAGCATGTTATAAAAGAAGTTTTTTCTGTCGGTGGTAAAGAAGGAAAGGGCGGCTCGCCCAAGGACGAGCCACATATAAAAAGCAAGGCTATAGTTTAGTATATGCTTTAGCTCCATCATTCCTCTGCACCAGCTTTGACCGCACCTTTGGGATAGCGTATGCTGTCTACGAAATCTTGAATGTGTTGTGGTGGCGGTGGTGTTAACCTTGAAACTACAAGGGCTACCAAGAAGTTAAGAGGCATACCAAATATACCTGCAGCTATGGGCTTTATGCCAAAGATCTCTACACCTTGAAACCTACTAAGATAGAGGTATACCATAGTGGTTAAAAGACCCACAATTATACCTGCAATGGCACCTTGTTTATTCATCCTTTTGTCCCATATACCAAGCACCAAAGCGGGGAACAAGGATGCAGCTGCCAAAGAGAAAGCCCAAGCAACCAACTCTACTATGATGGCAAGTCTAAAGCTTGCCACATAGGCACCTATCAAGGCAACCACCAAAAGCAATGCCTTTCCTATTTTCACCCTTGTAGAGGGGGCAAGGTTTGGATTGATTATTTTGTAGTAAAGGTCGTGGGATATGGCGTTGGATATGGTTATAAGAAGGCCATCTGCAGTAGAAAGGGCTGCTGCCAACCCGCCAGCTGCCACAAAGCCAGCTATAACATAGGGCAGGCCCGCTATCTCCGGAGTGGCAAGCACCACCATATCAGGATGTATGGATATCTCCGCAAATTGAACTATGCCATCGCCGTTTAGGTCCTTTATGGTTATAAGGTTGACCTTTGCCCACTTTTGCACCCAGTCGGGAAGCTCACCAAAGGCTTTCCCCACAAGGTTAAGCATTTCATACCTGCCGAAGGCCGCATAAGCTGGAGCGGTAATGTAGAGCAAAAGGATAAAGAAGAGAGCCCATCCTGCGGAGGTCCTTGCTTCGCGCACGGTAGGAGTTGTGTAAAACCTCATTATCACATGGGGAAGGCCAGCGGTACCCAGCATAAGCATAAGGGTAAGGGCAAGGAAGTTGGCCATACCTTTGGCATCGGAGGGTGGGGCTATGTAGGACTTGGGAGGCTTGGAAGCCTCGTTGGCTTTTTTCATAGCCTCTGTCCATTTTTCCTTTGCCTCCGAAGGAGATTTGGGATATTCCTTTAGCTGCTTTTCTATCTCTGCCCTTTTTGGGTCATCTGGGGGCAAAGCCTTTAGCTGTTCTTCAAGCTCCTTTTTCCCTTGCTCCCAGCTTGCTGGCAGAGCTTCTATCTTTGCCTTCAGGTCTTCCGCCCTTTTCTTGTGTATTTCTCTTACCTCTATCTCCTTTGGGTCATCTTTTAGCTGTGCAAACCTTTGCTCTATACCCTGTAGGGCAAAGCCGTAAGATATTTGGGATATGGGATTTCCCGTGTATTTGTAGGAAAGAACAGTCACTGGTATAAGGTAAGCTATTATAAGCACTATGTACTGAGCCACCTGCGTCCATGTAACCGCCTTCATACCACCCAAAAAGGAGCAAACCAATATGCCAGCCAAGCCAACAAAGACCCCAACCTCAAAGGGAAGCCCCAAAAGCCTACTGGCTATTATACCCACGCCCGTAATCTGGGCTGTCAAGTAAGTAAAGGAAACTATAATAGTGGCAATTATTCCCACAAACCTTGGGATCTTTCCACCGTATCTTGCATCAAGAAAGTCTGGGATGGTATAGGCACCAAATTTTCTAAGGTAGGGGGCTATAAGCACACCCAAGAGCACATAGCCACCAGTCCATCCCATTATAAAGGCAAGCCCGTTGTAGCCCTGAAGGGCTAAGGCACCAGCCATACCTATAAAGGAGGCTGCAGACATCCAGTCGGCTGCCGTTGCCATACCATTAAAAACCGCTGGCACCCTCCTGCCTGCCACATAGTACTCTGCCACCTTACCAGTCCTTGAAATTATCCCTATGGTAGCATAAACTGCTATGGTTCCAAAAAGAAAGACATAGCCAATAAAGGTAGGAGAAAGATTAAAAAGCTTTTCTCCTATATATAGGAGGATCAAAAGTGATATAAGACCACCTGTATAGATGGCATAGGCCTTTTTTAGTCTTTCTGCAAAGCTTTTATCCACCATTTTACTCCTCCTCTACTCCGTACTTTTTGTCAATGTTATCCATCTTTTTGGCATAGAAAATTATCAAGAGCAGGAATACAACTAAAGCACCCTGAGACCCCATGTAATATCCAAGGGGAAAACCAAAGATTACTATTTTGTTAAGTATGCCCGATATGAGGGCTGCACCATAGGAAACAAGGGCCCAAATTAAAAGCACCAACAGCATAAGGTTGCGGTTTTCTCGCCAATAACTTTCCAGTTTTTCCTTTGATAGCATGCCTTACCTCCTTTTGAAAGTTTATGATTTATTTTATAGGCTTCCTTTTTCTGTGTCAAGTATATACGTTTTTAAGCATATTTTTATGCTTTTTGATAAAAATTTTCTTCAAATTCAAAAATATATGATTAATGTTATATGATTTTATAGAAAGTCAAAAACATATGATTTAAATCATAAAAAGATATACTTGAAGGTAGCACAGGCATTTTGCCTATGTAAAAAATATTACATAGACAGGGATGACCACCCTACCTCTCCATCAGACCATAAACAAAAGATCTAAAGCATAGCCTCCTTTATATTTTTCCTTCTAAAGAGGCCCTCACCCTTTACTTCAAAGAAGGCTTTTTGGAGCTCTATAAGCTGTTTTATGCCTTCCAGCGCCAAGTCAAGCATGCGGTTAAACTCTTCCCTTGTAAAAGAATGTTCTTCTCCAAGGGCTTGTATCTCCGAGATTCTGCCAGAGCCTGTAGCTACCACATTTATGTCCACTTCAGCCTCAGAGTCCTCCTCAAAGTTCAGGTCAAGGAGTATGCTGCCCTTTACTTTGCCTACGCTAACTGCCGCCACAAAGTCCTTTATAGGTGTGGAAGTTAAAACTCCGTTGTCATATAGCCTTATAACTGCATCGGCAAGGGCCACAAAGGCTCCCGTTATGGATGCTGTCCTTGTGCCGCCATCAGCCTGTATCACATCACAATCTATCCAAAAGGTTCTTTCACCAACCTTTGTAAGGTCAAGGGCTGTGCGCATAGCCCTTCCTATCATCCTTTGGATCTCATGGGTTCTTCCCCCTATCCTTCCCTGCACCGACTCCCTTATGTTCCTTGTATGGGTTGCCCTTGGAAGCATAGAGTACTCTGCGGTTATCCAGCCTTGGCCCTTGCCCTTTAAAAAAGGTGGGACCCCATCCTGCACCGACACGGTGCATATTACCCTTGTGTTTCCAAACTCCACAAGGACGGAGCCCTCTGGGTGCTTAAGATAATCCCTTGTTATCCTTATAGGCCTTAGCTCGCCGGGCCTTCTTCCATCAGACCTCAAACCTTGGCTCCCATAGCCTTTGCCTTTTCTACAACCTCTTCTATGGTGCCAACCATATAAAAGGCCATCTCCGGTAGATGGTCGTATTTCCCTGTGAGAATTTCTTTAAAGCTTCTTATGTTGTCTTCAAGTCTTACATACTTACCGGGCATGCCGGTAAACTGCTCTGCCACATGGAAGGGTTGGGCAAGGAACCTTTGAATCCTTCTTGCTCTGTTAACTATTGCCTTGTCCTCTTCAGAAAGCTCTTCCATACCAAGGATGGCTATGATCTCTTGAAGCTCTTTGTACCTTTGGAGTATTCTCTTTACTTCGGAGGCTACCTGATAGTGTTCTTCTCCTACAAACTCTGGAGCCAAGTATTTGGAGGTGGATTCAAGGGGGTCAACGGCGGGGTATATACCGAGCTCAGCAAGCCTTCTGGCAAGAACGGTGGTAGCATCAAGGTGGGCAAAAACAGAGTACGGTGCTGGGTCTGTAATGTCGTCTGCGGGCACATAGACGGCCTGTATGGAGGTCAAAGATCCCTTTTTGGTGGATGTGATCCTTTCTTGCACTTCTCCCACGTCCGTGTTTAGCGTGGGCTGATATCCCACCGCGGAGGGTAGCCTTCCCAAAAGGGTGGAAACTTCCGAGCCTGCCTGCACAAACCTGAAGATATTATCTATAAAAACAAGCACGTCTTGGCCTTCTACATCTCTAAAGTACTCTGCCATGGTTATTCCCGTTTGGGCAACCCTAAAGCGCACACCGGGCGGCTCGTTCATCTGCCCGTACACCATAACCGTGTAGGGCAAAACCCCCGATTCTTTCATCTCATGCCAAAGGTCGTTTCCTTCCCTCGTCCTTTCTCCCACACCTATAACCACGGAAAATCCTTTGTGGAACTTGGCTATGTTGTGAATAAGCTCTTGCATAAGAACTGTTTTTCCAACCCCTGCACCACCAAAGAGCCCTACCTTTCCACCCTTTACATAGGGCTCAAGCAGGTCTACAACCTTTATACCCGTTTCCAATATTTCCACCTTTGTGGACTGCTCTTCAAGAGCTGGTGGCTCTCTAAACATGGGCCAATACTCTTCCGCGTTTACTGGACCGGCCTCGTCTATAGGCTGTCCTACTACATTAAAGATCCTTCCCAAGGTAGCCCTTCCTACCGGCACCTTTATGGGGCCTCCAAGGTATTCCACCTCTTGTCCCCTTACAAGGCCATCGGTGGGTCCCATTGCTACGCATCTTACCCTGCTTTCTCCTATGTGCTGAGCCACTTCAAGGAAAAGGTCTTCTTCAGCCCAGTTTCCTCTGTCATCTATGAACCTACGCCTTGTTTTTAGGCCATGTTTGACCGGCGGCAAGTTCTTTTCACCAAACTCTACGTCAATGACCGCACCTATAACCTGCACTATCTTTCCTTTCATGTCTTCCTCCTTTATTTCATTGCTTCAACTGCGTTAACTATGTCTATAAGCTCGGAAGTAATAGATTCCTGCCTTGCCTTGTTAAAGATAAGGGTCCAAGTTTTTATAAGCTCGTCCGCATTCCTTGTAGCATTATCCATGGCTATCATACGAGCAAAGTGCTCGGCGGCGTTAGATTCAAGCATGGCTCTGTATATCTGGTAATTAAGGTAGAGGTCTATCAACTTGTTTAGGAACAGCTCCATGTCCACCTCAAACTCATAAGTGCCGTAATCTCCCTCACCCTCAATCCTTTCAAAGGGCAAGAAGGTCCTAAGCATAGGCTTGTAATTTACCCTTGTAACCATTTCATTGTTCAAAAGATAAACAGCGTCCGTTTCCTTTTTTGTATACCTTTCCCTTAACAGCTCTCCCACTTCTTTTACCACTTCAAAGTTTATCTCCTTCCTAAAAACCTCATCATATGCCTTTAAGATGGGATAACTCCTTTTGCCAAAGTATTGAACACCCTTTCTACCGATCAATATAAGATTGACCTTGATGCCACTCTGTTGCTTTTCTGCTATCAACTCCTCCGCTCTTTTTATAAGGTTTGAATTAAAGGCACCTGCCAAGCCTCTGTCTGCCGTTATAAGCACAAGGTCGCAAGTCTTTTCTTCCCTTATTTCAAAGAGGGGGTGGCTTTGTGGGTCTATGTGGGATGCCAAGCTTTTTAGCACTTCATACAGCCTTTCTGAGTAGGGCCTTGAGGCGTAAATCATCTCTTGGGCACGCCTTAACTTTGCCGCAGATACCACCTTCATAGCGTTGGTGATCCTGCGGGTGTTTTTGATGCCTTGTATCTTTCTCCTTATATCCCTTGGTGAAAGCTTTGGCATGGGAATATTATAACATAGGATTTAAATGCTTCATAACATGAAGCATATCCTTATCCCCTCTACCAGAAAGGTTAAGGATGACTATGCCATCTTTTCCTAATTCCTTGGCGATTTGTATAACTTTTGGCACTGCGTGGGCTGGTTCAAGGGCTGGTATTACACCTTCAAGCCTTGAAAGGAGCTTAAAGCCTTCAAGGGCTTCCTCGTCGGTTGCGTATACATACTGGGCCCTTCCACTTTCAAATAGATGGGCGTGTTCTGGTCCCACCCCCGGATAGTCCAGACCTGCAGATATGGAATGGGTGGGCAAGATCTGTCCCTCTTCATCTTGTAGAAAATAGGATTTCATACCGTGGAGCACCCCAGGAGATCCACCATTTATGGAGCTTGCATGCTTCCCACTTTGTATGCCCAAGCCACCTGCTTCTACGCCTATTAGTCTTACTTCAGAGTGTTCTATAAAGGGATAAAAGATGCCCATAGCGTTGGAGCCACCACCCACGCAAGCCACTACGGCATCGGGCAACCTTCCTTCAATCTGCAAGATTTGATCCTTTGCCTCTTCCCCTATGACCCTTTGAAAATCCCTAACCATCATAGGGAAAGGATGCGGTCCCACCACCGAGCCTATTATGTAATGAGTATTTTCTACATTTGTGACCCAGTCCCTTAAAGCCTCGTTTATGGCATCTTTGAGGGTCCTTGAGCCACTTTT
Organism: Aquificaceae bacterium; assembly: GCA_046297555.1. Classification (GTDB taxonomy): domain Bacteria; phylum Aquificota; class Aquificia; order Aquificales; family Aquificaceae; genus Pampinifervens. Next base: position 9,217 of record JBKBHW010000023.1, read on the forward strand.
TACCACCCTTACCTCTGCCCCCAGCAGCCTCATCCTAAAGACGTTGAGTTTTTGACGCTCTGCATCCTCCTCCCCCATATAAACTACGCATTCAAGGCCCAAAAGGGCGCAAGCGGTAGCCGTTGCCACACCATGCTGACCTGCCCCCGTTTCCGCTATTATCCTCCTTTTGCCTATTTTTTTGGCAAGCAAAGCCTGTCCCAAGGTGTTGTTTATTTTGTGAGCTCCCGTGTGCAAAAGGTCTTCCCTCTTTATGTATATCTTGGCTCCGCCTGCGTACTCCGTTAAGTTTTTTGCAAAGTAAAGGGGAGTGGGCCTGCCTGCAAAATCCCTAAGGTAATTATTCAACTCTTCCCAAAAGCCAAGATCTTCCCTTACCTTTTCATAGGCTTTTTCCAATTCCTCAAGGGCATACATAAGGGTCTCCGGCACAAACTTCCCACCAAAGGCACCAAAATAGCCTTTTTCATCGGGATAAGCGTAGGTTTTAACCATCTTTTATCTCCTCTTCTAAATTTCTTTCCATAGCTTCCTCATAAGTGTAAGGGCATTTTTGAGGGATTTTAAACCTTTCTGGGTCATAGGATAATTCTCTTAACCATCCTATTATTTCCTTCCTTGCTTCTTCCCATACCTCATCTATCCTTTGAGGCAGTTTAGCCTTCAAGCTGGGATATCTATTAAAAAGCAACTCCAATCTACTTCTTGCTTTCTCCACACTTTTTATCCAAGAAAGTCCTCCCCTTTCCTTCCCTGCTTTTGTAAGCCCTCTGAGATTATCCCATTTGTAAAGATGCTCCAAGATAACAGCCAGATAGCTAACGCAACTATCAAGATACCTTAGACCCATATCCTCAATCTCCTCAAGAAGATTTTCCCAATCCACAAGCTCATAAGCTTTTTCCTTCAGAAGCTCCAAATTTATCTCAACCCACAAAGGAAAATCTTTTTCATAGAGCTCTTTCAATTCCTCCTTGCTTATCGTCCTCATTTCTTTAACTCCCTTGTCATAGCCTCTTCATATGTGTAAGGGCACTCTTCGGGAATGTTAAACTCTTTTGGGTCATATCCGTTTTCTTCAAGCCAGTCCTCTATTTTTTGCACTGCGTAAATCCAAGCTTTTTTCAATTCTTCTGGCAGCTTAACTTTCAAGCTGGGATGGGTCTTAAACAAGGCATGTATGCTTTTTCTTGAATTGTTTACGCTCTTAATCCATTTTACACCACCCCTTTCCCTGCCATGGGTAAGATCTTTAAAGTGATCCCATTTGTAAAGGTGTTCTAAAATAACAGCCAGATAGCTAACACAAGCCCTTAGGTCGGATTTTGCCATATCTTCAATCTCCTCAAGAAGGTTCCCCCAATCCACGAGCTCATAAGCTTTTTCCTTCAAAAGTTTCAAGTTTATTTCAACCCAAAGGGGAAAGTCCTTATTGTAAAGCTCCTTTAGTTCCTCTATGCTTACCATATTTATAAATTTATGCGCCGGGTGAAAAATTAAATAAGCTTCCTTCATAATAAAGCGTAGCATAGGCATTCTTGCCTGTGTGTTTAAAAAAATACTTCACAGACAGGAATGTCTGTGCTACATAGTAGAAAAGCTAACAACTCAAAGCGCGGGCATCCCTGCCCGCGCTACCTAACAGAAAAACTTCAAAAATCTTACTTTTCAAACTTGAAAAAGACCGAGATATCTTCTTTTGCAATCTTACACCTATTTATCAAAAGCTTATCCCTAAACTGTTTTGGTATCTTTTGATAAGTTTGTGTATGCACCACTGCCGGCATAATGTCTATACCTACCCTTTCTCCTTCCAAAAGGAGCCCATAACTTAAAAGCTCTTCAAAAACTCGGGAGAGCCTTTTTAGAAAGATCCATTGCCTTTGTCCCTCTTTTTTTACCGTTGGGTCTACACCAGAAAGCCTTATCTCTTTGATTTTTTCAAAGAAAAGCACCTTCTTTTTAAGCTTGATGCCAAGAACTCCATCCCTTATATCAAAGTCAAGGCTTGGGTATGCCTTTTTTAGCTCCAAAGGACTTAGCCTTATTTCAATCTCGGCATCTATAAGGTTTCCAAAGTTTAAAAGGTCTTCTATAAACAAGCCCATGGTTTATAAATATATCCTTTTTATAGTAGGGCGTAGCGCGGGCATGGATGCCCGGCTACTTCTATGATAGCCAAAAATAGAAAAACCAGAGCATGCCCCGATTTTTACAGTTAGAAGGTAATTCAAGCCCTTGACATTGACAAAAATCATGTTATATTAACTTTAAAGTAAAACTAATTTCACAGGAGGTAGCACCATGGATGTGCTCGGCTTTTATCCCATGTGGTACGTGCCTGCCATAGGCAGTGCCTCAGTCATAGCCCTCATAGCTTCCATTCATGTCTTGGCGTCTCATACTTCTGTGGGCGCCTCTATTTTGCTAGCATACCTTGCCACAAAGGCCTACAAGGAGAACCAGCCACAGATCTATGACTACATCAAAAAGTACCTTCTTGGGCTTTTGATTTTCTCCTATGTGTCTGGTTCTATAACGGGTCCCGGTATATGGTTCTCGGCAACGGTGGCGAACCCAAGGGGCATATCGGCGCTTATTCATAACTTTGTTTGGGTTTGGGCAGCTGAGTGGATATGGTTCATAGCAGAGGTGACCTTGGTTTATATCCTTTTCTACACCCTTGGCAGGATAGACCAGAAGAGCTGGCTTAGGCTTGCATGGACCTTTGCCATAGGCTCTTGGGCAACCATGTACATCATAGTGGGCATTCTTTCCTTTATGCTATCACCCGGGCACGAAAAGTGGTTCGCCACCGGAAACATCCTTGATGCCTTCTACAACAAAAACTACTTCCCTCATCTTTTGATGAGGTCCTCCTTCATGTTTGCCATAGCGGGCACCATAGGCATAGTTATAGCCAGCTTGATGAAAAAGGATATCTCTGAGAAGGTGTACAAGGATATAGTCAAGGTAATGTCCTACTGGGGCATAGGGGGCTTGCTCTTTGGTACCATGTTCTTTGCTTGGTATGTTTCCACGCTGCCCGAAAGAAGCCTTATAATGCTCTCGGGCATTGTGCCAAAATGGTACTACGGCCTTATCTTCACCATACTGCTTGTCCTTTTGGCACACTTTGTAATTACAGCCATAAGACCCACCATAGCAAAGCCGTATATAGCCTATCCCATATACCTTCTTATCTTCTTTATGGGCGTGTCCCCCGAGGAGAAGATAAGGGAAACTATCCGCAAGCCCTATGTGGCTGGTGAGTTTGTTTGGGTAAACCAGATCATAGCAAGGGATGTGCCCGCCAAGGGCATACAAAAGGAAGTGGACAAGATCAATGAGAAGGGCTTTTTGGCTGTGAACGCCTTTGTGCCAGAAGGTCTAAAGACCATCACACCAGAAAACAAGATAATGGCAGGAAAAGCGATAGCTATACTTCAATGCTCTGGATGCCACAATGTGACGGGAAGCTCTGGGCTAAGGCCCTTTGGTCAAAAGTTCAAAGGTATGACTTCGGAGGATGCCGTTTATGGATTCTTGTCTAACTATCTTACTCCACAGGCTCACCCTGCATACATGCCCTACTTTGTGGGGAAGGATGAAGAGCTAAGGGCTCTCTCTGCTTACATTGCCGATATGGTTTCCAAGGGCGGTAGCGTTTCCGCCAAAATAGAAGTGCCCGGAGTAAGGGCAGCACAAAAATAAAGGAGGTATAAACATGGCTATGGCAATGTACCAAAACCTTATAAGATGGCTTCTTTTGGCAACTCTTAGCCTTATGCTCGTAGGCGGCAAGCTTGCCCTTGCAGCCCAGTCTCCAGAGCAGGTTGGCGCCATGCTAAAGGCAATGAGGGACCCTGCAGGGTCCCCCTTCTTCCCAGTAGTGATGCAGATCCTCCAAGTGCTCACATGGGCTCCTCATATGCTCTTTGTTTGGACTTCTGTGGGTGGGCTTTTTTATGCCATATACGGCTTTAGCCGTAAGGATGAAAATCATCAGAGGCTTGCCAAGGCAATGCTTGAACTGTCAAAGGTGTCCGTATCCTTGGCGATAGTCTTGGGAGTTGCTCCTCTCCTTTTCTATCAAGTTATATACGATCCTCTTTGGTATGCCTCCGCAAACCTATCTGGCTCTTGGTACATTATGTTTATAGTTTTTCTCCTTATAGGCTACTACCTTATATGGTTTGCTTACTTTAGCAGGCAAAAGCCCCAAGTGGCAACCCTTTTCTCCATAGGTGGTGTTATCTTCTTGCTTCTTGTGGGCTTTATCATCCATGTGGTTAACTACCAATCCCTCTTTCCAGAAAAGTGGGTAGAGTGGTACACCTCTGGTGGAACCACCATGAACCATAGCGGATGGAACATATACGCCTTTAACCTCTTTAGATTCCTTTCCCTTCTGGTCTTCCCTTCCGTGGCTGTTGCTGGCGTCTTTATGATGCTATACAGCTGGTATTTTGGTAAAAGGCCAGAGTTTAGCCAAGATTACATCAATTTCTCTGCAAACCTTGGTGCAAAGCTTGCCCTGTATGGCGGTGCCGCTTGGATAGTGTTTCACATCCTCCATATTCTTACCCTTCCTTCCGATTGGAACGCAAAGGGAAGCATCTTTACCATACTTTCTTTGATAGGGCTTCTTATTTGTGCAGGCATCATCTTTGTGGCTCAGAAAAATCCCATCGGAATGGCCATACCTTCCCTTCTTGGTGGGGTCCTTGCCACCTTGCTAATAGCAGTCTTTAGAGAGTATTTAAGAGTGGCATCCACTGCAAGGTTTGGCTATTCTATATACGATTACAAGATGAACCTTGAGTGGCTAAGCCCCATGCTCTTTCTGGGTACCACCTTGGGCGGGCTTGTTTTGTATGCCTACGCATGGTGGATGGCATTCCAAGCAGGAAGAACATCCCAGGGACAGGTCTACCAAGCAAGTGAAACAGAACACCACCTTGGAGAGCTTTCCGTTTTCTTGGTAGCCCTCTGGGCTATAGTCTTTATAGGCACCGGGCTTATCATAATAGCACGCAACTATCTTTAAGACTCCTCGGCGGGCTTTGCCCGCCTTTTGTATAATACTTTCCCAGTACGTATTGGTTATAATATTCTCTGTTGAAAGGAGGTAGGAATGAGCAGAAGACCTAATATAGAAAAGGCTTTGGAAAAGGTGTCTTCAAGGTATGAGCTTGTGCATGCAGCTGCAAAAAGGGTAAAACAGCTTCTTGAAAGAGGTGATGATATATTTATCAGAGATAGGGCAAGGGGCGAGCTAATCAAAAAGACCTTCCAAGCTATAGAGGATATAGCTCAGGGTAAGGTAAAGGTTATAAAGATCAGGAAGGAAGTAAACAATGATTAAAAGCCTGCTTTTTTTGCACCTTTTCTTTGCCATAGTTTGGATAGGTGGTATGGTATACAGCTTGCTTTTTTTGAAACCTTCTTTGAGGGAGATAGGGCAGGAAGAGCAAAGAGGTAAGTTTTTAAAACAAGTTTTTTCTAAGTTTTTCTTGGCTGTCTGGCTTTCCATATTTGTGCTTTTCCTTACCGGTATGGGCCTATGGCATGGCTATAGGAGGGATTTTACAGACAACCCCCTTTTCCATATAAAGTTATTCCTATTTGGCCTTATGGTAGCAGTCTTTGCATACATCTACTTCTTCCTCTTTAAAAGGAATAAACTCTCCCACATTTCCAACCTTATAGGTGTTAACCTGCTTTTGGGCATTCTTGTCCTTCTTGTAATCATCTACATAAGGTAGTATGCCTATACTACTTTTGCTTTTTACCTTGCTTTACGCTTGGGCTCAGCTACCAAAGGAGTATGAGCTCCTTTTACAATTCAAGCAAACATCGGACCCTTCCATAGCCTATAAAATCCTAAGGGATTATCCAGATGCAGTCTTCAAAGATGACCTTATGCTCCTTTTGGCAAGGCTGGAGAAATCTAAAGGAAAGGAGGAAGAGGTAAAAAGGCTGCTTAAAGATATAGACCCAAGGAACTTGAGCTCAGAGTACAGAGATGATTATGTTAGGCTTTGGAAGGAGTCTGGGCTTGACCCAAAGGAGGGCTTTTTAAAACACCCGGTGCTTTTTAGAGAGTTTGTACCACAGCTAAGGCTTGGCCCGGAGGAAGCCCTCCATGCCTCGGAGGAGCTTTTTAGAAGAAGGTACTACAGGGAGGTGGTAAGCCTTTTGGAGCCCTTGGAGCTTAGTAAGGTATGCTATATGCTTGGAAAGTCCTATTTGTATCTTAGGGAAAGGGAGAGGGCCGTTGATATCTTTGAGAGGTGTGAGGATGAGAGGGCAAAGGCAGACCTTGCAGTCCTTTACTTTGAGCTTGGCCAAAGGGAACAAAGTGAAAAGGTCCTCTCCACACTTCAAGATAGGGGGCTTTTGTCTGATGCGCTCTTTAGAATAGGGAGGCAATGTTTAACAGGGGGGAACTATAGGTGTGCTGTTGAGTACTTTCTTCGCATGGAGCCTTCCTATAAAAAGGAGTTTAACTTAGGGCTGTCTTACTATGCCTTAGAGGATTATTCAAAGGCGCTTGATAGCTTTCTTAGGTCTTTGGCTTTTTCTAAGGATAAAGAGGAGAAGTCTGCGAGCTACTTTTGGGCATACAAGAGCGCCTTTATGATAGACAAGGAGAGCGCCAACGAGTATCTTATAAAGGCTTCCAATGGAAACGGTTTTTATTATGCGGTGGCAAGTGCCATGCTTGGCCTTCCCGTGGCAAGCAAGGCTATAAGGGTGGTGATGGAAGATGAAAACCTTCCAAAAACTGCAAGCGTTATAAGAGCCATATGGCTTGCTGGCTTTCCAGAGTATGCAAGGCTTGAGGCTTTCAAAAGGATAAGGGAGATATCTTCCTCCGATATCCTTGCCATATCAAAGCTTGATACATACCTTGCCATCAGGTTTGCCGTTAGAAAGTACGGCTATGGTAGCTTGGTTTATAGCGCGGTAGCCTTTCCAAAGCCCTTTTGGAAGGGTGTAGAGAGGTCATCAAACATCTATGGAATTAGCCCTGCCTTGATATACGCAGTTATGAGGCAGGAAAGCCTTTTTGACACCTATGCAGTCTCCGTGGCAGGCGCCAAAGGCCTTATGCAACTCCTTGATGGCACAGCCCAATACATGGCAAGAAAAGAAAGGGTGGAAATAAAAAACCTCTTTGAGCCAGAGACAAATATACGCTTGGGAACGGCCTATCTTAGATACCTGTTTGATATGTGGAATGGAGATCTGGTTAGGGCCCTTGCCAGCTACAACGCCGGTCCATCCAGAGTAAAGAGTTGGAACACCACAGAGGATGCCTATCTCTTCATAGAAACCATACCCATAGCAGAGACAAGGAACTATGTAAAAAGGGTACTCTACAATTACTATGTCTACTCAGAGCTGTTAAAGTGATCTTATAGCCTTGTCTATTTTCTCAAGGGCAAGGTCTATATCTTCCTCTTGGTGGGCTGTGCTCAAAAACCAAGCTTCAAACTGGGAGGGTGGTATAAGCACTCCTTCTTTTAACAAGGATCTAAAGAACCTTCCGAAAAGGTTTGTGTCTGACCTTTTGGCGCTTTGATAGTCATAAACTTCCTCTTCTGTAAAGAATAGGGTAAACATGGAGGCTATTTGGTTTATCCTGTGAGGTATGCCCTTTTCATGGAGGAGCTTAGAAACCCCGGAGGTCAACCTCTTTGTTAGCCCTTCCAAATAGTTGTAAGGGTTTAATTCAAAAAGCTCTTTTAGGGTAGCTATGCCTGCAACCATGGAGAGGGGGTTGCCCGACAAGGTACCCGCTTGGTAAACGGGACCCTCTGGAGCCACTTTTTCCATTACCTCCCTTCTTCCACCATAGGCTCCTAAGGGCATACCACCACCCAGTATTTTACCCATACAGGTAATATCTGGCTCCACGTTAAAAACCTTTTGGGCTCCACCATCAGAAAGGCGGAAGTTGGTTATTACCTCATCGCAGATAAAGAGAGCTCCATATTTTCTTGTCAGGTCTCTTATGGCTTCCAAAAAGCCCGGTTTGGGAAGGACTACACCCATATTGCCCGCCACCGGCTCCACTATAACACAGGCTATATCTTCACCATACCTTTTAAAGACCTCTTCTAAGGCTTCCGTGCTGTTGTAGGGTATTACAAGGGTTAGCCTTGCTACCTCTTCCGGCACGCCGGGAGTACCGGGAATGCCAAGGGTGGCCACGCCAGAGCCTGCGCTCACCAAAAGGGCATCACCATGCCCATGATAACAGCCTTCAAACTTTACCACATATCTCTTACCCGTGTAGCCCCTAGCCAGCCTTATGGCGGACATAGTAGCTTCCGTGCCAGAGGAAACAAACCTGACCATCTCCACAGAAGGCATGGCAGACACCACCAGCTGGGCAAGCTCCACCTCATGCTGGTTGGTAAGGCCATAAGAAAGACCCTTTTCCGCTTGCTCCTTTATGGCTTGCACCACCTTGGGATGGGCATGTCCCAAAATAAGGGGGCCCCATGACATGAGAAAGTCTATGTATTCCTTTCCCTCCACATCCCAAAGCTTTGACCCCTTTGCCCTTGAAACTATGATTGGGTCTCCTCCTACCGCCTTAAAGGCTCTTACTGGGGAGCTCACACCCCCCGGCATAAAAGACCTTGCCTTTTCAAAGATCTCCCTGTTCTTCATTTAACAAATATTATAACCGCTATAAGATGGATGAGAAATTCAACCTTTATAGGGGTGCTCATGAACTACCCCTACAGTTAACTAGGTTTATAAAAGGAGGTAGCACAGGCATCCCTGCCTGTGTAAAAAAAAATAATCAAAGATTGCAAGCAAGATGCCCGTGCTACCTCTATGATTGCCCGAATAAAAGGGCGGGGCTTTTGCCCCGCCCTACAGTTAGAATGTTTGAAGCAAAGAAATGGCACATTCCCTAAGAGGTAATTTCTCACCTGGCGTATAGTTTTTATTTTAATTAAAGAAGTAGCACAGGCATTTTTGCCTGTGTGTTTAAGAACATTCCTGTCTGGCTACATAGTCATAGATTAATAACTCAATCGGACAGCAAAAAGATATGACACTTGCGCCAAATGGATTTTTCTACCCGGCATATGGTATATATTATATTCCATGGAATTCCCCAAGTTAAGGCCAAGAAGACTAAGGAGAAAGGAAAACATAAGAAGGCTTGTAAGGGAAACGAAGCTAACCCTTGATGACCTTATTTATCCCCTTTTTGTACGCTACGGTGAAGGTATAGTGGAAGAAGTGCCAAGCATGCCCGGGGTTTACAGGTACAGCCTTGACAAGGTGGTGGATGCGGTAAAGGAGGTAAGAGACCTTGGCATACCCGCCATAATCCTCTTTGGCATACCCCAGCATAAGGATGATGTGGGCTCCGATACATGGAGCGATGAAGGGATTATTCAAAGGGCCCTTAGGCTGATAAAGAAAGAAGTGCCCGAGATGTATCTGATTACCGATGTATGCTTTTGTGAGTACACAAGCCATGGACACTGCGGAGTTATACATGAGGGGCATGTGCACAACGACCTTACCTTGGAGAACCTAAAAAAACAAGCCATCTCCCATGCAAAAAACGGTGCAGACATGCTTGCTCCATCGGGGATGATGGACGGTATGGTCAAAACCATAAGAGAAGCCCTTGACTCTTCTGGCTTTGAACATATTCCCGTAATGGCTTACTCTGCCAAATTCGCTTCCGCCTTTTATGGACCCTTTAGAGAAATTGCCGAATCGGCCCCAGCCTTTGGAGACAGGAGGAGCTACCAGATGGACCCTGCCAACTCAAGGGAAGCTCTAAAGGAAGTGCTTTTGGATGTGCAAGAGGGTGCAGACATAGTTATGGTAAAGCCAGCCCTTGCCTACCTTGACATAATAGCAAAGGTTAAAGAAAGCACCCTTTTGCCTGTGTGCGCTTACAATGTAAGCGGCGAGTACGCTATGATAAAGGCTGCGGGAAGGCTCGGTTGGATAGATGAAAAGAGGGTGATGGTAGAAACCTTGATATCCATAAAAAGGGCCGGTGCGGATATGATAATCACTTACTTTGCAAAGGATGTGGCAAAGCTTATCAACAAAGGAGAGATTTAATGAGGTTTTATGGCATACCTTCCGAAGAGAGGGTTTTGGAGATCATAGAGAGCATAAAAGATGGCGTATGGATCTTTGAGGAAAATGGTAAAACTCAAAGCCTTGACGCAGAGGGGATAAAGGAAAAGCTTTACGAACTTGTTAACAGGGTAAAGGGTTGGAAGGAGCAAAACAAGCATCTGCCCGCGGGCACTGTTTTTTTCTTTGTTAGCACGCCAGATGAACCCCAAGCCTTCAAGGTCTATGACCTTTCCTCCTTGGGCTGCTCCACAAAGCTTGACCCAGCAAGGTGGAAGATCTATAAAAAAGAGTTTTTAGGTAAGCTTTCATAAATAGATATTTCAATAGATCCATTGCGCAATAGTAGGTAGCGCGGGTATCCTTGCCCGCCTTTTTGATATGCAGCGTAGACATTCCTGTCTGTGAAGTGTTTTTCACACAGGCAAGAATGCCTATGCTATAATACTATTCATGAGACAGATACTTTTTAAGCTTTTAATACTAATAGGCCTTTTTAGCTTTTCCTATGCCCAGCAAGCAAATCCCTTTTTGCTACCAGAAAGGGCAAATGCAAGGATAAATGCCAGCGTTCAAATAGCCAAGCTGCTCAAGGATATGGGTTATAACCGTATTGCGGTGGTTTATATGGAAACGGCGGACCTTTGCGCCCTCTTCTCGGCTTCTTTGGTGGCTTCCTTGAGGACCTTGGGAGTGGAGGCTTACTATGTAAAGGGTGGTGAAGGGCTTGAAGAAAGGCTCAAAACTTTACAGCCAATGCACATCTATATGGCATACTTTGGAGAAAGGCCCCACGAGGAGGTACAATCTCAGTTCAACGGCGACCTCAAAAGGGTATTAATGTACAACAACAAGCCAAGCCTTATCCTTCAGCCTTCTTTGACAAGTATGGGTTTTGTAAGCGGTATAGTGGTAGATGAGGCTCTTTACAATTCCCTTCAAAACAATACCATGCTTAGCTTTGTCTTTGAAGGTGGCAAGGTAAAGCCCGCAAGGGTTTACATAAAGGACTATGAAGTAGTTGTTTCCACCTTTGAGCCCAAGCCACCTCAAAAGAAGCAACAAAGAAGAAGGTGAGGTTCTTATCCTTCCTTCTTCTTCTTTCCCTTTGTTTTTCTCAAGAAAAGCTCTTTTACCTTATGGGCACCTATGCCCTTATAGAACTTCCAGAGGGTAAAGAGTACCAAGCTTACAGGTATTTGAAAGGTCTTGAAGAGAAGCTGTCAGACTATATAGAAGACTCGGAGATATCAAGGATAAATAGGATGGCGGGCATAGGGTGTGAAAAGGTGTCTGAAGAAACCCTTGAAATAATAAAGAAGTCCCTTGAGTTATCTGAAAAGACTTACGGCTCTTTTGATATAACGGTAGGTGCTTACACCATAAATTATAAGAGAAAGGGGCTAATAAGTGAAGGGGAGGCAAGGAGGCTTATAGACTACAGAAAGGTAAGCATAGAGGGTGGTAGGGTCTGTCTTTTAGAAAAGGGCATGGCTATAGACCTTGGTGGTGTAGGAAAGGGCTATGCGGTGCAAAAGACCTATGAAAGTCTAAAAACACCATGGGGCTTTATTTCTATAGCGGGAGATCTAAGGGTATGGGGCCACAGAAGGCTCCTTGCCATCCTTAATCCTATAAACTACAAACTGCTGGCCGAGGGCTACAACTCAAAGGATGTGTGCCTTTCTACAGGCGGCAACTACCTTAGAAAGCACATAATAGGAAAGGAAAACAGCCTTCTTCAGGCAACGGTGGCTTACCACGATTGTACTATAACAGACGCCTTAGAGACCATCTTGTTAGCCATGGATGACGAAAGCAGGGAAAGGTTTATAAGAGACAACCCTCGCATAGGCTTTTTCTTACTCTTCAAGGATGGAAGCCTTTTTATAAACAAGGCCTTTATGGAATACTTTGAAGGTCTTAGGATATACCCAGTAGGTCCTTAAAAAGCTCCTCGTACTTGTCCACAGTCCTTTCTATGGAGTATTGTTGTGCCGTTTCTATAGCCTTTTTTGAAAGCCTTTCCCTTTCCTCCTCCGAGAGGCTAAGGGCCCTTTTTAACCTATTTACAAAGCCCTCAAGGTCTCCCACCCTTACCGCAAAGCCATTTTCCCCATCCTTTAAGTAATCCCCTATTCCACCCGCAATGGTGGATATAACCACTTTGCCGCAGGCCATAGCCTGAAGGAGAGCTCCCGCAATACCTTCAAAGTAAGAAGAGAAAACGAAGTAATCTGCCATGTTAAGAAGCTCTGGCACATCATCTCTAAAGCCAAGACCTATAAGCCTTTCGCCAAGGCCATAACTTTTGGCATACCTTGGCGCCTCCTTTTCCGTGTTTATACCTACAAGAAGAAGAAGGCATTGTGGACAGTTTAGCCTATAAAAAGCTTCTATGAGGAAGGGCTGACCTTTATGCCGTGGGTTCCAGTTGGCCACATTTATAAAAACCTTTTTATCCGTATCTATACCAAGCTCCCTTCTTTTTTTCAAAGCCCTTTCCCTGTCCATAGGCTTAAACCTATTTAGGTCAAGCCCGCTTGGTATATAAACCAACTTTTCTGGAAAAAAGCCTTCTCCCTTTAACCTTTCAAAGGTTGTCCTATCAACCACCACTATTTTATCTGCAAAAGAGTACTTAAAAAGCTTGGAAAAGATATTGGAACCTCTTCCAGTCCTTTTATATGCTATAAGCTTTGGCCTATTTTTAAGAAAGCTCATAACAACCCTTACAAAGTCAAGGGCATGTGGGGAGTTGGCTATAACTATATCAAAGTTCCCCTCCTTCATAATCTTCCAAAGCCTGTAATAGTTAAAAGGGTTGTACCTGGAGAGCTTATTATGCTTTTCAAAAAAGTGAAGCTTTACGTTATAACCTTTTAGCTTGTTTACCATTAGGTCATACTGAAAAGAGAGAGCCATGTGGACTTCAAAAGACCTTTGGGATAGCTCTCTGGTTATTAGATAAGTTTGCTCCTTTGTACCACCCCAACCTACACCGTCTACCACTTGCAGCAGTTTAACCATCTACTTTCTTTTTAACTACCAAGGAAGCTACCGCAGATACAAAAATGGCACTACCGATCAAGAGCAAGGAAACCTCCACCGGTATTTTATAAAACTCTGACAAGATCATCTTCACACCTATAAAGCCAAGGATAAAGGAAAGGCCGTAGTGTAGGTAGTGGAAAAGGGGCAGGATGCCTGCGGCGGCAAAGTAAAGAGACCTAAGGCCCAATATGGCAAATATGTTGGAGGTGTATACCACAAAGGGGTCCCTTGATATAGCTATTATGGCTGGCACCGAGTCTATGGCAAACATAATATCTGAACTTTCCACAAAGAGAAGGGCAAGGAACATGGGCGTAGCATAAATACCTTTACTCTCTCTTATAAAAAAGCGGCCATCTCCGTTATGCGGTTTTAGTGGTATGAGCCTTTTGGCTATTTTATAAACAATGGTCTCCTCCGGATGGAATTCTTTTTCTTCTGTGGTTAGGAGCTTTATGGCTGAGATGATGAGCACAACTCCAAAGACATACACCACCCAGTGGAAGTGTTTTATAAGCTCAAGCCCCGCAAAGATAAAGATGGCTCTAAAGATTATGGCACCCAAAACACCCCAAAAAAGTACCTTATGTCTGTACTCTTCCGGTATCCTAAAGTAGGAGAAGATGAGTATAAAGACAAAGATGTTGTCAAGGCTCAAGGACTTTTCAAGGAGATAACCGGTAAGGTACTCTACCGTCCTATCATAGCCCCTTGTGTAATACACAAAGCCTGCAAAGGCAAGTCCGAGGGCTATCCAAAAGGCAGAAAGCCACAAAGATTCTTTTATAGATATCTTGTGGGGATGCCTGTGAAATACAAAAAGGTCCAAAAATAGGGCAGTGAGAACTACCGCCCCAAAAACAAGCCAGCTTAGCTCCATGCGCTAAATTATACCAATCTGCTTTTTATAAAGTCTATCACCCTGACGGGTAGTGGGTTCTGTCCGTACAGCTCTGCCAAGTAAAAGCTTGTCCAATCGCCAAAATAGGTAAGATAAAGAAGTCTTTCCACTATGTCCTGCCCCTCTCCCTTTAAAACCTTGAGAACCACTCCCAGCTCTTTGAAGATAGACTCTGTTATCTCAACCCTCCTTATCACCCTTGGATGGTCCTGTGGATCATAGAGTAGAAGGAAGCTGCAAAGGTTTCTTACTTGTGGATTGTCTAAACCTACCACCTCGTTATGGTGCATCTCTGGAAGGTACGCGTTATAACAAAGGGTTTTTGAGTTTTCGTTTATCTGGGTTTTCCACCGGAGGGCCACAGCCTCTGTAAGAGGTGTGCCATAAACCACCGGAAGGTAAGAGAAGAAAGATTTGGCTACCTTTTCTGCCTCCGATTTTATCTTTTCCTTGTGTCTTGTAAGATGGCTACCTATCCTTTCCACCCTCTCTCCCATCCCAAAAAGGCACATAAGGGCCGATAGCATAAAGCCGAGGGCGTACCTTGGCGGGTATCCGATGGGTAAAGGAATATGCCTTAGACCCTCCCTTTGGGCTATCTCTTTTAGCCTTCCACCAGAGCTTACACATATGGGCTTTATGCCCCTTCTTAAAGCCTCTTCAAGCACGCTTATGGTCTCTTCCGTGTTTCCACTGTAGCTGGTGCAAACCAAAAGCCAACCCTCCTCAACAAAGGATGGAAGCTCATACCCCCTTAGGGAAAGCACGGGCCTGTTTGTTTTCAAAAAAGTCTTCATAAAATCCCCCACTATGCCAGACCCCCCCATACCACTAAAGGCCACGCCTTTGTATCCTTCCACCTGTATAGCCTCAATCTCAACTCTTTTGAACTGCTCCGGAAAACCTTCCAACATACCAAAGGCATCCATACTTAACCCCCCTTTAATCATTTTGCTAAAATTATAACTTAAGGCAAAGATGGTAAGCGTAATAATACCGCTTTATAACGGTGAGAGGTTTATAAAAAATAAGTTTTGGTGCACAAATAAAGAAACCCTTGATAGTAGCACATTGCAGCATGCCTTTACAAAAAGGGGGAAATAACCCTACCTTTGTCAAAAGAAGATACCACGCCTATGCGGTGGTCTGAAT
>JBKBHW010000024.1:0-24159 GCA_046297555.1 Aquificaceae bacterium
ACAGATGCAAACCTTGTACCACCCCATCAGGCGGGAGAGCTTGTGTGGATGGCAGACCTCATAGCAAAGGACAAAGAGGGCAAGCCCACGGGCTGGGCAAACCAAGACCCCCTCACCTTCCAAGCAAAGGCAGACCCCAATGTCTTCTTGGTAGGCGATGTAATAAGTGGAGTCCCCTATCCAAAGAGCGGTCATATGGGCAACTCACAAGGCAAGATAGTGGCAAAGGTTATCGCTTCAAGGATAGCAGGAAAGGAATATAAGCCTGCCCTTCCTGACAACACTTGCTACTCCATGGTAAACGGCTCTCCACAAGAAGCAATAGTCATAAACGTCACCTACGAGTACAACGAGAAGGAGAAGAAGATAGTGCCAAAGCCAAAGACTGTAAACGAAAGGTCAGAGGCCTTGGCAAAGGCTACCTATGAGTGGGCAAAATCTATGTACAAGGATATGTTTGCGTAATTTTTGGGGGGCTTGCCCCCTCCTGTAAAAAATGAGGTATTAATCTATGGATAGAAGGGATTTTATTATAGCTTGTGGTACGGTGGCTATGGCTTCTATGCTGGATGCCAGTATTTTTTCCAATTTGCTGGCAGGCCAGCAGGATGGAATGCTAAAAACTTATAACAAAGCCATCCTTCTAAAAGAGGATGGAACTCCTTTGAAGGAAGAGGATATAAAGCCCCATGTTAACTACATCTTCTTCTACCCGCACGCCTCCACCCCTTGCTATCTCATAAACCTGGGCCAAGAGATCAAGCCAATGGAGATAAAGCTAAAGGATGGCAATAGCTACCTATGGCCCGGCGGCGTAGGCTCAAAAAAGAGCATAGTAGCCTATTCTGCCATATGTGCCCATCAGTGGAGCTATCCAACAAAGGACTATTCTTTTATAAACTACTATCCACCAGATAAGCCCTCCGAGACTACAAAAAAAGGGGGAATAATCCAGTGCTGCGCCCATTTGGCGCTGTATGACCCTAAAGAAGGTGCCAAGGTTATAGATGGTCCTGCGGAAGTGCCCTTGGCTTCTATAGTGCTAAAAGAAGAAGATGGTCAGTTTTACGCTGTAGGTGTTCTTGGCAGGGACCAGTTTGACCAGTTTTTTGATAACTATAAGACAGAGTTAAGGAAACAGTATGGTACCACTGCAAAGGCCAAAGAGCTTGTGGAAAAATGTATAGTTATGGAGGTGGATAAGTATGTTCAAGCAGTGGTCAGGTGTTAGTAGAAGGGACCTTTTGGTGGGTGCTGGTGCCTGTAACCTCTGCACAGGTTAGAGATATAGACGTGCACAAAAGGGTTGTTAAAACCTCCCATGGAGATTTTAAGTATGATATTGCCAGCATAATACCGCCCATGAAGGCCAGCAACCTTTTACAAGAAGCTGGACTTCTTAAAAGGGGACAAAAATGGGTGGAGGTGAACCCACTTACCTTTGAAAGCTCTGTGAAGAATGTCTTTGTGATAGGTGATGCCTCCCAAAGCTACCTTCCAAAGAGTGGGTATGCAGCCCACTCGGAGGGTAAAGTGGTGGCAAAGACAATAAATGCAAGAATATTGGGCAAAGAGGTCAAAGAAGAGTATCTTCAGATGATATGCTATGCCATGGTAAGCGATAAGGAGGCTATAATGACGGAAACCTCCTTTAAGTACGATGCAGGTTCAAAGAGGTTTATACCAAACCATAGAGAGGACAATGTAAGGAAGGAGGCAACGGCTAAGAGGTATGAAGAGTGGGCAAGAGGTCTTTGGAGAGACCTCTTTGGCTAAAACTCCTTAAGCATGCCCCTTACCTTGTCCTCCCAGCCCGGGTGGACAAGGGTAGGCTTTCTCAGATTCCTTTTCCTCTTCTTTGATTTGTGAGTATTGTAATGAGCTCCGCCAGCTTTGTACCTCTTTATTTTACCGGTGGCTGTTATTTTAAACCTCTTCTTTGCAGATCTGTTGGTTTTCATCTTAACCTTTGCCATTTAACTACCTCCAGACTTCAAATTATACCACATCTTAGCATCCGAGCAATTCTTTCAAATCCTTTTCCAGCTCCCGGTAAATGCCAAGCTTTATACGATGTATCCTCCCCTCCTTATCCAAGAGGTAAGAGGTGGGAAATCCCATAAGCTTTAGCTCCCTCTCCAAGTCCTCCGTGGGTTTAACTATGGTAAAGGAGTAAGGGTTTTTCTGTAAAAACTTTTCTAAGGCGCTTTGGGAGCTATCCGTATTCACCGCCAATATTTCAAAGCCCTTGCCTTTGCACCTTTTGTACTCCTTTTCAAAGATGGACATCTCTTCCTTGCAAGGTGGGCACCAAGTAGCCCAGAAGTTTACCAAAACCACTTTACCCTTTAAGCTTGATAACCTTATCTCTTTTCCGTCAAGGGTTTTAAAGGTAAAGTCTGGAAGGCTTTGTTCTACCGGCGGCTTGTAGGAAGATAGGGAGTCCTCCTCTTTATGCTTTAGTCCAAAATAGGCTATCATCACAAAAAGGATAAAGGCTAATAGGTAGGGCGTGTACCTTTTCATGGTTTATTAATTTAAAACGGTCTTTGACCTTTTCAAGTGGTGTATTCTGCGTTTATCCTTATATAATCGTAGGTTAGGTCGGAAGAGTAATAGGTCCAGCTCTCCTTTCCTTCCATAAGGTCAAGGCTAATCTCAATCTCTTGAGACTCTTCCATATACTTCTTGGCATTTTCCAAGGCCCTTGGGTGTACCTTTCCATCGTATACAAGGTGGCCTCCTATGTAAACCTTTAACTTAAACTGGTCTATGGGGAAAGGTGTGGAGCCTGCCGCCGCCACTATCCTTCCCCAGTTTGGGTCTTTTCCAAAAACTGCCGTTTTTACAAGGTTTGAAGTGGCTATGGCTTGGGCTATAAGCCTTGCCTTTAGTTGTATGGAGGCATTTTTAACAACCACCTTTATTATCCTTGTTGCACCTTCTCCATCCTCAACTATCTTTCTGGCAAGGCTGAGGGAGACCTCTTCTATAGCACTGCTCACCTCTTGCAAATCTTCCTTTACAAGACCAAGGCTTATAAGGCCAAAGCTATCATTGGTGCTCATACATCCATCTACGCTTATGGAATTAAAGGTTCTATCGTTTATGTCCCTATGGAGCCTGCCTATTATATCTTCCCTTAGGTCCGCGTTGGTAAAGACAAAGGCAAGCATGGTGCCCATGTTGGGGTGTATCATGCCCGCACCCTTGGCAAAGCCAAAGACTTCAAGCTTGTCCTTTTTTACAAAGTCATACTTGGGAAAGCTGTCCGTTGTGGATATTACCTCGCTTGCCCTCTTTAGGTCAAGGGGCTCGAGGATATCACAAGCGGAATCTATAGCAGAAAGGACCTTATCTATGGGTAAAGGCTTTCCAATTATACCCGTAGAAAAGACAAGGACTTGTCCTTCCTCTATATCAAGCCTTTGGGCCACCCTTTTTGCCATAAGCTCTGCATGTAAAAGGCCTTCCCTACCCACTCCGCAGTTGGCATTTCCACTGTTTATTACCATAGCCCTTACCGTACCTTTGAAAACCTTTTGGGAATACAAAAGACTGGCAGACTTAAAATGGTTCTTTGTGAAAAGAAAGGAAGCATTACATGCTTTGGGCAACAAAATTATTAGTATGTCGGGCTTTTCTCCAGACTTTAGGCCAGCCCTTCCAACTCCCATCAAGACATCCATGAGAAAATTATAACCTTCTTAGCCTTTCCCTTGCGTCTTCTGCCCAAGGAGCCCTTCCTTGGGATAACTCAAGGGCAATTTTGTAGTGCTCTATTGCTCTGTTTCTTTGACCTAAGGCCTCGTAATTCCTTCCAAGGTAGTAATGGGTGGAGGCATGGTCTGGTATAAGCTGGTTTGCCTTTTGCAAGTATTTTAAAGATTCTTGATACTCTCTCCTTAAGAATTTAACATATCCGTGTATGTAGTTTGTTAGAAAAACTTCTGGCATTGTTTGAAGAG
The DNA here is from genome assembly GCA_046297555.1 of Aquificaceae bacterium. Lineage (GTDB taxonomy): Bacteria > Aquificota > Aquificia > Aquificales > Aquificaceae > Pampinifervens. The sequence goes on from JBKBHW010000024.1 coordinate 3,969, forward strand.
CCAAGCTTGATTGCCTTTCCGCCTGTGAAAGGTCTACACCGTTTGCCAATATATAAGCTATGTAGGCCCTTGCTGTATAGTTCTGTGGGTAGATTTCTACAGCCCTTTGGAAGTGTAACAAAGCTTGCCTTTGGTCTTTGTTGGCAAAGGCTTTTTTCCCTTTTTCAAACTCATCAAAGGAAGGCTTGGTTTTTAAGAGCTTTTCCTTTGCAGCTTGAAAGTCTTGGGTGTCTTGTATAAACCGGCCTTCTGGCCTAAAACTTTCTATGACTTTCCTTGCTTCTTGAATCCTTGTCTCGGGGAGTGGGTGTGTGGAAAGCCACTCGGGCGCCCTTTCTCCCCTTTCCATAGACTTGAACATTTCAAAAACCCTTATCATACCCATGGGATCATATCCAGCCCTATAGGCATAAATTAGACCGTACCTGTCTGCTTCCCTCTCTTGGTCTCTGCTAAACTTCAAAGTCAACAAGCTGGCTCCTATCTGGCCAAACTGTAAGAGGGCTTCCCCGTAGGGTTTACCACCCACCAATATGGCTCCTATGTTTAAAAGAAGGCTTAAGCCAAACTGCTTTTCTAAAAACCTTGCATGGTGTCTTGCGTTTATGTGTCCGAACTCGTGGGCAAGCACGTTGGCAAGCTCACTTTCCGAGTTTAGTCTAAGCAATAAACCCCTCGTTATCATAACAGGGCCGCCGGGAAGGGCAAAGGCGTTTACCTGTGAAGAGTTCACCAAGTAGAACTCATAGGGAAGCTTCCTCTCCGCTACCTTTGCAAGGCTAAAGCCTACGCTTCTTATATATTCTTGGACTTGTCTGTCTGGGTATAAGCCGTCAAACTCCTCTATGGCGTAGGGCACATAGGACTTCCCTATTTCTATCTCCTTTTGCTCTGGCAAGAGGTTTAAAAAAGTTCTGCCGGAAGTTGCTCCAGCGCAAGAAAACAAAGAGGAAGAAACAAGTATCAAGCCCGTAGATTTAACAAAATCCCTCCTGCTTAGCATAAACTAAAATATACACTCTTTGAGCCTTAAGAGTATCTCGTTTATAACCAACATGCCTTTTCTGTTGAGCCTTAGCCTGCCTTCCTCCTCTTCAAAAAACTCCTTTAGCTCTTCTGGGAGGGATGGTAAAAGCCCCTTCTCCACCCCCCTTTTTGTCCTCAAGGCTACAAAAAGATAATCATACACCTTTCCCTTGCCTTCAAGGACCTCCTTATATTCTATGGGCCTTTCCCCTTTTAACACCCTCTCTTTGTAAACCTTTAAATTCCTTGTGTTGCCAAGCCTTCTATCTTTTACAAAGCTCCACGCAGAGGGACCAAGGCCCAAAAACTCTTCATGGGTCCAATAGAGGAGGTTGTGCTTGCATTCATAACCTTCAAGGGCAAAGTTGGAGATTTCATAGTGCAAAAAGCCCATGGCTTCAAGCCTATAGCAGATAAGGTTGTACATATCCGCTATGGTATCCTCGGAAGGAAGCTTTAAAAGGCCTTTGTTGTACAAATTGCCAAGCTGGGTGTCTTCGTAGGGTGTAAGAAGATAGAAGGAAAGGTGGGTAATGGGAAGGTCTCTTAAAAGGTCTATTTCCTCTTCCAGATCCTTTAGACTTTGTCCCTGAGAGCCGTATATTAGGTCTACGTTTATGTTTTCAAAGCCTGCCTTTTTGGCGTTGTATATGGCTTGGAATGTATCCTTTACCGAATGCCGCCTTCCAAGGGCTCTCAAGCCCTCCTGCCTTAAGCTCTGCGCCCCTATGCTTATCCTGTTAAAGCCTATCTCCCTTAATCTTTTATAATCCTCAAAGCTGTAGTTTTCTGGGTTCGCTTCAAGGCTTACCTCTTCCACAAAAGACAGGTCAAGCCTCTTTGAAAGCCCCTTTATAAAACCTTCATAAAGCTTGGGCTTTATTAAAGAAGGTGTGCCACCGCCAAAGTACAGGGTTTTTAGAGAGAAATCAAGGTCCTTGCACAGGTCAAGCTCTTTAAGGAGTAATGAAAGGTATTCCTCATGGTCTGCCCAAGGGTCTACAAAGGATAAGAAATCACAGTAGGGACACTTATAGGAGCAAAAGGGAATATGAAAGTAGATTCCCTTAACCATCTTCAAACCTTATGGGTCTATTTCTTTGCTCCCTTATGATGGAAAAGAGAAGGCCCAAGAGAAGGGAAAAGGTAAGAAGGCTGCTGCCACCGTAGCTTACAAAGGGCAAGGGAATGCCCACCACAGGAGCCCAGCCCATGGTCATAAGAAGGTTTACAAAGCCTTGAAAGAGCCAAGTGCCCGCAAAAATACCTACATACAGCCTTTCCACGCTTGGTGGAATAAGAAGGGCGTATATTACGGTCCTATAAAAGATGAAAAAGAAGGCAGAAACGAGAATAAAGCTACCGAAAAAACCAAGCTCCTCCGAGATCACCGAAAAGATAAAATCCGTATGCTTTTCCGGTAGGAACAGAAGATGGGATTGGGTGCCGCCGAGCAAGCCCTTCCCCAAGAAGCCACCAGAACCTACCGCTATCATAGACTGTATAAGCTGGTAGCCGCTGCCATGGTAGTCTTCATAAGGGTCTATTACCGCAAGGATACGAGCCCTTTGGTAGTCTTTTAAAAGGTGCCATAGAAGGGGGGACAGGAGCAGGAAGAAAAGCCCAGATAGGATGAAGTAGCGGAGCTTTAAACCATGAAGGAAAAGGGAAAGGGTAAGGATAAACAGGTATATAACGGTGGTGCCAAGGTCGGGCTGCTTTAGGGTAAGGATGGAGGGTATGGCAAAGGCAAGAAAAAGGATCAAAAGCTCTTTGCTTAAAAGCCTCTTGGTATGGCTTAACACATAAACGGAAAAGATTACAAGGGAGAATTTGAAAAACTCGGAAGGTTGAAGGCTTAAGGGCCCAAGGTCAAGCCATCGCTTGGCTCCATAAACACTCTTTCCCAATATGGGAACAAGCACCAACAAAAAAAGGTTAAAAAAGTATATAACCGGCGCAAGATCGTATAGGGCTCTGAAGTTTACCCTTGATAGAAAGAGCATCAAAAACCAGCTTATCAACATGTAGATGAGTTGTTTGTAAAATAGGATGCCCTCTTTGTAAGTGGCGCTGTAAACTCCCATGAGCCCCATAAGGCAAAGGACAAACAGGGAAAAAAGCAGGTATGGGTCGTAGTCTAAGAAGAATCTTTTAAGCCCCTTCATAGTAAACAAGCCTTCCACAAGAAGGGCAGGGTACCACCTCACCGCTTACAAGCCTTGAATAAAGGGCGGAAGGTAGCTTGGTGCCGCAGTGTCCGCAGGTTCCAAAGGTATCCACAGGAATTATTACAGGCAACCCATACTTTCCCTTTAGCTTAAGGTACTCCTGCCAGACATCATCCTCCGTGCTTTGCTTCATAAGCTCAAAGGACCTTTCCAGCTCTTCAAGCCTCTTGTACATCCTTGATTGGGAATATCCAAGCTCCGATAGCTCCTCTTCAATCTCTTCAAGCTTTTTTATCAAGCCCTTTTCCTCCTGAGCCTTTTCAAGGCTTTTTAATTCTTCCTCCAGCTTTTTTAGACTGCTCCTCAGCTTTATAATGCAGTCTTCGTTTTTTGCCTTCTCCCTCAAAAGGGCCTTGTACTCTTGAACCTTTTTTGCAAGAGATAGGCTTTCTTCAGCTTTTTTCACCCTTTGACTGCACTCCTCAATACCAGCTATATGTTTTTTTATTTCCTCCTTTATACCCTCAATCCTTTTCCTTATGGCCTGCCTTTTGACTTGAACCTCCTCCTTTTCCTTCAAGAGGGCCCTTGCTTGCTCTTGCAGTTTTTCTACCGCCCTCTTTACCCTAAGGATTTCAAGCTCAAGGTTTTGAAGCTGGAGTATTTTGGAAAATCTATCCGCCTTCACAAGGAATATAATATAAGCCATGCTTGATCTGTTGATTAAGAAAGCCTTGCTACCAGAGGGGTTAAAGCTTGTAGATATAGGCGTCAAGGATGGCCTAATTGTGGAGATCTCAGAAGAAATCCAAAAGGAGTCAAGACAGACTATACATGCGGGGGGAAAGATAGCCTTTCCTTCCTTTGCCAACATGCATACCCATATATCCATGAGCCTTTTGAGGGGCCTTGGAGCAGACCTTCCCCTTATGGACTGGCTTCAAAAGGTCATATGGGTTTTGGAGGGGGAGTTTGTTTCCCCAGAGTTTGTAAGGGATGGAGCCTTGATAGGCATAGCGGAGGCTATTAGGTCTGGCACAACTCTCTTTATGGATATGTACTTCTTTGAAGAAGCGGTGGCGGAGGTTGCCCAAAGGGCGGGTGTAAGGGCGGGGCTTGGCTTTGGAATACTGGACTTTCCCACAAAGGTTGCCAAAAGCCCGCAGGAGTACCTACAGAGGGCAAAGGGCTTTATAAAGGAATTTAAAGGATCTGAGCTTGTATTTCCAGTGCTATGCCCCCATGCAGTCTACACATGCTCACCAGACACCTACAAAAGGGTCTATGAATTAGCCCTTGAGGAGGATGTTTACATACATACCCATGTGGCCGAAACCCAGCAAGAGGTGGAGGCCTGCGTTGAAAGGTATGGGAAAAGGCCCGTGGAACACCTTTACAGTCTTGGTGTGCTAAGCGGCAAGGTACTTATGGCTCATGTGGTTTGGACCACAGAAGAGGAAAGGGAGATGATAAAGGAAAGAGGTAGCAAAGTGCTTCACTGTCCAGAAAGCAACCTAAAGCTTGCCTCGGGCATAGCTCCCATAAGCGATTATGTTAAAAGGGGTATTCATGTATGCCTTGGCACCGATGGACCCGCCTCCAACGACAACTTGGATATGCTTGAAGAGCTAAGTACTATGGTAAAGCTTCAAAAGGGGTCAAGCCTGAATGCAAAAGCCATGGACGCAAGAACAGCCCTAAAAATAGCCACGGAAGAAGGCTTTAGAGCTTTGGGTATAAAGGCGGGCAAGGTGCAAGTAGGCTATGAAGCAGACCTTATGCTGGTAGATTATGACAAGCCCCACCTTCAACCCCTTTATGATCCCATAGCCCAGTTTGTATACTCCGCCAAGTCTTCCGACATAGACACGCTCGTATGCAAGGGTAAGGTGCTAATGGAAAAGGGAGAGCTAAAAACCCTTGATCAGGAAGAGGTGCTCTTTGTTGCCAAAAGGTGGAAGGATAAGATAGAAAAGTTTTTAAGGGATAAAATTTTATCCTAACGGGGTGTGGCTCAGGTGGCAGAGCGTCGGCTTCGGGAGCCGAAGGTCAGGGGTTCAAGTCCCCTCACCCCGATAATAAAAAAAGAGGTGGAAGATATGAGAAAATTGGCTCTCCTTGGTCTTTTTGGCTTTACCTTTGCCCAGCCCCTTATTGACCCACCCTTTGCAGACAGGCTTTTCCCCTACGTTAAGTACGGGGAGGTTTGGACGGGTACCCCTGCAGCCGTAAAGGATGCCACCATACCCAACACCCTAATAGTCTATGGATCAAAGGAGGACCCGGAGATAATAGCCCTTGCCGGCAGGATAGCTTACTATCTGGGGCAGTGGACGGAGGATATAGGCTTTACCGCGGAGGATGTAAAGCAGTCAAGGATGCCCGAGCTTTTAATAAGCGACCAAAGGCTAAAAAACCTTGACTACAAAAACCTTATAGTGGTTGGGACCAACAACGATGTAGTGAAGGAGCTGGGGCTTAGCTTTGAAAAGCCTACCATAAAAGTTTTGCAAAAGGATGGGGAAAGTATACTAATTGTAGGTGGTGCCAACAAGGAACAGGTGATGCAAGCGGGCAGATATCTGGCAGATGTTAGGCTAAACTTCAAGGCGGGAGCCTACAAAACCTTCTTCTCCTTTGTGGCGCTAAGGGGCTATATAGAAAAGGGTGAGTTTGATGCTGCTCTGAGGCTTGTAAACAGCCCCACAGGCCTTTCCGCTTGCGGTAAAAACATGGCCCTGGCAGGGCCTATGGTGGCCCAATGGGGTGATGATCTAAAGGCGGTGGTAAAACACAGGAACAACATCCTTTATAAGGAGCTGCCTAAGGCTTTGGAGGAAAGGGATAAGGAAAAGGCGGTAAGCCTTTGGAAGGAAGCTATGTACACCTGTTATCAGTGCCACCAAGGTATGCAGATACCGCAAGTAAGAAAGTTTAAACCCTTGGAAAGCATCCATGCAAAACACCAGCAGATAGCGGAAAGCTTTGGCTTGGTAAAAGTTATAGGCACGGAAAGATCCTGTATAGCGTGCCACGCAGGACCAACAACAATCAGGGGCTATAAGTAAAGTAAGTGTATGAGACCTATAAAGGTCCTTCTTATACTCTTCTTTCCCGCCCTTTTAACCCTGTTCTGTGTCAGGATTAGCTTTACCGAAGCCTTTGTAGATTTCCTTTACCCAAAGGTAAAACTTCCTCCAGACCCAATGCCTTATGAGCTACGGCTAAACATAGCAAAGCTTGGACTCAGGTCCGTTTTATCCGACAAAGGTATGGAAGAATTTAAAGGCTCGGGGCTCTTTAACTACAGGGAGATAAAACACATGGAGGATGTTAAAAAACTTTTGGGCTTTTTATTTGCTTTTTTATACGTCGGGCTTCCCGCTTGGCTTTTCCTCTTCCTTAGCTTGAAAAACTTGAGAGAGATGGGAAAGGTGCTCTTCTTTGGAGCTTTGCTCATGGAACTTTTTGCCCTTTTTGTGCTCTTTGCCTCCTTTGTAGACTATGAATGGCTATTTGTTACCTTTCATAACCTTTTCTTTGATCCCTACTCTTGGAGGTTCAGAGAAGAAGACATGCTACTCAGAGTCTATCCCATGGATTTTTGGTACAAGGCAACCATATACACAGCCCTGATGGTTTTCTCCATAAACTTGCTCTTCCAAGTCATCGGCCTATATTTTTGGAGAAGTAAGCCCTAATCTTTTCCTCCATCGGTCCAGGCCTTCCTATGTAGTAGCCTTGAGCATAATCCACACCAAGCTCAAGGAGCATATGGAAGGTTTTTTCATCTTCTACATGCTCCGCTATCGTTTTGATGCCTAGCACCTTGGCGATATCCACCATACTTTTTACAAACTTTCTATCAATAACAGAATCTTTTATGCTTTTTATAAACTCCCCCTCAACCTTAAGAAAGTCTACCTGTAGATATTTAAGGTAAAGGAAGCTTGCATAGCCTGAGCCAAAGTCATCAATGGCAAACTTAAAACCAAACTCCTTCATACTTTTTATAAAGTTGCTAACCTCCACCATATCCTTTATGGCCTCCCTTTCCGTTATCTCAAAAACCACCCTGCCTGACTCTATACCGTACCTCTCCACCGCACTTATAGCCCATTTTGTAAAATCCTCCGTAAGGCCCTGAGGTGAAAGATTTATAAATAGGAAGAAATCCTTATTTTCCAAAGTAGATACACCTTCAAAAACCTTTTCTATCATTGTTTTGTCCAATTCACGAACTACCCCCATCTCCTCCGCTTTGTGTATAAAATCGCCCGCAGGCAAAAAGCCACCACCTACATTAAACCTCATAAGTGCCTCAAAACCCTCCACAGCGTTAGTACGTACATTTAGTATCTCTTGAAAAAATACCTCAACAGCCCCCTTTTCAAAGGACCCTAATATTTCCCTTTCAGCCTTTCTAAGGGTGGAAAGCATCTTGCTTACAGGTTCTTCCACTTTCTTTACTTTACCCTTACCCTCTTTCTTTATAAGTGCTATAAGAGCCTCACCAAGGGAAAGGATATCCTCTTTCTTCTCCGCATCAAAGGGATAACACACTATGCCTACGCTTAAGCTTATATGTATTTTCTCCTCCCCAACCACAAGAGGTGCTTCTGCAATTTCTTGCCTTAACCTTTCTGCAATATATTCTGCAGTCATTTTGCTTGTTCTTGGAAGTAATATACCAAACTCATCAGCACCCAACCTACAACTAATATCAAACTTCCTTGTTTTCCTTTTTATAAGCTCCGCCACATGCTTAAGCACCAAATCTCCCACAAAGTATCCGTAAGCGTTGTTTATGACCCTTAGGTTATCCACATCCATAAAAAGAAGACATAGCGGCTCCCCTGACCTACTTGCCCTTTCTATCTCCCTTTCAAAGATCTCTTCAAAGCTTTTTCTGTTATAGAGCATGGTAAGAGGGTCATATTCTGTTAGCAATCTTATACTTGCTTGTGCCTTCTGAAGGTCTTCTATTACTTTCATAAGCCTTATCGTATGGAAAAGTTGGTTGCTTACCGTCTTGAAAAATAGTAGTTCTTCCTCATCAAAGCCCCTTCCTCTTCTTAACCCTATCACACCAGATTGGTAAAGATCCTCCTCAAACTTGCAATAAATGTAATTCCTATGCATTCCATGCATTTGGTGGCTTTCTATAACCTCCTTTAAAAGCTCGTAGGTTTTTAGCTCTGAGAAGTTTGCCAAAAAGCCGCTGGAAAATATTGCTCTCTCTGGAAGTTCTGCGCCTTTACTCCAGATGTAAAAAACACTACCATCTATGCCGAGGATATAATCAAGCCTCTCAAGCACCTGCTTTGAAAAGGTGTCTATATCGTTGTAAGCCTGGGCAGCAAACTCGGAAGTCTCCAGAAGGAGGTATAACCTTTGAAGCTCTTTGGCTTTTTCTTCTATAAGCCTGTCAAAGCTTATCCAGTTGAGAAGGTATCCCAATGCTGCTATCTCTGAGTTATGCACGTGCACCTTTGCCAATGGACTTTCCGGATAAGCCCTAAGAAAGCTTACAATAAGGTAGTTTTCATAAAGGCTGTAGTGGACTTCTTTATGAAAGTAATGGCCCCCAAGGTCCTTAACCAGCTTTTTTGTATTGCTTATGTCAATGCTTGGTACATCTAACTTTTCCGGACCGTGAACGGCCGCCACAAGTCTACCACTTTTTATATCATAAAGGAAAAGGGCTTTTATCAGGTAGCGGAATCCATGCTCAAGATTAAAAAGGTAAATGTCTCCTTCTTTTATGGGCTTTATCCTTAGTATATCTCTGAGGATGCCCGCTGCATCATCCATTATGTTAATAGCCTCTTTCCTGATGTTTAGGTAAAGAACCACATAAAGAAGTAGAAAGTAGGCAAGTAGCCGGTAAAAAGAGGAAAGAACTATTAAAAAATCGTAAAAGCGTTCATAAATGGCTAAACCAAGGGAAGAAAGGGACAAAAAGCCAAGGGCTGTAAGGGTATACCAAGAGCCTTCCTCTCCAAGAGATCTGTTTCTTAACACATAGAAGGCAAGATAAGCATAAAAAGCGGCGGTAGTCAGCTCAAAGATGTCCCTATAAAGGGGCGTTCCTATGCCCTCAATGTGAAGAGGTGGAAGTGTGTTATAGAAGAGAACTATATATAAAGAGGCTGTTATTGAAAGGGCTAATAGAAAGCTATAGCTTTTGGCGGATAGCCATCGGTTGATTTTGTGATGAAAGACCAGAACAAAGAAGGCTAAAAGTGCAAAAACTTTTGATAATGAGGAGAGATAGGCCACCTTGTCCCTTATGTTCTTAGTTATAAAGTCTGGAAAGAAGACAAAGGATAGTATGTGGCAGATGTCTGGAAACAAGGCGGGGAAAAGAAATAGTCCAAACCAGTAAAACCTCTTGCTTATAAACCTTTTGCCCAGCGCCATTAGCAAAATAGCCATAAAGAAAAGGAAGAAGAAAGAAGTAATCCTCAAGGTAGCTATCCAAAAGGCAAAAGTGGACCTTTCAAGCACAAGCTGATCCCTAAATAGATAAGAAAGCAAGGTAATGAAGGCTCCACCAAGAAGAAGACCTATGCTTATGTATCTATGCATTTTTGTAGTCATAAGAGCCGCTTGGTGCTTTTGAGTTTATAAGCTTTAGTATAAAATCTGCCACCTTCTCCGGTGGTTTTAGTGTGTTTGGGTCTTCCTGTGGGTATGCCTTTGCCCTCATCTGCGTCCTTGTGGCGCCCGGGTTTAGGGCATATACCCTAATACCCTTATCCTTTAACTCCTCCGCCAAAAGTAGGCTAAAGCCTTCCACACCAAACTTAGAAACGGCATAGGCTCCCCAATAGGGAGCCGGTCTTTTCCCCGCGCCAGAAGATAGGTTTATTATTATTGAACCCTCCCGCATATAAGGAAGGGCATACTTGGTTATGTAAAAAACGCCGTTTATGTTCACCCTTATTACATCTTCCCAAACCTCCTCAGGGTAATCTTCTATAGACAGCCTTTCTCCAAGGATGCTGGCATTGTTAACAAGGAGGTCTATCCTCTTTAGCCTCTCCACGCAGAAAGCTATAAATTCCTTTGCAGACCTTCTGTCCCCCACATCGCAAGCCTTTACATGCAGGCCCTTAGGGCTACCCATCTCTTGCTTCAGCCTTATTAGATCCTCCTCTTTTCTTGAGCAAGTACAAACCTCCCAACCTTCCTTTAATAACCTTTCAACTATGGCCCTACCTATTCCCTTGCTTCCCCCAGCAACTATGCCTTTTTTTACTTCCATCGCTAATGAAAGAATTATAGTAGACCTTTTGCGTAAGCGGGGTGAGAAATTTAATGAACTTCTTTCATAATAGTATATAGCACAGGCATTCTTGCCTGTGGATTTAAGAAATACTGCACGGGCAGGAATGTCTGCTCTACCTTGGGGCAAAGCCCCCTCCAGCTTACCTTTCTTAGAGAGAATTTTTCACCCAGCGTACAAAAGCCAACGATGCAAAATTCCTTTTGTCCTTTTAGGTCAATTTTAACCAAAGAACACCTTGGCTTTAATGCGGTATAAATCTCCTTCTTGAGCTTCCTCAAGGCTTATGCTCCAGCCCTGCGCATGGCACAAGCTTTTTGCTATATAAAGACCCACACCACCCTTTTTTCCTTTTTCAGAAATGCCAAGGGGCTTCTCAGATAGGTTTTCCACAACAAAGGCATCCTTTGTTAAGCTTACCCATGCCCTTCCTTCTCCATGCCTAAGGGCGTTGTCCAAGAGGATATCAAAGACCTCAAGGGTGATCTCGGGGTCGCAAAGGAGATAGACCTCCTCAAGATGTAAGCTTGTAACCTTACCCTCATACAGCCTCAAAAGCTCTTCTAACAAATCCTTTAAATTCTGTCTTTTTAAAGACAGGTTATAAGACTGTACGCTAAGCTTAGAAACCCTTAAAAAGGAGTGGGAAACCTTTTCTATCCTATGAAGCTCTTGTTTTATCTTCTCAATCTCCTTATTTTTAAAATCCCTTGAAAGCTTGTCTAACCTGAGATATATCCTTCCCAAAGGTGTTTTCAAAGAGTGGCTAAGGGCCATCAAAAGGTCCCTATACTGGCTTGATTGCTCCTTTAAAGCCTCCATCTTACTTTTTAAAGCTTCCACCAAGGGCTCTATCTCCTCATAAGTCTCCACTTTTTGACCTTCCAAAGCACCTTTTACAGCCCTTTCAAGACCCTTTAACCCCCTCCTTACAAAAAGCCAATACAAAACCAAAAAGGAAAGGATAAAAAGAAGATAACCCATAAAGATAGCACCTTTAAGAAGCTTTAAAAACTCCAAGCTTTTATCTATATCAAGCCCGTACTGTAAATAATAGCCATCGGAAGTCTTCGTCGTCAAAAATCGGTATCTTTTTCCCCCAAGGCTCAAGGTTTCTATATAGGGCGCTTTATCTTTTCTAAAGGGTGGTATTAAGTCAGGGTTGTTGGTATCTATTATAAGGCCTTCTTGATTTCTAAGGACAAAAACCTCCCACTTTCTAAATTCTTCATCTTCCTTGTATAGCTTTTGAAACTCTGCAAGGTCTTCCACCAGATGTTGATCAATAAGGGAATAAACCCTTCTTTCTACACCAAGGTAGATACCAGCAAAAAAGATAAGACTAAAAAAGCCTATAAAAAGCAAAAACCATCTAAAATTTCTATTTAAGGACCTCATTCCACCTTGTAGCCTATGCCCCTTTGAGATTGGATTATATCCCTTCCCAGCTTTTTACGGATACGATGGATAATTACCTCAACGGTGTTGCCTTCAGAATCCTTACTTTTTAAAGCCCTTTCCAAAAGCTCCTCCCTTGATACAAAGCGAGAGCGGTTTAAGATTAAATACTCCAGCAAAGCGTACTCTCCTGCTGTTAATTTTACCTCTTCTCCTCTCAAAAAGACCCTTTTTTGATGTAAATTTATTTTCACATCCTTTATTTCCACCTCCCAACTGCCAAAGCCATGGTACCTGCGCAAAACGGCTTTTATACGCTCCAAAAGCTCTTCAAAGTGAAAGGGCTTTGTTATGTAATCATCGGCTCCCATACGGAAAAAATCTAACTTACTCTTGACCTCCGATATCACCGTAATAACTATAACAGGTACCTCTATCCCCTCCTCTCTTAGCAACCTCAAAAACTCCTTTCCGTCCAAGCCGGGTACATAGTAATCAAGGATGATTAGGTCAAAGTTTTCAGATAGGGCAAGGCTTAGCCCCCGCTTTCCATCAAGGGCTAACCTCACCCTATAGCCTTCCCCTTCAAGGAGCTCCTTCAAAGATCTTGCAAGCTCCTTATCATCTTCTACCAACAAAAGCCTCACCTATTCTGCTTCCTCCAAAAACTCCTGCCTTAGCTCCCATCTTTCCCTTTTCATTTGGACCTTTACCTGCGCCTTGCATTCCATGTAGCTCCAAAAATCCTTTGCCTTTTGGAGACACTCCCTTTTTTTGGCAATGTGTCTCTCTTTGAGCTTTAGCTCTTCTTCCTTGAAGCTTTTACACCTTTCCCAGTTTTGTTGACACCAATACCTGTCCATGTGATGCCTTTCATAGGGCGAGGCAAAAACAATGCCCGATAGCACAGCTAAGGACGCCAAAAGCACCTTCTTCATGCTTATACCTCCTTCTGAACTTGATAAAAATAAGATAAAAGCCTTGGGTTAACAAAGGATTAACAAAAACTACACCCTAAAGTGGTCAAAGCCTGTGGGCTCTATTGGTTTATCCCCAAGGTAAAGACCTTCTCCCTTTTCTACAAAGCCTATATGCACCATACTTAAAAAGGGGGTTATTTTGTCTAAGGAATGGGTAAAAAGAAGTTCATAATCCTCCCCGCCCGAAAGGGCGTAATTTATAGGGTCTTTACCGTGCTTTTTGCAAAAGAGATAAAGCTCTTGGGATATGGGTAGCTTTTCTGGAATAAGCTTTATTTTTACATGGCTTGCTTTTGCCAACTTCTCTGCATCAGAAGATAGCCCATCGCTTATGTCCATGCTGGCAGATGCGTATTTAGATATGTGCTTTGCAAAGTCAATTCTGGCAGTAGGTCTAAGATGCTTTTCTATAAGTTTTAATTCAAAATCCTCATAGCTTTTCTTTTCCATAAGCAAAAGTTCAAGCCCCGCCCTTGAATCTCCAAGAGTTCCAGAAACAAAGACCCCTTCGCCCTCCTCTGCCCCCCTTCTGCCTACAAACCTATCCGTCTTCCCTATCATAAAAACATCAATACATAGCTTCTCCCCTTTGCTCACATTTCCCCCCACCACTTCACACCCATAAAACTCACAAGCCCTTTTTATACCAAGATAAACCTCTTCCATGTATTTAACTTCCATATCGGGCAAAATTAAGGAGATCAAGGCGTACAAGGGCGTGCCACCGTTTGCCACCACATCGCTTACATTAACCGATAGGGCTTTCCAGCCTACGGCAGATGGAGGATAACTCCTTTTAAAATGCCTGTCTTCAAGAAGCACATCGCAGGTTAGAAGAAGGTTGACATCCCCAACCCTTACGCAGGCGGTATCATCACCTATTGCTTGGCTTTGAAGTATGGACTTTAACCTATCTATAAAACCAAATTCTCCAAGCTCTGAAATCCTCATTCACTAAAAATCTGTCCTTCTATGGGTTGTACTATCACCCCCCTTTCTTCTATAAACTTTATGGCTCTTTCTATCTCCTGAGTCTCTCCATCCATCTCAATAGTTAACATACCCGTATCTTTTGTAACCTTTGCCGTTCTTATATTTACCACCACATCAAAGCTTTTACAAACCATACAAAGAATGGGCTCTTTTACCTTCTCTTCGGGGTATATAAGCTGTAGCCTTACAATGTTCATACCAAAGATTATATCAAACTTTTAGCATGTGTTCAGCTTTCTCAAAAGCTTCCTTGGCTATTGATACCAAAATTTCCCTGTTTATTCCTGTTAATTTTTCCAAATTTATAACTATATCATCTTTCGTTGGATCTTGAGCTTTTAAAACCTCGGGGAATTTCTCTTCAATAGACTTCTTGCGTTATTAGTATTTTGCTTCCTAATGGGAAGCCTTTCAAATAGGAAAATGTAAGATTTGCATTTATGTTCGTCCGAAAAAAAGGGCGGGGGCAAGCCCTGCTTCTAAAATTAAGGAATTACTTGGTTTATCTTAAATATGCATACGAAAAGCTTCTTATCACGCAAGATGTCTATTGAATTTCTCACCCAGCATATGTATGTCTATTGTAAAATATTTAACCATGAAAGACTGGCAAAAGTACATACCAAAGGTGGAGGAGCTAAAAAAGGCTCTTGAAGAGGCTTTTGGTGCTTTGGATGTAGAATATGAGGTCAAGATGCCCGGGGAGGAAGGCTTTGACCCTTCCTTCAAAGCATCCTATGTACTTGTAAAGTATTACACCGACGAAAGCCACGCCCATGAGAGAAAGATAGAGCTTTTTGAATACTACTTGGAAGAGCCTCTTGAAAGTACGGTTAAGATGATAAAGGATATGGTTGAAGAATTCCTTATGGAAATAGACCAGAGCGAATATGGCGGTGGTTGAGTTATAATATCTTATTTTAGGAGGAAGAAGGATGGCGCTACCAAAGGAGCTAAAACAAGAGCTTATAAAAAGCTTTCAGAGGCATGAAAATGATACTGGATCGCCCGAGGTGCAGATAGCCATACTTACCGAGCGCATAAACAAGCTCACCGAGCACCTCAAAAAGCATAAAAAGGATGTGCATTCAAGGAGAGGTCTTATAGCCCTTATACACGCAAGGAGAAGGCACTTAGAATACCTTAAGGAAAAGGATTACAAAAGATACCTTGAGGTGGTACAAAGGCTTGGGCTAAAGGTAAGGTAATGGAAAGGGTATTTGCTAAGATTGGGGATTCGGAGATAACAATAGAGGCTGGTGAGTATGCCAAGCTATCGGATGGCGCGGTGGTGGTGCGTCAAGGAGATACGGCCGTATTGGTAGCTGCCGTAATCTCAGAAGAGCCCGTTTCGGGCATAGACTTTGTGCCCTTGTCGGTAGACTACAGGGAGCAATCCTCGGCGTGGGGCAAAATACCCGGCGGTTTTATAAAAAGGGAGGGAAAGCCCACCGAAAGGGAGATACTCGTATCAAGGGTAATAGATAGGCCCATAAGGCCCATGCTGCCCGAGGGCTTTTTCCATGAGGTTGTAATAACGGCGCTAACCCTTTCGGCAGATGATAAATACGATCCAGACGTGCTTGCCATAACAGGCGCCTCCGCAGCCCTACACATTTCAAGAATACCCTTTGATGGTCCCATAGCGGGCGTAAGGGTATGCAGGATAGATGGAAGGTTTGTGGCAAACCCCACCTATGAGGAAAGGCAAAGGGCAGACCTTGAGATAGTAATGGCAGGTAGCAAGGATGCCATAGTGATGGTGGAAGGTGGAGCAAAGGAAGTGGATGAGGATACCTTGGCAGAGGCTTTGTACTTTGGCCTTGAGGCGGTGCAGGATGTTTTGAGGGCACAAGAAGAGCTAAGGCAGAAAATAGGCGTACCAAAGGTGAGCTTTGAGGGGATGGACCTTCCGGAGGAGCTTCAAAGGGAGCTTGAAGAGTTTTGCAGCGAGAAGATATTGCAGTCCTTCTTGATAAAGGACAAAAGGGAGAGGAAAACCTACCAATCAAACCTTTTAAAGGAGTTTATACAAGCCAAAGGGGTGCCAGAAGAGCTTCACTTTAAGCTAAGCTACAACTACAAAAAGCTTATAAGCAAGCTTATGAGAAAAAGGGTTTTGGAGGAGGGTGTACGCATTGACGGAAGAGGTCCAAAGGATATAAGGCCCATAAGCATAAAGGTCCATCCCTTTGAAAGGCCTCACGGCAGCGCCATATTTACAAGGGGGCAAACTCAAGCCTTTGCCACCGCAACCTTGGGACCTCCAGAAGAGGGGCAGCTTGTGGAAAGCATATATGAGGGTGAAACCTTCAAAAGGTTTATGCTTCACTACAACTTTCCACCCTTCTCCACGGGAGAGGCAAAGCCTTGGGGACCACCAAGGAGAAGAGAGATAGGGCATGGAGCCCTTGCGGAAAGGGCGATAGAGCCCCTAATACCACCGGAGGACCAATTTCCTTATATAATAAGGGTAGTTTCCAACATATTGGAATCCAACGGCTCTACTTCTATGGCCACCGTGTGCGCCGGATCCCTTGCCCTCTTTGATGCGGGAGTGCCCCTCAAAAAGCATGTGGCTGGAATAGCCATGGGGCTAATAATGGAAGGGGATAAGTATGTGATCCTTTCGGACATATTGGGAGATGAAGACCAGCTTGGTGATATGGACTTTAAGGTGGCGGGCACAAAGGATGGCATCACAAGCGTCCAGATGGATATAAAGATAAAGGGGCTTAAAAAGGAAATAATGAAAGAGGCCCTATATCAGGCAAGAGAGGGAAGGCTTTACATCCTTGAGAAGATGTATGAAGCCATGCCCCAGCCAAGGAAAGAAGTTTCTCCCTATGCTCCCAAGATAGAGATCATAACAATCCCAGAGGACAAGGCCTTGGTGGTAATAGGTCCCGGCGGAAGGAATGTAAAAGAGTTTAGGGATAGGATGGGTGTGTCCGTCTGGGTCCATGAGGGGGGAAGGGTGTCTTTGACCTCCCAGTCAAAGGAGGCCATAGAAGAGGTTAAAAGGATCATCCAAAACCTTATAGCGGAGGTGGAGGTAGGCAAGGTTTACAAGGGTAAGATTACCAGGGTGGAGCCTTACGGCGTTTTTGTGGAAATATTGCCCGGTAAGGTGGGCCTTTTGCATGTGAGCAAGATGGAAGGTTATATAAAGGATGTGAGGTCCAAGTTTAGCGTGGGTGATGAGATCCTTGTAAAGGTTATTGAGGTAGATGAGCAAGGAAGGCCAAAGCTTACCAACATGGGAATAAAAGAGCCGGCGTAGCTCAGGGGCAGAGCGAGGCACTCGTAATGCCTAGGTCGTGGGTTCAAATCCCACCGCCGGCTTGGGAGAAAGAATGAGGATAAAGGTAAAAAGGCTACCTCATGCAAAGGATCTACCCCTGCCCTTTTACGCCACGGAGCATTCTTCTGGCATGGACCTTCTGGCGGCAATAGAAGAGCCCATAATTTTAAAGCCTATGGAAAGAGTCCTTGTACCCACAGGTATAGCCGTAGAGATACCACCGGGCTTTGAAGCCCAGATAAGACCAAGGAGTGGCTTGGCCATAAGGCATGGCATAACCCTTCTCAACACACCGGGCACCATAGACGCAGACTACAGGGGAGAGATAAAGGTTATCCTTATAAACCTTGGCTCTGAAGATTTTGTGGTAAGGCGTGGAGACAGGATAGCCCAGATGGTGATAGCACCCGTAATAAAGGTAGAGTTGGAGGAGGTAGAGGAGCTGAGCCCTACCAAAAGGTTTATAGGGGGCTTTGGCTCTACAGGTTATAATATCTAAGCCATGGAGCTTCATAGCATCTTCTTGTACCTTGCCATAATTCTTTTCCTTGCCCGCATTATAGGGGACACCTTTGGAAGATTTGGGCTGCCCCCCGTGCTTGGAGAGATACTGGTGGGAGTTATTTTGGGACAAAGCGCCTTGGGGCTCATTGAGCCCAGCGAAGTTCTAAAGCTTTTAGCAGAGATAGGTGTAATCCTTTTACTTTTTCACATAGGGTTGGAGGCAGACATAAACCAGCTTAAAAGGGTGGGTTTTTCCGCCTTTGTGGTAGCCTTTGCAGGTGCCTTTACTCCCATGCTTTTGGGAACCCTTACAAGCTATTACCTTTTAAAGCTACCCCTTACCACCTCCCTCTTTTTGGGTGGAACGCTGACCGCCACAAGCATAGGCATAACGGTAAGGGTTTTGGATGACCTTGGAAAGATGAAGGAAAGGTTTGCTCAGATAGTGCTGGGTGCGGCGGTGCTTGACGATATCTTTGGTGTTATAGTCTTGGCAGGGCTTTATGAGTTTTCAAGGGAAGGCGTTGTCCATTTTGACGCCCTAATTATGCTGATTTTATACATAGCCACCTTCTTTATCTTTTCACCCATCCTTGCCCAAGTAATGGCAAGGCTTATAAGCTTACTTTCCAGAAAGCTAAGGACGGAAGACTTTATACCCCCCACCGTTATAGCCACCGTATTCCTCTTTGCCTTCCTTGCCCATGAGGTGGGCTCGCCGGAGATATTGGGAGCCTTCACCGCAGGCCTTGCCCTTTCAAGGCGTTTTGCCATACCCTTTGCCCTGTTTTTAAGAACTGATGAAAAGATGGCCCACAAGATAGAACACACCATAATGCCCTTAGTTTGGGTTCTTACCCCCATCTTCTTTGTTTATGTGGGGCTTCAGTTGAACCTAAAGGCTATTGACTTTACCTCCGAAAGGTTTTGGCTCTTATCATTTCTTATACTCATAGTTGCCATTGTAGGAAAGGTTATATCGGGCTTTTTTGTGAGGGTGCCTCTCAAAGAAAAGCTTCTTATAGGCTTTTCTATGCTACCAAGGGGTGAGGTAGGGCTTATCTTTGCAGAGTTTGGAAGGCAAAGCGGCCTCTATGATGACCTGCTTTATGCCGTTGTTATCTTTGTGGTGGCAATAACCACCTTGATGGCTCCCGTGGTTCTAAAGGTCTTGGCAAAGGGGTGATGAGGGTAGAAGATTTTGACTACTTCCTCCCGGAGGAGTTGATAGCCAAATATCCTGTAGAGCCAAGGCATAACGCAAGGTTGATGGTATTAAACAGGAAAGATCAAAGCATAAGGCATGATATCTTTTGGAACCTTCCCTTTTATTTGGAAGAGGGGGACCTTCTGGTCTTTAACAATTCAAAGGTTTTGCCCGCAAGGCTTTATGGCAAAAAGGCAACGGGAGGAAGGGTAGAAGTCCTTCTGACAGATTACATTACAAGGGAGGAATGGTATGCCCTTGTGGGGGGCAAGGGCATAAGGGAAGGCTTGGAGATATACATAGGAGAGGACCTAAGGGTTGAAATATTGGAACATGTAGAAGGTGGTAGGTTTAAGGTAAGGCTTTTGTCGGAAGATCCCTTAAAGGCTTTGGACAAGCATGGGAAGATACCCATACCACCCTACTTAAAGAGGGAGGAGGAGCCCATAGATAGGGTATACTATCAAACCGTCTTTGCCCAAGTGGAAGGCTCTGTGGCGGCACCAACGGCCAGCCTGCATTTCTCCGAGGAGCTTTTAAAAAGGCTTGAGGACCATTCTATTAAAAAGGCCTTCATTACCCTTCATGTCTCCTACGGCACCTTTAAACCGGTAAAGGTAAGGGAGGTTGAAAAGCACAAGGTGGAGCCAGAGTATGTAAAGGTGCCAGAAGAGACTGTAAAGCTTATAAGGGAGACAAAGGAAAAGGGCAAAAGGGTTGTAGCGGTGGGCACAACGGTGGTTAGGGCTCTGGAAACCTCTAACTTTGAACCCTTTGAGGGGTGGACAGACCTTTACATATATCCGGGCTACTCCTTTAGGGTGGTTGATGCCCTCATAACCAACTTCCACCTTCCCAAGTCCTCACTGCTTTTTTTGGTATGCGCCTTTGGAGGAAGGGAGTTTATACTAAGAGCTTACCAAGAAGCGGTAAAGGAGGGCTACAGGTTTTACAGCTACGGGGATGGTATGTTGGTGTTGTGAAAAGTTTGTTAATCAAAAAGAAAAGGGCTTGGCTGTACCCCACAATAATCATGCAAGAAGCCTAACTTTCCTCTTTACATGCCCTTGGAATAGATTTATAATAATGACGGCATAAGAGCAAAAAAACAAGGAAGGAGAGGTAAGATGAGGAAAGGTAAGTTGGCTTATCTACTGGGACTTCTTTTGGCAGGGTGTGGTGGAGGTGGTGGTTTTACAGAAGATGCCCCCGTGTTTAAGACAGTAGTGGTACACATAACAGGCGTTGGTGCATAAATTTTTTTGATTCAGACCACCGCATAGGCGTGGCATCTTCTTTTGACAAAGGTAGGGTTCT
>JBKBHW010000025.1:0-23706 GCA_046297555.1 Aquificaceae bacterium
TGATGAGGAAGTTCAGATTAGGGGGCTTGTTTGCTTTAATCTTTCCAAAAAGGGTGATTTATGCACCGAAGCCCTGTTGCTCTATGAAAAGGTGTTTAAACTGGTAAGTGAGAAAGGTTATAAGGGTAAGATCTTTTTGAATATGTCTCCTCGTGCGATGCTTGACGATAATTTTGTGGAAAGCGTTCTTAAACTCCTTAATACATACAATTTAGAGCCTTCACAGATTGTTTTTGAGCTCACTGAAAGGGAAAGCATAAAAAACATAAGCCTTGCTGAAAGATTTTATAAAAACCTCAAGAATAAGGGATTTTTACTTGCAATAGACCATTTTGGTTCTGGATATTCTTCTTTTCATTACATAAAAAGCTTACCTGTAGATTTTGCAAAAATAGATGGAGAATTTATAAAGGACTTGGATGTAGACTTGAAGGATAAGATATTTATAGAATCAATATTAAGCTTGGCTAAGGGCTTGGGCATAAGGACCATAGCAGAATGGGTAGAAAGGGAAGAGGTTTATAATATTCTTAAGGAGATAGGCGTAGATTACGCTCAGGGTTTTTATTTAGGAAAGCCTTCCGAAAGATTTCTATAACATCTCCTTTAAAACCTTATTTACCACTTGAGGGTTTGCCTTCCCCTTTGCCTTTTTCATAACTTGTCCTACCAAAAAGCCAAAGAGCTTTTCTTCACCAGACCTGTATCTCTCAACCTCTTTGGGATTTTCCCTTAGGACCTCTTCCACCAAAGCCCTTATTTGTCCCTCGTCGCTAAGCTGTATCAGTCCTTTTTCTTGCACTATCTTTTGGGGCTCTTTGCCCGTTAATACCATCTCCTTTAGGACCTCTTTGGCAAGCTTGGAGGAAAGGACTCCCTCCCTTATAAGCCTTACAAGCTCTGCAAGGTCCTTGGGGCTTACGGGAGAATTTTCTATATCTTTTCCTACCTCCGAAAGGTTGCCCAAAAGGTCATTCAGAAGCCAGTTGGCCACAAGCTTTGGCTCTTGGGGGTAGTGTCTTAAAGCCTCCTCAAAAAAGTCTCCCAATTCCTTGTTATCTGTCAAAACCCTTGCAGCGTATTCATCCAAAGAGTAGCTTTTTATAAACCTTTCAAGCCTTTCTTCTGGAAGTTCTGGCATGTTTGCCCTTATTTCTTCTATCCAACCGGTGGGCACCACAAGGGGCAAAAGGTCTGGGTCGGGAAAGTATCGGTAGTCTTCCGCCTCTTCTTTACTTCTCATGGGGTGGGTAAGCCCTGTAGAGGGGTCAAAGGTCCTTGTCTCTTGAACCACTTTCTCTCCCGCAAGCACAAGCTTTATCTGGCGCTCTATTTCTGCCTCTATTGCCTTTTGCACGAATTTAAAGGAGTTTACGTTCTTTATCTCCACTCTTGTGCCAAGCTCTTTGGATCCCTTCGGCCTTATAGACAGGTTTATATCACACCTTAACTGCCCCTTTTCCATATCTGCCTTAGAAACTCCGGCGTACCTCATTATGTTTCTGAGTTTTTCAAGGAACTCTCTGGCAAGCTGCGGTGAATCAATGTCTGGCTCTGTAACTATCTCCATCAAAGGTGTACCTGCTCTGTTTAGGTCTACAAAGGTCTTTGAGCCTTCATGTATGTTTTTACCTGCATCTTCTTCTATGTGAAGTCTTCTTATCCTTATCCTTTTTCCCCTTACCTCAAGCCAGCCGTTGACCGCCAAAGGCTCCTCATACTGGGATATCTGATAGCCCTTAGGAAGGTCTGGATAAAAGTAGTTCTTTCTTGCAAAAACAGACCTTGTGTTTATCTGGCAGTTTAGAGCCAAAGCGGCCCTTATGGCATACTCCACGGCCCTTTTGTTGATAACAGGAAGGCTTCCCGGAAGTCCAAGGCACACAGGGCATACGTTAACATTTGGCTCCGCTCCAAACTCTACGGGACAAGAACAAAACATCTTTGTTTTCGTATCCATTTGCACATGGATCTCAAGCCCTATGACGGGTTCAAATTCCATGTTTATAATTTTAGCATGCCAAGGCACCTACTGCTTGCCACCACCAACAAGGGAAAGATAAGGGAGATAAAGGAGATATTTAAGGCCTCTGATATTGAACTTGTAGAGCCGGAGAAAGAGATAGAGGTTAAAGAGGATGGAAGTAGCTTTTTGGAAAATGCTTACAAGAAGGCAAAGGCTTATTACGAGGTTTATAAAATACCCACCTTGGCCGAAGATTCGGGCTTGGTAATCAAAGCCCTTGATGGCTATCCCGGACTTTTCTCAAGCAGGTTTTATAGCCTTGAATGGGGAGGGGTGGAAAAGGTGGAAGGCAGCAAAGATGAAGCAAACATAAGGAAAGTCTTAAGGCTTATGGAGGGGGTTGAGGACAGAAGGGCCTCCTTTGTAGCCTTTGCGGTGGTATGCTTTGGAGAATATGGCCTTTGGGCGGAAGGAAGGTGTGAGGGAGTTATACTCCATAAACCCGTGGGAGAAGGGGGCTTTGGCTATGACCCCATCTTTCAACCCTTGGGCTATGAAAAGAGTATGGCTCAGCTAAGCTCTCAAGAAAAAAACCTTATTTCTCACAGGGGAAAGGCTATGAGGAGAATAATGGAGCTTTTTAGGTAGTGCGGGCATACTTGCCCGCGTTTTTGATATGTAGCATAGAGGCGTTGGTGCATAAATTTTTTTGATTCAGACCACCGCATAGGCGTGGCATCTTCTTTTGACAAAGGTAGGGTTCTTTCCCCCTCTTTTTTAGAGGCATGCTGCAGTGCGCTACTATCAAGGACTTCCTTATTTGTGCACCAAAGCCGGTATGGAAAAACAAGCAAGACTTTCCATGGCTCTTGAATTTTTCATCTATGATACCTTGAAGATCTTTACCCTCCTTACCATCATCATCTTTGTTATATCCTTCATAAGGAGCTACTTTCCTATAGAAAGGACAAGGGAGATACTTTCAAAAAATAAGGCTATAGCTTTGCCCCTTGCCGCCCTTTTGGGAGTTTTGACTCCCTTTTGTTCTTGCTCCGCAGTGCCTATGTTTATTGGATTTGTTGAAGCGGGCATACCCCTTAGTGCAGCCTTTACCTTTTTGGTGGCATCGCCCATGGTAAACGAGGTTGCTTTGGGAATGCTTTTATCCCTTTTTGGGCTAAAGGTTGCCCTTGTATATCTTGTGTTTGGTGTGTTGGTGGCCCTCTTCTCCGGATTTTTGATAGGCAAGCTTGACCCAAGAAGGCTAATAGAAAGCTATGTTTTTGAAGTTAAACTGGGAGCACAAGGCACACAAAACATGACAATGAAAGAAAGAATAAATTACAGCTTAAACAATGTAAAGCAGATCCTTAGAAAGGTTTGGATATACATAATAGTTACCATATTTATAGGCGGCTTTATACATGGATATGTTCCAAAGGATTTTGTAGAAAGCATGGTAAAAAGCGGTGGACTTCTTGCGGTGCCTCTTGCAACCCTTATTGGCATACCCCTATACTCAAACTCTGTTGGTGCTTTGCGGGTAATACAGGCTCTTATATCAAAGGGAGTGCCCATCGGCACAGCTTTGGCTTTTATGATGGCAACTACGGCCCTTTCTTTGCCCGAGTTTATAATACTTAAACAGATCATGAAGCCAAGGCTTATAGGTATGTTTGCAGCCATTGTAGGAATTTCCATCATAATAGACTTTCTTTTCCAAGTGCCATGAAGATAGCCTTTGTATCCACCCATAACGCAGTAAGGAGCATAATGGCAGAATCGGTGGCAAGGAAGATGTCAAGGCTTGCCCTATTATCTCCAGAGATATACTCTGCCGGAGTGGAGCCCGCAAGGGAGGTTCCAGAGGAAGTGCTTAGACTCTTGCAGGAAAAGGGCTATTCGGTAGAGAACCTATATCCCAAGAGCCTTGAAGACATACCTTACAACAAGATTGATATACTTATAACTCTTTCTCCAGAGGCGCGGGATAACTGTCCATACTCCATATTTCACATGCGAAGGGAACACTGGGTGGTTGAAGATGTAAAGCTTATGAAAGAGGAGAATCTTTTAAAGACTTTGAGTCAGATAGAGGAGCTTGTGAAGGCGCTCTTCAGGATAAACTAAGCTTATTGTTGCCATAAGGAAGGTTTATATTAAAATTATAAACAGTAATGATAGACATAAGCAAGCTAAAGACCTTTGTGGCGGTTGCAGATCTTGGAAGCTTTTCAAAGGCTTCGGAGATACTTTATATAACACAGCCCGCCGTAACTCAACAGATAAAAGCTCTTGAAAGGAT
The DNA here is from genome assembly GCA_046297555.1 of Aquificaceae bacterium. Taxonomy (GTDB): domain Bacteria; phylum Aquificota; class Aquificia; order Aquificales; family Aquificaceae; genus Pampinifervens. The sequence continues at coordinate 4,272 of JBKBHW010000025.1, forward strand.
CATAGGAGCCAAGCTCTTCCAAAGGCAGGGCGGAAAGATTGTACTTACTGAAGAGGGTAAGAGGATATACCAAATAGCCAAAAACCTTCTTGGCAACTATGAGAGCCTTATGGAAGAGATGGCAAAGATAAAAAAAGACTTTAAAGATACACTTCTTTTGGGTATCAGCACAACCCTAAGCGAGTACAAGGTGCCAGAGCTTGTTGTGGAATTTCACAGGCAGTTTCCCAATATATCCATAAGGGTCTTGGTAGACAACTCACAGCATATAGAAGATGCCCTCTCTTCCGGCGTTTTAAATATAGGAATAATAGAAAGGGGTCCTTCCGAAAGGTTTAACTCTATAAAGTGGTTTATGGATGAGGTTGTTTTCTTTACTTATCCATCCCATCCCTTTGCAAAAAGAAAGGAGATAGAACCAGAAGAGCTTTATGAGGCAGACCTGATCTTTAGAGAGGTAAGCTCTGGCACAAGAAAGGTGGTGAAGGAGGAGCTTGAAAGGCTCGGCATAGTGTTTGAAAGGCTTAAAATAAAGATAGAAATAAACTGTGGAAGGTCAATTCTTAGCATGGTAAGAAGGGGATATGGTTGTAGCTTTTTATCAAAGGGTATGATAGAGAAGTATATTGATGAGGGGAGCATAGTGCCCGTAAAAATAAGGGGCTTTAATGCAGTAAGATGGTATTACATAATATATCCAGAGCATGAAAAACTTACCTTCCTTGCAAGCAAGTTTATGAAGTTCTTACTCTCTAAAGCAAGCTCAGAGCTTGTGGCAGGATGAGAAGGGGCATAATCTTTGATGTGGACGGAGTTATAGTGGATGTAAGCCAGTCTTATCATTATGCCATAAAATACACCGCAGAGCATTTTCTCAAAAAAGAAATTCCGCTGCAGGAAGCTATAAACATAAAATTCCTGAGGGGGATAAACAACGACTGGCTTGCTACCCTTGAGGTCATAAGGGAGTTTGGAGGGGAGGCAAGGCTGGAGGATATTGTAGAAGTTTTCAACCAATTTTATATCTCTCTTAGAGATAAGGAGAGGCTTATACTCCAAAGGGAGTTTTTTGAAAGGTTGAAGGACCTTGGCTATCCGCTTGGCATAGCAACGGGGAGGCCAAGGGAGGACATGCTTTACCTTCTGGAAAGGTTTCAACTTTACCCCTACTTTGATTTTGTGGTAGATGAGGATAGCATACCCCAAGAGGAGCTAAGAAAACCCCACCCTTACGCTCTACACCTTTGCATTGAGGCCCTTGACCTTGATGCCGGTGTATATGTAGGCGACAGCCTTGCAGACTGGCAAATGCTAAAAGATTACAGAAAGCTTTATGCAAAGCCCTTTGAATACATACATGTGGGGGAGAGGGTTGTGCCCGAGGGCGTTAGGCATGCCCCTCCCGAGAGGCTTTTTGAAGTTCTTCAAGAGGTCTTGCATAATCTATGAGCAGTATAGGTATATCCTCTTCTATGGGATAAAAAACCTTACAGCTGTTGCATATAAGTACATTCCTTTCTTGGTCATAAATTAGGTCTCCCTTACACTTAGGACAGGCAAGTATCTCCAAAAGGTCTTTGCTTATCATACTCAACCTCCTATTTTAAACATCTCCACCTTTTGGGGCTTTATGCCCTTCTTTAACATCTCAAGCCTTTTTTCCGAATATCTGTCTTCCCTTTGATACCATATATCCAATATAAACTTCCTTATTTCTTCTTCACCAGCCCCAGACCTTATAAGGCTTTTTACATCATAACCCCCTTGGGCGAAAAGACAGGTAAGCACCTTCCCATCTGCGGTAAGCCTAAGCCTGTTGCAATCTCCACAGAAAGGTTGAGTTATGGAAGATATAAAGCCTACTTCTACGCCATCATCTGTATACCTGTACCTTTCTGCCACCTCTCCTCTGTAGCTTTTTTCTACAGGCTCAAGTTCAAGATGCTCCTTTAGGAGCTGCAGCATCTGTTTTACAGAAAAGACCTTGTCCAAGGACCATCCGTTCAGATTGCCCACATCCATAAACTCTATAAACCTAACTACCACACCCATACCTTTGAAAAACTTAGCTATATCCACTATCTCCCCATCGTTCAAACCCCTTACCACGCACACATTAACCTTAACAGGCTTTAGGCCAACTCTTAAGGCCTCTTCAATACCCTCAAGTATGGAAGAAACCTTTACCTCTCTTCCAACAATCCTTGAGAAAACCTCATCCTTCAAAGAAGGGAGGCTAACTGTTATCCTTTTAAGGCCTGCAAGCTTTAAAGCCTCTGCCTTTTCTTTTAACAAAAAGCCATTGGTTGTAAGGCTAAGGTCCTCTATTGGAAGCTCTGAGAGCATCTTTATAAGCTTCTCAAGGTTTTTTCTTAAAAGCGGCTCGCCCCCTGTGAGCCTCACCTTCTTTATTCCAAGGGGTATGATGGCCTTTACAAACTTGGTTATCTCCTCAAAGGAGAGTATCTCTTCCTGCTTGAAAAACTCATAATATTGACCCTCTGGCATGCAAAAGGTACACCTAAGGTTGCATCTATCCGTTGCAGATATCCTCAAATCATGAAGTTCCCTACCAAGCCTATCAAAAATCATGCCCCAAGCACCCATTCACCCCTTCCATTCTTAAAGACTTCCTTCTTCCAGATGGGCACCCTCTTTTTTACCTCATCCACCACATACCTACAGGCTTTAAAGCTCTCATCTCTGTGTCCCCCAAAGACAACAACCAGAAAGGAAGGTTCGCCAACCCTTACCACACCAAGCTTATGATGTATAAAAACCTCTTTTATGGGAAAGCTCCTTAGGGCCTCTTCCCTTATCCCCTCCATAACCTTTATGGCCATTTCTGGAAAGGCCTCATAATGCAGCTCTACCACATCCCCATCTTCTGGTGCAGACCGGGCTATGCCAAGAAATACCACACCTGCACCACACTCTTTAGGCACCTGATAATCGGAAAGGACCCTCTCCGCACCTATCCATTCAACGCCAAGGTATACTCTGGGAACCATGAGTATAATTATAGGCAATCCTCAAACCTTTTTAAGGAAAGGATAGTTTCTAAGCTTGGCGGGTAGCTTTTTCCCTCTTACTTCAAGCTCTACTTCAAGCCCTTCTTGTCTGTAGTCCACATCTACAAAGCACAAAGCTATACCCTTTTGGAGGGTAGGTGAAAATGTACCGCTGCTCACATACCCTATGGGCTCATTTTTATAAAATATCCTATAGCCCTCCCTTGGTACACCCCTCCCAAGCAACTCCAAGCCAAAAAGCCTTTTTCTTATTTCCTTTTTCAAAAGCTCTTCTTTACCCAAAAACTCCTTTTCAAGGTTAACATATCTGTCCAAGTTTGATTCATAGGGTGTGATTTCCTCCGAAAGTTCATGTCCATATAGGGGCATACCTGCCTCTATCCTAAGCACATCCCTTGCACCAAGACCACAGGGTACACAAGCCTTTACAAGTTTTTCAAAAAGCTCCATACCCTCCAAGGCCTCTGCATATACCTCAAAGCCATCCTCCCCTGTGTAGCCAGTACGAGATACGATAATCCCGTCAAAGAGTTCAAAGTGATAGTACCTTATATCTTTCACCGGAAGGTAGTTCTTTAATACCTCCACAGCCCTTGGACCCTGAAGTGCAAACTGTATAGTCTTGTTGCTTATGTCCTCTACTTCTATACCATTATCCTTAAACCATCCATAAACCTTTTCTTTGTTCACCGCATTTGCACAAAGAAGAAACTCATCATCAGAAAACCTATATATGGTTATATCGTCCCTTATGCCACCCCTTTGATTCATAAGGAGGTTGTATTGCACCCTTTTGGGCTTTAGCTTGGCTATGCTCCTTGAGGTAAGGTACTCAAGCCTTTCTATGCCATCCCTTACCAAAAGCCTTCCCATGTGGGATATGTCAAAGATACCGCAAGACTCCCTAACAGAAAGCACTTCTTTGGATATGGATGAATACTCTAAAGGCATTTCCCAGCCTGCAAATTTTGTAAACTTGGCTCCAAAGCTTTTATGTAGATTATATAGAGGCGTCTTCATATTAAAATTTTAACCCATGCTTGCCAGATACATGCTTTTTAACTACATCAAATTCTTTTTTATCATACTTTTGGTGCTTTTTGGCCTTTTGTATTTTTACCTTATTGGTGAAGTTTTTGCAATTTTTAAGCAAAAAAGCCTTAAGATATTTTTATCTTACTCCTTTAACCTTTTGCCTTTGGTCTTTTTTTACATTAGCGCTTTTGTAAGTGGCCTTGCATTGCTTTTGTTCTTTAGAAGATTAACACAGAAAAAGATTGATCTTTTGGCGCAAAGCTTTGGTATATCTCCGCTGAACTTTTCCTTTTCCATAATAATCTTTTCCTTTTTCCTATCTTTTGTAAATCTTCTGGGATCTTATGAATTCTATGCAAAAAATCAAAAGAGGTTGTACATTATAGAAAAGGAGTATAAGAAGGCAAAGGAGTTGGAAAAAGGGATTATACGAAACCTTTGGCTTTTGGAAGAAAAGGGTAATGGGGAAAAGAGCTTTTATAACTTTGAACTGATAGACCTACCGACGGGGAAGGTGTACGGCTTTTACTACCTTAAGGTAAAGGAAGGATCTATTAGGGAGCTAATAGTAGCCAAAAGTGGCCTTTGGAAGGGAGAGGATATAGAATTGAAAGAGGCAAAGATAAAAGATCTCTTCACAGGTGAAGAATTGGTAAAGGATATGACAATCCATTATGTTGACCTTTCCCAGATAAAGCCCCTTGCCGAAAAGCCAGAACATTTGTCAATGAAAAGCTTATTTATATTGAGCCTGATAGGCGAAAAGATAGGTATAAACCAAAGGTACTATGTTTATGAAGCCTTAATGCGAGTGCTTACCTCCATTCTTCCTACTTTTATAACCATAGGTGTAAGCTGGGTATTTTTGATATGGCGGCGTTTTAGCCTTTCTCTTTTATCCCTTACTGTCCTCTTCTCATATCATTGGCTTTCTTTGAACATAATAAAATCCTTTGTGGAAAACACCAACATAAACCTTGCCTTCCTTTCTTTGATCTATGCACCCCTACCTATACTATCTTTAAAAGGACTTTACGATCTGGGCAAAGGATTCAGGGTCTAAGCTGGCTCCCCCTACCAAAAGCCCGTCCACATCCTTCATCTTCATAAAATCGGCGGCATTTTTTGTGTTCACACTTCCACCGTATAGGACCCTTGTTTTCCCCGCGTGCTGCGGGTTTATGCTATAAAGTAGGTCCTTTATAAAGGCATGCACTAGCTGAGCGTCCTCCGGCGTAGCTGGGTTCCCCGTGCCTATAGCCCAAACGGGCTCATAGGCTATATCTATGCCGTCCGTGTAGGCCTCTATGCCCGAAAGGGCAAGCCTTATTTGAGTTTCTATGACCTTAAAGGTAAGCCCAGCCTCTCTCTCTTCTATCCTCTCTCCCACGCACAGTATGGGCCTCACACCAGCCTCCAAGCAAGCTGTTAACTTTTTGTTTATAAGCTCATCCGATTCTCCAAAGATCCACCTCCTTTCCGAATGGCCCACTATCACATAAGAAACTCCAAGCTCCTTTAGCATATCCAAGGATATTTCACCGGTAAAAGCGCCCTTTGGCTCAAAGTAGCAGTTCTGAGCTCCAAGCTTTACTTTTTTATCCTTTAACATCTCACTTGCCACGCAGAGAGAGGTAAAGGGCGGGCAGAGAAGGATTTCTCTGTCTTCTATGCCTTCCACAAGGGGCAAAAACCTTTGTATGTATTCCTTGCTTTGAGAAGGTGTTAGATTCATCTTCCAGTTGGCTGATATGAGCTTCATCAAAGGTTATTATAACAGATTACGCCGGGGGAGAAATTGCCCTTTGGTGGATGCGTTAGGCTTTTGATTTATATCCATTGCGTAGCAGTAGGTAGCGCGGGCATCTTTGCTCGCGCCTTTTGTTCAAATCTTTTTACACAGGCAGGATGCCTGTGCTACCTCAGATTACCGCCCCATCAAAAACACATAAGCATACAAAAGGCCCACAGCTATTCTGTATATTCCAAAGGCAAAGAAAGAGTGTTTTTTTAGAAAGCTCAGAAGTATGTTTACACTTAAAAGGGCAAAGAAAAAGGCTGTTATAAAGCCTACAAAAAGGGTTTGCCACTCTTGGAAATTAAAGCTCTCATGGGATTTGTAAAGGTCATAGCCTGTAGCTATCAGCATGGTGGGGACTGCCAAAAGGAAGGAAAACTCTGCAGATGCCCTTCTGTTTAAGCCCATAAACATGCCACCTATTATGGTGGCGCCAGAGCGAGAAACTCCCGGTATCATGGCGATACTTTGAAAGACTCCAATGGCAAAAGCCCTTGAATAGCTAAGGTCTTTGATATCTCCTATATAACAAAACCTTTCGCAAAGCCTGTCCGCAAAAAGCAGAAAAACACCACCTAAAACCAAGGCTACAACTACCACAAGGTCGTTGCCTATAAGATAACCCTTTATAAACTTGTAAAGGGTAAAGCCCAAAAGGCCGGTAGGCAAAAAGGCAACAAAAATCCTTTTCCAAAGTTCTATATCCTTCAAAAACCTCTGCCAGTATAGGAAAAGAATGGCCATGATGGCACCAAGCTGTATGGATATTTCAAAACTCTTTGTAAAGGTGTTATGGGGGATGCCGAGTATATGGGCCGTGAGGATAAGGTGTCCTGTGGAAGAAATTGGTAAAAACTCCGTTAAGCCTTCTACAGCCCCCATTATAAGGGCATGTTTTATCTCCACTATAGCACCTCCGCATATATTCCCTTTAGATAAAGGGTGTTTGGCATCTGAAGTATCCAAGGGTGGTCAAGGTCCTGAAAACTCTCCCCCACTATCCTAATTTGTCTTCTGGCGTCCCTTCCCGCAGATAAAAGGGTTTGTAAAAGATGGTCCCTTGTAATGTGAAAGGAGCAGGAGTAGACAGCAAGGTAGCCGCCGGGCCTTGTGAGCTGTATGCCCCTCAAAAATAGCTCCTTGTAGCCCCTTAGGGCGTTGGGGACGGCCGCCCTATTCCTTGCAAAGGAAGGTGGATCAATAACTACCACATCAAAGCTCCTTCCTTCTGAAAGGAATTTTTTGAGTATATCAAAAACATTTGCCTCTATCCAGTCTATACCGGATAGTTGGTTAAGCTCGGCGTTCTTCTTCCCTACTTCAAGGGCCTGTTTTGAGATGTCCACCGCTATAACCTTGCTTGCACCAGCCTTTTTCATACTTAGGGCAAAGCCGCCCGTATGGCAGAAGAGGTCAAGACACTCTGCCCCGGGCTTTACAAAGCTCCTTATAAGCCTCCTTGCCTGCCTCTGATCTAAGAAAAAGCCCGTCTTTTGACCACTTGGTATGTTTACGAAAAACTTAAGGTCATGTTCCCATATGATGATCTCTTCCGGCACCTCTCCGTATATAACACATTCCTTGTTTTCCATACCCTCCACAGAAAGCACATAATCGCTCACCTTTTCATAAATACCCTTGGGTTTAAGAAGGTCTATGATGGCCGGTATGACCCAATTTCTTAGCTTGTTCATCCCGTAGGTGGTAAACTCTACCACCGCATACTCACCGTAAACATCCACTATTAGACCGGGTAGAAGATCTCCCTCTGAATGCACAAGCCTGTAAGCGTTGCTATCAAGGTATAACCTTTTCCTGTATTCAAATGCTTCCTTTAGCCTTTTCCTTATGAGCTCCTCTGTTATGGGCTCTTCCTTGTCAAAGGAGAGTATCCTTATGCTTATGTTGGCAGAGGGGTTTATGTATCCGTAGCCCAAAAACTTGCCAGCAAAATCCCTAACTACTACTAAGTCGCCCTTCTCCGGCCTTTTGGAATAGCCTATTATCTCCGGCCTGTATATCCAAGGGAAAAAGCCCCTTATCTTGTCCTCTACACCCGGCCTTACCCTTACTTGTATCATTGATACTTCACAAGCATCCTCTGGGCTACCTCCTTTGCCTTTTCTTTACCCACCAACCTTTCGGCAAGTTTAAGGCCAAATTCAAGGGCTGTGCCGGGCCCTTGACTGGTTATTACATTCTCATCTTCCACCACGGACTGATCCACAAAGCTTGCCGGCTTTATCTCCTCCACAAGGGAGGGGTATACGGTGGCCCTTTTGCCCTCCAAGACTCCAAACTTTGCCAAAGCTGTGGGTGCCGCGCATATGGCTCCTATAAGCTTTTTCTTCTCCTGCATAGCCTTTATAAGCCTTTCTACCCTTGGGTCTTGTTTTAGCCTCTCCACGCCACCTGCGCCGCCGGGTAGGATTACCATATCAAGCTCCTCTGGGTTTAGGCTATCTACGGTAGTATCTGGAACTATCTTAACATTCCTTGCGCTTGCCACCGGTTCTGATGTAAGCCCCGCTATTATAACCTCTACGCCAGCCCTCCTTAGCACATCAATGGGCGCTACAGCTTCTACTTCTTCAAAGCCTTCGGCCAATATTATGGCCACCTTTGCCATGGCACTACCTCCTACCTTATTATTTCCCTCTCCCTTACCCTCGGGTCAATGATAGCCAAAAGTATATCCGCCATTAAGTTCCCTATCAATAACATTATAGTTCCTATGTAGAGACCACCCATCACAAGGAAAAGGTCTTGGGATAGCACTGCGTCCAGCATGAGGGTACCAAGGCCCGGCCAGCCCACTATTATTTCAATAAGGGCCGCACCCGAAAGGAGGCCCGCTATCTCATAACCTATAAGGGTGGTAAAGGGGTTCATAGCGTTCTTTAAAATATGCTTTACCGCAACCCACTGGGATACTCCCTTTGCCTTGAGCATTACCACCATAGGACTGTTCTTTATCTCTATAACTGCGCTCCTCATGAGCCTTATAAGGCCAGCAGAAGAGACAAGGGTCAAAGTTAGCACTGGCACAAACATGTGAGCCAATAGGTCTTTTATCTTGCCCCAAAGGCTTAGCTCATGGAAGTTTGGGCTATGTACACCGCCCACGGGCACATAACCCGTCTTTGAAACCAAAAGGAGAACTATAAAGGCTAAGAAAAAGGAGGGAAAAGACATAAAAGTATAGCTGTACAGCCTTATTATTTTGTCTGGAAGCTTGTTTTCCTTCAAACCTGCCAAAAGACCCATAGGGACTGCCACAAGCCAAGAGAGTATGGTTGAAGTAAGTGTTAGAAGAAGGGTATTCCCTATCCTTTCTCCTATGAGCTGGGATACGGGGGCATGGTACTGAAAGCTATAGCCAAGGTCAAAGGTTAAGGCGGAAGACAACCACTTAAAATATTGCACAAAGAGGTTTTGGTCCAAGCCATACTGCCTCTTTAGGGCTTCTATGGTCTCCGGTGATATTTGGGGGTTTAGCTTGAGCTGGTCTAAGTAGTCTCCCGGCGCCAGCTTTATTATCAAAAAGGACAAAAAGGTAACGCCTATGAGGGTCAGAAAGGCTTGAAAGGTTCTATAAGTCAAAAACCAAAGCATCAGAAGTAGTTGGCTATAAAATGTTTAACCTCTGAAAAGTACCTGTTTATCTCTTCCTTGTGTTTGTTCTTCACATATTTAAGGAGCTTGTAATCATCCCAGTAGCCGATGAGTGGTATTTTGTCCGGTATGGAGTCCCTATCCTCTATAAGGTAAAGAAGGGCGGAGATAAAGTCCCTTTTGGCCTCTTCCCTTAGGTCAAAATCCTCGTCGGAGAGCATTCTCATAATCATCTTAGCATCAAGTATAAGGTTTCTCACATACTCCATGGTGGGCGGAATGCGACTTAGCTTTTCCTCTAAAAGAGCTCTTAGCTCCTTTATACCCACATCCCTGTAGTACTTTTTGAGCTTTTCCTCCATGGGAGTTTTATTATAGCATTACCTTATAGCCAACTGTATTGGTGCAAAAGGAAATTTTTTAGTGTGAAGAATGCAGGGGCGACCATTGCGGTCGCCGGCTTTGGTACAAAAATAAAGAATTCCCCAGAAAAAAGAACCATTCCTCAGATCCGCTGCCTAATAGTAGGTAGCGCGGGAATAGATGCCCGCGCCTTGAGTTGTTGGCTCTTTTACTATGTGGCATAGACGTTCCTGTCTGTGCAGTATTTTTATTAAATACACAGCAAGAATGCCTATGGTATATTCAAATTGTAAAAACTATCCCTTCTAAACTCCTCCCTCTCATAGGGATAGTCTAACCTGTAGTGTACTCCCCTGCTTTCCTTTCTTTGCAAGGCACAGGTAAGGGTGGCCAAAGCCACAAGGCTTATGTCAAAAAGCTCTCTGTTTTCCACGGTGGGCTTCCAGTCTCTCCAGCCTTCAAGCCAGTTATGCAGCCTATTTATAGCTTCTTTTAACTGTCCTTCCTCCCTCTCAAGGCCGCAGCTTTCCCACATGAGCTTCCTTAGCTCATCAAAGCCGTAGGGTGGATCCGTCCTTCCCTCCCTTCTGTTTTTGTAGCGTCTCTCCACAAACTTTAAGAAGCTTATATCCCCGCCTATCCTATAGGCAGTCCTATATCCAAAAACCACACCCTCTAAAAGGGAGTTGGAGGCCAACCTGTTGGCACCATGCACACCCGTGCAGGCACACTCCCCAACGGCATAAAGGCCTTTAAGGGTAGTCCTTCCGTAGCTGTCTACTTCTATGCCGCCAATAAAGTAGTGGGAGGCTGGTGTGATGGGTATGGGTTCTCTTTCTGGGTTGTAGTCCCTTTCCTTTAGCATGGTGTATATAGTGGGGAACCTTTCTGAAAGCTTTATACCTTTGTGGACAAGATGTCTAAGGTCTATAAAGACTTCTTGTCCTTCCTTTATCTTTTTATATATGGCCCTTGCCACCTCGTCCCTTGGCTTTAGCTCATCTACAAACCTTTCCCCCTTACTGTCTATAAGTATTGCACCCTCCCCCCTTACAGCCTCCGATATAAGTATGCTGGTGTTTTTTACCACGGTGGGATGAAACTGGACAAACTCTGGGTTGATCAAGTTAAGACCCTTTCTTAAGGCTATGCCAAGGGCGTCTCCCCTTACCTTAACTGGGTTGGAAGTGTGTAAGAACATGCTTGCCGCACCACCGGTGGCAAGTACAAGGACATTAGTCCTTATGAGCTTTAGCTCTCCATCGTAGTATAAAAGACCCTCAACCCTATCTTCCCCCAAAACCTCCTGAAGTTCACCCATTAAGACCCTTATATTCAGTTCCTTTACTTTCCTCCAAAGGGCTTCATATATGGCCCTGCCCGTGTAATCCTTTACCTTATAAACCCTTGGGAAAGAATGACCACCTTCTATGGTAGTTTCCTCGTCAAAATCCACACCCCACCTTTTTAAATCCATAAGCCTTTGAATACCTTCATCCACCAAAATCCTTAAGCTCTCTTCTCTGCATAACCCCCTTCCAGCTTTGAGGGTGTCCAACATATGAAGGTATGGGCTATCCTTTGGATGAAGGGCGCAAGCTATGCCACCTTGAGAGTAGTAAGTGTTTCCTATGCCCCTTGTTAGGATAACAGGGCTTAGGCCGAGCTCTTTCAAAACTATGGCGGTAGTTAAACCACCTATACCGCTACCACATATAACTATATCAGCCCTTTCTGTAGGAAGTTTTGAAGTGTCAAAGTTAAGAAAATACAGCATTCTTTTTGTATATCTCTATTATAAGGTCTGCAAGCCTTTTGGGATCATGCCTTACAAAGTCTTCCTTTTCACCTATTAGGTCCCTCGCATACACCTCAATGTTTTCCTTTGCTATTTTGGCCACATCCGGTATAACGGGCTCTTGCCTTTCTTTTATGTACCTTCTTAAAACCTGGTCCGATGGCATCTTTGTGTTAACAAGGGCATAGTCTATTCTGTTTATGCCAGTAAGCTCTTTAAAGACCCTGATGTGGTCGTAGGCTGTAAAATCATCGGTTTCCCCCGGTTGGGTCATGGCGTTTACTACAAAGACTCTTATGGCTGGAGATCGCAGCACTACCTCCCTTATCTCCTTTATAAGCAGGTTGGGTATAATGCTTGTGTAAAGACTTCCGGGACCAAAGACGATCACATCCGCTGATTCTATCTTGGCTATGGCATCAATTGGAGCCCTTGCATCCTCCGGCTCTATCCATATACTTTCAATCTTTGCCTCTTTGGCCTTACCATACTCCGTTATATCCTCTTCTCCACATACCTTCTCTCCATCACTGAACCTTGCACAAAGCTGTACGCTTTCAAGGGTTGCGGGTATTATCTCCCCCTTTGTTCTAAGGATTTGGGAGGCTATATTAATGGCTTGCATAAAGCTTCCCGTTATCTCTGTGAGGGCTACAAGGAAAAGGTTGCCAAAGGCATGTCCGTCAAGCTCTCCACCTTTGAACCTAAACTGGAAAAGTTCTCTCATTATGTCTTCACTTTCCGAAAGCGCCACTATGCAGTTTCTTATATCACCGGGAGCAGGAAGGTTATAAACCTTCCTTAACCTTCCAGTGCTTCCCCCACTATCTGCAACTGTCACTATAGCAGAAAGGTCTTGTATTTCCTTGCCCACCTTTTCCTTTAACCCCCTCAAGAGAGTAGACAATCCTGTTCCTCCTCCTATGGCTACAAGCTTCATGTAAACCTCCTTGAAATCTTACTAAGATTGATATATTTTAAAACACATGATTAAGTTAAACCTAAAGGAAATTTTTAAAACAAGGAGAAAATTTTCCCAAAACTACCTTGTTAAGCCTGAAGATATTAAATTACCACCAGATTTGGGGGAGATAAAAGAGCCCATATCCTTGTATGTGGAGATAACCAAAGAAAAGGGTGCTTACAAGGTCTACATGGAGATAGAAGGCTATGTGGTGCTGGAATGTAGCAGGTGCCTTACCCCCTACCAAAAGGATATAGGTAAAAAGGAGGTGGTAAGGATAGAGCCCTATCCTACGAGGGATGTGGTGTATCTAAAGCCTGATGACTTGGAGGTTTCCTTCTATGAAGATGAGGAAGCCTTTGACCTGATCAATCTATTAAGAGAACAGATCATTTTAAGCATACCAACAAAGCCTCTATGCAGTCCAGACTGCATGGCTGGATTTGAAATAAGCCTGAAGGAAGAAAGGGCTACCCTTGGAGACCTTCTCAAAAGAAGTAATGTGCTATAATAGAAATCTCTTATAAAACCTATGGAGGCGTTAAAATGGCTGTTCCTAAGAGAAAGACTTCAAGGTGGAGAAGAGATCAAAGAAGGGCTCAGAATTTCTTTTCTAAGCTAAGCACCATGTCTTTGGCCACCTGTCCAAACTGCGGCGAGCTTATGATGCCCCATAGGGCATGCCCTTACTGCGGCTACTACAAGGGCAGGGAAGTTGTAAAAGCTTCATGACAAGGATAGCAGTTGATTGTATGGGGGGTGATTACGCCCCGGAGGAGGTAGTAAAGGGCTGTCTTTTGGCTTATAAGGAGCTTGGTATTGAAAGCATTTTGGTTGGTGATGAGGAAAAGATAAAGAGTATAATCAAGAGGGAGGGCTTTGGTTATGAATTGCAGGTGGTAAATGCTCCGGATGTGGTGCAGATGCATGAGCTACCTTCTAACGTCCTAAAGAAAAAGCAATCTTCTCTTTTTGTAGCTGGGAAGCTTGTGAGGGATGGGCTTGCCGATGGTTTGGTTTCCGCCGGAAACACGGGTGCAGTACTCACGGTGGGCAAGTTTGTTATAGGCTCTATTGAAAACCTTGAGCGCCCCGCCATAGGCGTGGCCCTTCCAAACCCAAAAGGAAGGACTGTCCTAATTGATGTAGGTGCCAACGTGGATTGTAAACCGAGACATCTTTTGCATTTTGCGGTAATAGGACACACTTACGCGGAGGAGATACTAAGAATAAAGAATCCGAGGGTGGGGATCCTTAGCATAGGGGAGGAAGAAGGGAAAGGCAACGAGCTTGTAAAGGAAACCTACCCGCTTTTAAAAGCAAGCAAGCTAAACTTTAAGGGGAATGCGGAAGGAAGGGACATATACGCGGGCACCTTTGATGTTATAGTGTGCGATGGATTTGTGGGCAATGTCATACTAAAGGCCAGTGAAAGCCTTGGCTTTGCGGTAATTCAGATGATAAAGGAAGAGGTGCAAAGGAGCCTTTTGGCCAAAATTGGCGCCTTACTTATGAAGCCAGCCCTGAACAACTTTAAAAAGAAGGCAGATTTTACCGAGTACGGTGGCATACCCCTACTTGGTGCAAAAAAGCCCGTTATTATAACTCATGGAAGGGCAAACGCAAAGGCCATAAAGAACGCCATAAGGGTAGCCAACGAGTTTTTAACCCATCATTTCAATGAAAGGCTTTTGGAAAACCTAAAAAGATTGTTGCCCCAAGAGGTAAAGGTCTGATGGGTATAAGCATAAAAGGTATGGGTTATTACACCCCGGAAAATGTCTTGACCAACTTTGACCTTGAAAAGATGGTTGATACATCTGATGAATGGATAACCACAAGGACTGGCATAAAGGAGAGGAGGATAGCAAAGGAAGAAAGTCTTACCGATATGGCATATAAAGCAAGCCTGTTAGCCCTTGAAGAGTCCCACATAGAGCCAGAGGACATAGATGTTATCATCCTTGCCACTTTAACCCCAGACCTTTCTTTTCCAGCAAGCGCCTGCCTTCTGCAGGCAAGGCTTGGATGCAACAAAGCTTACGCCTTTGACCTATCGGCCGCCTGTAGCGGTTTTCTGTATGGTCTTGAGATAGCCAGCGCCTTGCTGGGCTCTGGACGGGCAAAGAACATCCTTTTGGTAGGCGCGGAAAAGCTATCCCAGATAGTGGACTGGAGCGATAGGTCTACCTGCGTTCTCTTTGGAGATGGTGCGGGTGCGGTGGTACTTTCCTCAGAAGGGGAAGGGGAGCTTTTGGCCTCTGTTATGAGGTCCGACGGCGGCTACTGGGATATACTCTATGGAGAAAGGTGTGGGTATTTAAGGATGAAGGGCAAAGAGCTTTTTAAGCTTGCCGTCAGGTCTATGGCGGAAGTCTGTGAAGAGGTTATAAGGAGGGCTGGGGTTTCTACGGAGGATATAGACTTGGTAGTTCCCCATCAAGCAAATATAAGAATAATGCAGGCTTTGGCAGAGAGGCTGGGCATTCCTATGGAAAAGTTATATTCTAACATCCACAGGTACGGAAACACAAGCGCCGCTTCCATTCCCATAGCCCTATATGAGGCAAAGCAGGAGGGAAGGCTAAAGAGGGGAGACCTCGTTCTTCTTACTGCCATGGGGGGCGGGCTTACATGGGGAGCAAGCCTTTTGAGGTTTTAGCTTGAAGTACCAAGTGGTGGTAGTAGGGGGTGGCCCTGCGGGCGCCTTTGTAAGCTATAACCTTTCAAAGCTTGGCTTTAAGGTAGCCCTCTTAGAAAAGGAGGCCTTACCAAGGTTTAAACTCTGCGCAGGCTGTCTTTCTGCAAGAACTCTAAAGCTACTTCCAGAGGGCTATGAGGCCCTTATTCTAAACACTATAAAGGGTGGTAGGCTTGGCTACAAGGGTCTTGAGGATTACTATGTGCCCGCAGGCACAGAAGTAGCCTACATAGTGGATAGAAAGGATTTTGACTATTTTCTTGTAGAAAAGTCTGTAAAGGCGGGCACAGAACTTATACAAGCAGAGTTTTTGGGCTTTGAAAGGGAAAAGGAAGCTTACAAGGTTTACACCTCCAAAGGATCCCTTAGGGCAGAGTTCCTCATAGGTGCAGACGGTGCCCATTCAAGGGTGGCAAGGCTTTTAGGCTATAGGCCTAAGGGCTTTAAAAGCCTTGAGTTTTTTACAGAAGGGGATTTAAAGCAGGAGGTAATTATAGAAATAGGCTGGGTAGAAAGGGGATACCTTTGGGCCTTTCCCCATAGGAGGGATGGCATAAGCGTAGGTGTGGCTACCACGGGGCAAGAAAACCTTTTAAAAATACTAAAAGAATACTGTCTTTTGAAGGGTATAAAGTATAAGCATCCAAAGGGCTGGCATATACCCTTTTCGGAAGAAGGGCCCTTTTTGGGAAGGGGTAGGGTACTTCTCCTTGGTGATGCAGCGGGCATGACAGACCCCCTTTTGGGAGAGGGTATATACTATGCCCTATGGGCTGGAAAGCTTCTTTCACAAGCCCTTTTGGAAAACCCCAACGAGCCCACAAAAGCCTACAAAGAACTTTTAAAACCTTTAACAGAAGAGTTAAAAAAGGCCAAGAAGATAGGGGACATAGCCTACAAATTCCAAAGGGTTGCCTATAGGATGGGAAAGGACTATGCTCTTAAGAGCTTTTTCAAGGTTCTGACGGGAGAAAAAAGCTACGGAGAGCTCTATTGGAAAGGGTGGTTTAGCTTTTTAAAGCATGGGTTGTATGGGTTATTTTATAATAGAAAGGCATGAGGGGGGTGATAATAGGGAGTCTTTTGATGGTTAGCCTTGCCTTTGCGGGTGCAGATAACATAGTTTTAACGGCCCTCACCTATATGGAAAGGCCCTACAAGTTTGGCGCCGACCATATTTACAGAATGGACTGCTCTGCCTTTGTGAAAAGGGTCTTTGAGGTAAACGGTATAAACCTTCCAAGAACCACAGAGGAGCAGGCACAGGTTGGCGTGCAGGTAAACCTTAGTGAGCTAAGGCCGGGAGACCTTCTCTTCTTTAGCACATACAGAAAAGGACCCTCCCATGTGGGCATATACATAGGCAACGGTAAGATGGTCCATGCCAGCGAAAGTATGGGAATAACCGTAAGCCGGATAGATGAGCCCTATTGGCGAAGCAGGTTCCTTTTTGCAAAGAGGGTGGTAAAGACTTCTACGGTGGCAAAGAATACAAAAGTGGAAAGGCGTGATGAGACAAAGGTAGAGCGCGATGAAATAGCAGACCTTATATTTATACTATCAAGCCGCTAAGGTATCTTTTTATAAGTCTTTCCCAGTTTTGCAGGGAGTTTATGTGAGCGTAGATGACCCTTAGGTATCCTTTCCTCTGGAGATCCCTTTTTATATCTGTTGGTAAGTCAAGCAGTCTTTCTTCATCTACCATGTTGAAAGAGACCTCCACATCTTCATAGCTCAGCTTTCCACCTACCACAAGGTTTAGGTCAAATAAAAGGTTTAAAAACTCCTCCGTTTCTTGCTTGCCTTCTTCCAACCTAAGGGAATAGGCATAAAAGCCTCTTTCAAAATGGGGAGAGATAAACTCACCATCATCCCATAAGGAATCTCCCTCTGCTTGGGAAAAGCCCGGACAGGTAAGGTCAAGGGCAAGGCTTTCACCCTTTATAAAAAAAGGATACTGCCTACAGGTATAGGGCTTTTCCTCTTCTATAAGACAACCCACCTTATGGCTTAGATATATACACGCCTTTGTGTTTTTCAAAGTCAAGAAGCTCCACCTTTGAAAAGAGCCTTACCTTATTCCCAGCCTCTCCCATATCCTGTCAATCCTTTCTTTCACTTCCTTTGACATCTCTATAACCTTTGGCCATTCCCTTGTGTAGCCTTCTTGCTTCCACTTGCTTGTGGCATCTATTATCATCTTCCCACCAAAGCCCACCTCGTTGGTGCTATGATCCAAAACATCAATGGGCCCCTTTAAAATGAGCACATCCCTTGAAGGATCCACATTGTTGCCCCAAGCCCAAAGCACCTGCCCAAAGTCATGAACATCTATATCATGGTCAAAAACTACCACATGCTTGGTCAAGGACATCAAGCCCAAGCCTAAGAGGGCATAAGCCACTTTAAAGGCATGCCCCGGATACCTTTTCCTTATGGAGACAAAGCAGAAATTATGAAAGCAGCCCTCGGCGGGCAGGTGATAATCTACCACCTCCGGCAGGTTAAACTTCATAAGGGGTAAAAAGATCCTCTCCGTGGCCCAGCCTATGTACTTGTCTTCTTGGGGAGGCTTGCCCACTATGGTGGCAAGGTATATGGGATTGCTCCTATGCAATATGGCGGTAATGTGCATCTTGGGATACTTATCCACCGGTGTGTAAAAGCCTGTGTGATCTCCAAAGGGCCCCTCATCTACCAAGGGCTCCTCTGGGTCCACATAGCCCTCTATGACTATCTCCGCATGGGCTGGATATTCAAGGTCAACGGTTATACCCTTTACAAGCTCCACGCCCTCCTCCCTTATAAGCCCAGCAAAAAGGTACTCATCCACCTCTGGGGGTAAGGGAGCGGAGGCAACATAAGAAAGCACAGGATCTCCACCTATGGCTATGGCTACTTCTAATTTCTTTCCAAGCCTTTTGGCTTTCCAATAGTGATGGTTCCCGTCCTTGTGTATCTGCCAGTGCAAGGCTAATTCGGTGGGAGAAAGCACCTGTATGCGATAAAGGCCCACATTCCTAATACCGCTTTCTGGATCCTTTGTTATGGTTTGTCCAAAGGTTATGTACCTTCCACCGTCTTCTGGCCAGCATTGAAGTATGGGAAGCTCCAAAACATCTACCCTTTCCCTCTTTACCCTTTCCCTTACCGGTCCATCTTTTACCACCCTTGGAAGGGAGTCGTTTAGCCTTTTGAGTTCAGGCAGCCTTTTTAACTTATCAAGGAAGGTATGGGGGATCTCGGGCCTTAGAAGTTTATAGAGCTTCCAGCCTATATCTTCAAGGTTTTCGTAGCCAAGGGCTTCTTTCACTCTCCTATCTGAGCCAAAAAGGTTTGTAAGAACTGGAATAGAATAGCCTTTTACCCTCTCAAAAAGCAAAGCCTTTCCGCCCCCGGGAAGTTTACACACCCTGTCGGTCACCTCCGTTATTTCAAGGATGGGAGAGAGCTCTTCTTTTATCCTTATAAGCTCTCCCTCCTTCTCAAGCCTTTTTAAAAACTCTCTTAGATCCTTATACGCCATCCTTCTCTCCTTCCAAAATACAAAGGTCCTCTCTACATCTAAGGGCGGGCGCCTTTACAAGCTTCTTTGAAACTTCAAAGAGAAGCTCTCTTATAAAATTTCTCAAAGATTGGCGAGGTTCGTACAGCTCTCTTAGCTTTTCATTCAATCTCTTTGCCGTTTCCTCCTCACCCTTAGCCAAGGCACAATCCATCCTCCTTATCACCTTCTCCGCAGACTCATCACAATGGACCAAAGCCATAGAAAGATGCTTTAAAACACACCAAAGGCTTTCCACTTTACTTCTAAATTCTCCACCACCTTCCCCCGAGATCTCCAAGATGGAAAAGAGTAAGTTGCCCATCGTCTTTCTCCTGTTTCTTAGTTCATCAATGTAGATAACAAGGTCCTCAAGCTTTGTTTCTCCTTCCAGCTCCATTAGATGCTGCTCCGCATGGGCAAGATGGGCTATTATGTATATAACCTCTTCCACAAGAGCCTCTTCCCAAAGGTTGCTTTCCATAAAGATTAATATATTACATGCGCCGGGTGAGAAATTAAACATCATGGAACAAACCTCCTATAGAAGCTATATCCGATAGCATAGGCATATACATACACAAG
>JBKBHW010000026.1:0-22658 GCA_046297555.1 Aquificaceae bacterium
TGTCGTATTCTGACCAGTTTCTTATCTTGTAGGATTTCTTTTGGTGTTTTCTGCATGGCTTTTTTCTCTTCATGTTTGCTGATTATATCATTTGTCGTTAGGATGGTCTATTTGTGCACCAAAGCCCCCATGAAGTTTAAAGTGCTTTCTTTGGGTTTTATATTTCTCTTATCCTGCGCGGAAAAGACCACGGTGGTAGTGGGCGATACGGCACCACCTCCAAGAGCTCCGGGGCTGGCTATAGCCTCCGAGAAGGCTGTAGAGAATGGCAAAAAACATCTTAGGAAAGGTAATTGTAGAAAGGCTATCCATGAATTTGAAAAGGCTCTTGATAAAAATCCCAGCAACTTTGAAGCCCTTTATTGGCTTGGTGTGGCAGAAGGCATGTGCGGATACTATTCAAGGTCTTATGATAGGCTGATGATAGCCCTTAGGTACTCTCCCAATGAAGGTTGGAAGGCAAGGGTCTATGCCACCATAGGTTTAACCTTGTTGTACATGGGTAGGGAGTCTGAAGCTGTTTCTTACTTTGAAAGGGCTAAGAGCGTTGACCCAAGGAACGATATAGTTTTAGCCTATTATGAGGAGGAGGGTGTTGGAAAAGGTCCTAAAAAGCCAAAGATAAAGAAGAAGCCAAAGGATAGAGAAGGCTTTGAAATAACTTTAAGATGGCTTGATTAAAGAATATTCTCTGCATAACTTCTGCTAAGCTGGAAAAGCTTTTGGGCTAATTCTTTTGCTTCTTCCTTTCTTTGGTAATTGGGGTCATCCAACAAAAAGCTATTGACCTTGCCCCTTACATATGCTCTGTAGCATTTAAAGAAGGGTAAAAAGAGGTCAAACTCCTCATCCTTTGTTATTTTCTTGTATTCCTCCTCATAAACCTTTGAAAGGTCTTCCCTTCCCATAAGGTCAAGCTCCATGGATAAAAAGCACATATCGTTTAACATATCACCACAGCGGAAGCGATCGTTAAACTCAATACAATCAAAGACGCAAATGCCTTCTTTTAAAAAGGCCACATGTTCAAGCCTTATATCCCCGTGTCCATCCCTTATACGCCCATCTTTTATGCGCTTTTCAAAAAGATCCCTGTATTTTTCATAAAAATGCTCCGTCCTTTTCCTTATAAACTCATAGTCTTCCTTGCTTATGGTTATGCCTATGTATTTTTCCGTTTGCATAAAGTTCTCATCGGTGTTAAACTTCATTATCTCAAGCCTTCCAAACTCATCCTTCCTTTCCGCCCTTAGATGAAACTGGGCTATATGTTTGGATAGTTTTCTTATATCTTCCCGTGATACTTTTGAAAGTGAGTTTTTCAGAAGGCTTTCTTCTGGGATCCTTCTCATCTTTACCGCATACTCTATAGGGTTTGACCCATCCTCTATTACATATCTACCTCCCACAAGGCTTATGGGAACTACGGCAAGGTAAACCCAAGGGCAAAGCCTTCTGTTTAACTCCACCTCTTTTTTGCAATTTTCCAGCCTTTTTTCAAGGGTAGAATAGTCCAAAAAGCCAAAATTAACAGGCTTTTTTATCTTATAGACTACATCTTCAAGTAGAAGGATCCAACTGATATGCGTTTGTATTACCTTGGCTCCAAGCTCTCTGGACAGCTCCTCAATCATGGTAATATTTTAACCGATTGAAGATGTGATATAATAAAGGAGGAGGTTAAGGGATGATAACTGTAAGGGTACCTACACCATTGAGACGTATCACCAACGGCCAAGGTGAAGTGCAGGTGCAGGCAAGCACCATAAGGGAGCTTATAGAAAAGCTTGAGGAAGTGTACCCAGGTTTTAAAGAAAGGCTTTTGGATGAGCAGGGTGAGGTAAGAAAGTTTGTCAACCTTTACCTAAACGATGAAGATATAAGGTTTTTAAAGGGGCTGGATACGGAGCTCAAAGATGGAGATGTTCTTTCCATAGTACCAGCCATAGCCGGTGGTTACAGATAAACCCTTTCTATATGAATTAAAAGCTCATTGAAAAGCTCCATAGCCAAGCTTTGGTTTGGTATATCAATTACCATCCTTTCCACGCCGCCAGTTTGTATAAATATCTTGGTGCCTTTGAGCTCTAAGCTTCTTATGTGATAATAGGGTATAACTGTAATCTTTTCCTGTGTTTTGTATATCAGGTATCTGCTTTCCAATTCAATACCTAACTTTTTTAGCTCCTCTCTTATGCTTTTCATAGCAAACCGGGCGGTACCTTTATGGTGCTTTGGAATCTTTCTGGTTCTTCCTTTATTACCATGGCATATGCGCTAAAGCAGTATTTGCTGAGCTCCATGACCCTGCCCAACCGTAGGCCAGCCTCTTCAAGCATAAGGCCCAGCTCCCACTCAGAATAGGCCTCTTCCGGTGGAGGTCCTTTGTCCCTTTCCTCTTTTTTCCAGTCTATTATACCCACATAGGCAAGGGGCTTACACACCCTTTTTACCTCCTCCATAAAAGCCACAGGGTTTTCCAGCTCGTGGAACACAAAGGCCATAAAGACAAAATCTACCGTGTTATCTGGCAATGGTATATGGTTTTCTTCCGAGAGATAAACCTCCACGTTGGAAATAGAAAGACTTTCTACCTTCTTTTTAGCATACTCTACTGCCAAGGGCTCCACATCTATGGCATAAACCTTACCTTCCTCCCCTACCGCCTTAGAAAGGTAAGGAAGATAAAAGCCTGCACCCGTTCCCACGTCCAGCACTTTCATCCCCTCTCTTAGCCCAAACTCTTTAATGACTTTTTGAGGGTCAAAGAGCTCAAGCCTTGACGGATCATCCAACTTGTGTAGCTTTGAAGGGTCAAACTTATGCGCCATGGGGAAAATTATACAAGCTTTAAAAACGCCGGGTGAGAAATTAAATGCCATATATTTACTTTAAACATTCCAACTGTAGAAGCAAGGCTTACCCAACCCTTTATCTTGGTTTGGTATAGAGGTAGCGCGGGCATCCTTGCCCGCGATCTTTGATTGATTTTTTTTTACACAGGCAAGAATGCCTGTGCTACCTTTTATAAAGCTATGCAGGGGAAAAGAATTGTTATGTTAGACGCAAGAGATCTTTTGAATTTCTTACCAGCTTTGGTGCACAAATAAAGAAGTCCTTGATAGTAGCGCACTGCAGCATGCCTCTACAAAAAGGGGGAAAGAACCCTACCTTTGTCCAAAGAAGATGGCATGCCTATATGATGATCTGAAGAAAAAAATTATGCATCAAAGTCTTTCTTACCCAGCGTATGGGAAAAATTATACAAGCTTTAAAAGCTCTCTGAGCTGTTTTATCTCATCTCTCAGCTTTGCTGCCTTTTCAAACTCCCATCTTTTGGCATATTCCCACATCTCCTTCTCCAGCTTGTTTATCCTTTCTATGAGGTCCTCCTCGGAGGATACACCCTTGGGCAGCTTCGTCGGCAGCTTTACATAATCAAGCTCTTCAATGGCCAAGAGTTCTTTTATGGGTTTTACTATGCTCTTTGGTGTGATCTTGTGCTCTTGGTTATATCTCTCTTGAATTTGCCTCCTTCTGTTGGTTTCCTCTATAGCCCTCTTCATTGATTCAGTTATCCTGTCTGCATAAAGTATGGCTTTACCGTTAATATTCCTTGCAGCCCTTCCTATGGTTTGTATAAGGGATGTATAGCTCCTTAAAAAGCCCTCCTTATCCGCCTCCAATATGGCAACCAAGGAAACCTCTGGCAAGTCAAGCCCCTCCCTCAAAAGATTAACACCAACTATAACATCAATAGACCCTTCCCTTAACTCCTTTACCACCTTTGCCCTCTCTATAGCATCCAAGTCAGAATGCATATACTTTGCCTTTATACCTCTTTCGTTTAGATACTCGGAAACTTCCTCCGCAAGTCTTTTGGTGGTAGTTAAAACAAGAGCCCTCTCCTTTCTTTTCTTTCTTTCTTGAACCTCCCTTATAAGGTCCTCCAGCTGATTCCTTGTGGGCCTTACCTCCACCACGGGGTCCAAAAGACCCGTGGGCCTTACTATCTGCTCCACTATGACGCCTTTACTTCTTTGCACTTCCCAATCGCCGGGCGTAGCAGACATGTATATTACCTGCCTTATCTTTTGTAAGAACTCTTCAAACTTAAGCGGTCTGTTGTCTAAGGCAGATGGAAGCCTCCATCCATATTCCACAAGCTTCTCTTTCCTTGACCTGTCCCCGTTGTACATGGCCCTTATCTGTGGCACGGTAACATGGGATTCGTCCACTATGAGAAGAAAGTCCTCTGGGAAGTAGTCCAGTAGAGTGTAGGGCGGCTCACCGGGCTTTCTTCCATCAAAGTACCTTGAATAGTTTTCTATGCCTTTGCAATGGCCAAGCTCTCTTATCATCTCTATATCATGCATTGTCCTCTGATAGAGCCTTTGAGCCTCCACAAGCCTGCCTTGGCTTTTAAACCACTCAACCCTTTCCTTCAAATCCTTTTCAATCTCTTGCAGCGCTTCTTCTACAATGTCCCTTGGTGCAATGTAGTGGCTTGCGGGAAATAGAACTACCTTTTTCAAATCCTTTATCTTATGCCTGTTTAGGGCATCCATTAAAGCTATGGAATCTATCTCATCATCCCAAAACTCAATCCTAAGAAGTTGGTCTTCCATATCGGAGGGAATTATTTCAACTGCGTTGCCTTTTACAGAAAAAGTAGCCCTACGTATGGCATAGTCGCTCCTTTCATAGCCTATCTCCACCAGCTTCCTTGTTAGCCTGCTTATGCTAAGCCTTTGCCCTACCTCAAGGGGAATTCTCAAGGAGTAATAAGCCTCCGGAGATCCAAGGCCGTATATGCAAGACACAGAGGCTACTACGATCACATCCCTTCTTTCCAAGACAGAGACGGTGGCAGAATGCCTGTACCTTTCCAATATCTCATTTATACTGGCATCCTTTTCTATGTAAAGGTCCTTCTCTGGTATGTAGGCCTCCGGCTGATAATAGTCGTAATAAGAGATAAAGTATTCTACGGCGTTTTCTGGAAATAGCTCCTTTAGTTCTCTGTAAAGCTGCGCTGCCAAAATTTTGTTGTGAGCTATTATGAGCGTAGGCTTGTTATACTTCTCAATTACATTGGCTATGGTAAAGGTCTTACCAGTGCCTGTGGCACCAAGGAGCACCTGCTCCTTTACTTTAGCTTCTAAATTGCTCAAAAGCTCTGCTATAGCCTTTGGCTGATCTCCCGATGGCTTGAGGTTTGTTCTGAGGCTAAAGCCGACTTTTACTTGCATTATTTATATAATAAATCTCTTGCACAATAAGGCGTAGCATAGGCATTCTTGCCTGTGTGTTTAAAAAACACTTCAATGCCTGCGCTACCTTTCATAAACTTACTGACGCTTGTCATTGAAGCATAATGAAGTTAGAATAAAGTGAGAAAAAATGTATCAAGAGCAGTGGGATTTTATAAACCTGCTAATTATACTGGCAAGGTTTATACAAGTGCTGGGCTTTTTCTTTGCCATACTTATGCTTGTGAAGGAATTTCCTTTGGGCTACACCTTTGGCGTTTTTGCAGTTAACCTGGTGGGCTTTTTTGCCATCCTTACAGGTATTCTAACAAAAGCCCTATCCCTTTTTGGTGTCCTGCTGGCAGACTTTTTCATAATAGCCATAAGTCTTGGACTCTTCTTAAAGGCTTACAAGGTAAAAAAACAGAGGGAAAGGTTTCCCCCACCCCCAAAGCCCTACACCCGCTGCCCCGTATGCGGCACCTTCATAAGCCCAAGCTCCGATTACTGTGTTTTGATGGATAGCAAAAGCTTGCTTTACTTTGACAGCAAAGAGCATATGCAAGCCTTTTTAAAAAACCCAGAAGGCTACAAGATATCAAAGGAGATAAACTATGATGGTGTTAGAAAGGTTTGTTTAAAAAAGGAGGAGGGTTGGTTAAGCTGGGGGCAAAGCCCCCAAGAGGAGATTACCTTATAAAGTCCTTTAAAGCCTCGTAGGCCTTTATAGCCTTTTCAAACCTTTCATTTATAACATCCCAGTTTAGGCTTTGAAGGAAGGCATCTATATATGGTGGCCTTTTGTTCTTTTGGTCCACATAGTAGGCATGCTCATAGGTATCAAGCACTATCAAGGGTATAAGCCCTGTGTAGTTGTACACATTATGGGCGTCCAAGCCGTTTATTACCAACCTTCCCGAAAAGATGTCAAGACCAAGGATTGCCCAACCTCTAAAAGCTATTCCTGCCGCCTTTAACTCCTGCACACAGGCATCCCAAGAGCCAAAGTCTTCTTCTACCTTTTTCCTTAGGGCTTCGGAGGGTGATCCCTTTGGTCCAAGGTGTCCAAAGTAAAGCTCATGGAGCACCACTCCCATGTAGTTGAAGGTTTCCTCCACCTTTAACTCCCTGTATTCGGAGTAGTTTTGGTTTGCCTTGCCTCTGTCCGAAAAGCTCTGGTCTGATAGCTTCTCTTGGATTTCGTTGTATTTGGCTACATAGCCCTTGTAGTGGGCTTCAAAGTGGGGCTCTATCTGTTCGTTGGAGATGCCGTTGAGGCCAGAGGGCTTTAGATGGTCCTTTGGCTGTAGCTTATGTACGGGCATGGCTTTACCTCCTATTTGTTATTCGTTATTGAATTATAAAACTTTTCAGGTGATGGATGGTATGAGAAAGCTCATCTTTTAGGAAGGGCAGGGCAAAGCCCTGCCTCTTGGAAGGTCAATGATTGTGATGGTGGTGCATGCCCCCCATTCCCTTCTTTACAGGTGCTTCTACTTTTATCTCTCCAGACTTCTCAAACTTAAGGGTTATTTCTACCTTATCCCCTTCCTTTAAGGGCTTGTTGAGATTTATGAGCATTATGTGATAGCCGCCGGGTTTTAGCTCCACCTTTGAGCCTGCTGGGATCTCAAGGGCATTTACCCTCCTCATCTTGCCTCCTATCGTTTTATGGACCTCTGTTATCTTGGATGCGTTGTTGCTGGCCTCTATCAGCTTGTCCGCTTCATTGCCCTTGTTTTCTATTATCATATAAGCGGCGGACATCTTAGAGGTGGGTGGCACCTCTCTTACCCATGCATCCTTGACCTCTATCTTTGGCTGAGCAAGGGCTAAACCTGTCAAAAGAATGCTGCCGAGCAATGCCTTTTTCATAGCTTTACCTCCTTGGATTATTTTAAAGATAATTTTAAGTTATTTTTGTGAAAATTTTATGAAAACCAGCCCGGCGGGAGTCGAACCCGCAACCTTGGGATCCGTAGTCCCACGCTCTATCCAGTTGAGCTACGGGCCGTTTGGAATATATTATATGCCATAATGGTAAAAGAGGCTATAGACCCCCTTGTACTCCAGCATGACTTTGCCAAAAGGTACTTTAAAGAGTTTATCTCGGAAAGGGATCACCTTCTTCCGTACCTACGCTCAGAAAAAACACCCCTTTTGATAATGGACCTACAGGGTATAAGGAGGAGATACTTGGAGATAAAATACCACTTTCCGCAGTTTAAGGTTTACTACGCGGTAAAGGCAAACGACCATGTGGATATTTTAAAAACGCTTGCAGATCTTGGCTGTGGATTTGAAATAGCTTCTTCCCAAGAGCTTCAAAAGGTCTTGGACCTTGGTGTAAAAGGGGACAGGATTATATCCAGCAACCCCATAAAACCTCCCGATTTCATAGACCACTGCCACAGGTCTGGGGTAAACAGGTTTGTGATAGACTCTTTTGCGGAAGTGGACAAGGTATCTAAAATAGCTCCAAGGTCAAGGGTTTACGTGCGGCTTGTAGTACCAAATGAGGGGAGCGATTGGCCCCTTTCAAAAAAGTTTGGCGTAGATGTGGATATGGCTCTTGACCTTTTGGAGTACGCTCAAGGGAAGGGCCTTGTACCTTATGGAATAACCTTCCATGTAGGCTCACAATGCAACAACTTTAGAAATTGGCTTATAGGTATAAAAAGGGCAGGTGAGCTGTGGCAAAGGGCCAAGCTTAAGGGTTTAAGGTTGCAGATGCTTAACTTGGGTGGAGGCATTCCGGTAAAATACACATACGAAGCCCTAAGAGTGGAAGACATCGCCTATTATGTAAAGGGCCTTATACAAAAGTTTATACCCTCCTTGCCTCATGAGCTTCAGATAGAGCCGGGAAGGGGTATGGTGGGAGATCAGGGAATGATGGTTTGTAGAGTTATAGGGAAGGCAAGAAGGGGGGAGGAGAATTGGCTTTATATAGATACGGGCGTTTTTAACGGCCTTGCAGAAGCTCTGGGTGGCATAAGGTATCCCTTTTACTTGGAGAGGGAAGGGGAGTTAAAGGAATGGACCATAGGAGGCATTTCCTGCGATAGTATGGATGTGATAGCCCGAAGGGTCCCCCTGCCAGAGCCAGAGGTTGGAGATTACCTGTACATACTCTCCACCGGTGCTTACAC
Source organism: Aquificaceae bacterium (assembly GCA_046297555.1). Lineage (GTDB taxonomy): Bacteria > Aquificota > Aquificia > Aquificales > Aquificaceae > Pampinifervens. The sequence goes on from JBKBHW010000026.1 coordinate 8,405, forward strand.
CACAGTTTATGCGGCTGAGTTTAACGGCTTTCCGAAGCCTGAGGTTCTGTGTGTTTAAAGCTAAGCTTGTAAAGACCCTTTTCTCCCCTTTCCAAAGCAACCCATGCCCTTATGTACCCTTCAAAGCTATCTAAAAGATCCTTCTCAACCGCCGATAGGCTTAAAAATATTAAAGTCTCCTTTCCCAACAGCTTCCTTAGATAATCTACCTCTTTTATGGATATTATCATTTCCCTCTGTCCAAGGTAAAGTATGTCGGGGTTTATGTAAAAGGCATCCTTTACACCTTCTTCAAAGCTTTCCACATCCACCCCCACCTCTCTTTGTATAACAAGAGACTGACCGTGCTTTAACAAAAAGCTTAAAGGAGATTCAAGTATATAAATCACTTTGCTGTAGTTTTCACACAAGCTCTGAAGGAAGGAATAGACAAAAGGGCTTGCCATGGCTTGGTTCTTACATTGGATTATTACCACGCCAGAGTTATGAAGCCTTACTATCTCCTCCAGCTTGCTTATGCCCTCTTTGTCCTCGCATATTTTACTAAGGGATGGTATGTTGTATGGAGTTTTAAGAATGTGCACTGCATAGCTTCCTCTTTGGGTAATGTAGCTTACCCTAAACCTTCCTATATTCTGAAGACCAAAGGAGAAAACACCTTCTCTGCCAAGAGGGCCAAGAATAGAGGAGGTATAGCTTCTCAAAGCTACCAAAGTATCCCTTATGTCTTCGGGTGTTAGCAATGTGTCGGATATTTTGATGAGCCTATTTCCCCTCCTCTCACTTATAAAAGCTTTTGGGACTAAGTATATCTCCGCTATGTCTTCCTTAGTGCTCAGATAATTGATTACATAGGGCGCATAGTTCATTTTCTCACCTTATCTTTGACAATGCTCATAACAACTCTCTTAGTAATAATTATATTATTCTTCAAAGCAAAGGAGGAAAAGATGGCTGTAAAGGATGTAATGGATGCCCTTAGAGATGTAGCTGTTGAAAACTCAAGGCTTTCGGAGCTGGTAAAGGACATAAAGCTTATAGGCAATACCCTTGAAATAGTTTATAGGCTTCCAAAAAAGGAGCTGGAAGAAGAGATAGTGGAGAAAACTCAGAGGGCTTTGGAAAGCCTTGTTGATGTGGAGAATGTGAAAATCAGGTTTGTGGAGGATGTTCCGGCGCAGCCTGTTATGGGGGCTCCTGCCTTTACAAAGAGAAGGGTACCCGGTATAAAGCATCTCATAGTGGTGGGAAGCGGTAAGGGTGGTGTGGGCAAATCTACCGTTGCCGCCAACTTGGCTATAGCCCTTTCTAAGCTTGGGTACAAGGTGGGGCTTTTGGACGCAGATATATACGGTCCAAGCGTTCCAACCATAATGGGTGTAAAGGGAGAAAGGGTATATGTGGATGAAAACAACCGCATCATTCCCATAGAGAAGTATGGTTTAAAGCTTCTTTCCATAGGCTTTTTGCTTCCTTCGGAAGACACACCGGTAATATGGCGTGGTCCCATGCTTATGAAGGCCCTTACCCAGTTTCTCTTTGATGTTAACTGGGGAGAGCTTGACTTTTTGGTCTTGGACCTGCCACCGGGGACGGGTGATGTACAGCTGACCCTTGCCCAGAATGTTTACATGAGCGGTTCTATCGTTGTTACCACTCCGCAAGATGTAGCCTTGGCAGATGTGAAAAAGGCTGTGGCTATGTTTAGGGAGGTTGACATTCCAGTCCTTGGCGTTATAGAAAATATGGCTTACTTTGTATGCCCAGAGAGCGGTAAAAGGTATTACATCTTTGGGAAAGGTAAGGTGCCAGAGTTTGTCGCCGCCTATGGCCTAAAGATCCTTGGCTCCATCCCCATAGACCCAGAGCTTGCAGAGACCTCCGACCTTGGCATTCCAGTGGTAGAAAGCCATCCCGACTCAGAAAGTGCAAGGGCTTTCATAGGTATAGCAAAGCTTATAAGTGATATGCTACAAAGGAGGTAAAAGATGTTTATAAAAAAAGCCGGTAAAAAGGTGGTCTATTTGGACCATATAGCCACAACGCCTGTGGCGCAAGAAGTGATTGATGCCATGCTTCCCTACTTTAGGGAATACTTTGGCAACCCCACATCCCTTCATAGCTTTGGACAGGTGGCCAAAAAAGCCATAAACAACGCAAGGGAAAAATTAGCCTCCCTTATAAACGCCAACTCTCCAGAGGAGATCATCTTTACCTCTGGTGGTATAGAGGCCAACAACCTTGCCATTAAAGGTATATCGGAAGCTTATGAGAGAAGGGGAAGGCACATAATCAGCACAGAGATAGAACATCACTCCATACTCCACCCCTTAAAAAGCCTTGAAAAAAAAGGATGGGAGGCAACCTACCTAAAGCCCGACAAATACGGCCTTATACATCCAGAGCAGCTTGCAGAAGCTATTAGGCCCGATACAGTTCTGATAAGCATAGGGCACTCCAACAGGGAAATAGGCACCATACAGAACATAAAGGAGCTTGTAAAGGTTGCAAAGGATAAAAACCCAAAAGTTATCTTCCACACAGATGCATGTCCAAGCCTTGGCCATTATCCTGTGGATGTAAAGGATTGGGGGGTAGATGCAGCTTCCTTTACAGCCCATCTTATGTACGGTCCAAAAGGTGTGGGAGCCCTTTGGACCAAGAAAGGTGTGAAGATAAGACCCCTTATAGAGGGTGGAACCCAAGAGAGGGGAGTGAGAGCTGGTACAGAAAATGTGCCCGGTATAGTGGGCTTTGGTGCCGCCTGTGAGCTTGCCATGAAGGAGCTACCCGATAGGATGGAAAGGCTTTCTAACTACAGGGATCAGCTCAGAAAAGGATTGGAAGAAAGGCTTGAACTTATAGAATTTACAGGGCATCCTACCCAAAGGCTTCCCCACCATTTATCCCTTATAGTGCATCTCATAGAAGGTGAGGCTATGCTCTTAAGGCTTGACCTTACGGGCATTGAAACAGCTTCTGGCTCTGCCTGTGTTTCCTTAGCTTTAAAACAATCCCATGTGCTCTTTGCCATAGGTGTGCCAAAGGAGGTGGCAAACGGTTCTATAGTCTTTAGCTTTGGTAGGGACAATACCCAAGAGGATGTGGATTATGTGTTGGAAGAGTTTCCAAAGACGGTTAAGCTTTTGAGAGAGCTATCACCCTTTACCAAAGAAAACTGGGAGCAGTACATAAAGGGTAAAAGATGAAGATAGCAGTTCATATTTGCTGTGCGCCCGACGCCCTTTATTTTTTAAAAAGGCTTAGGGAAGATTACCCTGAGGCTGAGATATTGGGTTTTTTCTATGACCCCAACATACACCCCTATGAAGAGTATAAGCTCAGGCTTATAGAGACGCAGAGAATATGCAAAGAGCTAAGCATTTACCTCTATGAAGGTGAGTACGATGTGGAAGGATGGCTTTCTTATGTGAAGGGCTATGAGGATGAGCCCGAAAGGGGCAAAAGGTGCACCCTTTGCTTTGATTACAGGCTCTTAAGAAGCCTTGAGTTCGCCAAGGAGGTGGGAGCTACCCATCTTACCACCACCTTGCTTATGAGCCCAAAGAAGGAGTTTTTGATACTAAAAGAAAGTGGAGAAAAGGTGTGTAAGGGTTCTAACATTGAGTTTCTTGTCTTGGATTATAGAAAGGGGGGTGGCACTCAGGAGATGTTCAAGCTTTCAAGGGCCATGGAGCTTTACCATCAGGACTATTGCGGTTGCATATACGGGCTTTTCAAACAGAAGAAAGAGATGGCTCAATGGGATCTTCTGACCTTTTGGGGAAGAAGGCCCGGAAGCAAAGAGGAGATGTTATTTATAAAGGAGATAAGGCTATTTGCAGAAAAGGAGCTTTCTCTTTCCTGTAAGGAGTGGGAGTTTGACTTTTTGAACTGGAAGGTGATGATGGGTAGGATAGAAGTGGGGGGTCAAGCCATACCCTCCATAGTAAGACCCTTTTCTTCCTCAATAAGAGGCCTTTTAAAGGCAGACCCGGTGGAAAAGGTAGGCAATACCATATACTACAACAAGGGAGGCTTAAGAGTCATCCTTAAAGAAAGGCTGGAGGATGAGCCTATAGAAAGGATAGATGGCTTATGCAATCCTACCTTTATCGTTTCAAAAGAATATGAAGAGTGGCTTTTTAGAAACAGGGTAAGCGCCACGCTGCAAACAGAAATCAAACCAGATAAATCCTTGGTCCTTTTGGTAGGAAGTCAAGAAGCGGAGAGTATATTTAAGGTTCCAGCAGACACTTTGCAAGACTCAAGAGGTATAAGTTTACAAGCAGCAAAGGAGATCCTTTTAAAGGAGTTAAAGGATATAGCCGTAGGCAAAAAAGCCTATCTTTTCGTGGGTGCCAGCAGTCTTGGAGACCCCGGCACAAAATACTTTGAAGAAAGAACTGGTAAAAAGGTTAGCCCTCTTCTTTATAGTCAAACTCCTTAGACTCTACCCAAAGCTTGTCCATCTCCTCAAGGCTCATATCCTTTAAACTTTTACCCATCTCCCTTGCCTTCCTTTCTATATACCTAAACCTCTTTTCAAACCTATCATTGGCTTTTTGAAGGCACAGCTCCGCATCAAGCCCGCACAACCTACCTATTTCCACAGTCGCAGTTAAAATATCTCCCAGTTCATGCTCCAAAGCCCTTTTATCCTCAGCTTTCAAAGCCAACTTAAACTCTTCTATCTCCTCTATAAGCTTTTCCAAGGCTTGTTCTGGCTTTTCAAAGTCAAAGCCCACAAGGCTTGCCCTATCTTGAAGCTTTTGAGATCTTATAAGGGCTGGAAGGCTTCTTGGCACACCGTCCAGTATACTCTCCCTCTCTTTTAGCTTCCTCTCTTCCCAGTTTTTTAGGACCTCCTCCGGGCTTTCACATCCAAAGACATGGGGATGCCTTTCTATTAGCTTTTTGTTTAGCTCCTCTATCACACCCCACACATCAAAGGCCCCCCTCTCCTTGGCAATTTGAGAATGGAAAACCACCTGCAAAAGCAAATCCCCAAGCTCCTCCTTTAGCCTTTCATCATCCTTAGAATCTATAGCCTCCAAAAGCTCATAGGCTTCCTCAATTAAATACTTTTTTAAGCTCTCATGGGTCTGGCTTTTGTCCCAAGGACACTTAGATCGTAGCTCTTGCATTATTCTGAGGAGCTCTTCAAAGAGATGCATAGCCTGAGAAATATTTTACATAAAATACGGCAAGTGAGAAATTGTTTTTTGGCATAGGTAGCGCGGGCATCCTTGCCCGCAATCTTTGATTAATTTTTTACACAGGCAGGGATGCCTGTGCTACTTCTTTGAAGCCCAAGATAAAAGGTGTGATTTCTTACTATATTATTCTTTATGATAAGGGAAGCTTTAAAACTGCTCTTTCTTATAACGGCATACAACTTTATATTACACTACCTATCAAGCTTTTTACCCTTTGACCTATTCCCCACAAGCTTAGAAGGCATGTTAATGGTTCTTTCCATAGTCTCAGCCCTCTATCTTGCTTGGCTTTTTGGATACAGGGAAAAAACTGTTATATGGCTTGCCTATGTTTCATTTTTTCAAATGGCGGGTTTTTCTTTAATAAGGGAGGATTACAGCTTGATAACTCAATTTATTCCACCCTTGCTAATTACAGTGCTGCTTATATGGCTTTTTGAATCTCCGGTGGAAAAAAGGATGAGGGAGCTTGAAGAAAACAGAAAAAGGCTTGAGGAGGAGCTTTTGAGGAATCAAGAGGAGTTAAGCAGGCTTACTGAACAGATAAACCTTTTAAAAGAGCTCACGGCCAACCTTTCTAAGGAAAAGGAGGCTATAGAAAGACGGCTTGAAAGATTGAAAGAGGAAGAAAGCATAGAAAGACAAGCCCTGGAGAGGGAAAAAGAAGAACTAAGTAAAAGACTGGCTGAAAACCACAAGAAGATTCAGGAATACGTGGACAGGCTTGAAAGATTAACAAGGGTAAATAGAGAGCTCTTTGAAATGCTTGAAATAGCGCAGGAAAAGGAGCCAAAGGGAGGGAAAGAAGAACTTTCAAGACTTAGACAGGAAAGGAAAAGGCTATCAAAAGAGCTTATACAGCTCCAAGAGCTTCTTGAAGAATTGTCTAAGGAAAATATGGAGTTAAACAAGAAATATGAGGAGGTAAGGCAGGCTTTGTTAAAAGAAAGGAAAGAGAAGGAGCTTTTAAAGTTGGAGGTTGAAAACATAAAAAGGTCATCGCAGGGTACTAAGGAGGTTTATGAGGAGATATTTGAAATCTTTTTTGATAAAGTAGAGTTTGAAGAAAGGGCTATCAAAGAGTTTATGGAGCTAAACTATGAAGCAAAAAAGGAATTTATAAAAGAGCTCTTTCTTTTAAATATGAAGGGCTATGAAGATAAGTTTGAAAACATGAAAGGCTACAAAAATATTTTTAAGCTAAAGCCTGCCGGTGGAAGGATATACTTTACCTTTGGAGATAATAAAAGATGGAAGGTGTTGGGCATGTTGTGGGGTGAAGACAACAAGACAAAAAGCAGGTATGTGAGGGAAATTTTGGTAAAATATAGAGATTAATGGTGTAGAAAGGAGGCTAAGAGATGAGAAGTCTAAAAGAGGTAATTGAAACCCTTTTATCTTTTAAACCAGATGATTATATGATTACCAACCTTTATCTTAGGCTTGAGGCAGAAGATAGGGAAAACAGAAAGTACCTTAGAAGTTTTAAGGACCTTGTAAAGACGCAAAAGGAGTATTTAGGGAAGAGGGACCTTAAAGACGAGGTATTAAAATCTGTAGAAGAGGATTTTAGGAGGATGGAGGAGTTTTTATCAGAGCCGGAAAACCTTAAAGGCTGCAGGGGCTTAGCCATCTTTTCTTCTTCCGCAAGGGGTATTTTTGAAGTTGTAAAGCTTCCTTATGTTTATAGGAACCGGTTGACAATATCCCATAATCCACTCTTTAGAGAAATAGCCTCCATAGATGAAGAGCTTGGAAGGATAGGGGTGCTTTTGGTAGACAGGAAGCATGTTAGGTTTTTCCTTATGGACCTTGAAGGTGCTAAGGAAGTGCTTGACTTTGTGGAGCCAATAGCCACGAGGGCTCATAAGTTTCATTCCGGTGGTGGTATGCTAAAAGGTGCAGAAGGAACTATGAGGTTTGCCATGCCCCAAAGGATAGGTGGTCCCAACATGGTACAACATGCCTTCGGTGAATATAGATTCCATATGAGGATAAGGGAAGAAAAGCACAGGCTCTTTAAACTTGCCAGCGATGCCTTGATGGAAGCTTGGAAAGAAAACAAGTTTGACAAGCTTGTGATAGGGTCGGATAGGGAGGATATAAAGGATATAGAAGGTCATCTCCATACATATCTAAAAGAAAGGTTGATCGGATACATAAGGATAAACCCTTCTTATGTGGAGGAATTGGAGCTAAAGGAAAAGGTTTTTGATTTGCTTATTCAAAAAAGCAGAGAGGAGGAGAGGGATCTAATCAGAGAGCTTGAGGAGCTTCAGGGCAAAGGCCTTGCAGTAAACGGTACTTCAAAGGTGCTGGAACAGCTCTATGCAGGCAATGTTAGGGTTTTACTGGTGCCAGAGGATTTCCACAAACCCGGCTATGTATGCCAAGATTCTCACCTTCCCCTTCTTACGCCAAACTGCCCTACCGAGGAAAAGGTTTATGAGGTGCCAGATGTGGTGGAAGAAATCATTGAAATGGCTCTTGAGGAAAGGGCAAGGGTAAAGGTACTCTTTCTGGAAGAGACCAAGAAAAAGGTGGATGGACTTGCCTGCCTTATGCGCTTTGCCCTATGAACTATGACAGAGTGGTAATATTCATCGACGGTTCTAACCTCTTTCATGCCATAAGGTATTTAAACATAAGAATAGATTACCAAAAGCTCATTGCTTTTTTGGCAGAGGACAGAAGACTTATAAGGGCCTACTTTTATGGTGCAATTCCACAGGAAAAGGACATAAAGAAAAACTCACCAGAATGGGAAAGCTATTTAAGACAGAGAAGGTTCCTTGAAGAGCTTTCCCTTCAAAGTATAAAGGTGAAGCTGGCAAGGCTAAGGAAGCTTCCCTCCGGTGAGTATGTGGAGAAGGAAGTGGATATAATGCTTGCCACAGATATGTTAAGCATGGCTTATATGAATGTTTTTGATACAGCGGTGCTTGTAAGTGGTGATAGTGATTTCTCTTATACAGTGGAGGAGGTGCAAAGGATAGGCAAAAGGGTTGAGAACGCATCTTTTAAAAGGACAAGCTCTTACCATCTTCGTAAGGTCTGTGATAGATTTGTACTTTTGGATGATTACTTAGATAGGTTTGTGGTAGAAGAAAAGCTGGAGGTTACTCAGGAGGTGAGCTTTTGGGAGAAGATAAGGAAGTTATGGAAAAGGTAAAATCTTTAAAGACGAGCAAGAGTCTGTGTATAAAAGGTTTAAGCTGCATAGAGGAGGAGGATAGGGAGACGGTTATTACGGTGGGCAACTTTGATGGAGTACACCTTGGGCATAAGCTTCTACTCAAAAAGGTTAAGGATAGAGCAGAAGAGAGGGGCCTCAAAAGTCTTGTGCTCTCCTTTTATCCCCATCCTATTAAGGTTTTGAGCCCCTTTCAAGCTCCATGCGAGCTTACAGACATGCATGAAAGGGCAGAGCTAATATTACAAGAGGGTATAGAGAGTGTGGTCTTTATAAAGTTTGACAAAAATTTTGCCACCCTTAGCGCAGAAGATTTTATAAAGGAAGTCATAGTAAAAAGGCTCAAGTGTAAGCATTTAGTAGTTGGTTATGATTGGAGGTTTGGCTATAGGCGTGAGGGGGAGATAGAGCTTGCAAGGGAAATGGGTAAAGGGCTCGGTTTTGAAGTAGAAGAGGTGGAGCCCTTTAGGATAAACGGCCATGTGGTAAGCAGTACTCTGATAAGAAGACTTTTGCACATGGGAAGGCTTAAAGAGGCTTCCCTTTACCTTGGAAGAAATTACTCAATAAAAAGGCGTGTGATAAAGGGGGATGGAAGAGGGTCTTCTCTTGGCTTTCCTACCGCAAACCTTGAAAAAACGGAAGACCTTTGTCTAAAGGAGGGTGTTTATGTGGTAAGGGTAGAAAACAGCTTTATTGGGGTGGCCAATTACGGCCAGAGGCCTACTTTTGATGGGAATAAAAAGGTTCTTGAAGTGCATATCCTTGATTTTCAAGGAAATTTAAAAGGAAAGTTTATAAAGGTAGAATTTTTGGAGTTTTTAAGAGAGGAGAAAAAATTTAACACCCCACAAGACCTTATAAAACAGATAGAAGAGGATATATTAAGAGCCAGAAGCCTCTTCCGTTGAATATAGGTAAAGTATTTTACCATCCTCCGATAAGCCAAAGGACTTTTCCATCTTATCCCTTAGCCCCTTTTTGTTTTCCAAAAAATCCTTCAGGGTTTTAGGCTCGCCATGAGCCCTTAGCATATGATCTCTTACCTCTCCGTTGTCAAAATAGATCTTCACAGGCAGACAATAAAACTTGGAATTTTCACCATCATGGCACCTTCCTATTTCACCAACCACCTCTATACTTACACTTTTAGCAACCACCTTCATAGAATATATTTTAGCTTATTCCAAGGCTTTTCCTTTATTGGACTTCTTGCATGATTGGTTTTTACTCTGTAAGGTAGGGAGCTTAATCCAGCTCCTTTGTCTTGGGCGACCATAGAGGTAGCGCAGGCATCTTTGCTTGCGCTTCAAGGTCAATAAACACACAGAAAAATACTTCCTGTTATAGATAAATGCTGTTACTAAGAGCTTGACAACAGGTATGAAGGTTAGTATCTTATTAATCATTAGTGTGTAAAAGGAGGTACAGGGGTAGTTGATGATATACCGTAAAAGATGCTATAATTACTCATAGAAAGGGGGTGTTGGATGTTTACAAAAATACAAATTGTCTATAAAAAGGAGAGGGTATCATGAATATGCCAAATCTTAAGCTTCCGAGACTTTCGCTAAAAAGTACTGCAAAAAGCAGCATAGCTCTCCATTTAACACCCAGCAGGATAAGACTTTTGGGGTTAAAGAAGGATAAAAGCCCACTCTTTTCTGCAGAACTTCTTTCAAAGGAGAATAAGGTAAAAGCCCTTATGGATTTGGTAAATAAGCACAACATAAAGGGTCAAGAGGTTATAGCGTGTTTATCAGTCAATGATGGTCTTATGAAATTTTATACTTACCCATCAAACTTGAGCAAAAAAGACCTCAAAAATTCTATAGAATGGGCAATAAAAAGAGAAATTCTTGCTCTAAAAGAAGAGCTGTATTATGACTACTATATGATAGACTCCTTCCCAGACCCTAAAAAGGTAGGTGTAATTGCAGTTATGGCTCGGAAAGAAACCATAGAAGGTGTAAAAAAGCTCGTTGAATCTGCCGGCTTGAAGTTAAAAACCCTTGATTATGAAGTGGTTGCCATAATAAACTATGGTATATACAATAAATTTCCCTTGCCCTTTTCCATCTTACATGTAGACTACGATTATTCTATATTGGTTACTTATTTTTCATCAAGCATAAGTTATTATGTAAATCAGTGGAGCCTTGCGGAATATTTGGAAAACAGAAATGAAGAAGCCTTTGAATCCTTTACTTCTGAAATAATGAACTTGGTAGTACTTAACGATATAACAAGTCTTTATATAGCTGGACCTGTCTTACTTTATGAAGATGTGGTAGCGCGTATAATGGAAAATGTACCTATCTTTGGCTTACTTGATTTAGAAGGCATACCATACAGCTTCTTCATACCCTATAGCCTTTGCATAAGGGGGTTGGAGGAATGATTAGGATCAATTTGCTAAAAGCTGAGCAAAAGAAAACAAGTTTAAGCATAGATTTAACAGCTTTAAAAGGCTTAAGAGTCCAGGACCTTTTCAAAGTAGGGTCTTTGTATTATGCCGGGGCTTTCTTTTGGATAGTGGTTATACTTGCTGCAGGATACTATTTCAAGTTGAACCAAGATAAGGAAGAGTTAAGGAGGAAGTTGGAGGAGTTAAATGTAGAAAAAAACAGGCTTCAAGCCCAGTCAAGGAGGTTTTTGGAACAAAAGCAATCCTTAGAAGCAGAGATTACACGCCTAAGGGCTCAAATACAAGATATAGACAAAAGCAAAGATATTATAGTTGGGTTAAAAGCCTATTATAATCCCTTCAACAAAAGTCTTGATTTGTATACCATTTCCCTGCCAAAAGCCTCTTGGATCAACAATTACAGGCAAAGCTTGGATATAAATACGCAAACGGTAAAGTCTGAATTGGATATAAATACCTTTGACTATCAAAGTATTAGTGCCTATGGTAGTATTGTGGGTAGTGGGTCTAAGAAGATTGCAATAAGCCCGGTGGAAAGGAGGGCAACGGCAAACGGTTTTGAGTATTACAATGCTAAGCTTTCTGTGGAAAGTGTTATTCAGGAGGGGAGGTAGGACATGGAGAACATAAAAGTGCAGTTTAAGAACCTACCACCTTGGCAAAAGTATGTTTTGGTGCTTGGCCTGCCCATACTATTGCTTTTGTACATATGGTTTATCCTTGTATCTCCAGCTTTGGAAGAAATAAACAAGCTGAAGCTTGAAAAGGAGCAGGTAGAAAAAGAAATACAAAATATAAGGAACAGTATAAGGCCTGCTATTTTGAATAGTTTGAGGGAGGAAAAGGAAAAGCTGGAATTGGAATATACCCAAAAATACGCAGAACTTACAAGCATGGTGGGTGAAATACCCACAGAAAAGGATGCCGCAAAGATTATAAGAAACATAGGTAGCATAGCCACCAAAAGTGGGGTAGTAATACTCAACCTTCAGGTGTCCAGCCCACAAAAGGTAAGTTATGAACTTGTGCAGGAAGGGGACAAGAAGTTTGTAAAGGAAATACAACAACAGCAAGAACAACCACAAGCCAAGCAACAGCAAAAGCAACCTCAGGGCGTAAGCTTTTTAAGAAGTGAGCTAAGGCTTATCCTTTCTGGGCCCTATGGGTCTGTAAGGAGGTTTTTAGAAAGGCTTGAAAGAGAAGGAGTTATATCATATCCGTCCTCTCTATCATTAGCACCCGAAGACAAAAACAGGGTTAGGGCGGAAGTTGTGTTATTCTTAATTATGAAGGAGGAAGGGCAATGATAAGGTATGTTTTAGCTCTTATATTTGTGGGCCTTTCTTATGCCCAAAATGCCTTTCAGAGCCTTGAAGGTGTGGTGGGCTACATAGTGGTGGAAAAAGGGGGAAAGGTAGAAAACTACATAGTAATAGAGGACAAGGGAGGGTCGGCAAAAACTGTCAAAGTGGATAAGAAGCCTTCCGATTTTCTAAAAAAGACAGAAGGAGGGGGGAGATGAAAAGGTTGATCTATACCCTTTTGTTGCTAATATTTGTTAACATCTCCCAAGCGCAGGTAATCAGGGAGATGAAGTTTGAAAATGTAAAGCTGGAAACGGTGCTAAAGGCTTTGTCAGAGGTATCCCAGATGAACCTTCTTTTTGACCCAGCCATCTCCCAAGACCTTCAAAAAACGGTGAGCATATCCATATACAAGCCCGTGCCCGTTGGTGAGGCTTTTAATATAATTCTAAAGGAAAATAACCTTATAGCGGTACCGGTAGACGCCAAAGTTTACCGTATTACCAAGGCTGGAAGTATAAGCATAAGCGTTGCAGACTTAGAAGATAGGGATATAAGGGAAATTTTGAACTTTTTAAAAGCAAGGGTAAGCCCATCTGCAGAGATAGTGCTGGACAAGACTTTAAAAACCATATATGTTAGAGATGAGGAAGCAAACATAAAACAACTTGAGCCTATTTTGAGGAATTACAGAAGGCTTGCGCAAACCTTGGTACCAAGGGAAGAAGTACAAACCAAGGTTTTCTACCTAAGGTTTATAGACTTGGACGAGGCAGAAAAAAGGATAAAGACCAGTACAACGCAAGAAACCAACATAACAAAAGCTTATGACTTTAACGCTATTATCATAAGAGACACACCAAAGAAGCTTGCAGAGTACGAAAGTATACTAAGGCCCTTTTTGACCACCACGCCCACAGAAAGAAGGCCAGTTACAAAGATCTTTTACCTTAAGTATGTAAGTCCGGAGGAATTTATAAAGCTTATAGAGCCCTACAGGTCGGAGGCTGGTTTGATATTGAGCGGGGGGGCAGAAAGGGTGCAACAACAAGCCATTCAACAACAAGCACAACAGCAACAACAAGCACCTCAGCAACAAGCAGGTCAAACGCAAGCATCTTTGGCACCTACTCCCATAATCAGAGAGTTCAACGCAGTTATGGTCACAGACTATCCAGATGTACTACAAAGGATAAAAGAGATCTTCAAAGAATACATAAGCGATACACCCGTCAGAATATCCATAGAGGCTCGTATTGTGGAAATATCCTCAGAAACTTTGAGGGAGCTTGGCATAAACTGGAATGTGCTTTTGTCTCAAGCAAGAGTACAAGAATTTTGGCAGGGCGGTGCAGGTGCCAATATGGGTCTACCACCAAATCCTGCAGGCTCTCCAATCCTGATACCGGGCCTTTCTCCAAATGCCGGTGGCATTTTTGTCTTTACTTATCAGAAAGGCATATTGAATGCGCTCAATTTTAGGATCTCGGCTCTTGAAAGGATAAACAAGGCAAAAAGCATAGCAAAGCCCATGGTGGTTGCCATAAATGGGCAGAAGGCTACCATAAGGCAGGGAATTCAAGTGCCGTATTTAACGGCTGCGCCGGGTGCAGGTGGCACCGCTGTACAAAATGTTCAGTTTAAAGATGTAGTTTTGGAGCTTGATGTTACCCCAGTTGTATCGCCCGACGGAAGGATCCTTATTGACTTAGCCTTAAAGAGAGATACGATTGGAGTCCAAACACCTCAAGGCCCTGCCATAAATACAAAGGAGGTAAAAACAAAGGTGGTGGTAGAAAGTGGGCAAACGGTGGTATTGGGCGGTGTTATAGATAGCCAAGATACTCAAACCAACGAAGGCATCCCGGGCATTATAAGAGTTCCCCTTCTTAAGTATCTCTTTGGACAAGAAAGGATAAATCAAAGCGACAGAGAGCTCTTGATATTTATTACTCCTACCTTGGTGACCCAATGATGAAGGTTTTGATAAAGGGTGTGAATGAAAGCAATATGGACAAGGTTTATGAGTGCTTTGGGCTTTGGTGCACAAATAAAGAAGTCCTTGATAGTAGCGCACTGCAGCATGCCTCTAAAAAAGAGGGGGAAAGAA
>JBKBHW010000027.1:0-20227 GCA_046297555.1 Aquificaceae bacterium
TGGAAAGGTTTTTAAAGGCTCAGACCCCAACTGGAAGGCCTCCATTACTGGTCTTGTAAGGCTGGAGCATGTTTTGACGGATAACTATGTGGCTGTTTCCCAAGGTATTCCTGCCTTGAACACTGGATTTGTAAAGGTTAAAAAAGATATTGGCAAGACCACCCTCGTAGCAAGGAGTGGAGTGGAGCTTGTACACAAAAACAGGTACAGCTTTGGAATTTCTGGAGGCCCTTGGCTCAACTCAGATTACACAGCTTATGACGCAAGACTGCTTTTCAAATGGATGTTTTAAGCTTTGTTAAATAAGGGTTAGGGGGCTGTAAAGCCCCCTTTTTTTGTTTATATATTTCTCACACAAAAGCTTATAATTAAACAATAGCGGGTGTGGCGGAACTGGCAGACGCGCTGGACTCAGGATCCAGTGGGCGTTAGCCCGTGAGGGTTCAAATCCCTCCACCCGCACCATAGAGCGATGAAATTCTTGATCTTTGGAGATATCATAGGAAAGCCCGGCAGGAAAGCCCTAAGGTACTTTCTTGCTGGATACAAGGACCTTGTGGATGCGGTGGTGGTAAATGTGGAAAACTCCGCAGGCGGCTTTGGTATAACCCAAAAGGTCTATGAGGAGCTTATCCATATGGGTGTGGATGTTATGACCTCGGGCAACCACATATGGGATAAAAAGGAAGTCTATGGCTTTATAGAACAGAAGGAAAACCTTCTAAGGCCTGCCAACTATCCGCCGGGGGTTCCGGGAAGAGGCTATGGCATATATGAGAAAAAGGGCATAAAGTTTGCAGTTATAAACCTTATGGGTAGGTCCCTTCTGGATTCAAACCTTGAAAACCCCTTTTTAGTCTTTGACAGGCTTTATGAAGACCTGTATAAGGAAACGCCCATAATCTTGGTAGATTTCCATGGAGAAACCACTTCAGAAAAGTGGGCCTTTGGTATATATGCAGACGGTAGGGCAAGCGTAGTTTATGGTACGCACACCCATGTGCCCACAGCGGACCAGATAATACTCAAAAAGGGCACCGCCTATGTGAGCGATGTGGGCATGACGGGCTGTTGGTATTCGGTGATAGGCATGAAGCCGCAGCAAGCCATAGATAGGTTCACAAAGGGCATACCACAAAAGTATGAGGTGGAGGAAAAGGAGGATGTGGTGGTGAATGCAGTAATTGTGGAGATTGAGGAATCAAAGGGCAGGGCAACAAGCATAGAAAGGTTGCAGCAGTATATAACAAAAGAGGAGCTAAGGGAGGCATAGATTTATAGTATGCAGGAGATTAAAAAAAAGCCAAAGGTAAGCCTTATATTGGAAAGCTTTAGCCAGCTTGAGAAGGCCTATGTGGACCTAAAAAAGAACCTGAGCCTTGGAAAGGAAGAGTTTTTGTCCAACAAGCTTTTGCAAGATAAGGTAAGGGTGGATTTTAACCTTGCCTTTGAAAGCTGCATGAGGGTATGCAGGCATCTTTCGGCGGTTTGCAATCTTAAAACCACTTCAAAAGACTGTCTTCAGAAGATGGGCGAGCTTGTAGGCATAAAGGAAAGAGAAGCCCTTGGAGAGCTTACAAGCTTTTACATAAAGCATAGGGATTTGAGGGAGACCCTTCCAGCGGAAGAGCTCTATGATTTCCTCAGCAAGAACCTACATCTCTTTAAGGAGTATGCCAGGGCGGTGGTGGACTTTGTAAAAAGGGAAACCAACAACCCCCTTCTTATAGACTTTGAACTTCTTAACCAAAAGGCTGGAAGGATAAAGGAATCTCTAAAAAAGATAAACTTTGTCCTATCTCAGGGGGAAGAGGAGTTTAGCAAAAACCCTATGTATTACGACAGGGTTAAGTACTTTTATCAGGTGGCATATGATAGCCTTTTTGATATATGCAAACATCTTGCACCCAAGTTTGGGATAAAGAGGTTTGGCGATGATTGTCTTTCAAAGATGGTGGAGGCAGGCATTATACCGCAGGAGTATTACATGGATGTTTTTAAGATGACCAACTTGAAAAATAAGCTTATAAGCACTTGGGAGGTAGAGGCAAGGGAGCTATACAAAAGCCTTTTGGAAATCCATGGGAAAATAGAGCCTGTAATGAAGGAGATAGCCAACAGCCTAAGGAAGCTTTTGAAGGAAAAAGCTGGTCAAGGATAAATGGCCACTGGCTTGTAAAATGTGTCCCTTTCTACAGGTATCTTGCCCGCATCCCTTATAAGCCTTATGAGCCTTTCCTTTGTATGGCCTAAGGCGGACTTTGTGCCCGCCGAATGAACTATCTTTTCCTCTTGAATAGTTCCGTCAAGGTCATCTGCACCCATGTTTAGGCCAACCTGCGCCACCCTTTCACCCAAGGTAACCCAGTAAGCCTTTATATGTTCAAAGTTATCAAGGAAGATCCTTGATATGGCTATGGTCTTTAGGTCGTCTACGGAGGAAGTTCTTTTACCGCCAATCCTTGTACCCTCTGGCCAATAGGCCAGTGGTATGAATACCTGAAAGCCCCCCGTTTCATCCTGCAAATCCCTTAGCCTCTCCATATGCTCTACCCTTTCCCCATAGGTTTCCAGATGTCCATACAGCATGGTTGCATTGGTAGGGATGCCAAGCCTGTGGGCGCTTCTGTGCACCTCAAGGTATTCCTCTGCGTTGGCTTTGTAAGGTGCTATTATCTTCCTTACCCTTTCGGAGAATATTTCCGCCCCACCACCGGGTATGGCATCAAGCCCTGCAGCCTTTAGGTCAAGCAAAACTTCCTCATAGCTTTTACCGGATATCTTACTCATGTGGTGTATCTCTATAGCCGTCCAAGCTTTTACAACCATATCTGGAAAGGCGCTTTTTATCTCCCTTACCAGGTTTATGTAGTCTTCATACTTCCAATGGGGTGGAATGCCCCCTACTATGTGTACCTCCCTGCCGCCCATCCTATGGGTCTCTTCTACCTTTTTTAGCACTTCATCTACGCCCATCTCATAAGCCCTTGGGTCGGATTTTACCACGCCAAAGCTGCAGAAGTTGCACTGGTATATGCATATGTTGGTGGGATTTATCTGCCTGTTTACGATAAAGTAGGCAAACATGCCGTTCTTTTTCCTGTTTATGTATTCTGCAAGGCTTCCCACATAAGCAAGCTCTGCCTCATAAAAAAGCCTTGTGGCCTCTTGCGCGCTTATCCTCTTTCCTTCAAGGACCTTCTCTCCAATCCTTCTTAGATCCTTGTCTTTTACTCTCTCTACAATTTTCTCCACTTTAAGCATAGATTTAAATATAGTCTTTTATACGCCGGGAGAGAAATTAAATCTTTGTAGGGGTGGCTTACGAGGCGCTCAATTATTTTAAATACCTCATCCAATGGGACAGTTCATGAATTGCCATACACAAAATTTTTATAATTGTAGAGGCACGTTGTCCCTACTGCGGAATATTGAATTCAATTTTAGAGGCAATCTTCATGATTGCCAAAAAATAGGGCAGGGACGAGCCCTGCCCCCCAGTTAGGATGTTATATCTGAAGCAAAAGCACGGCACTCATACCAAAGGGGATTTCTCACCCGGCGTGTGATAGTATATAATTTAAAGCATGGCTGAAGAGGCAAAAGAGGTAAGGGAGGAGAAAAAGGGTAAGCCAAAGTTAATCCTCCTAATTCCTGTTCTTTTTATACTTCTGGCTGGTGCTGCGGGTGCCTATTTTTTTATTTTTTCCAAGAAAGATAAAAAGGGAGAAGAAGCTCCCTTACCTTCTCGTGTGGGTGTTATGATGGAGATTGGCACCTTTACCGTCAACCTTGCGGATAGGGATGTGGATGCTTACGCTAGGGTGTCCATAACCTTGGAGCTGTCGGATGAAAAGGTTCGCTAGGAGGTGGAAAAAAGACTTCCCATAATAAAGGATGCCATAATTGATGTGATAAGCAGTAAGACCTCGTCTTTTGTAAAAACGCCAGAAGGGAGGGGAAACCTTAGGCTTGAGCTTATCAAAAGAATAAACACTATCCTCTTTGAAGGTGGTGTTAGAAACATATACTTTACAGAGTTTGTGGTGCAAACCACATGATAGACTTTTTCTTTAGCTTTTTACGCGTTCTTGTAGCCCTTGGCATAGTAATAGTTCTTATACTTATTACCTTGCCCTATATTCTTCCCCTTTTACAAAGACTAAAATGGAGCAGGGAAGAAAAGGGTTCTGATGTGAAGATAAAAAGGATCATTCCTTTTGGAAGAAATATGTATGTAATTGAGCTTGAAATAAAGGGTAAGCTTTTTGTAGTTGTTATAAGCGAGGGCGCAGTAGAGGTAATATACAGAGATGAAGTTGATAACAATTAGCCTTCTATTTGTTAGTATAGCCTTCTCACAGCAGATTATTCCAAATATAGATCTAAAGGTTGGCACAGGGCAACTTGATACCTCCATAAGACTTCTCATACTGCTTACCATCCTTTCCCTTGCCCCTTCCATACTTATAATGACCACATCCTTTATAAGGATAGTTATAGTCCTTTCTCTCCTTAGGCAAGCTCTTGGCACTCCTACTGTACCACCCAACCAGGTTGTGGTTTCCCTTGCCCTTTTCCTTACCTTCTTTATTATGAAGCCGGTTTTTGACCAAATAAATCAAGAAGCCCTCCAACCCCTCTTAAAAAAACAGATAACAGACCAAGTGTTTTTTGAAAAAACATCTTCCATAATAAAGGATTTTATGGTTAAAAATACACGTAAGGAAAGCCTTAAAGTCTTCCTTGATATGGCAAACCTTCCAAAGGAAGAAAGGGAAAAGATAAAAGAGCCGGAGGACATTCCCTTAAGCGTGGTAATACCAGCCTTTATGGTTAGCGAAATAACCACAGCCTTTCAGATAGTATTCCTTTTGTATCTTCCCTTTCTCATAATAGACCTTGTGGTAGCTTCCATACTCATATCTATAGGCATACTCATGATACCACCGCAGATAATCTCCTTACCTTTTAAGATAATGCTCTTTGTACTTGCCAACGGGTGGGAATTGGTGGTATTATCTCTTGTAAGGAGCTACCAATGAGCCCAGATATGGTTATATCCCTTGGCCAAAGGGCTCTGGAGATGGCCCTTATGCTATCTGCACCAGTCCTTCTAATTACTTTTTTGGTTGGCCTTGTGATAAGCATACTCCAATCTGCTACGCAGATACAGGAGATGACCCTTAGCTATATACCCAAGATAGTGGCAGCTTACATTACAGTTTTAGTGCTTGGGGCATGGATGCTCAACAAGCTTATTGACTACACAAAAGAGCTCATAATAAACATTCCCATGTGGTTCCGATGATCCTTGATATAAACGCCCTTCTTACTATTTTCCTTGTTTATATAAGAGTTGTTAGCTTTCTTGTAATGGTTCCGATCTTTGGAAAGGAGTTTATACCAAATACCTTTAAACTTTTTCTTGCAACGGCCATAGGCTTTACACTTTTTATTTACTCTGACATAAAGCCTTCCGAGTTCCCTACCACAGCCTTTTTTTCTTAGCTTTGTTAAAAGAGTTCCTCTTTGGCTTTACAGCTGGTCTTATGCTTAGGTTACTTTTTGACGCCATGCAGATGGCTGGTGAGCTTATAAGCGTAAATATGGGCCTTGGGCTGGCAACCGTTTTTAACCCTCAACAACCACAGACCACGGTAATTTCCTTTTTCTTTTCTCTCCTTGCTACGCTTATCTTTTTATCCCTTGGTGGTGCGGAAATAGCCATTTTAGCTATGGGAAAGAGCTTTGAAAGAATACCCCCTGGTGCTTTTAGCCTTTACGCTATAAACCCTGAGTTTTTCTTAAACTTCTTCTATGAAAGCTTCCTCTTGGCCTTCAAAGTATCCCTACCAGTTATAGTTACAATGCTCCTTTTTAACCTAATACTTGCCCTAATAAACAGGTTCATTCCACAGATAAACGTTTTTATTGTAGGCCTCCCTATACAGATATTTATAGGCTTGTGGGTGCTTATACTTTCCATACCTGTTATAATGTGGATCTTCTCCTCTCATGTTAAGGAGTATATAATTAAATTTGTAGCCCTCCTTGGTGGTTAAAGATGGCACAGGAGAATAGAACAGAAAAGGCTACGCCATATAGGCGTAAGAAGCTTAGGGAGGAAGGAAATGTAGCAAAAAGTCCGGAGCTTGCCTCTTCCATTACTGTCTTTCTGTCTTCTATAGTCCTTTTCTTTACTGGTGCTTATTTATTCTATGAAGTGATAGGTTTTATACGCCTTATCATAGAAGATCCATATGTAAGCTATTTCTCGGTTTTTAGCTTGTTAAGTCAAAGCCTCCCGCGTATGCTTTTACCCTTTTTCCTCATCGCCGTGCTTACGGTAATACTGGTTCATGTAGGGCAGTTTGGCTTCATATTTACCCTAAAACCCCTACAGTTTAAGTGGGAGAGGATCAATCCCTTTGAAGGACTTAAGAAAATCTTTTCCTTAAACACTCTATTTGAACTTATCAAAAATATGCTAAATGTATCCCTATTTATTATTGTTTCTTACTTTCTTATAAAAGGGGACATAGAACACCTGCTTACCTCACCCTCCGAAGATGTACTTAGCTTTACACTTTACCTTTTTAAGTTCATCTTCAAGATAGTTATAACGTTAAGTGTTTTTGCCATACTAATATCAATCCTTGATTATGGATATAAGAGATGGGACTATGAGAGAAGGATTAGGATGAGCAAGGAGGAAGTGAAGGAAGAGTATAAGCAACATGAGGGTGATCCACAGATAAAGGCTGCAATAAAGAGAAGGATGAGGCAGCTTGCTCGTGGAAGGATGATGCAAGAGGTTCCAAAGGCAAGCGTTGTTATAACAAACCCAACCCATATAGCCATAGCCCTTAGGTATGACCCTGAGAAGGGTGACAAGGCTCCCAAGGTTTTGGCAAAAGGGAAGGGTGCTGTAGCAGAAAGGATCATTGAAGTGGCTGAGGATCACGGTATTCCAATAATTAGAAAAGAAGAGTTGGCAAGGGCCATGTATCCGGTGGTGGAGGTTGGTGATGAAATTCCTCCAAGGTTTTACAGGGCTGTGGCGGAGATATTGGCCTTTATAATGTATAGAAAGAGAGAAGTTTTGGCATGAGTGATATAGGCAAACTTTTATTACTCATTGGCTTCTTCTTTGTACTTTTTGGCCTTTTGCTTGTTTTCTTTGAAAAGCTGCCCTTTGGCCTTGGAAAGCTTCCCGGAGACATAGTTATAAAGAGGGATGGATTTACCTTTTATTTTCCCATAGCCACTTCTTTGATTCTTAGTATAGTCTTATCCCTTCTCTTGACTCTTCTGCTTAGCCTTTTGAAAAGATAAACTTCTTGCATAACAAGGCGGAGCGTAAGCATTTTTGTCTGTGTAAAAAAAATACTTCACAGACAGGAATGTCTGTGCTACATAACCATGGGTGAGAAATTGCCTCTCAGGAAACCTGCCATATATTTGCTTTAAACATTCCAACTGTAGGAGCGAGGCTTGCCCAATCCTTTCGTCTTGGGGTAATATAGAGGTAGCGCGGGCATCCTTGCCCGCAATTAATTTTTTGCACAGGCAGGGATGCCTGTGCTACCTTAAGAGAAGAAAAGAGCCCTTACTTAATTGCGCACGAAGTTTAAGGAATAAGCGTCTCATAAACTATCCCTATAAAGGTTGAAATTCTCGCCCAGCGTATAGCCAAAAGTAAAAATTATTGCGCAATAAGTTTGATAAGAGTGGCGGAGCCGACGGGACTTGAACCCGCGCCCTCCGGCTTGACAGGCCGGCGTTCTGACCGGGCTGAACTACGGCTCCTATAAATTTATATTATATCACCTTTTAAGTAGCTGTGTGGCAAGTTTTTCTATTTCTGTTGCCAAGTTAAAGTCCTTATGGGTGATGCTGCCGACTTCATGGGTTGTTAGCTTTATTTTTAGCTTTTTAAAGCCAGCCTCTATGTCCGGATGGTGCCAATGAGCTTCTGCCAAAGCTGCTATTGCATTCTCCCTTATTAGACAGCCTTCTCTATATTTCCATTCGGGAAGGACCTTTAAGCCTTCCTCTACTTCCTGCCTTGAGTATGCCTTCAGTTCCCCATCGCCTGGCATTTAGGACATACCCCGTATATATGCAGGGAGTAGTTGTGTACTCTATAACCCTCCATATACTGTGGAGGGTCCCAATCTATACAAAACTCTATATCCTTTATGGCTCCGCATTGGGTGCATATAAGGTGATGATGGTCGTTGGTATTGGCATCGTAGCGCACAGACCCACCCCAGTAGGCCACCTTTTTCACAAAGCCGAGCTCTTCAAGGGTTTCCACCGTTCTGTATACGGTAGCAAGGGATACAAAGGGGTACTTCTTCTTTATCTCGTTGTATATGTCCTCCACGGTGGGGTGGTCATCTCTGCTAAGAAGTATTTCATACACTGCCACCCTTTGGGGCGTAATCTTTAGCCCCATATTCTTGCAAGCCTCTACAAACTCTTTAATTTTTTCTTCCTTAAGCATAGGTATATAATATAAACCACATGCTAATAATTTTCAATATCATACTCTCTTTCTTTGCTTTGGCTAAAGATACGCATTTTTGCAGGCTTATGATTGCAGATACACCTGAAAAACAAGAAAAGGGTCTTATGGGGTATAGGTATCTTGTAGGTTATGACGGTATGGTATTTTTATATAAGGACAAGAGGGTGAGGCATTTTTGGAACAAGAATACCTATCTTGAGCTTGACCTTTATTGGATTGAAGACAATAAACTTGTAGGAAGGTCCTATCTTCCACCGATGGATAAGGCTGGAATAATAATAGTTTCTTCTCCAAAGCCTGTGAACACAGTTGTAGAGCTTCTTAGAGGCAGAAGGTGTATATATAAGGGTGTATTGCTATCACCTTAGCTTTAGCGTTGCCAACGTCAAGATGCCAAGCAGAAGGGATATAATCCATATCCTCACCACTATCTTTGGCTCTGGAACTCCGGAAAGTTCAAGGTGATGGTGGAAAGGTGCCATCTTAAACAACCTTTTGCCCTTTGTAAGCTTAAAGTAGGCCACTTGAAGTATTACTGTAAGGGTTTCAAAGACAAAGATACCACCCGCTATAGGTAGCAAAAGCTCTGACTTGGACACCAAAGCTATAACACCCAGCCCAGCGCCCAAAGAAAGCGCCCCCACATCCCCCATAAAAAGCTGTGCAGGAAAAGAGTTGAACCACAAAAAGCCCAGCCCAGCACCCACTATGGCAAGGCATAAGACGGTAAAGTCTCCTGCATAGGGCACATAGGGAATATTAAGGTAGTTGGCTATGCCCACATGCCCTGTTGCATATGCCACTATGCCAAGGCTTGCAGCCGTAGTCATGACTGGTCCAATGGCAAGGCCGTCAAGCCCATCTGTAAGGTTAACGGCGTTGGATGTGGCCACTATAACAAACATGGCAAAGGGTATGTAAAGGATACCAAGGTCAATCTGTAAGTTTTTGAACAGAGGGAAATAGAGCTTTGTATTAATATCACCGTTTATGTATATAAAAAAGGCGGTTATGCCCGCCACCAAAACCTGAGCCGCAAACTTCTTCTTGGCAGATATGCCCTTTTTGTTTTTTAGCTTTACCACATCATCCCAAAGGCCAATTAGGGCAAAGCCCAAAATGCAGAAGGCTATTATCCAAAAGTACACAAGGTCAAGCCTCATAAGTAAAAGGGAGGATAAAAGAACGGAAAGCACTATGATAAGCCCTCCCATGGTGGGAACATACTTTTTTACCAAGTGTCCCTCTGGAGTGTACTCCCTGATATACCCTTTAAAAAGCCTTTGCACGGCTTTCATCTTTCTCATAAAAAAGGGTGTGAGTATGAGCGTTATTGTAAAGGCTATTAACACAGCCAGAAAAGACCTAAAGGTTATATATTTGAACACATTAAAGGCAAAGAAGTAATCCCTAAGGTAAAGGGCTATGTGGTACAGCATCTTAGCACCTATTTTTGCTCAAGAGTCTATCCAAGATTATGGCCGCTGCATTTCTTACGGAGAGATGGTTCCAGTCTCCCGCTCCATAGATGGGCTCAAGGATGTAATCAAAGGTGTTCATGAGAGATGGTGGAATGCCATAGCCTGTGCCAAAGACTATCAAAAAATCCCTTTCTCTCTTGTGTATTTCTTCCGATAGCCATCTGTAAGATACGGTGTTTGGATACCTTCTTGCATCCGTGCCGACAACCACAGGCCTTTTCCCTCTTATTGCTTCTATGTCCTCTATCACCTCCTCAAAGGTATAACAAAGCTTTATGAGCTTTACCACTTCATTCCTTGTGGGGTTTGTTTTATAGCCTTCCTCCGAAAGCCAATAGTCTATCTGTTTCTTTATTATAAACCTTTGCCCATCCACGGGCTGTACTATATAGTAGGTGTTTATCTCATAAGCCCTTGCAGGCCTTGCTATATCATGAAGGTCCATGGTGGTAAAGGAGGTTATTATAGTTCTACCTTCTTTGTCCATGGCGGGAAAGTGCAAGAGAGCGATAAAAACATTATGGTTTATCATAGATCCCTTATTATAACACTAAAGCTCTACTCTAACTGCTACTCCGTGTAGCTTTTTGTGGGGAAATCTGTAAAACTCTACAAAGCTTGGAGAGGACCGCTTTATCCAGCTAAAGATTTTCCATAGGATATTATCCGTATAAATATGTTCAATGCCATAGAATATAACCTTTTCTCTTATTCCGGCTTTTGATAGCTCCTTATCTATATCCAAGACCTCCATGTACCCATACCTTATCTCAACAAGTCTTAGACCATCTGCTATGCTTCCTTTTACAAAAGTATCTGTACCAAAGGGCTCATCCTTTTTAATCAGGGAAAGGAACACATTATCCTTGTATATTATGCCTTGATCAAACACGGTTTGGATAACATAAGGTGGTATAAATTTTAAGTCTCTTATCAAAAATATGGCCGTACCTTCTATCTTTGGAGATCTTTTGTATATATCTTCAAATTCTATAACAAAATCTTTAAATGGCTTAAAATCCATTTTTTTATATAGCTTTGTCTGACCTTTTATGTAAAGGATCATGATGGATAAGGGCAACATAGAAAAGATTATAGACCAGTATGCACCGTGAGGTATTTTTGTGGTGCTGGATAACCAAAAGGTTAGGTCCACTATGAGTAATAATAGAGCGGTGAAAGAATGTAAATATAGCCTTTTAAGAAAGTAAATTAATGTAAGGAAAATGCCTGTTATACTCATGGTTGTTATAACTGCAAAACCATACGCTGCAGCCATATTTTCTGATGTTTTGAAGTTGAAATACATAAGTAAGACGCCAAACATCAGGGCCCAATTTACTGCCGGTATGTATATCTGCGTGCTTATCTCTGTAGATGTATGCTTTACTTTAAGGAGTGGTGCTATCCTTGTGTTTATAGCTTGGAAGACAATGGAAAAAACGCCGCTTATGAGCGCTTGGGAAGCTATAACACCAGCCATTATTACGAGTAAGAGGAAGGGTATGTAAAATATGTCCCCCACCACTGCTTTCGCAGCTGCGAAGAATACAGATTGTCCTTCCACGGATGTATTTAGCATAACAAAAGCAGCTTGCCCAAGATAATTCAAAGTAAGCATAAGAAACACAAATACCCATGCTCTTCTTATGGAGACTCTTCCAAGATGCCCCATATCTGCGTAGAGGGCCTCACCTCCCGTAGCCGCCAAAATAACCTCAGATAGAGCTATAAAGCCTTTTACAGGATTTGAAATTAAAAACTCAACGGCATAGATAGGACTTAATGCCTTTATTACCTGTGGCATATAAAAAATATGGTAAAGCCCTACTATGCCTACGGAAGTAAACCAAAGGACAATTATGGGTCCAAATAAACTACCTATCTTACCTGTTCCCTTACTTTGAAGGGAAAAAAGGGCTATTGTTATGATAGTAGCTATAAGAATTATCTCCCATTGTGGTGTGTTTTCAAAGCCGGGTATAAGCCTTATACCCTCGGAAGAGCTCAGGATGGTTATAGCCGGTGTAATTACACCATCTCCCATAAGAAAGCTGAGGCCCACTAATATAAAGGCCCTATAAAGTTTTCTAAGACTTTGGTTTTTTGTAAGAGCTTTGGCTATTTCACCCAAAACCACTATCCCACCTTCCCCCTTTATACTTAGATTCATGGCAAGCCACGCATACTGCATAGTGACCAGCAAAATTAGAGTCCAAAGGATGAGAGAAACTAAGCCTATCATTTGGTCTTTTTCTGGCTTTGTTAACAACATAAGAACCGTTAGCGTGTATATTGGACTTGTTCCAATGTCGCCAAATACAGCCCCCATGGCCCTTACAATATCCCTAACTTCCTTTAAAACCCCCATAGATGTATTTTAACCTAAAAGCTCTCTTAGCTTTCTAAAAGGATCTTGGCTTTTCATAAGGCTTGTGCCCACAAGGAAGGCATCCACTCCCAAGCTTTCCAGCTTTATAACCTGCTCCCTGCTTTCTATACCGCTTTCGGCTATTACAAACTTGGCACCCATCTGCTTTATTTTTGGTGCAATCCTTTCAGATAGGCTTATATCCACCTTAAGCGTATCAAGATCCCTGTTGTTTATGCCTATTATGTAAGCTCCAGCCCTTAGCGCCCTTTCTGCTTCCTCAAGAGAAAAGACCTCCGCTATGTGAGAGAGGCCAAGCTCTTTTGAATAGTCAAGAAGGTCCTTCAAAAGGCTATCTTCCAGTATTCTGACTATTAGCAGGACTATATCGCCGCCGTAAGCCTTTGCCTCAAGCACCTGCACTGGATGCAGGATAAAATCCTTTCTAAGGAGGGGAAGGCTTACAGCCTTTCTTACCTCAAGAAGGTCTTCCAAGGAGCCATCAAAGAAGTTTTTATCTGTGAGCACAGATATGGCAGCGGCTCCAGCCTTTTCATATAGCCTTGCTTGATCCGCTGCAGATACATCTTTTATCTTACCCTCCGATGGCGAAGCCCTTTTCACCTCCGCAATTATCCTTGTCCTGCAGCAGGTTAAAGCTTTTTCAAAAGAATAACAGTCTTTTCTTTCTTTTATAAACTCTTCCAGCCTTTTTGTATATTCTGGCGAGGTGTTTATCTCTTTCCTCTTTTGTTCCAGGATCCTTTCCAAAACCCCTATGGATAGACCCTCCTATACTCCTTTCCTTCCTTTTTGTAAATTGCCTCCACACCAAAACCTTCCCTCTTGAGCTCTTCATAGATCTCTTTGGCCTTCCCAAAGCCATGTACTGCCATAACCACCCCACACCTTGGGTCTATTTCATCGGGTATGGGTATGAGCTTTGCCTTTCCTTTAAGATATTTTTCAGCCCTTGTGCCTTCCGATATGGCTGTAAAGGTTATAAAGTGGTCTGGCTTTCTGCTAAAGGGGTTTATTTGCATAAGTATATGCCTTATGTGAAGCTTTACTCCAAGGGAGTGGAACTTTATCCAGTACCAAAGGGTAGGCTCTATGGCTTGGGACCTCTTTCTTAAAACTGCTATGACCTTACCGTCTTCTTTTTTGAGCTTGACAAGCTCGTTGCCCGTTTGTAAACACCAGCTCATAATATCCCTTTCAAAGCCCGGGTCTGTAGATATAACAGTAAGAACTTGTCCCTCTCGTAATTTCCTCATCTTTTCAGAAGTTATAACCACTGGCAGCGGGCACATAAGCCCGGTTAGGTCAAGGAGCTCTTCCTTATATTCTTCCATCGTCTCCATGGCTTTACCTCACACCGCTATTACCTTAGCTTTGGAATTTTCCTCAAAGCCTTCTATGTATAAATTTATAAGCTTACCAGCTTTTTCAAGGTTTTCTAACAGCTGTTTATCATAGAGCTCCAACGGATTGTTTAAGTAAAAGCTAACCTTTGCCTCACCCTTTTCAAGCTTTACTGGAACATGAAAGCTGCATGTGGAAGGATCTATCTCCTTTGAAGAGCTTCCATAAAGGGGTGTGATGCTTATGGACTTAACATTGAACTCCTCCTTTATGGCCCGAAGGTAATCCACAAGACTTGGGCTGTTTTGTAGTTTATCTAAAAGCAACGCAGATGTTCTTAAATCTAAAAGCTCCTTTTCCAACTTACCGTAATCGGAAGCCATCTTTGAATAGGACCTTCTGAGGTTCTTTATATAAAACCTTTCCTTCCTTATAGCTTCAACCAAATCTGGGTGTAGGGAAGCTACATATACAGACATAAGGATGGGCAAGAGGGCGAAGGCTAACTTACCATAATGATAAAAGGCAAAGGCAAAGGACAACCAGAGAAAAAGCATGCCTTGAAAAACCTTTCTACTCGTATTAAGGGAAATAAAGGGTAAAAGAGCCAAAAAGGATTCCTTCTGTCCGGATAAAAAAGCTAATACTGGTACAAAAAGTAAGTCTCCGTAATTTTTAAATATCTTTAACCTTCCGGGGTACAGAAAGTTGTACATACTAAGCAATAAATAGACCACAGAAGGTATTATGATAAGAGCTTTTTGGTTGTATGGCTTTTCTACAGAGATGGCAATAAAGTAGATAAAGACAAGGACCCTAAGCACTAAGGAGATTAGAGCTATATCCCTCAGCACGGAAATATTTTACTCCACTTCAATCTTTTTCACCTTTTCTTTCTTTTCACCCTTTCCTATTTTTCCTTCCAGCTTGCTCACTTCATAGTCTACGATGGCCTTAAAGATCTTCCAAAAGGCAAGCTCCATGGTGTACAGATTCCTCATTATCTCCTCCCTTACCTCCTTTGGCGGAAGCAGAAGCTCCAAAACCTTAAAAGCATCCCTTCTTAGCTCCTCCACTTGCTCCTCAAGGCTTTCTTGTTCTAACTTCTCCTTTTTCCCCATGTTTTAAAAATATAGCTCACAAACTCATAAGCTTCAAGAACTCCTTTACCGCCCTTTCCATACCCCAAAGGATGGCGTTGGATACGATGGAATGCCCCACATTTAGCTCTTCTACCACACCTTTTAGCTCCTTTACCAAAAGGGGAGTGTTCTTATATGTGAGGCCATGGCCTGCATACACCTTCAAGCCTATGGACCTTGCCTTTAGCCCAGCCTCCTTTAACCTTTCAAGTTCCCTTTTTGCTTCCTCTATTAGGTGGGCGTTAAAAAGGTTTGCATACTTGCCCGTATGTAATTCTACAGCGTCTGCACCTACCTCCTTACTTGCGTAAATCTGCTCCTCCTCCGCTTCTACAAAGATAGAAACCTCTATTTTAGCCTCCTTAAAGTCCTTGAGATATTCCTTCAGATAGTCCCTCATCCTTGCCACATCAAGGCCGCCTTCCGTCGTGATCTCCTCCCTCCTTTCTGGCACCAAGGTTATCCTATTAGGTTTTATCCTTAGGGCTATTTCTTTCATCTCCCTTGTTGGTGCCATTTCAAGGTTTACTGGCACATGGACCGCTTTTTTGATCAACTCCAAATCCTGCTCTTGTATGTGCCTTCTGTCTTCTCTGAGGTGAAGGGTGATCTGGTGGGCTCCCGCTTGCTGGGCCAAAAGGGCGGCAAAAAGGGGGCTTGGTTCAAAGGTTCTCCTGGCCTGCCTTACAGTTGCCACATGATCTATATTTACACCCAGCCTCATCAAGGTTTATATTATAACTATGCTGGATATAAAGGAAAGGGACCCCCTAAGCAATCTACTTTTGGAGGTGTTGGAAGATCCATCCAAAAAGGAGATGGTCTACTATCTAATATGCTACCTACAGCTTGTTAGAAGGGAAGATAGCTTTCATGTAGAGCTCAGCAGGTTCCTTTCCTGCGCCTATAAGAACTTTCAAAGGGCAAGGAGCTATTGGAAAGACCTTTTGGTCGGTATGAACCTTTTTGTAATCTCAGACCTCTACGGCAATGTATACACGGGCAAGGACATATACAAAGTGGAAGAGGGGGGAATATACCTTATAAGCCTTAGGCACGAGTACCTAAACAAGATTGAGGATATAAGCCATAAAGCTTTAAAGTTGTGGAACATACTTAGCAGGGCTATGGTGTACAAAAGGTATATGACAGCTCAAGATGCAGTAATAATATCCGCTCTTATGTTTAACGAAGGCCTTTACCAAGAGGTAAAGGATTATTGCGAGTTGTGTATTGAAAGGTACCTTTCGGAAGCTAACTATTTTAGAATCTTGGATCGGCTCTCTGGGCTCTATGTAGATAAGGTAAATATAAGCGCTGTGTTGAAAGAATTGGTGCATGACCTTGAAAGGCTGGGCCATGTTTTTTATGGTATAAACTTGGTAAAGCTCAGGAAAGATTTGGAGAATGCGCTAAAAAGGGTTGAAAGGGGTCAAGATGTTGGCTCCATAAAGATTGAGTTTGTAAAGTACATGGATAATAAAAAGGGGAGCTGGTTTATCAGAATACTCAGAAAGCTAAAAGGCTTTGCTAAAAGGATATTTAAAAAGGAAGGGGACAATAGCTTTTACTCCTTTGGGGAGGCTTTATGTTCAAAGAGTTTTCGGACCCAATACACCAACTTATAAAGTCAGACCCTTGTGAAACAAGGATAATAAACAGCTTTCCCCTACAGAGGCTAAGGTTTATAAAACAGCTGGGCATAACCTACCTTGTTTTCCCATCGGCACAACATAGCAGGTTTGAGCACTCCCTTGGTACCATGGAGCTGGCTGGTAGGATCTTTAAAAGCCTTGGCCTTAGGAATGAAAGGCTTTACAGCCTTTTTAGGCTTGCGGGGCTTTTGCACGATGTGGGGCATGCACCCTTTTCTCACACCACGGAGGTCCTCCTTGGAGATAAAAGCCATGAGGAGATAGGTGAGAGGGTTGTTTTTGAGGAGGGCGTGGTGGATATTTTAAAGGATTGTGGGTATACGGAGGAAGAGATTCACCTGCTTGCACGCATAGCCTTTAAGGGGGATAAAAGCTTTCCCAAGATAATAACGGGGGAGTTTGGGGCAGACAGGATGGATTATCTTAGGAGGGATGCTTACTTTTGCGGCACTTCCTATGGCTTTTTTGATTACAGCAGGCTTCTTGAGAACATACTTTTAATAGATGGGAGAAAGTGTGTACACATGAGCGCTTTGCGATCCTTAGAAAGCTTTATACTTGGCAGATACTTCATGTACTCCCAAGTATATTTTCATAAGGTGGTGCGCATACTAAACATACATTTGAAGGAGATTATTGAAGACTTCTTTAAAGAAGGTCTTTTGGACTCAAAGGGTTTTCACAGAAAAACAGACCATCACATCATACATCTTATGTTGGATAGATACAGGGAGGAAAAGGTAAGGAGGGTTTTGGGGAGAGAGCATTACAGGGAGGTCTTCTTTACCTCTTCAAGGGATGTTTTTGAATTTGTAAAAGAAAGGCTCTTGGAAAGGTATGAAGAGGACCTTTTGAGGTTTGATTATATAAGCAAAAGGGTTTTGGACGAAGACATCCCCCTATGGGACGGGAACAAGATGGTAAGCCTTATGGAAGTTTCACGTTTGGTATCTTCCCTAAAGGACATTGAATTCTATAGGATCTATGCCCATCCTAAGTACAAGGATGAAGTAAAGGGTCATGTTCGCAAGATATATGGATAGTTCTAAATCTATCACCCTTCTCTTGGTACATCTTGCTGCCCTCATAGGCATACTTTCTCTGTGGAATGTGGCAGAAAGTCTTTACTTCTTCATCTTCCTATTTACCTATCTTCTTGGTATTTATATGGATTTTAATAGCTTTTATCCTGTAAGAAGAATTTTTCTAAACCTTTTTGGCTTGCTTCTTAGTTTTCACTTTTTGTCCTTTTTAAGCCTTGAAGACCTGTTAAGGCCCTTTGCCCATGTAGTCCTTTTGCTTCTTTCCATAAAAAGCCTTGAGGAGAAAAAGCCAAGAGACCTATACCAGATACTTCTCTTGGGCCTTTTTGCCCTTTCCATTTCAACGGCCTATAACCTAAGCCTTAGCTTCCTTTTGGTCTTTTTGCTCTACAGCTTCCTTGGGCTTACCTCCCTTGTTTTTGTAAACCTTTACAGAAAGGTGGGAGAAAAAGGGATTGGATGGGTTAGCTACAGGGCTTTTGTCCTTGTCAGCTTTCTTTTCTTTTTGTTTGTCCTTCTCCTCTCTCCGGCCTTCTTCTTCTTTTTGCCAAGGAGTCAAACGCCCCTTTTTGACCTCTTTGGAAGGGGCGGTGGTCTAAAAACAGGGCTTGCGGACAGCGTAAGCCTTGGAAAGGTAGGGCAGATACAGGAGGACAACACGGTAGCTTTTAGAGTGTACGGGCTTCCACCGGATTTAAAAGAGCCATACTGGCGGGCTGTGGTCTTTGACAGATATGAAAAAGGCACATGGCTTAAAGAAAGGGAGATAAACTTACCCCAACCCGGTGGAGTGGGAGAGTATGTTTATACCTTGGTAATTGAACCCTCCTTTGATAACATCATACCAGCCCTTGACTACCCTTATAAGCTTCTCAAGGTAGAGGGCATCAATGCCGGTGCAAGTATAACGCAGGGAAATAACCTACGCCTTGATAGGGAGATAAATAGAACTATTAGGGTAAGGCTTAGCTCTTCAAAGGAGATGTATATAAAGGGCAATCCAGAAGACTACTTATACGTGCCGAAAGATATAAGCCCCAGCATAAAAAGGCTTGCTATGGAGCTGGAGAGGGGTGCAAGTGATGATATGGAAAAGGTGACAAGGGTTATAAAACACTTTTCCAAAGGCTATAGCTATACTTTAAAGCTTGAAAAGTATGAGGGGGATCCCCTTGACTATTTCCTTTTTGTATCAAAGAGGGGAAACTGTGAGTACTATGCAAGTGCAACTGCACTGCTTTTGAGGCTTATGGGCATACCGGCGAGGGTGGTGGGGGGTTATAAGGGAGCCTTGTGGAACAATTACGGCGGCTACCATATTGTGACCAATTCCATGGCCCATGTATGGGTAGAAGCCTACCTTAAGGGAGAATGGGTAAGGGTAGACACCACACCACCCTACATACCACCGGCGGTTAAAAGGATATCCACATTGGCTCTTATAAGCGACTATGTAGCTAGCTTTTGGTATTCAAACGTAGTGGGCTACTCTTCCGAAAAACAGATAAGGCTTTTTAGAAACATTGAGAAGGGTTTAAGGTCTGAGCTAAAGGTGGAAAATCTAAGAAGGAGGTTTTTACAAGTATTTTACCTTGTTTTGCTTACAGTTAGCCTTTATTTGGCTATACTTTTTATCCTAAAACAGAGAAAAACGCCTGAGAACCTATACAAAAGGACGAAAGCCCTACTTGTGAGAGAAGGTCTATTAAAGGAAGATGCCCTTCCAGAAGAGATGCTTTCTGCCTGCAAAGATAAAGAGTACTACAAGCTGGTCAAGTTTATCCTTTCCATATACCAAAGATACAAATATTCTCCCTATAAGGTCTATCCAGATGAGATAAGGGAGGGCTATGTAGCCCTAAACAGATTAAAAGAAATTATCCGTAGCTCTCATCGCTCCTGATTTTTATAACTGTATGCACATTTCCCCTTGGGTTAAAATCCCCTATCACTTCAAGGAATCTGGGCTCTAAAAGCTCATATAGGGCTGAGTATATCTCGTTGGTGGCCTGCTCGTGGGAAATGTGCCTGTTTCTGAACTTGTTTAGCCAAAGCTTTAAAGACCTAAGCTCCACTATCTTTTTATCTGGTATATACCTTATCTTTATGGTGGCATAATCGGGATATCCAGACCTTGGGCAAAGACAGGAAAACTCGGGAAAGGTTATCTCTATCATATAATTCCTTTCTGGAGTAGGATTGTCCCAAGGCTCCAGCTGGGCCTCTTCTATGGCTATTTCTCCATACTTCTTCTCCATGGAGATTTATTTTAAGACACTTTTGAATAGCAACATGGCTTTTTTGTTCCATTTGGACAAGTTTATGAAGGGTAGCACAGGCATTCTTGCCTGTGTACTCTTTTCAGTCAAATTTTTTGCACAGACAGGAATGTCTATGCTACATATCTATAATGAAAGCCTTGTTTTTCGGGCGACCTTTATGGTCGCCCCTACAGTAGACAGCTTTTTATCAAATCAATTTTTTTGCTAAAACATAGAGCCACACTCAAGCAAAGCATAAACTCCGTCAAACTCTTTACCTTTTAAAAGAAATTTACAACTTTGTAGTTCCTTTGCATGGCTTTCTTTTGTTATAACCAATCCCCTTGCCAAAGTGGGATCCTCAAGGTTTTTT
>JBKBHW010000028.1:0-18330 GCA_046297555.1 Aquificaceae bacterium
GGTGATGAGGAAGTTCAGATTAGGGGGCTTGTTTGCTTTAATCTTTCCAAAAAGGGTGATTTATGCACCGAAGCCGTTAGGATGGTCTATTTGTGCACCAAAGCCTAGCACAGACATTCCTGTCTGTGTAGTATTTCATAAATTCATGGGCAATAATGCCTATGCTACTTCTTTGAGTCGCAAATAAAAAAGCGAGGGCAGCCTTTGTCCCAAACTTAAGATGTTATTTCTCACCCAGCGTATGCTGCTTTAAGATTTTATTAAGTATGTTTAAAATCCTGCTGTGGCTTGAAGAGATTACCTCAACTCAGGATTTTTTAAAGGAGAAGAACCTTCCTTTGTGGAGTGTGGTGGTTGCCAACAGGCAAACAAAGGGGAGGGGAAGGCTTGGAAGGGTATGGCACTCTCAAGAAGGCGGCCTTTATTTTAGCTTTTCTCTGCCGCAAGGCATAAGGGATGAAAACACCCTTCCCCTTGTTCTGTCCAACGCCTTAGCGGATTACCTTAAGCTTTTGGGCTTTATACCAGCCATAAAATGGGTAAATGATGTTTATTTGCAGGGCAAGAAGGTATGCGGCGTGCTAACAGAAAGGCTAAAAGACAGGATAATAGTTGGTATGGGTATAAACCTAAATCAGAAGGAATTTCCAAAGGATATTGAAGCCATATCGCTAAAAATAGCATCGGGAAAGGATTATGATAAGGTGGATTTTCTATTGGGCCTTTTAGATTACATTGAAAGTTCAATAGAAAGGCTTTCAAAAGAGGGTTTTACAGCTTTCAAAAATGTGATAGAACAGAGGCTTCTTTTCAAAGATTCGGAAGTAATACTCTATACACCGCATCCTGTAGTTGGCATACTTCAAGGGATAGACAGGGATGGAAGCCTTTTACTTATGACGCAAGACGGTCTAAGGGCTTTTCAGGTGGGAGAGATCACCCTTAGGGTCTTGTAATGTTATACTTTAAACATGCTAAGGGTAGCCCTTCCGAAGGGTAGGCTTTTTGAAGAAACTTTAGACCTTTTTTTAAAGAAGGGGATTTTAAAGGAGAGGTTTGAAGAGGGTAGAAAGTTGAGCATAAAGGTGGATGACTTTGAATTTTTGTTGGTAAAGCCCTTTGATGTGCCAGTTTATGTAGAAAACGGCGTGGCAGATCTTGGCGTGGTTGGTAGGGATGTGCTATTGGAGAGGAGGCCAGACATCTACGTTTTGCTTGATTTGGGTGTGGGCTTTTGTAAAATAGTGGTGGCGGGAAGGGAAGAAAGCATAGAGAAGTATAAAAAAAGCTCCTATATAAAGGTTGCTACCAAGTATGCGCGCATAGCGCAAGACTTTTTCTCAGAAAAGGGTGTTAGGTGTAAGGTTATACCTTTGAGCGGTTCTGTAGAATTGGCACCGCTTATAGGCCTTTCAGACTTTATAGTTGACCTTGTGCAAACGGGAAGGACCTTAAGGGAGAACAATTTGGTAATAATAGAAGAAA
Organism: Aquificaceae bacterium; assembly: GCA_046297555.1. Classification (GTDB taxonomy): domain Bacteria; phylum Aquificota; class Aquificia; order Aquificales; family Aquificaceae; genus Pampinifervens. Next base: position 1,486 of record JBKBHW010000028.1, read on the forward strand.
TTGCTTCATCAACGGCCATGCTTGTGTGCAATAGGGCAAGCTACAGAAACATGAGAGAAAAAATACTAAACATGGTAAACAAGTTTATGTGATATGAAGGGAGGACTGCTTATCCTTTTTAGCCTTTTCCTTTTTTCCTGCTCTGCTCCTACCATAGTTATTTTAAAAGACCCCCTTACCTCCCAAGAGCATGTAGATTTGGGCTACATATATGAAAAACAAAGAAAGCTTGACCTTGCGGAAAAAGAATACAAGAAAGCCATAAAAAAAGACGGCAAAAATTGGATAGCTTATTACAACCTTGGAAACATATATGCAAAAAGGGAGGAATGGAGAAAAGCTGAAAACTTTTACAAAAAAGCCATTGAAATTAAAAGGGATCCAGATGCCTTGAACAACCTTGCCTATGTTTTGAACAAACAGGGCAAGTATTGCCTTGCTCAGAGAATTATAAAGGAAGCTATAGAAAAGGAAAACAAGGAGGATTATAGAGAAACGGAAAAGGAGATAGAAAGGGCTATAAAACAAAAGAAGGTCAATTGTTTATCTTTTGAAGGGGAAGGGGAGCTTTGGTAATTGGGGTATTCCTTGCATACCTTTAAGCTTTTTAATCATCTTCTTCATCTCTTCATATTCCTTTAAGACCTTATTTACATCAGATACAGTTGTGCCGCTGCCCTTAGCTATCCTTTGCTTCCTGCTAAGGTTTATGATCTTTGGATTCCTCCTTTCCTGCTTTGTCATAGAAAGTATTATGGCTTCAGTTTTTTTGAACTTTTTATCGTCTATCTTAAGGCCCTTTAGCTGGGCTCCTATGCCGGGAAGCATACCAAGTAGCTTATCCAATGGTCCCATACTTTTTATAAACCTTATCTGCTTGAGCATATCTTCAAGGTCAAAATCGCCCTTTAAAACCTTGAGGGCAAGGGCTTGGGCCTCGTCCTCCGGAATAACCTGCTGGGCTTTTTCTACAAGGGTTTGTATGTCTCCAAGGCCCAGTATCCTCTGGGCAATTCTGTCTGGATAAAAGGGTTCAATGTCTTCTATCCTCTCCCCCACACCAATAAACTTCACAGCCACACCTAAGGATTCCCTAACGGAGAGGGCTACGCCGCCCCTTGCATCGCCGTCCATCTTGGTAAGCACAAAGCCAGTAAGGCCAAGGGCTTCATGGAAGGCCCTTGCGGCAGCAAGGGCTGATTGGCCCTGCATAGCGTCAGCCACATATATAACCTCTGAAGGTCTAACAACCTCCTTTATCTGCTTTAACTCCTCCATTAGCTCTTCGTCTATATGCAGCCTTCCGGCCGTGTCCAAAAGAAGATAATCCACACCCTCCCACCTTGCCCTTTCCACAGCCCTTTTAGCTATCTCAACGGCGCTAAGCCCTTCCTCAAAGCCATAGTAAGGCACACCTATTTTCTCCGCAAGCCTTTGCAGCTGGAGCATGGCCGCTGGGCGCCTTATGTCCGTAGAGCTCACAGAAACTCTAAGGTCCTTGTTTTTCAAATAGTTGGCTATTTTACCTATGGTGGTAGTTTTACCAGTTCCCTGAAGGCCCACAAAGAGGACCACGCCCTTTTTGAGGTCCTCCTTTTCCTTCCCTAAGGTATTTACAAGCTCCTCGTATATGCTAAGCAAAAAGCTATCTTGAGGTGATAGGTTTTTTGTCAAATCTTCCTTTAGCGCCCTTTCTCTAACCCTTTTTATAAAGTTTTTTACCACATCATAGTCCACATCTGCCTCTATAAGGGCTGTACGTATGTCCCTCAGAATATCATTGACCTGCTTTTCTGTAAGCTTCCTTGTATCCCTTATCCTTCCAAGAGCCTTGCCAAACTTTTCCGTTAGCAATTCAAGCATAAGGTTTAGTATAATACACCCTATGCCTACTTTCAAGATAGCAGTTCTGGAAGGTGATGGTATAGGTCCAGAGGTAGTTTCCTGTGCTCTAAAGGTCCTAAAAAGGATTGGAGAGCTTGCGGGCGTTGATTTTGTTTTTGAAAAGGCCCTCATAGGCGGCTCAGCCATAGACCAAAAGGGTACACCCCTACCGCAGGAAACTGTGGAGCTTTGCCTTCACTCTGATGCGGTGCTTCTTGGCGCGGTGGGTGGTCCAAAGTGGGATGACCTTCCTACAGACAAAAGGCCGGAGAAGGGTCTTCTTGGTATAAGAAAGTCCCTTGACCTTTATGCAAACCTAAGACCTGCAAAGGTATACGAGCCTCTTATAAGCTCCTCACCTTTAAAGGAGGAGGTGGCAAGGGGCACAGATTTTATAGTGGTAAGGGAATTAACGGGTGATGTGTATTATGGGGAGCCGCGGGGCATTTTTATGCAAGATGGCAAAAGGGTGGGCATTAACACCATGAGATACACGGAGGATGAGATAAGAAGGGTTGTAAGGAAGGCTTTTGAGGTTGCCCTTCAGAGAAGGAAGAAGCTTACAAGCGTGGACAAGTCTAACGTCCTTGAGGTAAGCTCCCTTTGGAAAAGTGTGGTGGAAGAAGAATCTAAAAACTATCCAGAGGTGGAGCTGGAACATCTTTATGTAGATAACTGCGCCATGCAGATAGTAAGAAGGCCCTCTTCCTTTGATGTGATAGTGACGGGAAACATCTTTGGGGACATACTTTCCGATGAGGCGGCCGTTATCACCGGAAGCCTTGGTATGTTGCCCTCTGCAAGCTTGGGCGACAGATACGCCCTTTATGAGCCCGTACATGGGTCTGCACCGGATATAGCTGGTAAGGGTATAGCAAACCCTATAGCCACCGTGCTTTCTGTAGGCATGATGCTAAGGTATTCCTTTGGTCTTAAGAAGGAAGCAGATATAATAGATAGGGCTGTGGAGCTTGTGCTTGAAAGGGGCTATAGAACACCGGATATATATACGGAAGGCTCTGTAAAGGTGGGAACGGAGGGTATGACGGAGGCTATAATAAAAGCTGTGGAGGAGCTATGGGAAAGCTTATCTTAACACTTTTACTTTTCTTTTCTTTGATAGTCAGGGCACAGGAAGCCCTTGATAAGGTAAGGGAGTTTTTTGATAGGCAAGGCTATGTGGTAAAGGTGGAAGGTTCAAAGGTGCTTATAGACCTTGGGAAAGACAGGGTAAGGCCCGGGGAAGAGTTTGAAGTGATAAGGGAGGGCAAAGAGATAATCCATCCCATCACAAAACAGGTGATAGGAAAGGAAAGGGAAAGGGTTGGAAGGATAAGAGTGGAGGATGTTCAAGATAGTCTTTCTTACGCAAGGCTTTTGGATGGCTCCGCCAAAGAAGGAGACAGGATAAAGTTAAGGGTAGAAAACTTGTGCTTTGATGGTGGAGATGAGTTGTTTTTTAAGCTTAAAGCCCAACTTCCAGAGTTAAAAAAAGGAAGGTCCTGCACCTACGACCTAAAGGAGCTAACCGATGGCATAGGTATAGAGTACAAGGGTACTCCGGTAGCCTTCTTTAGAGTGCAAGGTCCCACACCCGGCGTAGAAAGGGCAAGGCTTGAAGACATAAACCTCCTTGCCAAGCCCAAAATGCTTAGAGCTCTTCCTTCCTTACCTCTGTCTGCCGACCTATGCGACCTTACCGGTACCGGAAAGGAGTTTCTTTTGGTGCTTTATTCTGGCAGGCTGGAAGCTTATGAACTTTTAAAGAACGACCTTGTTAAGAGGTTTGATTACAGCTTGCCTGCAGGCGTGCCCGTAGGGCTACAGTGTGGCAAGATAGGGGAAGGCAATCAGGACTATGTGATTGTAAACATGGTCTCCGGCGACAGCGCAAGCTCTTTTATCCTCAAGGCAGTAGGCGATAGCTTGGTGCCCGTTGTAAAAAATGTGCCTTACATAATGGGTGTTTTGGACAAGGGGAGGCCTAAGGACAGCTTTGTAGGTCAAAGGTACAATTTTAGGCAGAGCTTTGGTCAAAGTGTAAGGCTTTCTTTGGACAAAGGTGGACTAAGGGAGATTGGTGCCTTTCTTGCGCCAAGGGGCTTTAGGGTAGACAGCGCCTTTTATTTTGGAAATTACCTTGTATTTACCGACGGCACAGGAAGGGTTAGAGTTTTCAAAGGAGATGGAGAGGTCTTTTCAACGGAGGAAGGCTTTGGAGGTTCTTATACCCATGTGGAAATACCCCTTGATCAGGGCAAGATGAACTTTGTTTTCAATCCCAGGGGCACGCAAGCAAACTTCTTGGATTTTCCCTTTGCCCTTGTTATAAAGAACCATACGGGCTTGGTGCAGAGGTTTTTGGACATCCTAAAGTACAGCAGAGGGGAACTTTTTATAGTGGGTGAAAAGCGCAAGGATCTTATATTTATAAAGCCTCTGAGGGGTGGGAACTTTGAAGAAGCCATTCAAGCAGTGTTAACCACCAAGGACGGCAGGATATTGGTGATAACGGGAAGGACGGGAACTCTTACCATACAAAATAGGGGAGATGTTTATGAGCTTGAATTAAGGGCTTTGTAGCTTTTTCTGGATTAAAACCCTAAAGCGAGAGCCCATGCTTATAAGAAGGGTTTTAAGGCGTGAAAGCCTTTCTATGTCCTCTGGGGAGTTTGAAAGGCTTAACCTCTCCAACTCTTCCAAAAAGGGTAAGCTTTGAAGAAGAAATTTTCTAAGAGTTAAAAGGGAAACCTTTTCAAGCCCGAAGTCTTTCCCGTATTCTTCAAGGATGGAAAAGTTCACATGGGCGGTTATGTCCATACCCTCAGAGGGCTTTTGATATAGGCGGTGGTTTTTGTAGCCTACAACAGTGCCCGTTGGAAACCTGTCCATCTCTTCCGTCGTATAGCCGTAATCTATAACTATGTGAAAGCCCCTTAGGAGGCTTTTACCTATCTTTTCTATAAAAACTATCCAATCCTCTGATATCTCCACCACTTGGGAAAGGCCTTCATAGCCCATCCTTTTCATAACTTCCTTCAATCTTTCCTCTGATATATCAAGCCAGAGCTCCTCCCCACCCTTTATAAAAAGCTCCTTCCCTTCCTTTATCACATGAACGGGAAGACAGTCAAAGAACTCATTGGAAAAGACCACACCCTCCATGGGTAAAAGGTCCTCAGCCCAAAAGACCTTACCTTTAAAGTCCCTTAGCCTTTCCCTTTGTAAGCCTATGAGCTTTGGGCTAAAGTCGTATATGTAGTATTTAAGCCTTTCAAAAAGTTCCCTTTCCTCCTGCCTTAGGTAGGTAAGTATGTCAAAGGCTAAGGCACCGCTTCCTCCACCAAGCTCAAAGATTATGGGCTTTGGATATTCTCTTATGAGCTGGGCTATGTGATAAGCAAGGGCATAGCCAAAAGCTCTGTCCAGCTCTGGCGCTGTAAAAAAATCCCTCCTAAAGTCAGAATTGTAGTACTCCTTAACCCCTTTCTCCATCCAATCTTTGAAGGATATCATCACCCCGGTGGCCACCCCATACTACGCCCCGCTATAAAGTGAAGATGAAGATGGAAGACGCTTTGGCCTGCATCCCTTCCCACATTAAAAACAAGCCTGTACCCTTTGTTTAAGTTTTCGTCGGGAGCATGGCCAAGCTTTTGACCCAAAAGCCTTGCCACATAAAACATATGACCGACCACTTCCTTATCTTCTGGCTCAAGGTTTTGAACACCAACTATGTGCTTTTTGGGAACTATCAATATATGGGTGGGTGCCACAGGGTTAATATCATGAAAGGCGTAAACAAGCTCATCCTCATAAACTCCCTTTGAAGGTATCTCCTTCCTCACTATCTTACAAAAGATACAATCTTGCATTTTTGACCCTCCAAGGCATAATTATAAATCAAGTAAGGCTTGCCCTACTTTCTTATCTTGGGTTGGTATAGATGTAGCGCGGGCATGGATGCCCGCGCCTCTTGGTTAATTTTTTTCACGGGCAAGAATGCCTGTGCTACCTTAACTATAAAAAGCCCTTATGTTATCACGCAAGAAGTTTTACAAATCAAGTCCAAACCTTTCTTTGAGGACTTTTAAAACATCCCGTAATATTTCCTCTTCCCTCTTAGTGCCATCCAGTACAAAGATTCTTTCCCTTTCCTGATGGGCTATGAGTATGTAGGCATCTCTGACCCTTCTAAGATAATCTTTATCTTCAAAACGCGTTCTTTTGCCCTTTAATCTTTGCACCGCTACCTCCAAGGGCACATTTAGCAAAAAGGTAACATCTGGTTTTCTACCCCTTGTAGCTATATGGTTGAGGATGTTTACCGTGCCAAGGTTTATCTCCCTGCCGTAGCCCTGATAGGCCACGGTAGAGTCCGTAAACCTGTCCACTATCACTATCTTACCTTCTTTTAGGTCTGGGAGTATCTTTTCCCATACAAGGCTTGAGCGCGCACATTCAAAGAGTAAAAGCTCTGTGATAGGGTCTGTTTCAAAGTTCAGTATGAGCTCCCTTATTTTCTCCGCCAGCTCTGTAGACCCGGGGTCCCTGTAAAGGGAGGCTTTATAGCCAACTTTTTTTAAGTGTTCAAAGAGAAGGCTTGCCTGAGTACTTTTTCCAGATCCGTCAATGCCTTCAAAGGTGATCAGCATACTTCCCTCCTTATCCTTGAGGATAGATTTGTCATAAGCTCGTAGGGTATGGTCCCCGCCAGCTTGGCAAGGTCTGTAAAGCTTTGATTTTCACCCACGACCTCCACCCAGTCTCCTACCTTTGCTTCCATGCCGGTTAGGTCTACCATGGTCATATCCATGGTGATATTACCTAAGATCTTTACAGGCTTTCCCCGGTAATAAAGGTGGGCTTTGTTGGAAAGGCTTTTCATAAGACCGTCTGCATAGCCAAAGGCAACCACTCCAACCCTTGTGGGCCTTTCCGTTATATAGCTCCTTGAGTAGGATATGGGAAAGCCTGCCGGAAGGTCCTTTATAGAAATGATCTTTGCTTTTAGCTCAAGGGCCCTTTTTAGCTCAATAGGATAATCCTGCATGGGCCTTTCTCCATACAAGGCAAGACCTATTCTTACATGCGTGGTAAAAGGTATTTTGTAAACCAGTGCCGCCGAGCTCTCCATATGTATGTACTCAAGACGGGTGTACCTTTTTACTATCTTCTCAAACCTTTCTATTTGAAGCAAGGAAAAATCTCTGTCAAGAGGGCTTGAAAAGTGGCTAAGGACCCCTTCCAACCTTTCATCTTTTACCACCTCATCCAAAAAGCCAAGCCTCCCCATGCCAGTATCATACTTGATGTGTATGGGTATGTTTAGACCCTCCAACACTTTGAGATGTTCTTGGTGGGAGACCACTGGAGTAAGGTTGTACTCTATAAAGGCTTTGGCCTCACCCTTTAAAACACCTCCAAGGACCAGTATCTTCTTTTTTATACCAGCCTTTCTTAGTTCAATCCCCTCTTCTACACAAGCCACTGCAAAGGCAGAAACCTCTTCCATACCTTCCAGAAGAAGGCTTATAGGTAGAGCTCCTATTCCGTAGGCGTTCGCCTTTACTACGGCGATAAGGGGCTTCCCCGAATATTTGTAGAGGTTTTTCACATTTTCCTTGATATGCTCCTTTTTTATTTTGAGGATGGCTCTTGACATGGTTAATTATTCTAAATCAAACATTCCAACTGTAAGGGCAAGGCTTGCCCCACCCTCTTATCTTGGGTTGCTATAGAGGTAGCGCGGGCATCCTTGCCTGCGATCTTTGATTAAATTTTTTCACACAGGCAAGAGTGCCTGTGCTACCCTTCATAAACTTAAACTATGAGAGGGAAAAAGAGCCTTTATGTTAAGGTTGGATTTCTCACCCGGCATATTATTCTAAATCATATGCCAAGCATTTCATAATCCATCTTTTTATTTCAAGGCTATAGGCTCAAATTTCAAAAAGGTATAACTTTTATCATATACTTTTGAAGGCCAAAATTTTGGAAAATCCTTATTTTTCATGGATTATACTTTTATTAACAAAACTCAAAAAGGAGGTTTAGCAATGGAGGACATGGACAGGGTACATCTAAAAGTAGAAGAGAAGTACAACCCACCAGCCCATATTTTAGAAAGGGCATGGATCAAAGACTATGAAAGCCTTTATCAGGAATCTATAAGGGACAAGGAAGGCTTTTGGGCAAAGGTGGCAGAAGAGCTCGTATGGTTTAAGAAGTGGGATAAGGTTTTAGAATGGAACTATCCCTATGCCAAATGGTTTGTGAACGCAAAAACCAACATCACTTACAACTGTTTGGACAGGCATGTAAAAGAGGGTAAGCGCAACAAGGTAGCATACATATTTGTGGATGAGGATAACAAGGAAAAGAAGATCACCTATGGTGAACTCTTGGAGCTTGTAAACCGTATTGCCAACGGGCTTAAATCCTTGGGTGTAAAGAAGGGAGATAGGGTATCCATATACATGCCCAATACCATAGAAGCCATAGCTTGCATGCTTGCATGCGCAAGGATAGGTGCCATACACAGCGTGGTCTTTGCAGGCTTTAGTGAAGGTGCCCTTAGGCTAAGGATAGAGGATGCAAAGGCAAAGGTGGTAATCACCGCCACCTATACCAAAAGAAGGGGTAAGAAGATTGACCTTCTTGCTACAGCCCAGAGGGCTGTAGATAGGCTTAGCTTTGTAGAAAAGGTCATAGTATGGGACAGAGACGGAGATGTACTAAACGGCTCCAGCGGGCTCTTTGTAAGCCTTGACGAGCTCATCAAAAACAGCTCCCCAGAATGTGAAGCCGTAGAGATGGATGCAGAGGACCCTCTTTTTATACTTTACACCTCTGGAACTACGGGCAAGCCAAAGGGTGTGCTTCACACTACCGGCGGATATATGGTGGGAACCTACTTCACCACAAAGGCTACCTTTGACCTTCATGATGATGATATTTATTGGTGCACAGCCGATATAGGTTGGATAACAGGTCATAGTTATATAGTTTATGGACCCCTTGCCTGCGGTGCCACATCAGTTATAACGGAAGGTGCACCAGACTATCCAGACCCCGGAAGGTGGTGGAGCTATGTGGAAAAGTACAGGGTAAACATCTTCTACACCGCTCCAACTGCCATAAGGATGTTCATGAGATACGGAGAGCAATGGCCTGCAAAGTACGATCTATCTTCCCTTAGGATCTTGGGCAGCGTGGGAGAGCCCATAAACCCAGAAGCTTGGCACTGGTACTATAAAAACATAGGAAGGGAGAGGTGTGCCATAGTGGATACTTGGTGGCAAACGGAGACGGGCATGCATATGATAACTACCATACCCTCCTATCCTGCAAAGCCCGGAAAGGCAGGAAAACCCTACTTTGGAATAGAGGTGGCGGTTGTGGATAGCTCCGGCAAGGAGCTTTCACCCAACACGGTGGGAAACCTTGTCATAAAAACACCTTGGCCCTCCATGCTAAGAACCTGCTGGGGAGAGCCCGACAGGTATGAAAAGTACTGGAACACCATACCCGGATACTACCTTGCGGGAGACCTTGCCACATATGATGAAGAAGGCTACATAATGATACTGGGGCGTGCGGACGATGTGCTTAATGTGGCTGGGCACAGGATAGGAACTATGGAAGTGGAAAGCGCCATAGTGGATCATCCTGCGGTGGCAGAGGCGGCCGTAATAGGCAAGCCCCATGAGATAAAGGGAGAGTCCATAAAAGCCTTTGTGATACTCAAAAAGGGTATGGAAGCCACCGACCACCTTAAAGAGGAGATAAAACAGCATGTAAGGAATATACTTGGTCCTATTGCAGTACCCGATGAGATAGAGTTTGTGGAAAAACTGCCCAAGACGAGGAGCGGAAAGATAATGAGAAGGGTGCTGAAGGCTCAGGAGCTTGGCCTTCCCGTAGGAGATGTATCTACCTTAGAGGATTAAGCAATGGCGGGGCTTTGCCCCGCCTTATAAAAGATTAACTACTCCGTAAGGGATTCTGCCCCCCTCTTTTCATAAACCTCCATCCTACACTCCCCGTTATAAACTGCTCCCCTCTCTACTATCAGCTCGGATGTGGTTATGTTGCCCCTTACCCTGCTTTTGGCCTTTAACTCTACCGTGTTGGCGGATATGTCTCCTTCCACAACTCCATAAATTACAACCTCCTTGACATTTATATTCCCCTTTATACTGCCTTGCTCTCCCACTATCAGCCCACCACTTCCTATAATATTGCCTTTTACCTCTCCATCTATCCTTGTAATGCCTTCTGTTATGGTAAGGTTTCCCTCAAAGATACATCCTGCAGCTATAAGATTTTTAACCTCTTGGCTTACCGCTGGCCTTGTATCCTTTTTAAACATGGTTTTATCTCCAAGTTAAATATTCCATTGGATTTTTCAATTTTCCTTCGTATTGAACCTCATAATGAAGATGTGGTCCTGTGGACCTTCCCGTGGAGCCTACCTTGCCTATAACCTCCCCCGCTTTGACTTCTTGCCCCACTTTAACCAAAATCTCAGAAAGATGTGCGTAAAGGGTCATATAGCCCGAGGGATGTTTTATTAAAACTGCCCTGCCGTAATCTCCATAATGGCCTACCATTTCCACAACTCCGTCGGCGGTGGCCACAACCTTACTTCCATAGGGTGCCTCTATATCTATGCCCGAATGGAACTCATAACCCCTTCCGAAGGGGTTTTTCCTCCATCCCAAGTGGGATGTTATCCTTCCATAAACAGGATATCCCATTGGAATAGACCTTATAGTTGAAAGTAGGTAATCGCTTCTTTCCTTTAGAAAGTCTAAGTGAGATAGGTCTTCTAAATTGACCTTATAGGACGCTCCACCCACACCCAAGGGCCTTTTTACAGCTCCCATTTTTGCAAGATACTCCTCTATTAGACCCATATTCTTTTCTATACGAGCTATCTTATCTTTTAGCCTTCTCTTTTCATTCTCCAACCTTTCTATCTCCCTTGCCAACATCTCCCTTTCTGTGTATATCTTTGATCTCTCTTCTTCCAATTTCTTTTCCTTGTTTGCCACGCTGCTTCTTTCGGAGATAAGCTTGAGGTTCAAGAAGTAGGAGCTAAAGGAGATGACGGCCAACAGGGCAAGAAACAACAAAGCCATTTTTAAATGGGCCTTTTTTATCCTTACGGTCTTTGGAGCCTTCCCCTCGTGGTAGGCTATTATGATGCTTATGTAGTCCTTCATGAACTTACCTCCCGGGGGTTTTAAGCTATTATAAATCATATTGAAAAGTCGGGGCAAAGGAAGATATTTATAACACCAAAATTTTTAAGGAGGTAAAGGATGCTAAGGGCAGAGTGGGTAGAAAAAAGGAAAGGCTTTAAAAACAAAACTCAGATGCATTTGGCCCGTCAGGGCATTATCACAGAAGAGATGAGATATGTGGCAAAGAGGGAAGGACTCCATCCAGAGTTTGTCCGCCAAGAAGTGGCAAGGGGTAGGATGATAATACCCGCAAACATAAACCACCTTCATTTGGAGCCCATGTGCATAGGTATAAACTCAAGGGTGAAGGTTAACGCCAACATAGGCAACTCGGGCCTTGCAAGCGATATACCCACAGAGATAGAAAAGGCAAAGATAGCCATAAAGTACGGCGCAGACACCATAATGGACCTATCAACGGGAGAGGCCATAAAGGAAACAAGGGAAGCCATAATAAGGGCAAGCACAGTGCCTGTAGGAACTGTGCCCATATACGAGGCGCTTAGAAGAGCAAAGGGCAATGTAAAGAATATGACCATAGACCTTATCCTTGATGTGATAGAGGAACAAGCTCAGCAAGGTGTTTCTTACATGACCATACATGCGGGCGTGCTCAGAGAATTCCTTCCCTTTGTACAGCATAGGGTTATGGGAATAGTATCCCGCGGCGGTGCCATAATGGCCCAATGGATGATAGAACACGGAAAGCAAAACCCCCTTTATGAACACTTTGACAAGATATGCGAGATCTTTAAAAAGTACGATGTGAGCTTTTCCCTTGGAGATGGCCTTAGGCCCGGAGCCATAGCAGATGCCTCCGATGAGGCACAGCTTGCCGAGTTGAAAGTCTTGGGTGAGCTAACGGAAAGGGCTTGGAGGCATGATGTGCAAGTTATGGTGGAAGGACCGGGTCATGTACCCATGGATCAGATAGAGTTCAACATGAAAATACAGCAGAAGGTTTGCCACGAGGCACCCTTTTATGTGCTTGGACCCTTGGTGATAGATGTGGCTCCCGGTTATGACCATATAGCCTCTGCCATAGGTGCTGCCATGGCTGGGTGGTACGGCGCTGCCATGCTATGCTATGTAACACCCAAAGAGCACTTGGGCCTCCCCAACATAGAGGATGTAAAGCAGGGTGTTATAGCCTACAAGATTGCCGCCCATGCGGCAGATGTGGCCAAAAACTGGCCCGGCGCCAGGGATTGGGACCTTGAGATGTCAAAGGCTCGCTTCGCCTTTGACTGGAACAGGCAGTTTGAACTTGCCCTTGACCCAGAAACGGCAAGGGCATATCACGATGAAACCCTCCCACAAGAAGGTTATAAAACTGCCAAATTCTGCTCAATGTGCGGTCCTGAGTTTTGTGCCTACAAGATCTCTCAAAATGTCTCCTCCAAGATGGAAGAAGTGCTACAACTTGATAACTGGATAGCTCCTTAAAAGGAAAGTGTTGTACAAAAGGGGGCAAGGTCAAACCTTGCCCTTTTAACCTATGCTATCACGCAAGAGGTTTATCAGACTTCTTGGCCATTAATCCTTTGCTTTCCAAAAGGAATATTCTTAAAAATTTAGGGGCGACCTTTATGGTCGCCCAAGAGGATTCCTATTATGCAAGATGTCTATAATAGACTAATAAAATTTTAGCTTAACATACTCAAATTTTTCTAAAAACCTCTTGACAAAGGGGAGGGATGTTAATATAATATCTATCGTAAAAAAATCCCCTAAAGGAGGTGGAAAGATGGCAAAGCTGAGGCCGCTGTATGATAAGATCGTGGTCAAAAGGTTTGAGGAGCAAGAGCAAAGAACAGCCTCTGGCATAATCATACCAGATACTGCAAAGGAAAAGCCGCAGATCGGTGAAGTTATAGCGGTTGGAGAAGGTAAGCTTCTCCAAAATGGCCAGCAAGTTCCACCAAAGGTAAAGCCCGGCGATAAGGTGGTTTTCAACAAGTATGCGGGCACCGAGGTGGAGCTTGACGGAGAAAAGTATTTAATCATGTCAGAAGATGAGGTCCTTGCAATAATTGAGTAAAAAAACTTTAAAGGAGGTGGTAAGATGGCGGCAAAGAAGGTTATTTATGGAGAGGATGCAAGGGCAAGGCTAAAAGCTGGTGTAGACAAGCTTGCCAACGCTGTTAAAGTCACCCTTGGACCCAAGGGTAGGGAAGTGATCATTGAAAAGAAATGGGGCACACCCTTGGTAACCAAAGACGGGGTAACCGTTGCCAAGGAAATAGAGCTAAAAGACCCCTATGAAAACATGGGAGCCCAGCTTGTAAAGGAGGTAGCCTCCAAAACCGCAGATGTTGCCGGTGATGGTACCACAACCGCCACCGTGTTGGCCCAAGCCATATTTACAGAGGGACTAAAGGCCATAGCCTCCGGCGCAAACCCCATGGACGTAAAAAGGGGTATAGACAAGGCGGTAGAAAGGGTAGTAGAGGAAATCAAAAAGCAGTCCATACAAGTAAGTGGCAGGAAGGAGATTGAACAAGTGGCTACCATATCTGCCAACAACGACCCAGAAATAGGAAAAATAATAGCAGATGCGATGGAAGCTGTAGGAAAGGATGGTGTAATAACGGTGGAGGAGTCCAAGTCTGCCCAAACCACCCTTGAAACGGTCCAAGGTATGCAGTTTGACAGGGGATACCTCTCTCCTTACTTCATAACCAACGCAGATAAAATGGAAGCCGTGCTGGAAGATCCATTTATACTCATATACGAGAAAAAGATCTCCAATGTGAAGGACCTACTCCCCTTACTTGAGCAGGTGGTAAGGACAGGAAAGCCCATACTTATAATAGCGGAGGATGTAGAGGCGGAAGCCTTGGCAACCCTTGTGGTAAATCACATAAAGGGTGTTATAAGGGCTTGCGCAGTAAAAGCTCCCGGCTTTGGTCAAAGGAGGAAGGATTACCTACAAGACATAGCCATACTTACCGGTGGAACTGCCATAACGGAAGAGCTCGGTATAAAGCTTGAAAGCGTGACCTTGGATATGCTTGGCAGGGCTGACAAGGTTATAGTGGACAAGGACAACACCACCATAGTGGGCGGCAAGGGTTCCAAGGAAAACATACAGGCAAGGATAGAGCAAATCAAGAAGCAAATTGTGGAAACCACCTCCGACTATGATAGAGAAAAGCTTCAAGAAAGGCTGGCAAAGCTTTCTGGCGGCGTTGCCATTATAAGGGTTGGTGCAGCCACTGAAGCAGAGCTAAAAGAGAAGAAGGCAAGGGTAGAAGACGCCGTCCATGCTACCAAAGCCGCGGTGGAAGAGGGTATAGTTCCCGGTGGTGGCGTTGCCTTGGTGAGAGCTTCAGAAGCCCTTGAAGACCTAAAGGTGGATAACCACGACCAGCAGATAGGTGTGGACATTGTTATGAGAGCTTGTAGGACACCTCTAAGACAGATAGCCGCCAACGCGGGCTTTGAAGGGTATGTGGTCCTTGAAAAAGTTATACAACTTGGAAAGGAAAAGGGTAGGTCTTGGGGCTTTGATGCCGCCACCGGTGAGTACAAGGATATGATAGAGGCTGGAATTATTGACCCAACCAAGGTGGTAAGGACTGCTATTCAAAACGCCGCCTCTGTGGCAGGAACCATGCTAACCGCAGAAGCCCTTGTGGCAGAGATCCCAGAGGAAAAGAAGGAAAAGGCTCCTTCACCAGAGATGCCAGAGCTTGACTAAAAACTGGGGGCCCCTACGGGCCCCTTGTTGACAATTTTTTTTAAAGGCTTAAAATATAAGTAAGGATTTACTATGAAAGAGCTGGTCTTGTTCTTACATATTGTCTTTGCAAGCCTTTGGGTGGGCGGCATGATCTTTTTGGCTTTTGTAGTATCTCCCTTTGTGAGAAAGCTACCTATAAGAGATCAGGTCTTTCAGGAGGTAGGAAGGCGCTTTAGCTTTTATGGTACTTTTATATCCCTGCTCATCCTTTTTATCACCGGCCTTATAAATGCCCATTACATAGTTGGCATCACAAGCCTTTTTGACCTTTCAAGCACCTATACCAAAACCCTGCTTCATAAGATAGGTATCTTCTTGCTTGTGGTAGTGGTTTCCCTTTTTCATGATGTATACTTTGGGCCAAGGGCTGTATCTTCAAGCTTTCACAGGCTTATGGCTAAATTCTTAGGTTTTATAAACCTTTTCCTAAGCCTTTTTATAGTTTATCTTGCGGCAAAACTAAGGTTTGGAGGTTAGATATGGCAGAGCTTTTGAGGTCCGAGCTCAACTTTTCAGACTTTATGCCGGTGAAAAAGACACTTTGCTCAAAGGAGGGTTTAAGATGTATAGCCTTCCATCTAAAAGCGGGGCAGAAGATCCCTCTTCATACATCGCCTCACAGGGTCATAACCCTTGTGCTTGAAGGTGAAGGAGACTTCTTTGTGGGTAGCGAAGAAAAAAGGGAAAGGCTTAAAAAGGGAGATGTTCTTGTGTATGACCCTTCTGAGCCCCACGGCTTTGTTGCCCTACAAGACATGACGGTAATTGCCTTTGTTGTGTGATGTTTTATATATCCAAGGTAAGCATAGCCTTTTTCTTTCTTGCAGTTTTAGATTTGATCTATTCCCTCATTCTTAGAAGCTTTACGGCGGATGTTAAAACTTTATGGATAGTGGCTGTTTTTGGCTTTGTGGCGCATACCATAATGGGAGCCATGTACCAGATAGTACCCAACTCACAAAATAGAGCCTTGGCCCTCCCTTGGCTTTCTTATGTAGTCTTTGTCCTAAGCCTTGTCTCCTCCCTTGCCTTTTACACTTTTAACCATTTCATAGGTAGCCTCCTTTACCTTGTTTCTTGCCTTCTTTTCTTCTTCCACCTGCTATTTTCCATAAAAAACTTTCAACCTATAACAGTAAAGTTTTTAGTCTTGGGTAGCTTATACTTTCTCTTGTCTGGCTTTTTCCTAGTCCTTTCGGAGTTTGCTTATGTACCCTTTTCCTTGGCTATACATACATTAACGGTGGGCTTTATGTTAAATGTGGTGGTGGGTGTGGAGCTTGCATGGATACCCATGCTGTATATGGAACCCCTTAATCTAAAATTGAGTAAAAGGCTCTTTTATCTTGCCCTTTTATGCATGCCCCTTTTTCTTGTAAGCTTTTATATAAATGTTTACAAGCTCATAGCCCTCATGAGCTCTTTTGTTTTGATTTTTGTAGGCTACTATCTCTACCTCATCTATTCACTCTTTGCCAAAAGGCGTACGCCAAAGGAGATTCCTTACGCCATAAAATACTTCTTGCTTGCCCTTTTTATACTTCCCATGGGCTTACTTATAGGCTCCTTTATGGCTGGTAAAGGTTTGGTTTCCCATATGGTCCTTCTACACTTTGACCTTCTTATTTACGGTTTTACCGCTATCACCATAATGGGTGGTATGTCGCACCTCTATCCAAGGATAGTTTATAACATGAGGTTTTCTAACAAGGAGGGTGTTTATATCTCAGACCTAATAGAAGAAAAGGCTGTAAAGGCTTTGTTGCCTTCCATAGTTGTTGCTTTGGCTTGGCTTGTTTTTGCACAAGCTTACGGAAACCCCCTGTCTTATGTTGCCACCATACCTTACATGCTCCTCTGGCTTTATTTTACCTACTCAGTACTCCTAAGGGGGCTATTATTTAAAGCTTCAAGGTGAACCCTACTTTACGATCTTTATCAAGCTTTCTGCTACCTCTTTCACAT
>JBKBHW010000029.1:0-14747 GCA_046297555.1 Aquificaceae bacterium
GATTTTAATGTGGTTTATGCACCAAGGAGAGAAGGCGATCCGCCAGTTATAGTGGCCGATAGTACAAAGGCAAAGGAGGTGTTAGGGTGGCAGCCCAAATACGATGACTTGGGCTTTATCATAAAAACTGCACTAAATTGGGAAAAAGCCTATATTTATTCAAATGAAAGAATGGGAGATTTTAGAGAAGTTAAAAGAGATACAAGACCCTGAGATACCCATAGATATAGTTAATCTGGGGCTCATTTACGGGCTTGTGGTAAAGGATGAGGTAGCATACATTGATATGACCTTGACAGTTCCTTCCTGCCCTGCAAGGGGCTTTTTCGCCCAGCGTATAAGGGAGCATATACTGAAAAACTTTCCACAAATCAAGGATGTTGTGATAAACTTTGTATTTGAGCCTGCTTGGAGTAGGGATAAAATATCTCAAGAAGGCATACAAAGGCTTAGGAGTATGGGATGGAGTATTTAAAGGACAAGTTTAGGGCTCTGGCAGAAGCCATTGAAAGGGAATCGGTGCTTGTGCACCGCGCAGCCCTCATAGACGGCTACAGAGACCTTTATAAGCTTAGCAAACTTGGGATAGATAAGGTTATAAAGAAGGCCACAGAGTTTGGCGGCAGGAAGGGAGCCAAGATACTAAAGGAAAGGTATGGCATATACACAGATAGGCTTGATGAGGCCCTTGAGGTCCTTACCGTCATAGCAGAATCTTCAAGGCTTTTGGATGTTTTTGAGTATGACTTGGATAAGATAGAGATTAGGGTGGATGGGTCTATACTGGTGGAGGCCGTTGGAGAAAGCAAGAAGCCCGTGTGTGAGCCCATGGCTGGCTTTTTTGAGGGCTTTTTAAGCGAGCTTCTTGAAAAGAAGATAAGCGTGAAGGAGATTGCTTGTAGAGCCCAAGGTAATGAAAGGTGTATATTTAAAATAAAGTGAAATGGCGGTTATCAGGATAAGGACTACCAAGCATACAAGCTTTGTAAACATAACAAGCCAAGTCAGAGAAATTGTTAAAGGTTCTGGTATAAAGTCTGGCTTGTGTGTTGTATACATTCCCCATACCACCGCCTGTGTTTTTACAAACGAGGGTGCAGACCCAGATGTTATAAAGGACATAGCCTATGCCGTTGAAAGGCTTATACCATGGAGGGGCAATTATGCCCATTCTGAAGGAAACTCGGCGGCCCACATAAGGAGCGCCATAATAGGAAACTCAAGGGTTATCCCCATAGAAGATGGAGATTTAGCCCTTGGCACATGGGAGGCCATCTTCCTTGCAGACTTTGACGGTCCAAGGGAGAGGAAGGTGATAGTTAAGATAATAAAGGAGGAATAGATGGAGTATATTTTGGCTTTTTTGGTTTTGATAGGCGTTTTGGTGTGGTTTCATGAGCTTGGACACTTTTTGATGGCCAAACTTTTTGGTGTAAAGGTAGAAATATTCTCCATAGGCTTTGGTCCTGTGCTCTTTGGTAAAAGGTTTGGTGAGACGGAGTACAGGATATCTGCCTTGCCTTTGGGTGGCTTTGTAAAGCTATATGGAGAGGAAGAGGAGATAAAAGATCCAAGGGCTTTCTCTTCCAAACCCAACTGGCAAAAGATCCTTATAGCCTTTGGTGGTCCCCTGTTCAACTTTATACTGGCGGCTTTGCTCTTTGCCCTTGTTTTTAGCATAAACAAACAAGTTCCTAAATATCTCTATGAAGAGCCCTTGGTGGGCTATGTAGCGGAAGGAAGCCTTTCCCAAAAGCTTGGTATAAAAGAGGGAGACCTTATCTTAAGCATCAACTCAAAGAAGGTAAAGAACTGGAAAGAAGTAGACGATATAGTCCGCAAGAATCTTTTAAGCAAGGAATGGAGGGTTGAGGTTTTGAGGGATGGTAAGAGCTTAACCCTTCAGGCAAAAGAAAGCCTTTCAAAGGTTAAAGGCTTTGGTGCGGAGCCTTGGCTGCCGCCCATAGTAGGCTATGTGGTAAAGGATAGCCCAGCCCATCAAGTGGGCATAAGGCAGGGGAATAGGATACTTAAAATAGACGGAAAAGAGGTAAGGGGTTGGTACCAGTTGGTTGAGGAGATAAGAAGCTCCAATGGGAAGGCCTTGACCCTAACCATAGAAAGAGATGGAAAAGCAGAAGAAAAAACCCTTGTACCCAAAATAGACCAAAGGACTGGCTTACCCATATTGGGCATAGGACCTTATGTGGAAAGGGTGGAGGAGAAGGGGAAAGGCTTTGTCCAAGCCCTTTTGGAAGGTGTGGAAAAAACCTATGAGCTTAGTGCCCTCTCCTTACAAGCCTTGTGGCAACTTATAACGGGAGGGCTTTCTCTAAAGACCCTTGGAGGTCCCATAGCCATAGCCCAACTTGCGGGGGAATCTGCCCAGCAAGGCATCCTTCCTTTCATAGGTATGATGGCCTTTATATCTGTTCAGCTTGCTATATTTAACCTTATACCCTTGCCCGTCCTTGACGGTGGCCTTATACTGCTCTTTCTCATGGAATCTGTAAGGAGAAAGCCCTTATCTCCCAAGTTCAAAGAGGCTTGGGTAAAGGCAGGCTACGCCATCATAATAGCCCTTGCAAGCTTTGTGATAATAAACGACCTTCTTAGAATACTTACAGGGGGCAGGCTTTAAAAGGGCCTGCCGGGCACCTTCTCCCAATCCTTCAAAAAGAGTTCTATGCCCTTGTCGGTAAGGGGATGCTGGAAGAGCTTTTTCATTACATCAAAGGGCATGGTGCATATGTCCGCACCTATTAGAGCCGCCTCTACCACATGCATGGGATGTCTTACGCTGGCAACTATAACTTCCGTATCATCTATCCCATAATTGTTAAAGATCTGTACTATATCCCTTATAAGCTTCATGCCATCACCAGACACATCGTCTATTCTACCTACAAAGGGAGAAACAAAACTGGCACCCGCCTTTGCCGCAATTAGGGCTTGGGCTGGTGAAAAGATAAGGGTTACATTGGTTGGTATGCCTTCCGATTCAAGAATTTGGACAGCCTTCATACCCTCCGGCGTCATAGGTATCTTTACCACCACATTGTCTCCCAGCTCGGCGAGCATCCTACCCTCTTTTACCATACCTTCCGCATCCCTTGAAACCGTTTCAAGGCTCACCGGTCCATCCACAAGGCTTAGTATTTCCTTGGCAACTTCAAGAAAGGGCCTTCCAGTCTTTGCTATAAGTGTTGGGTTTGTGGTAACTCCATCCAAAATGCCCCACTCAATTGCCTGCTTTATCTCGTCCACATTGCCTGTATCAAGGAAAAAACGCATAGCTTACACCTCCTTTAATATTCTTTCAGATTTAACCACGCCCACAAAGACCTTCTTTATTATACCATTCTTTATCAAAAGGGTTGTAGGAGTAGCCATAATTCCAAGCTCCTTTGCCAATCTTAACCCTTCAGAGGTGCCCACATCCACCTCCATAACCTCCACCCTTTCCCTTATCCTTTCTATCTGTGGCTTCATAACCCTACAAGCTCCACACCCTTGGGAATAAAAGTAGATCACGCCATCCTTTAATTGCTTTATCTCTTTTCCTTCCATCTTTTTAGCCTTCCCCTTTATATAGAGCTTAAAAAAGAACATAAGGGTAAAGAACACAGCCAAAAGAAAAGCCACAAGCTTTAGGAATTTTTCCATTCTTCCTCCTCCAGCCTTAGCAACCTCTTTAAGATTTTAACCTCTTCCTTCCTTAAATCTCTCCACTGGCCGGGTTTTAGAGAGCCCAGCTTTATGGGGCCTATGGCGGTCCTTTTTAGCCTTAAAACCTTGCGACCAAAGTGGGAGATAAACCTTTTTACAATATGCTTTCTTCCTTCATGGAACACTACCTCAAGCAAGCTCTTATCCTTTTCATGCTTGACCAATCTTATACTATCTGGCTTGGCAAAGCCGTCTTCAAGCCTTGCACCCATTTTCATAGCTTTTATGTCCTTTTCGTTTACCTTGCCGTCAACCCATACCAAGTAGGTTTTTGGCAGCTTGTACCTTGGATGCATTATCCTATGAGCAAGCTCTCCATCATTGGTAAGAAGCAAAAGGCCCTCTGCGTTGTAATCAAGCCTGCCGGCCGGATATACCCTTTCCGGTATGTCTTTTATAAGCTCTTGTATGGTCTTTTTTCCGTCCTTTCCTTCTCCAAGGGCGGTGATATAACAGCAAGGCTTGTAAAGGATTATGTATCTGTACTTAGGGGGTTTTACCTCTTTGCCGTCCACTTCCACCACATCCTTCTCGGGGTCCACCCTCCATCCAAACTCTTTTACCACAATGCCGTTTACTTTTACCCTACCTTGTAGTATGAGCTCATCGGCCTTCCTTCTTGAGGCTACACCGCACATGGAAAGGTATCTGTTTAGCCTTACCAATACCTTTCCTCCTTCCATGGGTCCCCCCTCATGTTATAACCCCTTTGTTCCCAAAAGCCGGGCTTGTCTTCTTGGAGTAGCTCTATCGCCCAAACATACTTGGCGCTTTTCCATGCATATAAGCGTGGCACCACAAGCCTAAGCGGATAGCCATGCCTTAAGGGTATGGGCTTTTTATACATCTTGTAAGCCAGTATACTGTCTTCATTGTAGAGGTATTCAAGGGGCAGGTTGGTAGTGTAGCCTTCAAGGCAATGAATAAGGGCGTATTTTGCCGTAGGCTTTGGCTTGGCAAGGTCCAAAAGGTAAGAGGTTTGCACACCTTCCCAAGTTATATCTTTTACACTCCAGCGTGTAACACAGTGAAAGTCTGCCACAAGCTCCACAGAGGGCATGCTTAAAATCTCTTCATAGCTCAGTTCAATGGGGTTTTCCACAAGACCAAAAACTTTAAATCTATAGCCCTTTATATCCCATTGGGGCACCTCATCCACTATATCATAGACTATAGGCGCAGATATCCACCTTTGACCCGGTGGCAGACGATCTTCTCTAAGGTTTATGGGACTTACAATTCTTTTCATATTTTTGATTATAAGACCTACCAGCTAAAATCTCTTCCCAGATACACCTCTCTCACATCTTCCCTCTCGCTCACGTGGTGGGGATCACCCTCTGCCAGAATGCTGCCATCACTAATTATATAAACCCTATCCACCATCCTTATGGCTTCCCTTACATTGTGGTCGGTTATAAGCACCGCTATATTCTGGTGTTTTAGGTTGAGTATCATGGACCTTATGTCGGAGATCATGATGGGATCTATGCCCGTAAAGGGCTCGTCAAAGAAGATGTACTTTGGCTTGGGTATGAGGGCCCTTGCTACTTCAAGCCTTCTTTTTTGTCCGCCGGAGAGCCTTCCAGCCTTTTGGTGCTTAAACCTTAGTAGCCCAAAATCTCCCAAAAGCTCCTCAGCCCTTGCCAGCTGGCTTTCCCTACCCTCTTCAAAGAACTCAAGGAATATAAGAAGGTTTTCAAGGACTGTAAGGTCCTCAAAAAGGGTATGCTCTTGAGGAAGAAAGGTTATACCCTTTTTTGCCCTTTTGTGAGCTGGAAGATGGGTAATGTCTTCACCATCAAGCTCTATCTTGCCGCCGTCCACGGACAAAAAGCCCACAAGACAGTTAAATAGGGTAGTTTTACCCGCTCCATTTGGACCCAAAAGCCCTACTATCTCACCCCTTTTAAGGTACAAGTTTACATCCTTTAAAACTTCTCTTTTCTTAAAAACCTTTTTAATTCCTCTTGCGATCAACACCATACAAATTTTAAACTATTTGGCATGATACCAATCAAGGATATAAACCCTCATAAGAGCTTTCCCGTAGTTAACTTAAGCGTAATCATAGTATGTTCCCTAATTTGGCTCTATGAAGTTAGCCTATCGGATAAAGAGCTTGATCTCTTTGTGTATCAGTATGGGCTTGTGCCTGTCCTTCTTTTTGAAAGGCCCCAGTCCCTACTGACCCATATGTTCCTTCATGGAAGCTGGCTGCACATAATAGGCAACATGTGGTTTTTGTGGGTTTTTGGCGACAATGTAGAGGACAAGCTTGGAAAGGTAAGGTATTTTATCTTCTACATCCTTTCAGGGCTTGGTGCTGCCCTCATTCAAACCTTTGTAAGTTTTCTTTTTGGTGGGGATGACATTACAATGGTGGGGGCAAGTGGTGCCATAAGCGGCGTGTTGGGCGCATACCTTTGGATGTTCCCCCACGCTAGGATCTTAGCTCTGGTTCCCATCTTCTTCTTTCTTACCTTTATGGAATTACCCGCGGTTTTCTTCATAGGCATGTGGATAATCATACAGATTATAAACGGGCTTATAACGCTACCTTTTGCTGGTATGGGTGGTGTGGCTTGGTTTGCCCACATAGGGGGCTTTTTTGTAGGCTATTTATTGGCAAGGAAGTTTTATAAAAGAAGCTTCTATTTTTGATTTAAAATTTTTCAGTATGACTCCCGTAAATACGGAAAGGGCTCCAAAGCCAGTAGGTCCCTACTCTCAGGCCGTTGTGGTAGGTGGTTTCCTTTTCCTTTCCGGTCAAATAGGCATAGACCCACAAACGGGAAAGTTGAGGGAAGGCTTTAAGGAGCAAGCGCAGCAGGTCCTTAAGAACATAGAAGCCATACTTGAGGCTGCCGGCGTGGGGAAAGAAAGCATAGTAAGGATGGTGGTTTACCTTAGAGATTTAAACCTTTTTGGTGAGTTTAACCAGATTTATGAGGAGTTTTTTAGTGATGTGAAGGTAAAGCCTGTAAGGACTACTGTGGAGGTGAGCCGCCTTCCACTCGGCGCCCTTGTTGAGGTAGAAGCTACTGCCTTTGTAGGCGAGGGGAATAACTTATAAACTATGATACCGGACCTTGAACCCCCCTACGATGAACTGGCAGAAAGGGCCGTACTTGGCGCAATCATCGCAGACCCCGATAATATGCCAACAGTCCTTGAGTACCTAAGGGAAGAGGACTTTTACCTTGAAACCCACCGATTACTTTTCTCTTTGTTATACAAAGTATGGGAAGATAAGGGAAAAGATTGGGATGATATAGTCCTAAAAGAATACATAGAAAAAAGGGGATTGAAGGATAAGATTGACCTTTCTTTGATATACTCCCTTGTGGAAGAGGCGGCCACCGGCAGCCTTCTTGAGGAGGCAATAAGAAATGTAAAGGAAAAGTCTGGCTTAAGGCAGCTTATGGATCTTTCCTTAAACATCTTAGAAGGTATTAAACAAGAACCAGACTTCACCAATTTGCTTGAATTTTTGAATACAAAGCTTATAGAGATATCTGAAAAACAGACGGTTAGCCAATACTGGCATGTAAGGGAGGTGGTAAGGGATGTGATTGATGTTATAGAAAGATACAAAAGGCAAGAAAAGCTAATTACAGGAAAGCCCACAGGATTTTTTGACCTTGACACCCTTACTACAGGTCTTCATCCATCAGACCTTGTAATAGTGGCTGCAAGGCCCGGAATGGGAAAGAGCAGCTTTATGCTTTCTATGGCTATCCATATGGCCATGGTAGAAAAAACACCTCTCGTTATCTACTCATTGGAAATGAGCAAAGAACAGCTCATAATGAGGGCTCTGTCTTTGCTTTCTGGTGTACCCCTTCAAAATATTAGACGCGGCTTCCTAAGCGATGAAGATATGAACAAGCTCAAAACCTCAGCCCTTGAGCTTATAAAGTGTGAAATTTATATAGATGATACACCAAGCCTTTCTACCACAGACTTGAGGATAAAAACCAGGAAGCTCAAAAAGGAAAAGGGTGTGGAGGTAGTTTTTGTGGACTACCTTCAGCTTCTCAAACCACCTGCCAGAAGGTCCTCCCGGCAGGAAGAAGTGGCAGAGATCTCCAGAAACCTCAAAGCCTTGGCCAAAGAACTTTCCATTCCAGTGGTAGCCCTTGCACAGCTTTCCCGTCAAGTGGAGCACAGAGCGGACAAAAGACCGCAGCTTGCAGACCTAAGAGAGAGCGGGCAAATTGAGCAAGATGCAGACCTTATAATCTTTATCCACCGACCGGAGTATTACAAAAAAAACCCATCTCCAGAAGAGCAGGGTGTGGCTGAAGTAATAGTGGCAAAACAAAGGCAAGGACCTACGGGAATAATAAAAGTGGCCTTTTTAAAGGACACAGCCAGCTTTAAACCGCTTATGGCGGCGGGAATAAGCACCGTGGAAAGCTATGAACCAGATATAGAAGAAGAATTTTCCGAGGATGACCTTGACCTTGATTTTTAAGAAAAGTATAATAGTAATGCTATGAAAAAGTTATACATACTTATACCCTTGATCCTGTCCATGGCTGAGCCTCTAAAAGACAAAGGATTAAAGATAGAGTTGGAGGACAAAAAGGGTGTTAAACATCACCTTAACGGCCTTGTATGTGGGGGGCGGACGTACCTAAAGGTTAAAGAGGGCAACCTTGAATACTCTTTGGACCTATCAACCTTAAGGAGCATAGAGGTCCTCTCTCAAGAAGGTGATCAATTGATGATAAGAATTCAACTTAAAAACGGTGGTACAAAGGAATATACCCTTCCAGCAAACACCTATTGTAAAGCCAAGTCCAATGTGGGTGAAGCAGGTTTTTATCTGAGGGATATAAAGACTATATTTATCAAAATGGAGGATAGAAGACCATGAGAAGCTTTAAAGTCTTAAGCCTTTTGCTTGCTACCTTTGTGGCTGGTTTTGTTCTGGGAAGTGCGGGAGCGTCCCAAAATACTGCTCAGCAGGATGATTACAGGTACTTTAGGCTCTTCACCGATGTTTTCAAAACGGTTAAAGAAAACTATGTAGGCGAGACAAACACCAAGGACCTCATATACGGAGCTTTAAACGGTATGCTCAGATCCCTTGACCCCTTTTCCGCCTTCTTTACACCAGACCAGTACAAAGAATTCCAGCAGGAGACGGAGGGAGAGTTTGGGGGAGTTGGTATAGAAATAGGCATGGAAAAGGGAAGGCCCATAGTCATATCGCCCATAGAAGGAACTCCAGCCTTTAAAGCGGGCATAAGGTCCGGAGATGCCATACTGGAGATAAACGGGGAGGACACTTCCAACATGAACCTTATGGATGTGGTGAGAAGGATAAGAGGGAAGCCCGGCACAAAGGTTGAGCTAACCATAATGAGGAAAGGTTTAGAAAAGCCCATAAAAGTCCAGCTGGAAAGAGCCATAATAAAGATAGAAAGTGTAAAATGGACAAGGGTTGAGGATATTGGCTATATAAAGCTTTCTCAGTTTACCGACGGCGCAGGAAGGGAGGTGGAAAAGGCAATTAAAAGCTTGACCTCTCAAGGGGTTAAAGGTATAATCCTTGACTTGAGGAACGACCCCGGGGGGCTCCTTACAGAGGCCATAAATGTTTCGGAGCTCTTTTTGAAAGAGGGAAAGCTTATAGTTTATACAAAGACCAAAAAAGAGGAGATAAACAGGTACTTCTCAAGGAGAAAGCCCCTTTTGCCCGAAAACATGCCTTTGGTAGTTTTGATAAACAGGGGATCTGCCAGCGCCTCTGAGATAGTGGCGGGTGCTTTACAAGATCACAAGAGGGCCCTACTTGTTGGAGAAAAAAGCTTTGGCAAGGCATCGGTTCAGAACATAATACCCCTTGAAGACGGCTCGGCAATAAAGCTAACCGTAGCCCATTATTACACACCCCTTGGAAGGCTTATAGATAAGAAGGGCATACAGCCAGATGTGGAGGTGAAGATGACAGAAGAGGAGGAAGAGAGGCTCCAAGAGGCTATAAGGCAGAAGAGGCTGCAGGGGGCAACCGGTGTTATTCTTGAGCCTTCCCTTGACCCACAGCTTCGCAAGGCTATGGAGGTTATAAGGTCTGGGTATAAGGGCTATGCACACACTGGCGGTTGAGACCTCCTGCGATGAGACAGCCCTTTGTATATACTCAGATGGGGAGGGTGTGGTAGGGGATATCATCCTTTCTCAGGCTAAGGTGCATTTTCCTTACGGCGGTGTGGTGCCAGAGCTTTCAGCGAGGGAGCATACCCGAAATCTCCTCCCCCTTTTGGATAAGCTTTTGAAGGATACGGGCTTTGACTTAAAAAGGATAGATTTTATATCCTTTACCCTCACGCCCGGTCTTATACTGTCCCTCGTAGTTGGAGTAAGCTTTGCAAAGGCTCTATCTTATGTACTAAAAAGGCCCCTTGTTCCCGTGCATCACCTTGAGGGGCATATATACTCCGTTTTTTTGCAAAAGCCCGTAGATTATCCCTTTATAGCCCTGATAGTTTCTGGGGGGCATACAGACCTGTACTTGGTGGAAGGCTTTGGGAGGTATACCTTTTTAGGCGGCACCCTTGATGATGCGGTGGGGGAAAGCTATGATAAAGTTGCAAAGCTTATGGGGCTTGGCTATCCGGGAGGTCCCATAATAGACAAGCTGGCAAAGGAAGGCAAGCCCGTATATAAACTACCAAGACCTATGATGGAGGAGAATAGTTTGGATATGTCCTTTAGCGGTCTGAAGACCGCGGTAAGAAAGATTGTAGAAAGGGGAGAGTATTCCAAAGAAGACTTGGCTGCTTCCTTTCAAAGGGCGGTAGTAGATATTTTGGAGATGAAAAGTCTTATTGCCATGGAGAAAACGGGTGTGAAAAGGCTTGTTATAGTGGGCGGTGTGTCTGCAAACTCGGAGCTAAGGGAGAGGTTTAAGGAATTGTCCCATGAAAGGGGCTTTGAGCTACACATACCCCATATAAGACTCTCTACCGATAACGCCCAGATGATAGCCTATGCGGGCATGGAAAGGTTCAAAAGGGGTATAACGGCGCCGGAAAACATAAACCCAGAGCCCAACGTACCTTTGGAGGTTTTTGGCAAACTTTGGAGCTAAGAAGTCCAACTATAAAAACCTTTCTATTTTATAGCCCCTTTTAAAATCCTCTCCTCCCATCACCTTCCCCTTTGGAGAGATTAACTCCAAAACCTCAAGGGCATCCTCCCCACAGGCAACAATCAATCTTTTCCCATCTATAACCTCCCCCGGCTCTCCAGAGCCCTTAACAACCCTCCCCCTTAGTATCTTTATCCTTTCTCCTTTTTCCGTCAAAGCATAGCAGTTGGGATAAAGCCCCCTTATCCTATCCCTTACACTTGCCGCTGGTGCTTTCCAGCAAATTCTGTACTCCTCCTTTTGTATAGGTGGTGCGTAGGTAGCCTTCTCATGATCCTGCAAAAGTGGTTTTATACTCCCCTTTACCCATTCCTTTAGTGTTTTTGACAAAAGCTCTGCCCCCCTTTGAGACAATCTTTGGGAAAGGCTTTTTAAATCATCTTCTTCAAAAATGGGCTCTTCTTCCTGTGATAGTATGGGTCCTGTGTCCATGCCTTCTTCCATAAGCATTACCGTGTTGCCCGTTTTTTTCTCCCCCGCCATTATGGCCCTTTGAATGGGTGCAGAGCCCCTATAATAAGGAAGCAGGCTTGCATGAAGGTTTACACAGCCATACTTTGGATAATGAATTACCTCTGGCGGCAGTATTTTCCCATACGCTACCACCACTATACACTGAGGCTTTAGCCCTTCTACTATCGGAAATATCTGACCCTTTTTCTCCGGTTGGAAAACTTTTATGCGGAGCTCTTGGGCGGCAAGCTTTGCAGGTGGTGGCGTAAGCCTTTTTCCCCTTCCCGAGGGTTTATCGGGCTGGCATACCACACCAATTACCTCAAACTCTTCCGCAAGCCTTTTTAAAGGAAGAACAGCAAACTCTGGAGTACCAAAGAAAAGCATCCTCATGGAAAGTACATGGTAATTATAGCCTAAATACACCATGTGAGAAATTAAGTAAAATTCTTTCCCAATAGGGCGTAGCACAAGCATTCTTGCCTGTGAAATACTACACAAACAGGAATGTCTATGCTACACAAAATTTAATCAAAGATCGCGGGCAGGGATACCCGCGCTACCTACTATTAAGCAATAGATCTGAGGCGAGGGTATGACACATCCATCAGAAGATAATCTCTTACCCAGTAATATATATGGGATAAGATTACTGTTATGAAAAGATTTATTGCGTGATTAGTTTTTATCCTGCGAGATGAGTAGGGGCAGAGCTAAGCTTTTGCCTTTTTGTTCTGGACTAGCATACGGAAGGTATTGTGTTATACCTGATGCCGCTACATAAAATTTCCCATCTGGCATATAATATATATCATTATGATATACTCAGAAACAGTTAAATATGCCTTGTTGGCTTTGGCCTATTTGGCCCTTAACAGGGACAGGCTGGTAAAGGTGGAAGAGATTGCGGAAGCACAAAAGATACCAAGGCCCTTCCTTTCCAAAATATTCCATAAGCTTGCAAGGGAAAGGGTTTTAAAATCCTACAAGGGGCCAACTGGGGGCTTTACCCTTGCAGTGCCCCCAGATAAGATTACCATATTGGACGTTATAAAGTATCTGGATGAAGATTATAAACTGGACTACTGCGCC
Organism: Aquificaceae bacterium; assembly: GCA_046297555.1. Taxonomy (GTDB): domain Bacteria; phylum Aquificota; class Aquificia; order Aquificales; family Aquificaceae; genus Pampinifervens. Next base: position 12,440 of record JBKBHW010000029.1, read on the forward strand.
CTCAGGCCCGGAAGGTGTGAAGAGTGGCAAATTCTACCCTGCGCGGTGCATGACAGATGGACCAGGCTTAGAGAGCAGATTTTAGAATACCTAAGCACCACCACCATAGCCGAGTTGGCGCAGGTAGAAGAAAAGCACAGGAAGCCGGCTAATTCACTTAGGTTATAACATACTCTAACCTGTCCTTAAACTCCTCCTGCTTCCCTTTATTCCACCTTTGCACCGGCCTGTAGTAGCTCACAATTCTGGAGTAGGTCTCCGTCTCTTTTCCGCACACGGGGCAGGTGAAGTGTTCCCCCCCCTATATAGCCGTGGTCCTCGCATACAGAGAAGGTGGGGGTTATGGTGATATAAGGCACTGGGTAGTTTTCAAAGACAAACTTTACAAACTTGGCTACCGTGTGCTCCTCTGGAGATTCCTGCAAGAAGAAGTGGATAACCGTTCCACCGGTATAAAGCACCTGTAGGTCTTTTTGATGCTCTAAAACTTCTATGGGATCTTGGGTGTAGTTCACAGGTAGGTGGGTAGAGTTGGTATAGTAGGGCTCCTTTTCTCCAGCGGTGATTATGTCTGGAAACTTGCCTTTGTCTATCTTGGCCAGTCTGTAAGAGGCTCCTTCTGCCGGTGTGGCTTAAAGGTTGTAAAGATGTCCCGTCTGCTCCTGGAATTCGGAAAGCTTATCTCTCATAAACTTAAGGACTCTTATAGCAAAATCCTTTCCTTCAGGCTCTGCTATGTCCACGCCAAGTAGGTTTAAACATGCCTTGTTAATGCCTACAAGCCCTATGGTTGAGAAGAAGGTGTCAAAGGATTCAAGGTATTCCCTTGCGTAAGGCATAAGCCCCCTCTTGAGATTCCTTTCTATAACCTTCCTTTTTATCTCCAAGCTATCCCTCGCCACCTTCATCAGGTATTCAAGCCTTTCAAAAAACTCTTCCTCACTCTTTGATAGGTAGCCTATCCTTGGCATGTTTATGGTTACAACACCTATAGATCCCGTTTTGTCTGCGCTTCCGAAGAGGCCACCCATCCTATTTCTTAGCTCCCTTAAATCCAGTTGTAATCTACAACACATGCTCCTGATATCCTCCGGTCTTAAAGAGCTGGGAAGTAAGGGATACCGTATTTTGCCGTCATCTTCCATAAAAGCTGTGCGTTGGGGGAGAAAAAGTCAAAATCTTTGGTGATGTTGTAGGTTGGGATAGGGAAGGAGAAGATGCGCCCATTATAGTCCCCTTCCATCATAACCTCCATAAAGGCTCTGTTTATCATGTCCATCTCTTTCTGAAAATCTCCGTAATAGCCTATATCTTCCCTTTCCTCACCGCCTATTATTACAGGTCTTTTCTTCATGTCTTCTGGCACCGTCCAGTCAAAGGTGAAGTTTATAAAGGGTGCTTGAGAGCCCCACCTTGAGGGCACGTTTAAAGAGAAGATGAGCTGTTGAATGAGCTGCTTTAACTCATCGTAAGAGAGCCTGTCTACCCTTACAAAGGGAGCTAAGTAGGTATCAACAGAATTGAGGGCTTGCGCGCCAGCAAACTCCATCTGGGCAACGCCCAAGAAGTTTACAATCTGGCCAAGTAGGGAAGAAAGGTGCTTTGCAGGCCCGGCGGTAACTTTACCCTTTCCACCCCTAAAGCCCTTTCTAAGAAGGTCCTCCATGGACCATCCTGCACAGTATCCAACTATGCCATGGGATAGGTCGTGTATATGAATATCGCCCTCTCTATGGGCCTTTGATATGTACTCTGGATACACATGGGTAAGGGTATAATGGGCTATGATTGTTCCCGCGGTATGAAGCATAAGGCCAGAGAAGGAATAGCTGGCGTTGGCATTCTCTTGGACCCTCCAATCCTGTTGGTATATGTAATCGTTTACCACCTTTTCGGCATCCACTATGGCCTTTGATATATCCCTTAGCTCCTCCCTTTTCTTCCTGTAGAGTACGTAAGCCTTTGCAGTCTTGGAAAAGCCATTGAGTATAAGCTGCTCCTCAACTATATCCTGTATCTCTTCCACATGAACCTTATCCTTCTTCAATTCCAGAACCTTTTCTATAACACCATCGCATAGATCTCTTAAAAGGCTTTCATCAAAAGGCTCGCCGACGGCCTTAAAGGCCTTTGATATAGCCCTTTCAATCCTGCTTCTGTCAAACTCCTGCAATGTGCCATCCCTTTTTACCACCCGGGGGAGCTGGCCATAGTGCTTTTTCCTAAGCTCCAAAGGACTTGCTATCCTTAGCATAACACACCTCCTTCAAAGTTGATATGTGGTTTTTATGATTTTAATATCATGTAA
>JBKBHW010000030.1:0-14399 GCA_046297555.1 Aquificaceae bacterium
GTTTCCTTTGCTTATATGGTTGCTGTTTGATGCATAATCATAAAAGTCTATCTGTCTGTAGTAGTCATAGGCTTCCCGGAGGGCTTTTCCTGTAGGGGTTTTTTCTCCTGTAGGGGTTCCGTAGTTTATTGCGTCTATTAATTGGGCAATGGTTCCATTCTTCCCAACTTTTATCACACCGTATCTGTCATCACTTGCAAAAACCATAAACTCCATAATGATTTGGCATTGCTTGTATATAGGGAGGTCTGGGTCAGATGTGTTGCAGAAATTATGAATTATTCCTTTTATAGATGAAGGGTCGGAGGGCCTGACGGCTATTTTTGCACTGCTTATTATACTAACTCCACGGGGACATTCTATAGTCAATTCTCTGTTATGCGTTTGAGGAGCTTTTATCTCAAAATAACAATTTAGGTTTTTATCCTCAATAGTATACTCTGCCCCTTCACTCACTAAAACATCTCGGCTTTCTCTTCTTCCATTCACTAAAACATCTCGGCTTTCTCTTCTTCCACCCGTTAAAATCTTCCTTGCTATATCAATCCTTGTAGCGCTAACCCAGTTTAAAAGGTTTCCGGAGATACAGGAGGAAGTTCCAATTCCGTTGGGGCAATCGCAGTTTGCTTCTTCAAAGTATTGACCAGAAGAGTTATACTTATAGCACTTGCCTGGTTCAAAATAGCCGCTGTAGGTAGTCTTTGGATCATAATTGGTAGATGAATAAGCGCGGGATTGCATGGAGTCGGAAAAGTCCATAACTATCAAAACATTTGGCTTTACCATATTTCCCGCAAAAGGCGGCACATAGCAATAATTTGCGGGCTCTGTTGCACTGTAAGACTTTGGAGCCTGAAGCACAAGGGCGAGGATTATAAAAACAAACATTAACCTTCTCATGCGTGCCCTCCTTTAATCCCACCAACCAAGGACCTTTATAAGCTTTACATTGCCTCCTTGGTCAAATTCAAGCTTTATAGACCTTGCTGCATTCAAGCTTTCTGTGGGAAGCTCTTCACCAAATTGGTTTTGCACCTTAACATCTTTGGAAAGGTTATAGCTTTTGCCGTCTACCCTTAGGATGTTGCCTTCCACTTTTACATTCACTTGGTTTAGCTCCATCCCAAAGGCAAAGCCAACAATAAGGACTAGTGTCAAAAGCCTTTTCATCTTTTACCTCCTCTTGGTTATTATTATCTTTAGCCAAGCCTCCCTTTGCGTGAAGTTTCTGTGAAGCTTGTGATTTTTTGGGCGACCGAAGGTCGCCCCCACCTTACCAGAATGTGTTCCTGTTTGTGGAGTGTTTTAACACAGGCAGGAATGCCTGTGCTACTTTCTTGACAAATTTCAAGCTTTTGGGTTATAGTTTTCCTACCTCCTTGGAGGAGGTAAAGGAGGAAGAACATGAGGAAAATAGCCCTTTTGGGCCTAATGGCAGGATTGCTTGGGCTTTCCTTACCCTCTGAAATATCCTTTGCCAAAAGCCATACCAAAAAGCAGGTGGTTTATGTAAAAAAGGCAAAGAAAAAGGCAAAAAAGAAGTTTGTATACAAGAGACCACGCTATGCCACCAACATAAACAAGCCTCAAGAGGGCGATCTACTAAAACTGGAGGGTATGGTAAAGGACCTAAATGAACAGTGAGGACCTTAGCCTAATAGAAGAGCTCAAGATAAAGCAGGGCGATACCTGGCGTGTGTTAAAGATTATGAGCGAGTTTGTGCGCGGCTTTGATGCCCTCTCCTCTGTGGGCCCAGCCATCACCTTCTTTGGAAGCTCAAGGCTAAAGGAAGAGGACCACTACTATAAGATGGCGTATAGGACTGCCTTTATGTTAGGTAGCCTTGGCTTTCATATAATAACGGGCGGTGGGCCCGGTATAATGGAGGCGGCCAACAGGGGAGGGAAGGACGCAGGCACCCTTTCGGTGGGCTTAAACATACAAATACCCATGGAGCAGATACCCAATCCCTATCAAAACCTTTCCCTAAACTTTGACTACTTTTTTGTCAGAAAGGTTATGCTCCTTAGGTACTCCACGGCATACATCATATTCCCCGGGGGCTTTGGCACCCTTGATGAACTGTTTGAAGCCCTAACCCTTATACAAACGGGCAAAAGCCCACCATTCCCTATCATACTTTTTGGCTATGAATATTGGAAAAAGCTCTTAGACTTTATGCAAAGCACTATGACAAGCTACGGAACCATAAGCAAGGAAGACCTAAGCTTGATATATCTATGCAACAGCCCAGAAGAATCTGTGGACCTTGTCTTAGAAGAGATGAAAAGGCTTCATAAGAAGTTAAAGGAAGAGGGGGGCTATAGCCACTTCTTCAAGAGGTTGGAAGATATACTTATAAGGGCTGGGGTTTTGGTATGAGGCTGCTTCATGTGGCAGACCTGCACGCGGGCAAAAGGCTGTATGATAGGATAAGCAGGAAGGAGGACCTAATTTATGCCCTTGAGCAGATAAAAAGGATATGCAAAGAGGAAAAGGTGGAAGTGCTCTTGATAGCTGGGGATGTTTTTGATAAAAGGAATCCAGACTTTGAATCTCAAGAAGTTATACTTGAATTCCTTACGGAGATAAACTCCTTTGGGCTTCACACCCTTCTTATAACGGGCAACCATGATAGCTATGACTTTATGAAGATATACAAAAGCCTTAGAAAGCTTGCCAACATATATGTCTTTGACAGGCCATCAAAGAATATAAGGGAGGCCATCTTTGAGTATGGTGATTTAAAGGTGGCTTGTCTTCCCTATCCAGATGAAAGGGTAATTACCCACCTGCAGGAAGAGAAGGAAAGAAGCTATGCGGAGAAGGTGTCCCTTTATATGAAGGCTTTGGCAAAGGAGGTAAGGGATGCGCGCTATAAGATGCTTATGGCTCATATTATGCTGGATAAGGCCAAGGTAGCAGGCAGTGAGGTAGAATACACGGTAAGCCCAGCCTTTGCAGTCAGAACAGACTCCATACCGGAAGAATTTGATTATGTAGCCCTTGGCCATGTGCATAGGAATCAAAGGGTAGTGTCAAGGGTCTATTATGCCGGAAGCACATACCAAATAGACTTCTCCGAAAGGGGTATGGATAAGTTTGTAAATCTTTTGGTGCTTGAGGATGGCCTTGTAAGGGTCAATCCGATAAGGCTTGACCTAAAAAGAAAGCTGGTGGAGGTAAACCTCAAAGATGGAGACGATATTGCGCAGGCTCTGGAGCCCCTTGCCCACATGGATGTTTTGGTAAAGGTTTATCTAAGCGTAAGAATGGGAGACCCATTTTATAACTACAAAAGGGACCTTGTGGCAAAAATATTGGAAGAAAAGCTTGCCAAGCTTGAAATAGAACCCATAGAAACATCAAAGGCAAAGGAGCTAAGAGGGGGGAATAACAGCCTTAACCTTATAGACCTTTATATTGGTTTTTATAAGGATAAATACAAGGATGAGCCATCGGAAAGTCTAAAGGATCTGTTGAAAAGCTTGATAAATAAGGTAAGCCATGAGGCCCATACGCCTTGAGCTTGAGAACTTTACCGTTTACAGAGGAAGGCACACCCTTGATTTTTCACCTTTGAACTTTTTTGTGATAAGGGGTAAGACGGGTGCGGGCAAGTCAAGCCTTATAGATGCCATATGCTATGCCCTGTATGGTAAGGTACCGCGCTATGGCGGCGACAAGGCTCATCACAAACACCTCCTTTCAAAGGGCCAAAGCCGTATGTATGTATCCTTTGAATTCTCCGTTAGAGGAAACTACTATAGGGTGGATAGGGAATACATCCAGACCAAAAGCGGTGGCCAATCCACCTACAGGTTTTATGAAAAAGGCAAGCCCATGCCCTTGAGGGCAAATGAATTAAACGAGCGTATTGAGGAGCTTTTGGGGCTTGATTATGAAACCTTTACAAAGGTTATTCTTTTGCCACAGAACCAGTTTGATAGGTTTTTAAAGCCAAAGGAAGAAAGGGAAAGAAGGAGGATTTTAAATTCCCTTTTGGGCTTTTCTGGCCTTTTTGATGCTATAAAAGATCTTATAAAAGAAGAGTATAGGGCATTGGAGCATATTATAGATGCTAAGAATGAGAGGCTTAGACAGCTCTCTCAGGCGGATGAAGGTTCAATAATAAAGCTGGAAGATGAAATAAAAAACTTTGAAAGGCAGTATGAAGAATTAAAAGGTAAAAAAGCTGAGCTTCAAAGGCTTTTAGACCTTTGCAGAAGAAGGGATAGCTTGGAAGAAGAAAGGCTTGACATTGAAGAAAGGCTAAAGGCTTTGCTAAAAGTGAAAGATGAGATGGAAGAAAAAAGAGAGAGGCTAAAGCTTGCCAACGAGCTACTGCCCTATAAGCCAAGGATTGATGAATATGAAAGGATAAAGGGGCAAGAGGAGGGTTATATAAGGGAAAGGCAGAAAAAGGAAAGGGATTTAAGTGTGTATGTAGATGAGCTAAAAGAGGTTGAGAAGGAGTTCAAAAGGATTGAAGAGGAGTTTGAAAGGCTTGATGAATACAATAAAAAGCTTTTAAAGCTAAACAATGTGCTTCAGATGGTAGAAAGCTGCAAAGAAATAGAAAGGGAAAGGGAAGATCTTGAAAGGAGGTTGGAGGGGGTGGAGAAGGAGCTTTTTAAAGTAAAAGAAGAAGAGGAAGGATGCTTAAATAGTCTTAGGAAGGGTGAAGGTCTTATAAAAGAGGTGCAGGAGAATATAAAAAAGTATGTGGAAAAGGGTGTGGAGGAGGAAATAAAGAGGGCAGGCGAGTTAAAAGAAAAGCTAAAAAGGCTTAAGGAGCTGGAAGGGGAGGAAGGGAGGATTTTGGGGGAGATGGATAAAGAGAGGCGGGAGCTTGCGGTAAAAGAGGCCTCTTTGAAGGAAAAGGAGAGGGAAAGGCACGGGCTTGAGGAAGGGATAAAAAAGCTTCAAGAAGAGTTGGAAAACCTTAGGCTTTCTTTGCAGGAGGAGGTAAGCCTTGTCAGCAAAAAGATAGACTTGGAAGGGATGCAGAAAAAGGCCGTTGAGCTGGAAAAGCTAAGAGAAGAGAAGAGAGGTCTGGAGCATAAGTTAAGGGCTGTTGAAGAGGTATTAAAGGGGTTGGAAGAAGGGCTTTCTGAGCTTGAGGCCAAAAGACTTGAGATATACGCCATGGAGCTAAGGGCTTCTTTAAAAGAGGGGGATTTATGCCCCGTTTGCGGTGCCTTGGTGGGCCATGTGCATGGGGTAAGCTTGAAAGAGGGTCTGCAGGACCTCTTAGATAGATTGAAAGAGCTTCAAGACAAAAAAAACATCCATGAAAGGGAAAGGGCAAGCTACGAAGCGCAGCTTAGTATTTTGAAAGAGGAAGAAAGGAGGCTTGCGGAGGATCTGGGTGGCTATGATAGGTCAAGTATAGACCTTGAGCTTTCGGCGGTAAAGAAAAGGCTTGAGGATTTAGAAAATAAAAAGGTTTGGGCTCAAGAGAAGGAAAGAAGTCTAAAGGACTTAAAGGAAAAGGAGGAGAGGGTTTTGAGGGATCTGGAGAGCTTGAGGATAGAACTGGAGAGGCTAAGGGAGGGTTTAAAACATAAGGAGCATTACTTGGAACATATAAGGAGGGAAAAGGATAGTCTTATTTCAAGCCTGCCCAAGGATCCAAAGGGGGTGGAAGAGTATATAAAAGAGGTAGAAAGGGATTATGAGGAGTTGAAGGGGTTGAGGGAAAAGGAGAGGAAGTATTTGGAGAGGCTGAAGGAGCTAAGGGAAAATCTGTCTCAAAAGGAGAAAAGGAGGGTGGAGCTGGAAAAAGAAAAGGAAGGTTTAATGGAGCAGATAAAGGAAAGGGGAGAAAGGCTCAAGAAGCTTGAAGGGGATATAAGGGCGCAGGTTGGAGAGCCCTATTCTAACCTTTTGGAGCAAAAGGTAAAAAGGGCTGTGGAGGCTCTAAGCAGCAAGATAAAGCAGATACAGGAAAGCTATCAGAGGGTAAGCAAGTATAAGCAGGATATAGAGTTAAAGGTGGAAGGCATAAGGTCGGATATAAGAAATATAGAAAACCACCTTTTAAACCTTAAAAGACAAAAGGAGGAGGTGGCAAAGGAGCTTTATGTACTGTATGAGCGGTTTGGAAGCCTTGAAGAGGCAGAAAGGTACATCCTTGACCAAGAAAGCATAGAAAGATTGAGGCAAGAGGTTGAACAGTACGAAAGGGAAAGGGAAAAGTTGATTGAAAGAAGGGAGGAGTTAGAGAGAGAGCTAAGGGGCCTTGAGGGCCTACCGGAAACGGAAAGGGTGGAAAGGGAACTAAGTGAGGTGGAGAAGGGCATCCATGAAAACAGAGAAGCCTATGGCCATCTCCAGAGGGCTTTGGAAGAGCTGAAAAGACAGCTGGAAGAAAGGAAAGGTATTGAAAGGGAGCTACAGGAACTAAAGCATAAACTGAACCTTTACAAAAGGCTAAATGAAGACTTTAAAGATGATCGATTCCCGGAGTATGTTAGCCAACTGATGCTTGCCAACATAGCAGAAAGGGGAAGCTATTACCTTTTTAAGTTTACATCTGGGCAGTTTACCTTTGAGATAGTGGAGGGAGAATTGCATGTAATGGACCATCATACGGGCCACTTTAGGCCCGTTTCAAGCCTTAGCGGTGGTGAGACCTTTCTTGCAAGCCTTTCTTTGGCCTTTGCCGTGGCGGACATACTTTCTCAGAATGCACCCCTTGAAAGCCTGTTTATAGATGAGGGCTTTGGTTCTTTGGACAGAGAGACAAGGGACTCTTTGGGAGAATTCTTTGAAATAATAAAGCAGAATACAAGCAGGATGGTGGGCATAATAACCCATGTGGAAGACATCGCAGATAAGTTCAGTCAACGCATTGAAGTGGAGAAAAAAGGGAATTCAGCCAAGCTAAAGGTCATATATTAAATAAGACATGAGAATATTTTTAATAACCTTGGAGGTGCTTTTTATGGTGGCTATTGCCCTTTCTGGAGAGCTAAGGACCTATAAACTTCCAAATGGAGCAAAGCTTGTGATAAACAAAAGGGAAGATACTCAGGCTGTGGCCCTTCATGTTTGGTTTAGGGTGGGGTCTGTGTATGAAGACTACCACCAAAGGGGTATGGCGCACTTTTTGGAGCACATGCTTTTCAATGGGTCGGAAAAGTATGGCTATGGCCAGACAGATTACATAGTGGAAAGCCTTGGGGGAAACATCAACGCAGGCACTTCTAAGGATTACACCTTTTATCACATCACAATAGCCAAGACCTATTGGAAGCAAGCCCTTGAGGTCCTATACCAGCTAACTCAAAGGCCCTTGCTCCTTGAAGATATGATAGAGAAGGAAAAGCCTATAGTTATAGAGGAGCTAAGGCGTGGAAAGGATAACCCTACCACCGTGCTTTGGGAGGAGTTTGAAAAGTTAATGTACAAGGTCTCCCCATACCGCTACCCTATCATAGGCTACGAAGAAACCGTCCAAAGGTTCAACAGACCCATGCTCCTTGAGTTCTACCAAAACTTTTATCAGCCAAGGAATATGTTTATAGTGGTGGTGGGGGACGTGGACCCCGAAGAGGTCTATCAAGAGGCTCTTGCCACCTTTGGTAAGGAGGAAGGAAGGCCGGTGCAAAGGCCAAGCGTACCTCCAGAGCCAGACCAGTTGGAAAACAGGAGCAAGCTTATAAAGGATCCAAGGCTTGAAAAGACCTATTGGCTTATAGGTTGGAGGGTGCCGGCCATAGGCACAAAGGAATACTACGCCCTTGTGGTTCTTGACCAGATATTGGGCAACGGCAAGACATCCCTCTTTTACCGAGAGCTAAAGGAAAAGGGTCTTGTTTATAGCGTATACACGGGAGACTTTGGAAGGCCAAAGGATAACATCTTTTTCCTTTCTGCTACCCTTGACAGGAACAGGCTTGAGGAGGTAAAGGAAAGGGCATTCAAGCTTATGGAAGGCTTGAAGGATAAACTCACCGAGGAAGAGGTGCAGAAGGCAAAGGAGAGGGTGATAAACTCGGAGGTCTTTGCCCTTGAAAAGGTGGAGAATGACGCCTTTTATATAGGTTATTCCCTTACTGTAGTAGGTCTTTTGGACTATTACAAATACTTTGAGAACAATGTAAGAAGCGTGAGAAGGGAGGATGTTTTAAGAGTGCTTGAAAAGTACATACTTAACAGGCCATACAGTGAAGTAATAATGGTACCAGAGAAATGAGCTATATAATACTTTTGTTTTTTATCTTTAGCCTTTCCTTTGGGGGTGTAAGGGTGCAAGAGTACAGCTTGCAGAATGGCATAAAGGTTATATTGAAGGAGACGCAGGGAAAGGGTATAGTCTCCGGTGTGATCTTTATAAGGTCTGGTACCTATGGAGAGGAAAAAAGGGGCATCACAAACCTTATGGCCTCTCTCCTTACAAAGGGGACCAAAAGCTACAACTCCTATGAAATAGCCAGTGCCTTTGAAGACTATGGGGGGAGCATATATGCCTCCACCTCCGATGATTATGTGGAGATAGGCTTTTCCACCAAGGTGGAGGGCCTAAAAGGGGCCCTGAATGTTATAAGAAGCCTTTTGACAGAGCCTTCCTTTTCCCAAGAGGATATAGAAAGGGAAAAGAAGAATGTGCTTCAGGCCATAAGGTCAAGGAAGGAAAGGGGCCATGAACTTGCAAGCGATGTGTTAAGGAGTATAACCTACAAAGGCTCCAATTACGAGGTGGGGCCCTTGGGCCTTGAAGAGGATGTAAAGGCAATAGGTAGGGAGGAAATTGTCAAAAGGTGGAAGGAGGTTTTGAGGTCAAGGAATGTGGTGGTAAGTATGGTAGGAGACTTCAAGGTGGAGGAGGTTTTGCCCTTGCTTGAAGAAGTCTTTTTAGCTTTGCCAGAAGGGGAGTATAAGGTAAGGCCCAAAGATGTACCTATGGTAGAAAGCCTGAGGGAAAGGGTGAAAAGGCCCGGATCTCAAGCTACTGTACTTTGCGCCTTTGATGCTCCAGATTTCAAAACAAAGGAATACTTTGCCTTTAAGGTGCTTGATAGTGTACTTGGCAATGGCATGACCTCAAAGCTCTTTAAGGAGCTAAGGGAAAAGAAGGGCTATGCCTACGCAGTCTACTCTACCTATCCCACCCGCCTCTCTTCTCCAAGGTTTATGGCCTACATTGGCACATCGCCGGAAAAGAAGGAAGATGCCTTAAGAGACATGATAGAGGTGGTGGGAAAGGCCCAAATAGACCCGGAGGATGTGGAGCTTGCCAAGAACAAGATAATAGGAGATTTTCTTTTGGCTCATCAAACAAGGGCTAAGCAGGCTTGGTATTTGGGCTTTTTTGAGGTTATGGGCTTTGGATGGAGGATGGATCAAGAATATCCAGAAAGGATAAGGGCTGTGGGCTTTGAGGATGTAAAAAGGCTAAGGGAGAAATACCTTAAAATACATCACTGTGTGGTGGTGGAGCCCTGATGGGAGATTTTACAAAGGCAGGGCTGGACAAGGGGGACCTTGAGAAGGAATTGGAGCACATGCTCCTATCTGCCAAGATAATCTATAAAAGCTATTTAGCTACCATAGAAGATCTAACGGCTCAAGAGCTGAGTTATGACCTTGAAGAATATAAGGACCAGCTAAAGAAAACTATCATGCCCTTGGTAGGCAGGGCGGAAGCCACAAAGAATAAAAAGCTTATAAACATGGCTTATGAAATAAGATACCTTTATGAAAAGCTTATTGAATCTATAGAGAAGAAGCTAAATAACTTTTGAGCTTCTCTACAGCAGAACTATTTATCTGAGAAACCCTCGCCATGGATACACCCAAAAGCTTTGATACCTCTTTAAGAGGTAGCTCTTCATAATATAGTAGCTGAAGCACAAGCTTTTCTTTCTCTTCAAGCCTTTCTATAGCCTTTAAGAGCCTTTCTCTTAGATCCCTTTTTATCACCACTTCTTCTGGACCTTCCTTTTTGCTTTCAAGGAGTTCTTCATGGCTTCTCCCTTCAAAAAAGATCTCCTCAAGGCTCATAAGGTAAGAAAAGCTTATGGCCTTAAGGTCCTCTCTTAACTTTTCTGGATCCTCCCCAAGGAAATGGGCTAATTCTTCATCGCTTACCTCTCCTCCCTTTTCCATGCTAAGCCTTTCCAAGGCTTGCCTTATGGCTTTTTCCTTGGATCTGATATTTCTACTTGCAAAGTCAACACTTCTTAAATAGTCATACATGGCTCCCTTTATGCGTAGCTTCAGATAGGCTGTGGGGTTTTTGTTTTTATCAAGCTTTGGTATGGCTTCCACAACTGCAAGCACACCATAGCCTATCAAGTCTCTAATATCCACCGACTTAGGCAGATGCCTGTAAAGCCTATAGGCTATCTGCTCAACTAAGGGCAGGTAAGATAGAACAAGCTCCTTCTCCTCCTTTGTCATCAGAAATATTTTAAAATCCTTTAAATGAACATATACAAGCTTGGCAAGCTTCCAAACATGCTATCCACCACCCTATTCCATGCCATGGCTGAGCTTGGCTATGAGGGTTTGATCTTTTGTGAGCCAGAAGATACTTACATAAGCCTTGGCTACTTTGATAGGGCAGAAGAGCTTATAGATCTAAAAAGATGTAAGGAGCTGGGTATAGGTGTTATAAGAAGAAGAACGGGCGGTGGTGCGGTACTCTTGGCACCGGGTCAAGTCTTTTACCAGCTTTTGATACAAAAAAGCAAAGCCCCCTTTAAGGTAGAGGATGCGTACAGAAAGCTTTCCCAGCCTGTCATCCGAGCTTACAAAAGGCTTGGCGTGGAAGTGGATTACAGGCCCATAAACGACCTTGTGGTAAAGGAAAGCCAAAAAAAGATAAGCGGCCAAGGCTCTGCGGATATAGGAAGGCTTTTTGTCTTTGTTGGAAACCTTTTAATACGCTTTGACCCAAACCTTATGGCAGAGCTTTTTGCTCTGAAGGATGAAAATCAAAGAGAGATAGTAAGAAGAAGCTTATGGGAAAATATAAGCTGGCTGGAAAGGGAGCTGAGGAGGGAGGTAAAGTCTGAAGAGGTGGTGGAAGTGCTCGTTGAGGAGTTTTCAAAGGACCTTTACTTTGAGGGCTATGCCAAAGTGCCGCAGGAGGCCTTTGACCTTGCGGAGAAGCTACACAAAGAGATGACTTCGGAGGAAACAATCCTGGAAGATACGGGAAGAAGGCATTCTGCCATAAAGATAAGGGAGGGTGTTTATGTGGAAATTAAATAAAATAGATTTCTGGCGATATTATTATTAAGGGAAGCGTATAGAATGTTTGGTGCCACCTTTGGCATAGTTGCTCAAGGACTTGAAATATTCAAAAGGTCTGCGGATATAAGAAACAGAAATATCCTAAATGCCAACAACCCAGATTATGCTCAGGAAGATCCACTCGTAAAAAGCTTTGCACCTGTTGGAATAAGGCTTGGGGACATACTTAGAACTCAAAATTTTTATTACATGAGCGTTAGAAATCAAAAGCTTTCTTTGGTATCTTCCTTGGACACTACAATAAAGGGTGGCTCTCAGGTGGAGGACCTTTTTCAAGAGTTTACCCAGGGGCTTGGTGGAAGCGAGTATATAAACCAATTTTTTACAGCTTATCAGAACCTTATGAAAGAACCTACCAACGAGGGGGCAAGGAGTGAACTAATTAACTCAGCTCAAAGTCTTGTTTCTTATCTAGAAGACAGAAGAAGGGATATGGACAGAATGATGGCTGGAACAGATTACGATATGAGGCAGTATATAAACAAGATAAATACACTTACCAGAAAGATAGCCCAGATAAATCAAGAAATGTTGGTAGGCTTTGCCCAAACTTACGCAAGAGGAAGGGATTACAAAAACCTGCTGGATGAAAGGGATGCCTATCTTAGAGAGCTTTCTGAGCTTATAAGCATAAGGGTTCAAGAGGATGAGATAGGCAGGGTTAGGGTGGAAACGGATAAGGGCTTTGTCCTTGTGGAAGATAGATACAACTGGGAGCTAAAGTATGACAGTGCAAACAGAAGGGTTTTGTGGAAATCAAAAGATGGGTCGGAAGTAGATATAAGCTCCATTATAAGCGGTGGAAGGGTGAGAGGGCTCCTTGACTTTCAGTCAGATCTAAGCGGATACATAAACCAGTTAGATACTTTGGCAAAAAGGCTTATAAGCGATATAAAGCTTCCCTTGAATTCGCAAGCCACCTCAAACTGGTATTGGTTTAAAAATGTGGACGACCCAAATGCACCTTTAGGATTTTCTGGAAGTATAACCTTTTCCGGCTTCCCCGGCGGACCGCTAAGCCTTAGCTACTCCAACGCAGACAGCCTAAACTCCATCATAAACGCCATAAACAACGATCCAACTCTTAGCTCTTACTTTAGTGCAAGCCTTATAACAAACCCCGATGGCACCTACACCATGAGGATAAGCTCTAACAACCCCTCTTACACCATAGAGGACTCAAATGGCCTTATACACCGGTCGGAGCCTCTTTTCGTAGGCAACGATATCTCCAGTATGGACATAAACGCTAATGTAAACCTATATATTCAAAACCTTGACTATGAGAAGGTGGATGAGTTTATGAACTTTTCAAGAGGTTGGTGGGAAGGCTCAAAGGGTATATACAACGGCCTTGTAGATAACATAGCCTCAAGGCAAAGGGACCTAAAGACAAAGTATGATATAGAAAGTGCTCTTCTTAGCTCAATAAACGCCAAACTTCAGGAGATGCAAGGGGTTTCTGTAGATAAGGAGTTTATGGAGCTTATGAAGCTTCAAAGAGGCTATGAAGCCTTGGCAAGGGTTATAAGTAAGATGGATGAGATGCTGCAAGTTACTATAAATATGGTGTGAGGTGAAAGATCATGAAAGTACCAGATAATCTTCTCTTTTCAATATTTCAGGAGCAGGATGCAAGGATAAGAAAAAAACTTTCTGATAAAACGCTGGAAATATCCACGGGAAGAAGGTACCAAAGCATATCTGAAGACCCTCCCGCAACATACAACGTGCTTGAGTTAAAAAAGGAAATATCCCAGCTATCCCAGTATTCAAAAAACAGGCTCTTTGCGGACACAAACCTTAGCTATATAGACCTAAACCTTGGAAAGGTTGCAGACAGCTTGAATTTGCTTTATGCAAAGACCATACAGGCAAAGAACCAAACGCTGCAGCCAAACCAGCTTATATCCATTGGTGAACTCTTCTCCTCTACTTTAAAGTTTTTGCTTGATAGGGTTAACGACCGGCTGGGTGGGAACTACATCTTTGGAGGGGCAAGCCTTATACAAAAACCCTTTGACGAGAACACATTGGACTATGTAGCTTCTAAGGAGTCTTTTAAGGTTTGGCTCTCAGACAACTACAAGGTGGATGCCCTTTTGAGGGGGGATGAGACCTTTGGCCTAAATGTTGCCATATCTAATGCCACTTTTCCAAGTCCAAGCACAAGCTTCAACAACGGTGGTACCCTTAGTATAAATGTGGCTCTAACCAACATAAGCGTAAACTATTTAAGCGGTCAAAGTCTGGAAGACCTTGTGAACTTTATAAACTCCAACTACCCCAATCTACTCTCTGCAAAGGCAAGCCAAAATCCCGATGGAACCTACTCCCTTATGCTTATGCCCGTAGATGTAAGCAAAGATATATCAATTTCTGACACAAGCGGTGGGGACTTTGATACGGGGGGAACAGACTTTTATTCTCCAAACGTACTTCAGGCGGTAAAGAGGGTGGGGGATAAGCTCTATAGAGCCATGTATCCAGATGACTCAGACCTTATGCTTTTGCAGAGGTCCTTTGAAAGGGTTAGCTTTAGAAGGTCTCATGTAGGAAGCCTATTGTCTCAGGTGAAAAACCTACAGCCAATACAAGAAAGCCTTGGAGATAACCTAAACAAGCAAAAGTCAGACATTGAAGATGCAGATCTATCCCAAAGTATTATGGACTATACAAGGTACAAGCTTGCCTATGAGGCCCTTATGCGTATAATAGCAGACCAAAAGGATATGAGTATACTTAGGTATTTGAAGTAATCTGCATTAGATCTCTTGGATGATAGCATAAGGGATCTTTTTCCTTTCGTAGTTTAAGTCTATAAAAGGTAGCAAGGGCTATTGTCTGTGGAAAAACAAAGATCGGCAGTATATCTGAGGCTAACTCTCCATAAAAACACCCGGAAAAAGCCCTACAGTAGCACAGACATTCCTGTCTGTGTAGTATTTCATAAATCCACAGGCAAGAATGCCTATGCTACTTCTTTGAATCACAAATAAAAAAACAAGGGCAAGCCTTGTCCCAAACTTAAGATGTGATTTTTCACCCAGCGCATAGAGTATTATCATAATATGGTAAATGGCTTTTCTCAAGCTTTTGGCTTGGGTATAAAGGTGGAGCCCTTGGCAAA
>JBKBHW010000031.1:0-14178 GCA_046297555.1 Aquificaceae bacterium
TGTCGTATTCTGACCAGTTTCTTATCTTGTAGGATTTCTTTTGGTGTTTTCTGCATGGCTTTTTTCTCTTCATGTTTTCTGATTATATCATTTGTCGTTAGGATGGTCTATTTGTGCACCAAAGCCCACTCGGCGTATTATATAAGCTTATACCTGTGAACGGAGTATTACAACCCTTTTGCTATAGCCTTAGAAAAGTACAAAGACAAGCTTTACGAAAACGCTACGAGCATACATTGATAATCTACAGGAAGCATATAAATATATGTTTATAAAAGCAGTTTTGGTTATATAATTTAAAATTGTGCGAAATTTACAAGGAGGTGTAAACATGGAAGCCTCAAGAAGAGACCTTATGGGTTTAGCCCTCGGGGGTTTGGGTGTTGTAGGAGCTCTGGGAGTTTTGTACCCCATTGTCAAAACCCTTGCCCCAAGTGCTGCATCCCTTGCGGGTGCCACTGTGGAAGTGGATGTAAATTCTATCACAGAAGGGCAGGTAAGGGTGGTTTCCTGGAAGGGTAGGCCTGTCTTTGTGGTAAGGTTGCCACAGAACTTCCAATGGTCTGGCAAGACTAAGGAAGAGGACAACAAAAAGCTCCTACAAGGTCAGGATGCATACGCCATGGTTGCGGTATGTACCCACCTTGGCTGTGTGCCCCTATGGAAGCCTCAGGGAGAAGCAGAGTACAACTATCCCGTCTTCCACTGCCCCTGTCATGGTGGCTTTTATTCTCCTTGGGGAGATAACATAGCAGGACCTCCACCAAGGCCCCTTTACATACCACCACAAAAGAGAGAGGGCAACAAGCTCATCATAGGCGAAGCCGGTTTTATAAAAGAACTAACATAAGGAGGTGAAAGATGTTAGGCAGGATTGGAAGATGGATTGACGAGAGGGCTCATCTTTCTGAACTTTGGCAGTCCCAGATGGTGGATTACAAAGTACCAAAAAACCTCACTTTCCCCTACGCCTTTGGTGTTATGGCAATAGTTGCCTTTGCTATCCAGATAATCTCGGGCATATTCCTCACTATGTACTATCAGCCAAATGTGCATACTGCCTTTGACAGCGCCAACTACACCATAATGAAGGAAGTTCCCTTTATGTGGCTAATAAGGCATGTACACGCCGCGGGAGCCAACTTTTTCTTGGCTATCGTTTACCTACATATCTTTACGGGTATCTACTACAACGCCTATAAAAAACCAAGGGAGCTCACATGGATAGTAGGATGGGTAATATACTTTGTGCTGCTTACAACCGCTCTTACCGGGTACCTACTTCCATGGGGTCAGCTCTCCTATTGGGGAATGGTGGTTACCGCAGAAATACCCACATCTATAGATTCCGCTCCCATAATAGGTAAGTTTAAAATAGGTGAGACCATATCTATCTGGATGAAGGGCGGTTATGAGATAGGACAGATAACCCTTGGAAGGTTCTTTGGCCTTCATATATGGCTCTTACCTTTAATACTACTTGCCCTTGTAAGCTTTCATCTTTACTTGGTACGTGCGGCAGGTATATCAAACCCGGAAGGTAGAGAAATAGACAAAAAGAAGGAAGGAGTACCCTTCCATCCTTATATGACTCTAAAGGAAGGCGCTTATTTGATGGGATACTTGGCAGTGTTTTTCTTCTTTGTCTTCTTCTACATGCACCACTTTTTGCCAGCGGACAACTATGATCCTGCAGATCCCTTCAAGACGCCGGCTCACATAGCACCCGAGTGGTACCTACTTGCCTATTACACCATATTTAGGTCCATACCCGATAAGTTCTTGGGCTTTGTCGGCTTTAGCCTTACACTGCTCTTTCTTTTGATACTACCCTTCCTTGACTTTTCACCTATAAAGAGCGCCAGAAATAGGCCCCTTTTCTTTGTAATGTTCATCGTCCTTGTAATCTCCTCCATGGCTCTGACCATACTTGGCACCATGCCACCCACACCAACCAACGCCATGCTCGGGCTTATATTTACCGCAGGTCTTTTTGCCTTCTTCCTATCGCTTCCAATCATATCCATCCTTGAGTGGGGCTGGTACAAGGCAAAAGGAGGTGAAAAGCAATGATTAAAGCTATCTTCTTCACAGCTATAACCCTTGTCTTTTTCTACATCATATGGATAAACAACATATTTGCCCCTCATGAGCGCTATGAAATGCCCGCCCAATATGCAAAGATAGCAGACGATGTAAAGAGCTATGCAAAGGAAGGGAAGCAGCTCTTTGAGCAAAACTGTCAAGCTTGCCACTCGGTAAGGTATGACGCTGTGTACATATCCTCCGTGCAAGCAAATCCAAAGCTGCAAACCCTTCAAGAAAAGTACGGCAAGGTACTTCCAAGGGATGTTTATGAATCTGTCTTTTATGAAGACTTGATGGCTCTAAAGGAATCCTTTGGTAAAGTGCCTCCAGACCTATCTACCATATATTTGGTAAAAGGTAAGGAATATCTTTACAACTTTACCCTTGAGCCCCAAAAGGTTCTGCCCGGCACTTCCATGCCGCCCGTTATGACGGGTAGACCGGAGGAAACGGCAAAGATAATTGCCTACCTAAAATCTGTGGCGGAGCCAAGCCCGGAGGAAAAAGGCAAAAGGGTTTTGATGGGCGTTGGCACCATAGCCTATCTTGTAGTAATGGGCCTGCTTCTTTGGGTATACAGGGGCAGAGTTCTTAAAAGGATGGGCTTGCACTAAGGCATTTATCCCTTATGGGACACTCCCCGCACAGGGGAGTGGCCCTGCAATACCTTTTTGCATGCTCATCTATAAGGGCATGAAATTCTTTATAAACTTCCACTTCCTTAGGTAAATTCTTCTCAAAAAATTCCTTCAAGCAATCATAATCACAATCTAAGTTAACAAACCTGTACATAAACCTTTTAGTGTACTTATCAATAACAAAGTTTAACCTATTTCCAGCGTATAAAAGTATGGCGTCTGCCGTTTCCCTTCCAATGCCGGGCACCTTTAAAAGCTCTTCCCTGCTCACACTCTGCACCTTGTCCGTAGGATTGAAGAAGTTAGCCACCTCCTTTAGCCTTTTAGCCTTCTGGTTAAAAAAGCCAGAGGGTCTTATAAGCTCCTTCAGTTTATCCATATCCGTATCTCTGACAAACTTTAAGGAAAGTTCTCCGTATCTTTTAAGATTTTTCAAGGCTTTTTCCACATTCTTCCAGCTTGTATTTTGGGTGAGTATGGCACCTATTATGATCTCTTCTCTTTTGTCAGTTCCCTTTTGTTTATGATACTCCTCGTCCACAGGCCACCAGCCCTGCGGGCCATAAAGTTCAAACAGAATCCTGTATAAATCCTCTAACTTCATGGTAAACATCCTCTCCCTTTGAATACCTTATACCGAGTTCTTTAGCCTTTTGTAAAGGTATAAAGCCTTCGCTTGTTAGCAGCTGCAAAAATTGACTAAGGTTATGCTTTTTCTTAGCCTGCAGGCTTCCCCTTTCAAAGTCTATAAGGTATACCTCAAGGTCTTGACCGATAAGAGTATTTTTGTCAAGTTTATGAAGCTCTTCTTTGTTTATACCAAGTCTATCCAAAATTTCGATAAGTTCCAGCACTCTCAGATAAACAAAAAGCTTTTGGCTTCTGGTTAAAGAAGCCTTTTCTATAGGCACTCCATGTATAAACTCATAAACTAAAAAGTCTTCCCCCGCTTCCAACAACTGTGGGAAGCCTTTGTAGCCCTTTAAAAGCTTAAGTATTTCTCCTTCCTTCCTTATGGCATATTCCCTTTCCTTATCCTTTGCCACTTTTACGGCTACTTCAAGGTTTTCCCACCTTGCCCTGTATATATAGCCTCTCCAGCCCTTACTGAATAGCTTTAAGTCCTCCAAGGATCCCTTAAACTCTTCAAACCTCACCTACCACCTTATAGCCCCACTCTTCTACAGCAGATTTCAATATACTAAAGGGTATATCATCCTTCTCCAACCTTACTTTGGCCATTCCTTCTTCCAAGCTGACATCCACATAAGACACTCCCTCCACGGAATAAAGGGCTCTTTTTACCCTTTCCACACAGTGCATACAGGTCATACCCTCAATCTTTAACTTCTTTTCTACCATAGAGTTCTATTATAAGCCTTGCCTCAGGTTTGGTGAGAAATTACCTCTCAAGAAATGTGCCATATATTTGCTTTAAACATTGCAACTTTAGGAGTAAAGCCTAGCCTACTTTTTTATCTTGGGCAACCATAGAGGTAGCGCGGGAATGGATGCCCGCGCCTTTCGGTTAAATTTTTTTACACAGGCAGGGATGCCTGTGCTACCTTCTGTAAACCTTATATAGTAGATGGGCATTTCATAAGCCATCCCTATAAAGGTTGAATTTCTTACCCGACTTATAGAGTTCTATTATAAGCCTTGCCTCTTCCTTTGTATTCATGTTTATGAAGGATACAAGCTCCGGATCATATGGCCATACCTCTTCCTCCTCCAGCACCTTAAGAGGAAAGTTCAAAACAAAATCCATAAGCCTTTTACCCCCCTTTTCAATGTAATCTTCAAGAGGTTCCAAAAGCTCCTTGTAATAAACTGCAAAAAGATGGTAGTATTTGCCCTTTATCTTGTATAGTGTTAAGGGTGGAGAGCAGTTGATCCAAAGGTGTTTTATTACTTCTTCTTTGATAAGAGGCATATCTCCGCTTATAACAAGAGCCCTTTCACCACAAAGGCTTTTGAGGGCTGTATACAGCCCAGCTATGGCATATTGCCTTTCCAAAAGATCCTTAATAAACTCCACACCCTTTAAAAAGTGGAATTTATCCACATCCTTTACAACAACACAAACCCTATCACACACCCTTTTGAGGGTTTCTGTTGTATGCTCTATAGTCCTTTTATCACCTATTTTATAAAGCAGTTTATCCTCACCAAAGCGCCTGCTTTGTCCGCCTGCAAGCACAAAGCACTCAATCATTCTCTTATAATAAGCTTGGCACCGTTTGATAGCCTCTCAACCCTTTCCCCTTTCCCTTCCTTTGGCACATAAACAAAGGTACCGGCTGGTATAACATCACCCCTTATACGAGGGTTTAAGTCTCTAAATGGGCTTTCCCTGATCCCAT
The DNA here is from genome assembly GCA_046297555.1 of Aquificaceae bacterium. Classification (GTDB taxonomy): domain Bacteria; phylum Aquificota; class Aquificia; order Aquificales; family Aquificaceae; genus Pampinifervens. The sequence continues at coordinate 5,090 of JBKBHW010000031.1, forward strand.
TTTTTACCATAAACTCCTCGGTGGACATGTCCTTATCCAATGTCTTTTTTGCCACCGATAGGCCCTCCACCTTTACAGAAAGTTCATACTTTTCTGGATTGTTGACCAATAGCAAAACGGCAAAAAAGGCGGGCACATAATTCCTTGTCTCTTCTGGCAGAAACCTCTGACTTGTCCAAAAGTCCATACCTCCAGCCCTTCTTGATACGCAGTTTTCACCACAGTTATAGGCAGCGAGGGCCAGCTCCCAGCTCCCAAACATGGAGTATAGGTCCTTAAGATATCTCATAGCCGCATCTGTAGCCTTTACCACATCAAACCTCTCGTCCACATATTGGTCTACTCTAAGACCATACCTTCTTGCCGTTGATGGTATGAACTGCCAAAGGCCAGCTGCACCAGATTTTGAGATGGCAAAGTTGTTAAAGCCGCTCTCAATTACAGGGAGAAAGGCAAGCTCCTCCGGAAGGTTATGCTTTTGTATTATGGGTCTTATAATGGGCATGTAATAATTGGCTCTTTGTAAGGCCAATTCAAAGAATTGCCTCTTGGAAAGATAGTAGTTTATAAACCTCTTTATTTCCTCTCTGTCGGGTATTGGTATACCAAGAGCTTGAGATTCTTTTTGTATAAGTCTCTCCTCTTCTTCCGAGAAGTAGAAACTACCCTTTTGAATAAAGCTTAGTTGATGGTCGGCCTTTGGCAGAACTGCCTGCCTAACAGCTGGAGTACAAGAGCTAAGAGCCATACAAAAGAAAGCTGCAAACAGCACCCCCCTTTTCATAGCTTCCCTCAAAGGTTTATTATACTAAACCTATCGGCAAAAAAATAGATTAGATGTATTGCGTAATGGTGAGTAGCGCGGGAATAGATGCCCGCGCCTTTTGGTTATATTTTTTTTACACAGGCAAGAATGCCTGTGCTACTACCTTTCATAAACTTATCTCAATGAGGGTAAAAAGCCATTTTGCTATTACGCAATTTACAAGATAAATTTTTATGTAGGGGTATGGTATGAGCGAAGACTTAACGCCAATGCTATCTCAATACCATTACTTTAAAAAGCAGTATCCAGACTGTCTTCTTCTCTTTAGGCTTGGGGATTTTTACGAGCTTTTTTATGAGGATGCAGAGATAGGCTCAAGGGAGTTGGGACTGGTGCTAACCTCTAGGCCTGCTGGAAAGGGCAAAGAAAGGATACCAATGTGCGGCGTGCCATACCACTCGGCCAGCTCCTACATATCAAAGCTGGTAGCCAAAGGATACAAGCTTGCCATATGCGAACAGCTGGAAGAGTCCTCTCAAGCCAAGGGCCTTGTAAAGAGGGATGTGATAAGGGTTATAACGCCCGGCACTTTCTTTGAAAAGGAGGCCTGCGGGCTTGTGAGCCTTTTAAAAATAGGAAAAGGGTACGCCTGCGCCTATCTGAACCCAGCCACCGGTGAGTTTGTGGGTGGGGGCTTTGATGACCTAAAAAATGCCAAAGAATTCATACTAAAGTTTTCACCCAAGGAGCTGCTGCTCCCAAAGAACCTTGATTTTGAGCTAAGGGAGATGGATATTTTCGTAAGCAGGTTGGAGGAGGAGTTTTTTGAAGAGGGGCTAAGGGCGTTAAGGGAAGACATGAATGTATACAGCGCCAAGGGCTTAGGATTTGAAAAAGAGGAGGACCTTTTACCCTTCGGAGCTTTGTATCTTTACCTCAAAAGGACCCAAAAATTCTTTCTACCCTACTTGAGAAGGCCAAAGCCTTACAGAAAGGAAGGTTATGTACGTATAGACTACAGGACGGCAAGGGGCCTTGAGCTTTTGGAGTCCTACGATGGATCCGATAGGTATTCTCTTTTTGGTGTGATAAACAGGACTTTGACGGGTATGGGAAGGAGAAGGCTAAAGTTTCACATAATACACCCCTTTAGGGACAAAGAGACCATAGAAAAGGTGCAAGATTCTGTGGAGGATCTAATAGAGAAAAGGGAGCTTTTAAGGTCTGTAAGAGACAGCCTTGAAAACATGCCAGACCTTGAGAGGCTCATAAGCAGGATAAGCGGAGGCTTGTCCACACCAAAGGACCTTGTGCATATAAAAAGGGCTTTGTACATCGTTGAGAACCTAAAGGCTATCCTCCTTTCTTCCACGAAGGCATCCATGCTAAGGGAGATAGGCCAAGGCTTGATTGAGCTTAGGGACCTAAGGGAAGACATAGAAAAGACCCTTGTGGATGATCCACCCTTTCATCTCAAAGAGGGGGGCCTTATAAAAGAAGGCGTGGACCCAGAGCTTGACCGGCTAAGATACTACAGAGACAACGCCCAAAGGCTCATAGAGGAGTATGAAGAAAAGCTAAGGAGGGAAACGGGCATACAAAGCCTAAAGATAGGCTACAACAGGGTGATGGGCTACTACATAGAGGTAACAAAGCCCAACCTCAAGTATGTGCCAGACTATTTTAGAAGAAGGCAGACTCTTTCCAACGCAGAACGCTTTACCACCGATCATCTTCAGACGCTGGAGGACAAGATCCTTTCTTCCCAAAGCAAGATAAACAACCTTGAGTATGAGCTTTTCCTTGCCTTAAGGGAAAGGGTCTTAGAGAGGCTTGAAGAGCTTGCAGAGAATGCAAAACTTTTGGGATGGCTTGACTATCTTCAAAGCCTTGCCACCATAGCCCTTGATAAAGGATGGGTAAGGCCTAAGCTTGTGGAAGAAAAGGTGCTTTATGTAGAGGAGGGAAGGCACCCTGTAATTGAGGAGTTTGTAAGACCCTACTGCCCAAACCCAACCAAGTTGGACGAAGAAAACCTTGTCATCATCATTACAGGGCCCAACATGGCTGGAAAATCCAGCTACATAAGGCAGGTGGCCATCCTTACCATCTTGGCTCATATGGGCTCTTTTCTGCCTTGCTCTTCCGCCACCATTGGCCTTGTCTCTTCCATCCATGCCCGCATAGGTTCTGGAGATCTCCTTGCCCTTGGTGTGTCCACCTTTATGAACGAGATGTTGGAAGTGGCAAGCATCCTTAACAATGCAGATTCAAGAAGCCTTATAGTGCTTGATGAGGTGGGAAGGGGTACATCCACCTATGATGGCATAGCCATAAGCAGGGCAGTAATAGAGTATATATTGGATAACATAAAGGCGAGGACCCTTGTGGCCACCCACTTCCTTGAGCTAACAGAGATAGAAAGGAAGGGTGTTAAAAACTATCATATGGCCATAAGCAAGGAGGGAGAGGAGATAAACTTTCTTTATCTTTTAAAGCCCGGAAGGGCGGAGGGCAGCTTTGGTATAAAGGTGGCCCAAAGGGCCGGACTACCCCAAGAGATAATAAAAAGAGCTGAAGAATTGCTAAGGGATCTTAAGGTTTCAAAGAACTTGCCTGTATTGGAAAGGGTATACACAGAAAGCTTAAAAGAAGAAGAAAGGCAGATATTGGAGGATATAGCCCAATTGGACATAGCCAACCTTACACCCCTCCAAGCCCTTCTAAGGCTTGCAAGTTTAAAGGAAAAGCTCATAGAATTGAGGAAGGTGGGTGGTGATAGATGGGGGTTTGATAGGATTCTCTAACGCAGTCTAAATGTAGCACAGACATTCCTGTCTGTGCAAAAAGAAATGATTTAAAATATCAGGGGAAGATGCTTGCCCAACTTAAATACACAGGCAAGAGTGCCTGTGCTACGTTCTATTATGCAACAGGTAAAAGTGGTACAAAGCCCCACCTCTTTATTTTGAGCAACCATAGAGGTAGCGCGGGCATCCTTGCCCGCAACCTTTGATTAAATTTTATGTAGCATAGACATTCCTGTCTGTGAAGTATTTTTTTTTCACATCGGCAAGAATGCCTGTGCTACGCCTTGTTATTTCTCACTCGGCGTCTGTACTACCTATAGTTGAATGGTTCATGAATCGTCACCACGATTTGATTTAAAATATAAACCTTAATGAAAAAAATCCTTATCTTAGGTAGCGGTCCCAATAGGATAGGTCAGGGTATTGAGTTTGACTATGCTTGCGTCCATGCCGTCTTTGCACTGAAAGAAGAAGGTGTAAAAACCATAATGCTTAACTGCAATCCAGAAACGGTTTCCACCGACTATGACACGGCGGATGCCCTCTACTTTGAGCCCATAGTACTTGAAAATGTTTTGGAGGTAATAAGCAGAGAAAGGCCCGATGGTGTGTTTTTGCAGTTTGGAGGTCAAACACCTCTAAAGCTCTCCTTACCCCTTAAAAACCTTGGTATAAATATCTTGGGTACACCGCCAGAAAGCATAGACATGGCAGAAGACAGAGAACTCTTTAGAAACCTTATAAACTCCCTTGGAATAAAGCAACCGCCCAGCGGAACGGCAAAAACAAAGGAAGAAGCCTTAAAGATAGCGCAGGAGCTTGGTTATCCTGTGCTTGTGAGGCCCTCTTATGTATTGGGCGGTAGAGCTATGAGGATAGTTTACGATGAGGAGGAGCTTATAAAATACCTTGAGGAGGCGGTGAGCGTTAGCTACGATAGGCCCATACTAATAGACAAATACCTCTCCGATAGTGTGGAGGTGGATGTGGACGCCATCGGAGACGGTGAGGATTACCTCATAGGTGCAGTCATGGAACACATAGAAGAGGCTGGGGTCCACTCGGGAGATAGTGCTGCCAGCATACCACCCTATACCCTTTCAAGGGAAGTGGTGGAGAGGATAAAAAGATACTCAAAGCTTATAGCCGAGGCTCTAAAGGTAAAGGGCCTTGTAAACTTACAGTTTGCGGTCAAGGATGGAGAAGTTTATGTGTTGGAGGTAAATCCTAGGGCATCAAGGACAGTACCCTTTGTGAGCAAAACTATAGGCTACCCCCTTGCCAAGCTATCCGCCTTGGTGGGCATAGGCAAAAGGCTTAGGGATCTGGTGCCCGAGGTTTTTGAAAGGCTGTCTCAGGGAAAGGCCCATTTTGCCAGCGATTTCATGCCGGCGGACAAAAATATATACTCGGTAAAGGAGGTGGTCTTTCCTTGGAATAGGTTTCCCGAAGAAGATCCAGTGCTTGGTCCTGAGATGAAGAGCACCGGTGAGGTGATGGGAATTGCGGAGGACTTTGGCCTTGCTTACTACAAGGCACAGCTTGCGGCGGGGAGCAGGCTACCTATAAAAGGCAAAGTATTCATAAGCGTAGCAGACAGGGACAAGCCAAAGATAACAGATCTGGTAAGGGGTTTTTTGGAGCTGGGCTTTGAGGTGTATGCTACAACCGGCACTTACAGATTTTTGAAGGATCAAAACCTTGATGTAAAGCATGTGCTAAAGGTATGGGAAGGAAGGCCCAATGTGGTGGATATGATAAAAAACCAAGAGATTGGCCTAATAATAAACACGCCCACGGGCAGGAAGGAAAGGAGCGACGCGTACCATATAAGGAGGTCTGCCGTACAGTATAAGGTTCCTTATGCAACCACAGTGCGGGGAGGCTATGCCATGCTGTCGGCCATAAAAAGCTACTTAAACTATGGGGGAAGGCTAAAGGTGTATGCCCTTCAGGATCTATGAAGATAGTTATAACCGGCGAGAGTGGTGTAGGTAAGACTACCCTTATAAAAAGGCTTATAAAAGTTTTGGGAAACAAGGCCATAGGCTTTTGGACTGAAGAGGTAAGAGATCCTCAGACGAAAAAACGCACAGGCTTTAAGATCATAACCACAGAGGGTAAAAGCCTGCTTTTTGCCAGTAAAACATTTACATCAAAGCATCTTGTGGGATCCTATGGCGTGAATGTGGAGAGGTTTGAAAGCTTAGCATTGCCCATACTCCAAAAGGCTCTCTCAGAAAAAAGGATAGTGGTGGTAGATGAGGTGGGTAAAATGGAGCTTTTTTCTAAGCCTTTCAAGGAATTGATAAGGCGCCTAATATACGACCCTACCAAGAGCTTGGTCATCACCATACCCATAAGGGATGTGGATCCACTCGTAGCAGAGATAAGAAGGCTGAGGGGAGCAGTGCTTTTGGAGATAACAAAAGAAAACAGGGACAGCTTGTTGGAGGAAGTGCTCTACCTTTTAGAAAATGCTTGACTTTTATAAAATAATGTCCTAAATTGTTAAACAGGCGGAGGGGTAATAAAGGGCGAAGGTGTAAATTTAATGTTGCCCTTGGGCTGTGGCTTACAGCTAAAGTCTTGCCTTTTTGATGTGCCTCAGGGAGAGGACTTTTTATCCATACTGTTGGAAGTTATAGGAGAAGGGAAAGAGGGAGGGACAAAGGCAAGGGATAACAAAAAGCAAGATGCTGATATAATACCCTTTTTGAATGTTCCAAATATTATTCCTTCTTTTAGGATTGACGCTCCTTTAGAGTTCAAACATCAAGAAGTTGCAGTTAGCATGGAAGAAAGCACTTTTCAGAAGCTTTCAGTTCAAAAAGAGGAAAGAGAGGCTATAAATACTACCATTCCACCTTTTAGAGTTGATTCTCCTTTAGAGGTTAAACATCAAGGCACTGCGACTAATATGGAAGAAAGCACTCTTCAGGAGCTTCTAGCTCAAGGAGGAAAAAAGGCTATAAATACTATCACACCTTTTATGGTTGACACTCCTTTAGATGTTAAACATCAAGATTTTGCGACTAACATAGAAGAAAGCGCCCTTCAGAAGCTTCAAGAGGAAAAGAAGTTTATAGGTCATAAAGGGTTTTTAAAACCAAAGGGCATAGAGAATGTTACAGTACATGGGGAAGTTCTTGACTTAAAAAGCGATGAAAGTAATAAGGAAGTGGGGAAGATACGGGTTTCAGGTAGAGTTAGCTTGGATAGTAGAAAGGAAGAGTCCCTTATCAATCACACAAACACCCCACAATTTTTAAAAGAAGATAAAAACTACCAAGGGAAAGCTAAGGAACAGGAAAAAACCCTTAAACAAGAGGTCCCCTATCCTTTAGAATCTTTCAAGAAAACAGAGCCTACAGGCACTAAGGAGCTTTTAAAACCTTTACCATCTTTTCAAAAAACACAGCTGGATAACAGAGATATAATGCCTGAAGGTCAGGAAATAGAAGAAAAACCTTTACAAGAAGAAAAGCTTATGGATGATCTACCATTTCATAGCTCCATGCATAAGGGAGAAGCAACATCCATAAAACAAGAAGGCGCAAATGTAGAATCTGTAAAAGGACAGGAGCATGTTATAAACTACGAGCCAAAGCAGATAAGCATAAAGCTTGATGAGACTTTCCTAAGGCTAAATCTTTTTGGGGATAGGCTTAGGCTTTCCGTAAACATAAAAGAAGAGATTTACAGACCGCCTACAGAGTTTGAGGTTCAAAGGCTTGTGCAATCATTGCAAGATCTTGGCTTTAGCCTTGAGGTTCTGAAGCTAAACGGCAGCATGCTCTACCATAGCGACCAAAGGCAAAATAAAAGAGAGGATAGAGAAAGGGGGCTTTTAAACAACTTCAATGAGGATCCAAAGGTAAGTAGAGGAGAAAAGAAGAGCTTTAGCCTATACCTTTAGATTTTAAAAACCCTTAGCTTGCTTAAAACCTCAAGGAAGACCTTAGCAAAGTATACGTTGGAAATGAAGGAAGCTATGGTGCCTATGGTAAGTGTGGTGGCAAAGCCCTTTACTGGGCCGCTGCCAAACTGGAAGAGTATAAGAGCTGCGACCAGCAGGGTTATATGTGTGTCCCACACAGCGCTAAGCGTCCTCCTATAGCCCAATTCTATAGCCTTTCTTATGCTGTTGCCAAGTCTTAGCTCTTCCTTCACCCTTTCAAAGATGAGCACGTTGGAGTCTACTGCAATACCCATGTTTAAAATTATGCCCGCTATACCCGGGAGGGTTAGAGTACCACCAAGAAGCACCAAGCCTGCCCAAAGCATGAGAGCGTTAAGTAGTATGGAAAGGGTAGCGGTTACGCCAGAGGTCTTATACCTAAACAAGAGCAAAAGCACTAAAAGGGCAAAACCTATCACACCAGCCTTCAAACCTTGCTCTATGGCATCTCTACCAAGAGAGGGTCCCACAATCCTTTCCTGAAGGAATTCTACCTTTGTAGGCAGAGCTCCGGCCCTTAGCACTATGGCAAGCTCCTTTGCCTCCTCTGGGGTAAAGTTTCCACTTATCTGACCTCTATCGCTTATCTTGCTCCTTATTACAGGTGCGGATATAACCTTTTTATCAAGCACTATGGCAAGCCTTCTACCTATGTTCTTTTCTGTAGCCTCTGAAAAGGCCTTAGAGCCCCTGTCTGTAAGCTCAAAGCTCACCGCCGGCATACCAAACTCGTCCGTGCTAACATAAGCTGTCTTAAGGTCCGCTCCAGTTATGACGGGCACCTTTTCCACCAAAAACCATTCAACCCCCTTTTGGTCCGAAAGAAGTTCGTAATCCTTTGTTAATTTTTCCTGCAAAGCCTCCTTTGGACCAGATTCTACCACCAGCTTTAGCTCCAAGAGGGCAGTTCTACCCACTATGGACTTGGCTTTTCTCACATCCAAAACGCCGGGAAGCTCCACCAATATCCTATCGGAGCCTATGCGTGTTATAACAGGCTGTACCACTCCAAGCTCATCAATCCTTTTCCTCAAAACTTCTATTGTTTGCGTAAGCACACCACTTTTTAGCTGCTCTATTTCAACTTCCCTTAGCTTTAAAACTACTTCTCCCTTTTGCCTGCTTATCTCAAACCTTGGAAACTCCTTTTCCAAAAGGCTGGAAAGCTTAGTATAATCACCCTCTTCCAAGAGTTCAACCTTGATCCCATCCCTTTGAGCTACCACATCAAGCACCCTTATATCTTCCTTCTCCCTTATCCTCATCTCTATATCTTTGGCATACCTTTCATATTCCTGCTCAAGGCTGTAGTTTATGTCTGGCTGTATTATCATGGATATACCACCCTTTAGGTCAAGCCCAAGGTTGACAGGCTTTAGAAGCACTACGGCGATGCATAAAGCGGTCAAGACAAGCAAAAGGACAAGGTTTAATTTAAGGCTCTTCATATACGGGTAATTATTTTACACCATACACCGGGTGAGAAATTCAAAAAGCTCAAACATAAGCCCATCAATAAAAAGAGGCGGTAGGGCTATAATATTAGCCCTAC
>JBKBHW010000032.1:0-6732 GCA_046297555.1 Aquificaceae bacterium
CCTGCCTTTACCTCCAAAAGATCGCCAGCCTTTAAGTGATATATCTCCTTTTGGGTGCCTATGGTTATCTCACCTTCCAATATGTAGCGCACCTCATCTTTTGGATGGGTATGCCAGTCATAATAGGTGCCCGGTGGGTCCTGCCAAAGGTATATGTCCTCATATCCTATAGCCCTTAGTTTTTCCTTGGCCCTTTCCACATCCATCATCTCTCAAAAGTAGGACATTGACCCCTTTTTATAATTTCAAAGATTTCCCTATCTAAGGGGGGTTGCTTTCCTAAGAAGTTCTCTTTTTTATACCTTTGAGCCCTGATGATGTGACACAGGGCTTCCACCGTTTTGTCTATAAACTCGTTTACCGCAATATAATCAAAGTATTTGGCACAGGCTATTTCTTCCTCTGCCTTTTTTAGCCTCTTTTCCAAGTTTTCTCTTCCGTAGCCCCTTGTGAGCAGCCTTCTTCTTAGCTCTTCAAGGCTTGGCGGCATCAAAAAGATAAGGAGGCATTCTTTGTACACCTCCTTTACCTTTCTTGCTCCTTGCACATCTATAACCAAAAGGGAGTCTACGCCTTCTTCTTCATTCCTTATAACCTGATCCTTTGGAGTACCGTAATAGTGACCGTAGACCTCCGCATACTCCAAAAAGTAGCCAGCCTCTACCTTCTCTTTAAACTCCTCATAGTTCATAAAAAGGTAATCTACTCCATGGATTTCCCCTTCCCTTTTGGCTCTTGTAGTGGCTGTTATTACCCTTCTTATGCCCGGGCATGTTTTGAGCAGCCTTTCTGCCACAGTGGTCTTGCCAGCCCCAGAGGGTGCCGAAAGTACAAATAGCATGTTATAATTATAAAACTAAAGGCGCGTAGCTCAGCTGGCAGAGCGCTGGCCCGACACGCCAGAGGTCGGCGGTTCAAATCCGCCCGCGCCTACCATGGTATAATCTTTTTGATGTTTCTGGACTTTGAAAAGGAGCTTCAAGAGCTCTATCAGAAAATAGAACAGCTAAAAAGGCTTTACGCCCTTGGGGAAAAGGACAAGGAAAAGGAGTTGAGGAGGCTGCAGAGGGAGTTCAAAAAGAAGGCTAAGGAAGCCTATTCTGAGCTTGACCCTTGGGAAAGGGTCCTCCTTGCCAGACACCCCCAAAGACCACACACCATAGACTATATAAACCTTATCTTCAAAAACTTTGTGGAGCTTCATGGGGACAGGTGTTTTGGAGATGATAAGGCCATAGTGGCCGGCTTTGCCTACCTTGACCACATGCCAGTTGCCATTATAGGACAGGAAAAGGGGAGAAGTACAAAGGAAAAGATGGAAAGAAACTTTGGCATGCCACATCCAGAAGGTTATAGGAAAGCCATAAGGGTGGCAGAGTTGGCAGAAAAGTATGGTATGCCCTTGATAACATTTATAGATACACCCGGAGCCTATCCGGGCATAGGCGCGGAAGAGAGGGGTCAATCCAGGGCTATAGCCCAAAGCCTATACACCTTTGGATATCTAAAGGTGCCTACCATAGCCGTGGTCATAGGTGAGGGTGGTTCTGGTGGAGCCCTCGCCTTGGGAGTGGCCAACAGAGTTTTGATGATGGAAAATGCCATATACTCCGTCATTTCACCGGAAGGTTGCGCAGCCATCCTCTGGAAGGATCAGGGTAAAGTAAAAGAAGCTTCTAAGGCTCTAAAACTTACAGCCCAAGACCTTTTCAACCTTGGAGTAATAGACCAGATAGTGCCAGAGCCCTTTGGAGCTTCCCACTGGGACCACAAGAGAAGTGCAAGGCTTTTAAAGTTCTTTTTGAGATTACATCTAAGGGACCTTTTGAAGCTAAAGCCGGAAGAGCTCCTACAAGACAGGATTAAAAAGTTTGAAAGGATGGGAGTCTTTGTAGAGGTATGAGCCTACTCTGCATCCATTGTCATTTCCATCAACCACCGAGGGAAAACCCCTACCTTGGCCTTGTCCCCATAGAGCCATCAGCTACGCCCTTTGATAACTGGAACGAAAGAATATTTAGAGAGTCATACCTTCCCAACATGTACGCCCACTACAAAAAGGATGGAAAAATCCTTAAAGTGGTCAACAACTACCAAAGAATAAGCTTTAACTTCACCTATAGCCTGCTTTCTTGGCTTTTGAAAGAAAAGCCTTGGTTTGTGGAAAGGCTCAAAAGGGCAAGCCCTAACGCCCTTGCAAGCGGGTTTAACCATACCATCCTACCCCTTGACCCAGAAGAGGACAGAGAGGTTCAAATAGTGTGGGGCCTAAGGGCCTTTGAAAGGATCTTTGGCAGAAAGCCCAAGGGCTTTTGGCTCCCAGAGCTGGCTGTGGATAAAAAGACATTGTCCCTTCTTGTAAAACACGGCATAAGGTATACCATACTTGCACCTCATCAAGTAAAGACAAAGGGCACTTATCTAAGGCACCACCTCCCAGAGGGCCACATAGACATCTTTGTTTACGATGGAGAACTATCACATGCTATAGCCTTTGGAGAGCTTGTAAGCCATATGGATGAGCTTATAAGGAGGACAAGGGATAACAGAAAAGGCCTCATACTTTTAGCGGTAGACGGTGAAACCTTTGGACATCACAAAAAGTTTGGAGAGATGGGCCTTGCCTATCTTTTGGAAAACCATCCAAACATAAGCACCCTTGAAAATCTCCATGAAAGCCTACATCCAGAGACCGAGACGGATATAAACGAGTTTACCTCTTGGAGTTGTGCCCATGGCGTGGAAAGATGGAGGTCGGACTGCGGATGTTCTACCGGTGGAGAAGTAGGTTGGCACCAAAGGTGGAGAAGGCCTTTAAGGGAAGCCCTTGAGATGCTAAGGGATGAGGTCAAGGAAAGGCTGTTTAAAGCCCTTTACCAATATACCATTGATCCAAAGGAGGCGATCTTTGATTTTGTAGAGGTGCTAATCGGGGGCTCAAAGGAGGAATACTTCAAAAAGCACCTTAAAGGCCCTCTGAGCTTGGAAGAAAAAAAGAAGATCCTCACGCTGCTATATGCTTATAAGTACATTAGCTTTGCCTTTTCTTCCGATGGATGGTTCTTTGCAGATATATCTGGTATAGAAGCGGTTAAGAACCTACTTTTTGCCAAAAGGGCCATAGACCTATTGGGTGATGAAGCTGTAGAAAAGGCTTTTCTAGACATACTTTCTGATGCACCGAGCAATGTACAAGTCTTTGGCAACGGCTTGGGTGTGTGGCATAAGCTCGTATTGCCTCAAGTAGTATCAAGAAGGGAGCTTATAGCATCTATAGTAATACTTAAGCTTTCTGACCTGATACCGCAGGAGGGAGTACTTGGAAAGTTTTATTACAGGGTGGAAGGCTTTGAACCTTGGAAGGTTTTATTAAGGGATGAGGAAATTGAAGAAGAACACTATGAAGAAGAAGAAGATTTAAAGGAATTTAGCATTACAAGGATCCCACAGCCTCTACTCAGCTGGTTATTAAAAGGCTGGGCTATGGAGTACTTTAAGGAGGAGGCAGAGCTTGGAGAAAGCTACGAGCACCTCTTTGAAAACCTGCTCCTGTATGCAAAAGGAAGCCCCTTTGAAGGGGACAAGCTTTTAAAATGGAAGGTCAAAGGCTACATAAAGCTGAGGCTTTACCTTTCCTTTAAAGAAGTGGCACCCTTGGAGGAGATAGAAGATCTCCTAAAAAGGGCAGAGAGCCTTGGAATAAGCCTGGGTGATGAGGATATAAAGTTTTGGTTTGAAGAGTATATAAGCAAAAAGGTTAATATGGGGCTTTCGGAGGAGGAGGCCCAAAGGTTGGCAAAGCTTGTAAAAGGCTACAACCTTTATGCTGGCAGGATGGACCTCATGGTAAATCTATGGGAGCTCCAAAACTGGGCATGGGAGAACAAGGACAGGTTATCCTTAGAAACTTTAAATCTGTTGGATTTTCAATAGATCTCTTGAGTGATAGCATAAAGTTTATAAAAGGTAGCACAGGCATCCTTGCCTGTGTAAGAAGGTTTAATCAAGAGGCGCAGGCAGGGATGCCCGCGCTACCTCCCATTACACAATAAACCTAAAGACTTTGGTGTATATTTATGTGTAAATTTTAAAAAGTCATGCGATTGGTAGGTTATTTAATACTTTTGCTGCTTGCCTTTTACTTTATCTTCCTAAAGCCCTATCTTTTGGCCAAAAGGGTCTATTGGGAGTTGGAGGGTATAAGCTTTAGCTTTGAAAGGGGCCTTACCTTCAAAAGCTTTCTTTTATACTTACCTCATAAAGACCTTACACTGCATCTTTTTATGAAGGATGTTAGCCTAAAGCCTTGGCACTTTTATGTGAAAGAATTCAGCCTTATAGAGGTTTCAAAGGCCATATCTGATAAGCCCTTTGATTATGATTTTACAAGTCTTACAAGACTTGCAAGTAGGTTAAACCTAAGAGTGGACAGCCTTTATATATCCACCAACTCCATACCTTACGGGGAAAGTCTAACCCTGTTTATACCACAGACGGAGATAAGGGCTGGACAAGCCTTTTCCAAAGGCTGGACAAAGGCCTATTGGATGCACTTTCAAGATCTTCATAGCCTTGAGGTGTATTTGGAAAAGGCACATTTAAAAGGTGCCAAGTTTATCGTTGATAAAGCCGATGTAAAAAGCCCTCTTTATTCCTTTGAGCTTAGGGGCTTTTGGGAAGGAAAAAGGGGGGCTTTTACCGCTTGGGGAAGGATAGAGCCTGTGGAGGGAGAAAACTACTCTGTGGGTGGTATAAGGCTTGACCTTGAGGGTGATGTGGAATACACCCGGCTTAGGGTAGCCTTTTCTGGAAAGGTGGAAAAGCTTTTGATAGAAAACAGGAGGGAGTATGAAGGTTTGGGTATAGAAGGCCAGTACCTTTGGGTGCGGAAGAAAGAAAACACCTTGAAGGGTAGGCTTTGGAAGGCCAATACATGGCTTAGCTTTGATTATTCCTTGAAGGATAAAATCTTTGAGGGAAGCTTTGGAGGTCTTGAACTTGATGGTAGGCTTTTGGGCATAAAAAGGGATGTATCTTCTGTGGTAGGCGGCAGCATAAAAGTAAACTTGGATAAAAAATACCTAAGTTTGCAGGCTCACACACCCCTTTTAAGGGTGGACCAACATACCTTAAACAACTGCACCCTTAAGCTTGACCTTGACTACAGCCTTACATCAAAGGGAAGCTTTGACTTTTTGGCTTTACAGCCCTTTTACCTTAGTCTAAGGGGAAGCTTTTCCAAGGATGGTGTGTTGGGAGAAATAGCTCTCTTGGATTACCCTCTAAAGATGGAAAGCTTGTCTTCCAAGCTTTCATACAAAGGCTCCTTATACAGAGGGAAGGATGGAAAACTCTTCACAGAAGGAGACGGAAGGCTTTTGAGTTTAACCTACAAAGATATAGGCTTTGGATCGGCAAGCTACCATCTTAAAGTTGATGGAGATAGCTACAGTATTGACCTAAGGGGGGATACCTTCTCCCTTCAGGGTGGTGGGTCCTTGGAAGAAAAAAGCTTTTCTGGAAGACTTTCTTTTACAGATATGAACCTATCATACGGAGACCTTTCTGTTAGGTCCTTAGGCGGTCATGTGGACATAAGGTCTGACAAGAGCTCTACAAACATTTGGGGAACACTTAAGGCTTTCCTTTCTAAGGGAAATAGGCTGTCTTCCCATGTGCTTTTGGACCTTGACATAACAAAGAAAGGGGAAGAGGTCTTGGGAGCCTTTAGGGGAAGTCTTAAAGAAGTGAGGGCTTTTGACCTTGTTTATGAAAAGGGGGAGTTTGGGGGGCAGCTGCGGGGAGAAAAGATCTCCTTTTCCTTTGACATTGACCAGAGGATAAGGGGTGGGGGCCAATACGGCATTAAAGATGGCTCCTATAGTCTGACGGGGTCTATAAAAGATGTGATGATGGGGCTTTCCTTGAATGGGAGTTATGAAATAAGGGGTGTAAATAAAGATCTTGATATGTCCTTTGCTGGAGAGGGAGGGTATAGGGGTTTTTCCTTTCCTA
Organism: Aquificaceae bacterium; assembly: GCA_046297555.1. Taxonomy (GTDB): domain Bacteria; phylum Aquificota; class Aquificia; order Aquificales; family Aquificaceae; genus Pampinifervens. The sequence continues at coordinate 6,016 of JBKBHW010000032.1, forward strand.
TAAAGGGTGGGCTTAGTCTAAGGGGTGATGTTATAAGGGCTTCTTTGAACGGCTTTAGTATAAAGGAGGGCCTCATAAGTATAAAAGCAGGTGGTATAGAACTTAATGGAAGTGGGACTGGTGGAGTTTTGGAAATCAGGCCTGTAAGTCTTTTTGTGGGGCAGGAACTTCTTTCAAGGCTTGACTTTGAAAAGGGAGCATACAGGGGCAGTGCCTTTAATATCAACGGAAAAGTCGCTGGCGTTGTAGAGGGCGATATAAGAGTGAGCTACCACAAGGCCCTTAGCCTTTTTTCTGAAGGCAACATAGACCTTAAAAAGCTCTTCTCCCTTGTAAGGAGCAGGGTTTTGGCAGATGGTGAAGGAAAGGTATCCTATAACCTCTCTTATCAAGACGGAAAACTGAGCCTTTCGGCTGTTTCCGATAGATCCTTTTTTAGGTCGCGGTATGTGGCTGTGCCCCTGGAAGGGAGCCTAAGGTTAAACATGAAGGAGAACAAGCTTTTTGGAAGTCTTAGCCTTATGGGCAACCAAAGGGCTCATGTACTTGCCAACTTTGCCGGTGATGGAAGGCTTATGAAGGTAGATTTTGAACTTTCAAACCTACCCATACTCTTCAGAGAGCAGACCATGAGGGCAAGCCTTCTTCTTTCTGGAAAAGGCGGCCTTATCTCGGACTACAAAAGCCTTTCTATAGGCGGCAAGTTTTACACCTCTG
>JBKBHW010000032.1:6832-12635 GCA_046297555.1 Aquificaceae bacterium
CTTTGTTAACCTGCAGAGGCTTACCTCAAAAGGGCAAAGCCCACCAGAATGGTACCAAAGGATAAGGCTTGATATAAGCGTAGCCTCTTCCGAGCCTTTAAGGGTTAACCTGCCGGAAGGCTTTATATACACAGACCTCTTGGCCGTCTTAAAGGGCAGCCTTTATGAGCCAGAATATAGAATAAACGCATACTTTAAGGGTGGGGATCTTAGCTACTTTGGTAAAAACTTTTATGTTAGGCGTGGTAGTCTTACCCTTACCAACAAAGAAAGCCACATTGACCTTACCGTCCTAACACCCACACCGAGCTACAGCATTATCCTTGATATAAAAGGAAATCCGCAGTATCCAAAGGTCTTGGTGAGGTCCGAACCACCAAGGGATATAAGAGAGGTTTTAACTGCCTTAGTTTTGGGTGGTAAGGAGGGGGAAGGGCTGATACCGGTGGCGGACGCCCTTGTAAGCCAAGTGCCACAGCTTAGCCAACTTGTAAAAGGAGCCCAGAACATAACAGGGCTTGACATAAGGCTTCAGGTGTCTCCCGCCCTATCTCCCACCGGTGAGGTGGGTATAAATGCCACCATATCCAAGGACATAACCGAAAAAATATCTATAGAACATAGACAAAGCACCCTAAAAAACCCAAAGGAAACCTACACAGGTGGAGAAGTAAGGCTTACACCCAACACCTCCGTAGGAGGAAGGATATACTCAGACAGGTCCCAAGAGTACAGGATTAGAATGAGGAGGAAGTTTGACTTTTGAGGCTTTTTATACCAAGGGTGGCATAGTCAATCCAAGACAGAAGGAGAAGAAGTAGGGCAGGCCATAGGGACCATGGGGGCGGGGTGTTTATCATGGAAAGGAAAACAACGGCAGAAAGGTAAAAAGTAAAAGCCTTCCCAAGGGGCTTAGCCTCCGGAATCTTTATGCCTTTAAGTGCAAGGAAGAGAGAACCAAGCATTAGGAAAAGGTCTCTCATAAAAGTAAGGTAAAGCAGCCAAGGCGGTAGGCTGTTTAATTTAAAGACGCAGAGAAAAAGACCACACAACATCATCACCTTGTCCGCCAATGGATCAAGCACCTTTCCAAGCTCCGTTTTTAGCCTTAGCCTTCTTGCCAAAAGGCCATCTAAGGCATCGGTGAGGGCAAGGAAAAGGAAAAAGAAGGGGAGGAGCCTTTCTGAAAGGAGAAACATAAGGGGGCTAAAGAGGAGCCTGCTAAGAGATATAAGATTGGGAAGGTTACGGTACAAGCTTGACCTCATCCACTACTATCTCCCTTTTCATGTATGGCATCCTTTTTATAGACCTTCCAAAAGGGTCTATAAAGCCCGTATCGCCAGAATTGTTTACCCAAAGGACATATTTACCATTCTCCAGAGCCCTTATCCTTCCCCAAAGGTAGTGCTGGTGAGTACAATCGGAGTTTTTGAACCAGCCATCGTTGGTAAGCACCGCTATAAGCTCTGCCCCCCTTGAGAGCCTCTTCACAAGGTCAAAATAAGCCACTTCAAAGCATATGGGTGTGGCTATCTTTATTTCCTTGTAATTCAGAGGCTTTAACCTTTCTCCACTTACATAATCTATGCCTCCTATGGCTGGGAAAAAATCTTTTAGAAAGTTAAAGGGCCATGGCATATACTCCCCTATCGGGAAAAGCTTAACCTTATCATAATAGTCTACAGCTCTTCCCTCAGCCAAAAGGTAGGCGGAGTTATAGGGTTTCATGCCCTCCCTTACATCTATAAGACCTACCAAGATGGGAACTTTAGCGCTTAGGCCTTTGAGCTTTATGTTGTAGTCTTCATCCTCTTCAGAAAAGAAGAAGTAAAGGGCAGATTCTGGAAGGACAACAAGCTGGGGCTTTTGTTTTACAGCTTTCTCCACAAGCCCTATTATATCCTCCGAGTGTCTTTTGAAGGCTTCTCTGCTAAGCTTATCCTCTTGGGGCACGGCCGTTTGTACAAGGGCAACCTTTAAAGAGGAAGCTCTTTCAAGCTTTTTATCTTTTTCCCAAAGGGCAAAAAGCCCAAAAAAGATAAAAACAAGCCAGAGGAAGGCCAAAGCCTTAAACCTTTTCTGTATAAAGAAAAGGATTGTAAAGAGCCATAAGAGGCTGTGGAGGTATACGTTTAAATAAAGCATGCTGTCCTTTACTATGGGTAAATAGACGGAAAGGGAGCCAAGTATAAGCCAAGGGAAGCCTCCGTAAGGAAAGTAGGACCTCAAAAGCTCAAAGGATACATAAAGAAAGGGTAATGTCCAATGGAGCCTTTTGAAAAAGACCTGCCATAGCCTTATAGGAAGGTAGAACTGGTACAAGCTCAAAAGAAGGGCAAAAGGTGTAAAAAGCGCGTAAAAAAGAAAAGGGTTTACACCACCAAACTCTATGCCAGCTATACCTGCACACCTAAGAGAAAGGAAAAAGAAAACAAAGCCTGTAAGGAGCCAAAGGGTGGCGTCTTTAAACCTTAGCAAAACCATAAGGGCCAAAGGGGCCAAGGGCCAAAGCTCATACCCGGAAAAGGGAAGATAAAGGAAAACTCCAGCAAAGGTGGAAAATGCTACCTTCCAGAAGATAGACTTATAAGGACTATTCCCCATACTACAAGAAGTATACCAAAGAGCCTTAGCCAGCTAAAAGGCTCACCTAAGAAAAGAAAGGCTACTATGGATCCCCATAGGGGCGAGGTAGAAGCTATGGGAGCCACTACAGAAACATGTCCCTCTTTCACCGCCTTAAAGAAGAAAAAAAGGCCCAAAAAGCCCGACATAACCCCACCAAGGGCTATAAAGGCAAGGTCCCTTATGGAAAAGTCCATCTTTATACCTGCGGTAGCTACCACTATCACCAAAGCCAAAAGAAAGGCTGAGAGGTTGTGAAAAACCAGAGCCACAGTTGGAGGAAGGCCACCCTTCAAGCCAAGCTTAAAGAATATGGGCGCCACCCCCCATGTTAGACTTGCCAATAAGGCAAACACTAAGCTTTTCATCTTAAAACCTCTTGCATACTTGTCTTTATTGGTTTATCATTATAGAGTATTTTAAAAACTTTAAAGGAGGGAACGCCATGACCAAGGCAGAACTTGTTTCAGCCATAGCCAAAGGGGCAGGCATTACCAAAAAGCAAGCAGATGCTGCCCTCAAAGCTGCCATTCAAGCCGTTTCCGACGCCCTCAAAAAGGGTGAAAGGGTTGCAGTACCCGGTTTTGGCATCTTTACCGTCCGTGAAAGGGCGGCAAGGAAGGGCCGCAACCCAAGAACTGGAGCGGAGATAAAGATACCTTCAAGGAAGGTGGTAGTTTTTAGGCCTGCAAAGGACCTAAGGGAATCGGTAAAGTAATTTATTAGCCTTGCGGGGCCAACGCCCCGCCTCTTCCTTCATGGAAAGGCTTTTGTGCAGTAAAAGGGAGGGAAGCGTACTCATAATAGATGGTTCTGAGTTTAGACATTTAAGGGCTCTAAGGCTAAAAGAAGGAGAAAACCTTGAGGTATTTTGTGAAGACAGGCTTTTTCTGGCTAAAATATCCAGAATAACCAACGGCTACGCTTTGTGCAGTATACTGGAAGAGCTTAAAACACCTCCTGCAGGGCCTTATGTAGTTCTCTACCAATGTATACCTCTGGACCTTTCCCTCATGGAAGAAGCAATAGACATGGCAAGTCAGTCGGGAGCTGCCAAGCTGGTCCCTCTCTTTTGTAAAAGGGGTTTTCAAGTAAAGTCAAAGGTAGAGGAAAAGATGGAGAGGTGGAAAAGGATAAGCTTGGCCTCCTTTAAGCAATGCAAAAGGCCAAGACCTATGGAGATAGAAAACCCTATAAGCCTTGCAGATTTACATCCGGGGGAAGAGGTTTCCCTTGTGCTTGATAACTTTGGAGGGGGCTTGAGCATAAAGGAAATAGACTTAAGCAAGGAAAGTTATGGTATAGTGGTGGGTCCGGAGGGGGGCTTTTCTCAAGAGGAGGTGGAGCTTCTTAAAAATAGAGGCTTTAAACCTGTTTTGTTAAAGCCTTACATATACAGGGCCCAAATGGCTGGAGCCGTAGCAACCGCCCTTATAATGAACCTTGCTAAAAGGATGTAAAGTGATTATAATAAAAACCTTATAAGGAGAGCGTAGCTCAGCTGGCAGAGCAGTGGACTGTGGATCCACGGGTCGCGGGTTCGACTCCCGTCGCTCTCCCCATGTTATAATCCTTTAAATGCTTGCAGAATGGTCCAACTTCATAGACAGAATAAGGGAATTTTTCAAGAAAAAAGGTTATCTTGAAGTCCGTACACCCATACTAAACCCCTATCCCAATATTGATTTAAACATAGAGCCCATAGAGGTAAAGGTTGTTCAATGCGGCAAAGAAAAAACCATGTGGCTTCAGACCTCTCCAGAACCTTCTATGAAAAAGCTCCTTTCAAAGTACAAAAAAGATATCTTTCAGATAGCCAAGGTCTTTAGAAACAATGAGTGTGGAAAGCTGCACAAAGTGGAGTTTACCATGCTTGAATGGTACAAAATAGGTGTAGATTATAGCTACTTGATAAGGGAAATAGGAGAGCTTCTTTCCTCTTTAGGAATAGCCCAAGACTATCTTATAACAAGGCTTGAGCATGCCTTTGAGGAGTATGCGGGCATTATTCTTTCGGAGGATGAAGAGATCTTTAAAAACAACCTTCTTGCCTACGGCTATGACTTTGATGACAAAGAAGATTGGGAAAGCCTCTTCTTTAGGATATACATAGAAGTGGAAAGGCATCTTGGCAAAGAAAAGCCAGAGTTTATAACCCACTTCCCAAAAAGAGTAAGCGCCTACGCCAAGGTAAAAGATGGCTATGCAGAAAGGTTTGAACTTTACATAAAAGGCATAGAGATAGCCAACGGATGGACAGAAGAAGAGGACGGGGAGGAGATAATAAGGAGAATGAAGAGCTACAGAGGAGAAAGAGATTTACCTATTGATGAAGAGTTGATTGAGGCCTATAAAGGTTTTCCACGGTGTGCCGGTTGCTCCATAGGCCTTGAAAGGCTCTTTATGGTTTATATGGGTCTGGAAAGCCTTGAAGGTTTATACTTTTAATATGGCATACAGGTGTATGGTAGTGGCCCTTGAGGGCAACGATAGGGAGATAACAGAAAAGCTCAACGAGATCCTCTCCACCATTGAGGAAGAAGGAGGCCAAGTAATTGACGTAGAAACAAGCTTTTTGAGGGAGCATGGTATAGACGGTTTTGTAGCGGTTTATACCATCAAGTACAAAGCAAGCAGAGAAATATCAGAGGAATGATCATCAAGGTAAAGGCAAAGCCAAGGTCAAAGACGGAGTATGTAAAGAAAATGGAAGAAGGCTTTTATGAAGTGGCGGTAAGGGAAGCGCCGGAGGATGGAAAGGCAAACGACAAAATAATAGAGCTACTTGCACAACATTTTGGAGTTTCTAAATCCAAGTTAAAGCTATTGAGGGGAGCTTCTGGAAAGTTAAAACTTTTTGAGATTTTGAATACTTAAGGTTTGGGGCTTTGCCCCGCCCAATGTACTGAGTACAAAAAAATTTAACCCAAAAGGCGCGGGCATCCTTGCCCGCGCTACCGACTATATATAATTTAAAGCAAAAGTATAGCACATCTACCAAAAGACAATTTTTTACCCGGCATATTCCTGTCTGTGAAGTATTAAAGTACCCCTTAAGACTTTATAAGCTCTCCCATCTTGAAGATTGGTAGGTATAGGGCTATAAGTATTAAACCTACCACACCACCTATAAACACAATAAGCATGGGCTCTATAAGCTTTATCATACCCTCTA
>JBKBHW010000033.1:0-12608 GCA_046297555.1 Aquificaceae bacterium
TTATTATATCACATCCTTAAGTGTTTTCACCTTTTCCTCTTCTATCACCTCCACCTCCATATATTCCCCCAAGCCCGTTCCAGCTGGTATAAGGTTCCCTATAATAACATTTTCCTTTATGCCCCTTAGATCATCCACCTTTCCTTCGCAAGCTGCATCGGTGAGTACTTTTGTTGTCTCTTGGAAGGATGCGGCTGATATCCAGCTTCTTGAAGTTAAAGCTGCCTTTGATATTCCAACCAATATGGGCTCCGCCTTTGGTATCTTGCCACCTTCTTCCTTTATCCTGTCTATTTCCTGCTGAAGTTCTTCTATCTCTACCTCTTCGTTTACCAAGAACCTGCTATCTCCCGGGTCTACTACGCGCCTGCGCCTTAGCATTTGGCGTATGATCATCTCAAAATGCTTGTCGTTTATATCCACACCCTGAAGCCTGTACACCATTTGAACCTCTTTGAGTAAGAATTTTTGAAGCTCATCCATACCCTTTATCCTTAATATCTCTTCAGGCACAGGTGTTCCATCGGTAAGTGGGTCTCCCGCCTTTACCGTATCACCGTTCTTTACAAGTAAATGCTTGCCCTTAGGCACAAAATACTCCTTTTGCAGCCCCGTTTCCCTGTTGTAGACTACAACCCTATAGCCCTTACCCTTGATCCTTACCTGTCCTTCCACCTCAGCCTTTATGCTTTCTGTTATGCTTGCACCCTTTTGAACGTACTGTCCATGGCTTACAAGTATGTATTCGTCCTTCTTTATGTCATACTTTTTGGTTTCACCGGTCTTTGGATTAAAGACTATAACCTCGTCTGCGTCCTCAAAGATCCTCACGGTGCCGTCAATCTCCGTCAGTATGGCTGGGTTCTTTGGCCTCCTTGCCTCAAAGAGCTCCTCAACCCTTGGAAGACCACCCACTATATCACGCACCTTTGCCATTTCTTTTGGTATACGCGCAAGGATGTCTCCCGGTTGAACAAAGTAGTCCTTTAGCACATAGTATTTGTGCTGTATCTCTGTACCTTCCGATTCGCTGCAGGTAGGGCACACCATCCATTCAAAGCTGATTTTATCTGTGGGAATGTTTATAATAGAGTTGACTGGAAGGTCATAAGATACCTCCTTTCCATCCTCTGTATGGACTACTATCTTTGGCGTGTGGAGCATAGCATCCTTAGGTCTTGTAAAGGATACTATGGTAGATGTCTTACCCGTAAGTGGATCCCTTTCTTCCTTAACGGTTATGTCAAGGGCTATATCTTTGAACTCTACCCTTCCGGGCTCTTCCGCTATGATAAAGGTATTGAAAGGATCCCATTCTGCCAATATGGTATTTTCTTGAACTTCTTTGCCCTCTTCTATTAGTATGCTGGCACCGTAAGGCACTGCATGGCGCTCTACCATTCTGCCTTCTTTGTCCAGAATGCCTATAGCACCGTCCTTAGATATGTTTATCTTCTTGCCTTCCCTGTTGGTTATAAGCTTTATGTTGTAGTACTTTACCTTGCCAGCCGTCTCGTTGGATAGCTCACCCTTTACCCTTTCTGCCACCGCCGCCCCACCTATGTGGAAGGTTCTCATGGTGAGCTGCGTTCCGGGCTCCCCTATGGACTGAGCGGCAATGATGCCCACCGCTTCCCCTATATCTACAAGCTTCCTTTGTGAGAGGTCCCATCCATAACACATGGCGCATATGCCGTACTGGGATTCGCATGTAAGTGGAGACCTTACCACCACCCTTTCTATACCAGCATGCACTATCTTGTCTGCAAGGGATTCATCCACTATCTGGTTCCTTTGGGCTATAACCTCGCCGGTGTATGGGTCTATCACATCTTCTACCAAAGTCCTTCCTACTATCCTTTCCTTGAGAGATACCTTTTCTTCTCCACCTTCCACGATGGGCTCCATAACTATGCCTCTGTAAGTTCCACAATCCCTCTCCACTATGGTAATGTCCTGTGCCACATCTACAAGCCTTCTGGTAAGGTATCCTGCAAAGGCGGTTTTAAGAGCTGTATCTGCAAGACCTTTTCTTGCTCCGTAGGTGGATATGAAGTATTCAAGTACAGAGAGGCCTTCCCTAAAGTTGGAAACGATGGGTGTTTCTATAAACTCGCCCGTATGCTTTGCCATAAGGCCCCTCATGGCGGCCAGCTGCCTTATCTGATCTCTGTTTCCACGGGCGCCAGAGTTTGCCATCATGTATATGGGATTGAATATGCCTGTGTAGATCTTGTCTCCCTCTTTCCTTTCACTCTTTTCTATTTCATCAAACATGGCTTTGGAGACCTTGTCCGTTATCTCGGACCAGAGGTCTATGATCCTGTTGTACCTTTCTTTAGCCGTGATTATACCATTTCTGTGAAGCTCTGCTATTTCATCCGTTTGTTCAAAGGCTTGCAGTAGTATATCCTTTTTAACCTTTGGTATTTGCAGGTCATCTATACCTATGGAAACGGCAGCCTTTGTTGCCAAATTGAAGCCAAGCTCCTTTAGGTCATCAAGGAGTTTGGCTGTTCTTTCCACGCCGTACTTGTTGTATACGCTGGCTATTAGCTTGGACACCTTCTTTTTATCCATAGGTTCGTTTACAAAGGAGTAGTCCTCCGGTAGTATGCTGTTAAATAGCACCCTTCCGGGCGTGGTTTCTATGATCTTTCCATCTTCCAACCTTAGTTTTATACGGGCGTGGATATCAACCTTTTTGTTTTCAAGGGCAAGTAGGACCTCATCTTTGCTAAAGAAAAGCTTACCTTCCCCCTTTACATTGGTAAGCTCTTGTGTTATGTAGTAAACCCCCAATATCATATCTTGGGAGGGCGTGGTTATAGGCTTACCGTGGGCTGGAGATAGGATGTTTTGGGTGGAGAGCATAAGAATGTAGGCTTCAAGCTGGGCTGTTATGCCAAGGGGTACGTGCACTGCCATCTGGTCCCCATCAAAGTCTGCGTTAAAGGGTGGGCAGACCAAAGGATGAAGCTGTATTGCCTTGCCATCTACAAGCACGGGTTCAAAGGCTTGTATGGACATTCTATGGAGGGTTGGGGCACGGTTGAGAAGTACAGGGTGCTGTTTTACCACTTCTTCCAAACATTCCCAAACTTCTGGCGTCTTTTGTTCTACCAGCTTCTTTGCATTCTTTATGGATGTGGCATAGCCCTTTTCTTCCAACCTTCTGTAAACAAAGGGTTTAAATAGCTCAAGGGCCATTATCCTTGGAAGGCCGCACTGGTGCATCTTAAGGTCTGGTCCTACCACTATAACAGACCTTCCAGAGTAATCCACCCTCTTTCCAAGTAGGTTCTGCCTAAACCTTCCTTGCTTACCGCGTAGATAATCCGATAGGGACTTCAGAGCCCTTCCGTTTTGGGAAACCACCTTTCCACGCCTGCCGTTGTCTATAAGGGCGGATACCACCTCTTGGAGCATCCTCTTTTCATTCCTTATGATTATCTCCGGAGCATCAAGCTCTATGAGCCTTTTTAGCCTGTTGTTCCTGTTTATGATCCTTCTGTAGAGGTCGTTGAGGTCTGAAGTAGCAAACCTGCCGCCGTCAAGAACCACAAGAGGCCTAAGCTCTGGAGGCAATACGGGAAGCACCTCCAATATCATCCACTCCGGCCTATTCCCACTCTTTATAAAGTCTTCTACAAGCTTTAGCACTTTGAGTAGCTTCTTAACCTTTGACTCCGATACCTCCTTTAGTACTGCGCTTCTGATATCTGCCTTTATCTTTTCAAATACTGGTAGATCCTTCTTTCTTTGGCGTAGCCTTTCATAGTAAGCTTGTATGGCTTCTTTACCCGTTTGAAAGCCCTCAAGGGCTTCTTCCGACAACTCTCCGCTATCCACATTTATATAAAGCTTGTTGCATATGATTCCATGTAGGGCATCTGCCATGCTCATGCCTTCTGGCACCTTTATGTCCACGCCGTACAGGCTAAAGTCTTCTACCAAAACCTTTATCATACGCTCATAGAGCTTTTTGTACTTATTGTAGAGCTCTTCTGAAAGGTCTTCGTAGTCAAGGCTGTACGGTTTTATCTCTTCTCTGAGCTTTTTGGCATAAGCCTCCAGGTCTAAGGAAGAAAGCACCTTCTTTATTATCTCCGCACCCATCCCCCCTTCATACTTATGCTCAAGGCTTATGGCAAACTCCGCGTTGTAGGTGTCTTCATCTACCACATGGAGCTTAACAAACTTAACATTGCCCATATCGTCCCTTAGTGGTATGGTGTCTTCCTGCTCCCTAAAGGCCTTTTCCTCCTCCTCGTCCATAGGATACTCTATAACCAGGTAAGATTCAAAGTATATGACCCTTTCCACATCCCTAACGGAAAGGCCTATAAGCGTGGCTATTTTGGATGGGGTGCTCTTTAAAAACCATATATGTGCCACCGGCGCCGCCAGCTCTATATGCCCAAACCTCTGGCGCCTTACATAGGACCTTGTTACTTCTACACCGCAACGATCGCAGATGGTCCCCTCAAAGCGCTTTCCCCTATACTTTCCACAAAGACACTCATAGTCCTTTATAGGTCCAAAGATCTTTGCGCAGAAAAGTCCATCCTTTTCCGGCTTGTGAGTTCTGTAGTTTATAGTTTCGGGCTTTTTTACCTCCCCAAAGCTCCAGCTTCTTATCTCCTCTGGCGACGCTAACATAAGCTTTATTCTTTCAAAGGGTAAAAGCCCTTTCTTCATGATTGCTCCTCCTCCATCTCTACCTGATCGCAGGGCATATTTGCCCCGTTTTCACACCTTACATCAAGGCCAAGGGCTTTGAGCTCACGCACAAGCACCCTAAAGGATTCTGGTATCCCAGCCTGATAAATATACTTACCCTTAACTATGGACTCGTAAACCCTTGTCCTTCCTTCTATGTCGTCAGACTTTACAGTGAGCATTTCTTGAAGTGTATGGGCTGCGCCGTGGGCTTCCAAAGCCCACACCTCCATCTCTCCAAGCCTTTGGCCTCCAAACTGTGCCCTTCCACCGAGGGGTTGCTGGGTAACCAAAGAGTATGGCCCCGTGCTCCTTGCGTGAATCTTATCATCTACCATGTGTATAAGCTTTAGCATATGCATGTATCCTACTGCTACCCTCATATCAAAGGGTTCTCCCGTTCTACCATCGTATAGCACAGTCTTGCCATCCTCTGGAAGTCCGGCAAGCCTTAAAAGCTCCTTAATGTGTTCTTCGCTGGCACCTTCAAAGGCGGGCGTTGCCATTGGTATGCCCTTCTCTGCATAAAGCTTTACAACCTCCCTAAAGCCATCTTCGTCCAAGCTGTTTAGGAATTCTTCTAAATACCTTTGGTTTTCACCCTTTACATCGCCTACGGCGTATATCCTCTTGAGAAATTCCAATATCTCCTCCCTGTTGGCTTTCTCCTCCAAAAGCTCCTTTAACTTTTTACCAAGCTCCTTTGAGGCCCAGCCTAGGTGGGTTTCAAGTATCTGTCCCACGTTCATACGGGATGGAACACCCAGCGGGTTAAGCACAATATCCACAGGCGTACCGTCTTCAAGGAAAGGCATATCTTCCACAGGAAGCACTACAGATATTACACCTTTATTTCCGTGCCTACCAGCCATCTTATCGCCCACCTTTATCTTCCTCTTCTGTGCTATATACACCTTAACGAGGGTATGCACACTTGCTGGCAGCTCAGTCCTTTTCCCAATGGACTCTATCCTTTCCTCATAGATCTTTGACAGCATATCCACCTGAAACCTTGTTCTTTCCCTTATATGGCTTATCTTTTGACAGAGCTCTTCATCCTCAAAGAAGTTTTCCGGCTTTGTTATTATGTAGTTAAGGAGGGCTTCAAAGGCCTGTTCATCTATCACGCTTCCTTTTTTGTAAACCTTTTTCCTGACCGTCACCTCCTTGTCTAACTTCCTTCCAAGCACAAGGCTTTTGATAATCCTGTTTCTACCCTCTACTATAAGCTTCTTTTTCTTCTCAAGCTCCCTTTCAAGCTCTTCCCTTTCCATCCTCTCCACATGCTCCGCCAGATAGTTCCTCCTTTCTCCCGTTTTCTTTACAAAGATCTTTACATCCACCACCACCCCTTCCACACCGGGGGGACACCTTAGGGATGAGTCTTTTACATCCCTTGACTTTTCACCGAATATGGCTTGCAGGAGCTTTTCCTCTGGTGTAAGCTGAGCTTCTCCCTTGGGCGTGACCTTTCCTACCAGTATGTCTCCGGGTTTTACATAGGTGCCGAGCTTTACAATACCAAACTCATCAAGGTGAGAAAGGGCCCTTTCTGGCACTCCCGGTATCTGACGGGTTATCTCCTCATTGCCTATTTTGGTTTCTCTTGCCTCCACTTCAAGCTCTTCTATGTGTATGGAGGTATAAACATCCTCTTTGACAAGCCTTTCGGATATTACTATGGCATCCTCAAAGTTGTAGCCTCTCCAAGGCATAAAGGCCACCAACACATCCTTACCAAGGGCGAGCTCACCCCTTTCGGTAGATTGACCATCTGCCAAAAGGTCTCCCTTTTTAACTTCTTGTCCCTTTACCACCAAGGGCCTCTGGTTTATGCAGGTGTTTTGGTTTGTCCTCTCAAACTTTTTCAGCTCATAGATATCAATCCCTATATCCGTTGGATCTGCAAGGTTTATCTCCTCAGGGTTAACTCTAACTATTATCCTTCTTGAGTCCACCTCTTCCACCACACCACCCCTCTTTGCAAAGACAACGGCACCGCTATCAAAGGCCACCTTCCTCTCCATTCCAGTACCAACGAGGGGTGAAGAGGTAAACATAAGGGGGACTGCCTGCCTTTGCATGTTGGAACCCATCAAGGCCCTGTTAGCATCGTCATGCTCAAGGAAAGGTATGAGGGAGGCGGATACAGATATAACCTGTCTTGGAGAAACATCCATATATTGAACCTGCTGGGATCTAACTATCTGTATATCGTTTTTGTACCTTGCGTAAACCCTGTCGCTGAGTATGTTGCCCTCCTCATCGGTTGGTGTATACTGGGCTATCACATAGTTTTCCTCTTCATAGGCGGCCAGATATTCCACTTTGTCCGTTACCTTGCCCTTTTCCACTTTCCTGTAGGGGGTCGCAATAAAACCATATTCATTGGTTTGGGCGTACACGGTTAAGGAGGTAACCAGTCCTATGTTTTGGCCTTCTGGGGTTTCTATGGGACATATCCTTCCATAATGAGAAGGATGCACGTCCCTTATTTCAAATTTGGCACTTTCCCTCGTTAGACCTCCGGGGCCAAGGGCGGAAAGCCTTCTTTTGTGAGTAAGTGCAGAAAGTGGGTTTGTGTTATCCAAGTATTGAGAGAGCATACCGCCTTTTAAAAACTCATAAAGGGTGCTGGTCAAATACCTTGGGTTTAACAGGTCTTGAGGCTTTAGGTTGGGGTCCTCTGGGTTTGCCACCGTACACCTGTCTCTGAAAAACTTTTCCATACGGGCTATACCTATGCGAGCCTGATTTTCCAGAAGCTCTCCTACAGCCCTTACCCTTCTGTTGCCCAAGTAGGCAATATCATCCTTCTTCTCCCTTCCATACCTTAGGTTTATCAAGTACTTTATCGTGTTTACCAGGTCAAGGGTGCTCAAAAACCTTGCCTCATCCTCCGTATAGTCCTTTACTTTAACCGATTCCCTAACCTTGAATATATCAGAGAGCACCTCCTTTGTAAGCAAGGTGCCAGCCTTCAAGCCGTCTACATCCTCCGCAAGGGCGAGAGGTGGAAGCTGGGATAACCTTTCAAGGTCTGCAGGCTTTAGCTCTTTTGGTATTCTATGAACCTTGGCGTTGAGCTTTACCCTTCCAACCTTAGAAAGGTCATACCTGGTAAGGTCCTTGAAGTAAAGGTCAAAATGAGACCTTGCCCTGCTTATAAGGTGTTCCAGCTCCATAACCATGGGCTCTACAGCCCTTAGCTTTTTGTATATATCCACAAGGGCATAGTCCCTTAAAGTAAACCTGGCAGGTATTTTAAGGGGGCTCTTTTTATCCTGATCCTTTGGAGCTGTCTCTGAAATAAGGGTTTCTATTATGATCTTCCCGTAGGGGCTTTTTACTGCACTTTCCTTCGGAACGGCAGATATAAGGTCTATCTTTATCCTATCGTCCTTAAGTAGCCTTTCCAGCTGATCTATCTCTTCTATGTACCTTTCCTCAATGATCTCCTCTTCAACACCCTTCTCCTCTATCTTTGCCTTATATCTCAAGATGGCAAATAGGTAAAACCCATCAAGGTCTTCAAGCCCATATTCCTCCCCTGTTTCTTTATCAAAGACCTTGCCATCTTGTGAGAAAAAGGCTTTTGAATCTGGGTAAAAGTGTTTTAGTATATCATAGGCTGTTTCCAAGCCAAGTGCCCTGAGTATAAAGGTGGAGCCAACCTTTTTTCTATCTATCTTGGAAGATAGCACATCCGTGGTGCTGGAGAGTTCAAACTCAACCCTTGGGCCCTTGTCGGGTATGATGCTGGCCCTGTATATCATTCTTATAATCGTGGTTTCCTTCTGACGCTCCTCCTTTTCTTCAAAGAATACGCCGGGAGACCTTATGAGCTGGCTTACCACCACCCTTTCACTTCCGTTTATGATAAAGGATCCCGTTTTGGTCATCATGGGCACTTCGCCGAAGTATACCTTCCTTGGCTCACCCACTTTCTCACCCTTTTTGGTCTTTGTCCTTAACCTTACCATTACCCTTAAGGGCACGGCATAGGTAAAGCCCTTTATCTTACATTCCTCTTCTGTGTACTTTTCTCTGTGTACCAGGAGAGTACCACACTTTGGACAGCTAACGCCATAACCGGCAAGAAAGCTTTGGTCCGTGTAGGCCTTGTATTCGCACCTATTACACTCCCAGTCCCCTACTTCATAGCCTAAGTATTCCAATACTATCTTTTCATCGGGGTCCTTAAAAGGAAAGGAGGTGGAAAGTACATATTCCAGACCTTTCTTGTCCCTTTCTTGAGGCCTTACATAGAATTGTAAAAAGGATTCAAAGGATTCCTTAGGTAGGAAAAGCAGGTAAGGTGGGGCGATAAACTCTTCCCTTCTACCAAAAAACTTTCTTGGTAAGGGTATATTTTTTCTCATGTTTTCAACCCTCACTTGGTTTGCGTAAGCCTATAATTATATAACATCTATGTCCACATGTCAATGCATAAAAACAAAATACCCCCTGCGTATACAGGGGGTTAATAAGGCTTTTGCAAACCTTATAAACATACCTTTACTTGATTTCTACTTCTGCGCCAGCCTCCTTTAGTTTTGCCGCTATCTTTTCCGCTTCTTCCTTTGACACTCCTTCCTTTACAGGCTTTGGAGCGCCTTCTACAAGGTCCTTAGCCTCCTTTAAACCAAGGCCCGTAATCTCCCTTACCACCTTTATTACGTTTATCTTGTTGGCGCCGGCAGACTTGAGGATTACATCAAACTCTGTCTTTTCTTCTGCCGCAGGTGCTCCCGCTGCGGGCGCTCCAGCTACTGCTGCAGGTGCTGCAGCCACCATAGCTGCAGAAACACCAAACTTTTCCTCCAGCCTTTTCACAAGCTCGGCAACCTCTAAAAGGGTCATGTTGCCTATGGCTTCCACAATTTCGTCAATGGTAAGTGTGGCCATCTTTATACCTCCTTTTAAGATTTCTTTTCTTCTATAGCTTTTAATGTAAGCACAAGCTTTTGAGGTGCAGACTTAAGGGCCATAACAAGGGCATATATGGGACCTTGAATAGCCCCCATAAGCTTGGAGATAAGCACCTCTTTTGGTGGTAGCTCTGCAAGGGCTTGCACTTCTGCAGGTTTTAAGAACCTGCCCTGCATAAAACCGCCCTTTATTTTTGAAAGGGGCTTTTCCTTGTCTATCTCCTTTACAAAGTCAAAGACTATCTTGGCAATCCTTACAGGATCACCGTAGGCAAAGAAGAGGGCCGTGGGGCCTGTCAACACCTCTCTATGGTCTGACATAACTGTATCCATGAAAGCCCTGTAAAAGAGGGTGTTTTTACCCACAAGCATTTCACCTTCCGCATCTTTCACATCAGCCCTAAGCTTTGTTATAGCTTGAGCGTCTATGCCTGTAAAATCAAAAAAGATTACAAGGTTTGACCTCTTTATCCTTTCCTTGTAGCCATCTATTAACTGTCCCTTTCTTTCCCAACTTTTTCTCATAACATGTCCTCCTTATGCCACCAACTCCTGCAGTCTTCTAAGGGTGGTAGATATATCTACCTTTACGGAGGGGCTCATGGTCAAACTTAGGCTTATGCTCCTTACATACTGCCCTTTAGCCCCCGGTGGCTTTGCCTTTACCACCGCATCTATGGCCGTGTATATGTTCTGAATGAGCCTTTGGTTATCAAAGGATATTTTACCCACGGGCATATGCACGTTTCCTGTCTTGTCTACCCTAAACTCAACCCTTCCCTTTTTGGCCTCTTCTATAGCTTGCCTTATGTTTGTGGTAACCGTCCCCGTCTTTGGGTTTGGCATAAGGCCTTTTGGACCCAATATCTTACCCAGCTTTGCCACTTTGGGCATTATCTCCGGTGTGGCAATAACCACATCATAATCCACCCATTCTTCCTTTGCTATCTTGTTTATGAGGTCCTCACCACCCACATAATCTGCCCCCGCTTCCTTTGCTATCTTTTGGTACTCACCCTCCGCAAGCACAAGAACCTTTAGCTCCCTACCAAGCCCGTGGGGCAAAACTACCGAACCTCTTACCATCTGGTCTGCATACTTTGGGTCCACGCCCAGCCTCATGGCCAGCTCCACCGTTTGATCAAACTTCGGACCACACTCTTGGTGGAGCTTTTTGAGAATATCCACTGCACCCTCCACCGAGTAGAGGGCATTCCTGTCATATAGCTCTAAACACTTTTTATACCTCTTTCCTCTCACCATGGCTTACTCCTTCCATCCTTCTACTTCTATGCCCATGCTTCTGGCCGTTCCTACCACCTGCCTCATGGCAGCCTTTATATCCTTTGTGTTCATATCCTTTAGCTTCATCTTGGCAATCTCTTCTACTTGTTGAAGGGTTACTTTTCCAACCTTTTGTTTTTTGGGGTCTGAGGATCCCTTTTGAAGTTTTGCCGCCTTTTTCAAAAGGTAAGATACTGGGGGAGTTTTAAGTACAAAGTTAAAGCTTCTGTCTTGGTATATGGTTATAACCACCGGTACAACAGTGCCGGGTTCAAAGTCCTTACTGGCTGCGTTAAACTGTTTTACAAACTCCATTATGTTTACACCATGCTGACCAAGGGCAGGTCCTACAGGTGGAGCGGGCGTTGCCTGTTGGGCTGGTAACATAAGCTCAACCTTTGCGCTCACCTTTTTCATGTTATGCCTCCTTTATAACCTCTCCACTTGGGAATAGTCCAATTCTACAGGCGTTAGCCTTCCAAATATGCTAACAAGCACAACTACCTTTTCCTTTTCTGGATAAACTTCTTCCACCGTTCCGGTAAAGTTCATAAAGGGCCCTTCTATTACCCTAACCTGATCACCCTTTTCAAACAGGATCCGTACAGGCTTTACACCCTTCTTAACAAAGGCTATTATCCTTTCTACCTCTTTCTCATCCAGGGGGGCAACCTTTCCACCTACCAACACGGGCTTGTAAACATGAGGAGTCTTTTCTATGGCACGCATAAGGGCGTCGTTCATTATAGCCTTTATAAGAAGATAGCCGGGGAACATCTTTGATTCCAATATTATCTTTGCCTCAGTTTTGTTTTCTTTGCAGGTTATCTTTTGGCCCGGCTTGGATATGGGCGGAGCCTCTACGCACAAATCCCCTTCCACGCTTTCTATTACCCTGACCTCCCCCTTTTCTATCCTAAAGGTGGTCACGCCCTTTTTGCCAAGCACGCTTATATCTCTGTTGTTCCCGCGCAAAGATAGCCTGTACTTTTCCTTCCCCATAGTTTTAATAACCACCTTCTCCTCTGCGGGTACCACCACATCCTCCACTTGATGAAGTAAGCCTTCCAGCTCCAAAACCTTTAAAAGGTTCTCCCTTGCAGTTGCTTCCTTCCCAGCTTCAACCTGCAAAGCGTACCACTTAAACTCTTCCATTTTAACCCCTCAAAGAAAGCAAAAAGTGTATAAGCCTGGTAAATACAAGGTCAAAAAGCCACAGGCTTATACCGAAAGCTAAGGAAAATATTATAACACTAATCGTTGCTTTTACGACCAGATTCCTACCTGGCCAAGAAACCTTATCAAGCTCCTTTTTTAAGCTTCTTATAAACTCCTTAAGCCTTTCCATGCCTTCTTCCTGCGGGGCGCGGAGGACTCGAACCCCCAACCGCGGGATTTGGAGTCCCGCGCTCTGCCAATTGAGCTAGCGCCCCTATTTAACCTCCCTGTGCAGGGTATGCCTTTTGCACCACTTGCAGTATTTTCTAAGCTCCATCCTTTGAGGGTGCTTCTGCTTGTTCTTATTGGTAGAGTAGTTCCTCCTTTTGCATTCTGTGCATGCCAAAACCACCACTTCCCTTACTGCAGCCATATTTTACACCTCACTCAACAATTTTTGTGACAACTCCGGCACCCACCGTTCTACCACCCTCTCTAATGGCAAACCTAAGG
>JBKBHW010000034.1:0-5336 GCA_046297555.1 Aquificaceae bacterium
GAGGAAAAGATGAGGTATTTGGTGCCGGCCCTTTGCATAGCTTGAAGTAGGTTAACAGTACCCATAAAGTTGTTCTCATAGTAAAGCAAGGGCTTTTTTACGCTTTCGGGCACCTTTACCTTTGCGGCAAAGTGAATTACAGCTTCCGGCTTGAATTCCAGAAAAACCTCCTCAAGGGCCTTGTAATTCAAAAGGTCTATTACCCTTAGCTCACCGTAGAGAACAGCCCAAGGGTTTCCCTCGGATAGGTTGTCTACCGTTAAAACTTCATAGTCCCTTTCTCCAAGAAGCTTTACCATATGGGAGCCAATGTATCCCGCTCCTCCAGTTATTAGTACACGCATAGGAATATTTTAACCTTCCTCCAAGCTCTCCGCCAAATAGTCCGCCAGATGCATAACCTCTTGGTCTGTTTTGTGCTTTTTAACGCCATACTTCAGGTTTAGCACGCAGCCGGGACATGTGGTAAGGATAATATTTGCCTGCGTGTTTTTAAGGTCTTCCATCTTTTCTCCTTGTATACTGTTTGAGAGCTTTGGATTGGTTATGGAGAAAAGTCCGGCAAAGCCGCAACAAGACTTATCCTTTTGCGCCCTTTTTACCTCATCCCCCTCAATCCTCTCCATTACCCCGTAAAAGACCTTATCATTCACCTTCATGGCGCCGTAAGAGTGGCAGGGCACATGAAAGGTTAAAGCCTTTCCAGAACCCTTGAACCTTAAAGGGCTTTCAAAAACTATCTGGGCAAAATCATAAACAGGCTTTGGAAGCTTGTAGTCCTCCTGAAGGGCACCGCCGCAGGTAGGGCAGGCTACAACCACCCCATCAAAATCGTATTTTTCCATCTCCTTTAGGTTGTGCTGTTTTAGCCTTTCAAAGGTGGGCAGGTCTCCAGAGTAATAATGGGGTGCTCCGCAACACCTTATATCTTCAGGCACTATTACCGTGTAGCCGGCTTTGTTCATAAGCTTTACAACGCTTTCCCCAGTTTTCCCATAAAAGGCGTCTATCATACAGCCCGTAAAGAAAAGAAGCTTAGCCTTTTCTTCCTGCGCCTTAAAGACCTTTCCCCTCAAAGCAAAAGCCTTTGCCGTAGGCTTGGGCATAAACTTGACAGCCCCCGTAGGAAAGGGTGTTTTTATCTCTTCAAAGGGAAAAGCCTTCATAAGCCTACCTGTGAGCTTTATTACCTTTCTCCCTGCAGCGGATTGCATAAACTCAAGGGCTTTTAGGCCAAGGGTTTTTACCACGCTTCCCCCAAGGCTTTCCCTTTGCATATTCCTTGCCTTGACCATTACCTCCTTGTATTCCACATTGTTTGGGCATATCCACTCACACCTCCTACACATGGCACACTCATCCCATTGCTTTGCCACTTGGGAGGTTAAAGGCAATTCTCCCTTTACCACCATTTGGGCAAGGGCAAGCCTTCCACGGGCAAAGCCCCCCTCTTGCTCTATGTAGGGATAAGTGGGGCATACAGATTTACACAAGCCACACTTAACACACTTCTGGGCAAGGTCTAAGGGTATTTCCACAAGCCTTTCCATAGCCTGTGTAAATATAAGCTAACTTTTATCTTAGGAATATGATTAAAATTTTAGAATTATCGCATCATTCAGAAATAGCGCGGGCATCCCTACCCGCGATCTTTGATTAAATTTTATGTGGCACAGACATTCCTGTCTGTGCAGTGGTTTTTTCACACAGGCAAGAATGCCTGTGCTACTTCTTTTAGCTATATATAAAAAAGTAATGGCAAGCCTTGCTCCACACTTTAGATGTGGTTTCTCACCCAACATGTATGCTATTGCCCCTACACAAAATTTTTCATAATTTGTAAGGGCACGCTGCGGCGTGCCCCTACCACGGAATTCTTAAGGATTAAATCCTACAAGGAATTTGCCTACAGACTGTTTACAGATTATAATTTTTATCCTTAGCGGGTGTGGCGGAACTGGCAGACGCGCAGGACTTAGGATCCTGTGGGCATTAGCCCGTGAGGGTTCAACTCCCTCCACCCGCACCAAAAAAAGGAGGTTTTGGCCGTATGAAGGTAAGCGTGGAGAATAGGCAGGGCTTGTTTAAAAGCTTAAAAGTGGAAGTAGAGGGCAATGTGGTAAAATCTGCCCTTGATGAGGTTTATAACTACCTTAAAGAAAATGCGGAAATAGAAGGCTTTAGAAAGGGCAAGGCTCCACTGTGGATAATAAGGGCAAAGTTCAAAGATTATATAAAGGAGGAGGTGGGTAAAAAGGTGGCAAACGCCACGCTTGCCAATGCAATAGAGGAAAGCGGTCTAAAGCCGGTGGCAGACATATTTCTTGAGGAGGTAGATTTTCAAGAGTCTAATCAAAGGGTAAGCTATAGCGTGTCCTTTGAGATCCCGCCAGACTTTGAGCTGGCAAACCTTGAAGGGCTTGAGGTGGAAATAGAAAAGATAGAGTTCAGCGAGGATATGGTAAAAAGTAGAATAGAAGAGCTAAGAGAAGAGCATGCCTTATGGGAGCCTGTGGAGAGAGAAATAAAAGAAGGAGACCTTGTGGTAGTGGATTACAAGGTGGAAGATATGGAAAGTGGTGAAATTACAGAAGGAGAAACATCAGCCATAGTGGGCCTAAAGACTTTTAGAGAAGAGATAGAGAAGGAGCTCGTGGGTAAAAAGGAAGGGGATTCCTTTGTGTTAGAGGGGCTTACACTTTATGATATAGAGGGTAGGCCTGCGGGGAAGGCTAAGGTGGAGATAAAAATAAAAGGCGTAAAAGAGAAGGTGCTTCCAGAGGTAAACGATGAATTTGCCAAGGAAACGGGCTTGGGAGAAACTTGGGCGGAGGCTGAAGAAAAGATCAGACAGGAGATAAAGGCACAGATAGAAGAGATGAAAGAGAGTGCAACACAAGAGGCTGTAGCAAAAAAGCTTTTGGAGTTACACCAGTTTGATGTGCCCCAAACATTACTGCAGAGGGAGCTTTCCCATCTTTTACAGATGAGAGCCTCCTATCTGTCCCAGCTGGGCATAGATATTAGGTACCTTGACTATAGGTCAATGGCGCAGGAGCTTACACCTCAAGCAATTTCAAACATAAAGCTAAGGTATATCCTTGACAAGTACGCCCAGCAAAGGGAAATAAAAGTAGAGCCTCAAGAAATGGAAAGCAAAATTGGGGAGCTGGCCCAACAGTACGGAAGGTCCCCAGAGGAAATGAGGGAGTTCTTCCAAAGGGAAAACCTTTTCCATGTACTTGAAGAAGATATAAGAAGGGAAAAGGCTTTAAAGGAGATAGTTTCAAAGGCAGTAGTAAAAGAAAAGGAGGAAAAGGATGAAAATACTTGACCAGCTTGTCCCCATAGTTATTGAGCAGACGCCAAGAGGTGAAAGGGCTTATGATATATATTCAAGGCTTTTGCAGGATAGGATAGTCCTGCTTGGCTTTCCTATTGATGACCATGTGGCAAACCTTATCGTGGCGCAGCTCCTCTTTTTGGAAGCCCAAGACCCAGAAAAGGATATATACATGTACATAAACTCCCCCGGAGGCTCTGTAACAGCTGGCATGGCAATATATGACACCATGCAATACATAAAGCCCGATGTGGTCACCATATGCCTTGGGCAGGCGGCTTCTATGGGTGCAGTGCTGCTTGCCGCCGGTGCAAAGGGAAAGAGGTATGCCTTGCCCC
Organism: Aquificaceae bacterium; assembly: GCA_046297555.1. GTDB lineage: Bacteria > Aquificota > Aquificia > Aquificales > Aquificaceae > Pampinifervens. The sequence continues at coordinate 3,682 of JBKBHW010000034.1, forward strand.
ACTCAAGGATCATGATCCATCAACCCTTGGGTGGCATATCAGGACAGGCAACGGATATAATCATACATGCAGAAGAGATAAAGAGGATAAAGCAGATGCTTAATGAAATACTTGCCAAGCATACGGGACAGCCTTTAGAAAAGATTGAAAGGGATGTGGAAAGGGACTATTTTATGTCTGCTGTAGAAGCTATGGAGTATGGAATAGTAGATAAGGTTATAGAGAAAAGGAGTTAACATGACAAAGAAAAAACAAGAGAATTATTGCTCCTTTTGCGGGCGTTCAAGCCATGAAGTCTTGGTGCTTATAGCAGGACCCAATGATACCTTTATATGCGATAGGTGTGTGGAAGCTTGCAACGCTATAATAAAAGAGCAAAAGAAACAGCTAAACAGGTATATTTCCAAGGAAATACCCACGCCGGAAAAGATAAAAAGGGAGCTTGACCAATATGTAATAGGCCAAGAAAGGGCTAAGAAAGTGCTTTCTGTGGCAGTTTACAACCACTATAAGAGAATAAGGGCAAAAGAGCTTGGCCTTAGTTTGGATGAGGTGGAGATAGAAAAAAGCAACATACTTCTTATAGGTCCAACGGGCTCTGGAAAAACCTTGTTGGCAAAAACACTTGCAAAGATATTGGATGTACCCTTTGCCATAGCGGACGCCACCACATTAACAGAAGCGGGCTATGTGGGAGAGGATGTGGAAAATGTGCTTGTAAGGCTTCTTCAAAACTGCGGGTACGATGTAAAAGCTGCCCAAAGGGGCATAGTGTACATAGATGAGATAGACAAGATAGCCAAAAAGTCTGGTATAAACCCGTCTATAACCCGTGATGTTTCTGGCGAGGGTGTGCAACAGGCCCTTTTGAAGATATTGGAGGGCACCATAGCCAACGTGCCACCGCAGGGAGGAAGAAAGCACCCCCATCAAGAGTTTATACAGGTGGATACTACCGATATACTTTTTATATGCGGTGGAGCCTTTGTGGGCCTTGAGGATATAGTCAAGCGTAGGTTGGGCAAATCTGTGGTAGGCTTTGAGGCAGATATAAAGAAGTTTGAAAGCCATCAAAACCCCCTTGAGCTGGTGGAGGTGGATGACCTTATACATTTCGGTCTGATTCCGGAGTTTGTGGGAAGGCTTCCCGTTATAGCGGTGCTTGATGAGCTTACGGAGGAGGAGCTTGTAAGGGTTTTGGTAGAACCCAAAAACGCCCTTGTAAAGCAATACAAAAAGCTCTTTGAAATGGAAGGTGTGGACCTTGAATTTACAGAGGATGCCCTTGTGGAGATAGCAAAAGAGTCCATAAGGAGAAAAACTGGTGCCAGGGGCCTAAGGGCCATAATGGAAGAGATCATGCTGGACGTTATGTTTGAAATACCCTCTCTCAAGAATATAAGGAAGGTGGTTGTAAGTGGGGAGGTGGTAAGGAAAAAACTAAAGCCTACCTACATAATGAGGGAGGCCGTTTAAAAATATGTTATCATTATGGCAGGAGGAAAAACTATGAAGAAATACCTGTTTGCTTTGCTTGTTGCTTCAAGCCTTGGCTTTGCCCAACAAAAGTTTGCCTGCGTTGATCCCAACAGAATACTTTCCGAATCTCAGACAGTAAAGGCAAAGGAATCGCAGTTGAGGTCAAAGGTGAAAGA
>JBKBHW010000034.1:5430-12047 GCA_046297555.1 Aquificaceae bacterium
CAAGAATACCAAAAACAGCTTGACCAGATTAATAAAAAGCTTGAGGATCTAAAAAAGCAGATAGAAAGTAAAGCCATATCTCAAAGCGTGAGGGAGCAAAAGATAAAAGAGTATCAGAAAGTGGAAGCCGAAGGGATGGAGCTGCAGCAAAAGGCGCAAAGGGAGCTTTTGGAAGTTAAAAACCAGATGGAACAGGAAATAATAGAAAGGGTTAGGAAGATATCGGAAGATATGGCAAAGGCGCAAGGATACGCCGCGGTTATGGACTGTTCTGCCTTTGTATACATTAGCCCAGATATGGATATAACCAAGGAGGTCATACTAAGGCTTGACCAACAGAAATGAAGCTTAAGGAGCTGGCAGAGCTTATTGAAGGTGAGCTATGCAGCAACAAAGATTTTGAGTTTGTTGGCTTGGCTTCGCCAGAAAAGCCTAAGGATAAAGCCGTAATCTTTCTTCAAGATTTAAGAGCCTTGGATAGGATAAGGGGTATGGATGTGGCTTTGGTTGTTTCAGAGCCGGTGGATTTTCCCAATTACATAAGGGTGAAAGATGTAAGGCTTGCCCTTGCAAGGTTTTTAAACTTCCTTTATCCGGAAAAGCACCCTTCTGGTGTGTCTGAAAAGGCCCATGTTGAAGAGGATGTTTACATAGGCAAAGAGGTTTATGTAGGTCCCTTTGTTTATGTGGGAAAGGGTGCAGTTTTGGAAGATGGTGTAAAAATATACCCTTTTTGCTATATAGGTGAGGGGGTAAGGATAGGAAAGAATAGCGTGCTTTTCAGCGGAGTTCATGTGTATCCGGGATGCCGCATAGGTGAGGGGGTAAGGATACATAGCGGGTCTGTGATAGGTGCCGATGGCTTTGGATACTACATAGGTCAAGAAGGTATATTTAAGCTAAACCATATAGGGAAGGTTGTTATAGAAGACTTTGTAGAGATTGGCGCCAATTCCTGCATAGACAGGGCGCTAATAGACGAGACCACCATAGGGAAAAATACAAAGATAGACAACCTTGTGCAGATAGGCCATAACTGCTCCATAGGCGAGGAGAATATCCTTGTTTCTCAGGTGGGTTTATCGGGTAGTGTAAAGACGGGAAGGGGTGTAATCCTTGCAGGGCAGGTGGGTGTGGCAGACCATGTGGAGATAGGTGATAGAGCCGTTGTATCTGCAAAGGCTGGCGTTTCAAAAAGCTTGGAGGGGGGAAAGGTTTATGGGGGTGCTATTCCAGCCATGGAATGGTCCAAATGGAAAAGGATCTATGCTTATATTTTAAAACTTCCAGAACTTTTTAAGGAGAAAAGGCATGAGAATAAGGATAGCCCATAGCCCAGATTCGGACGATGCCTTTATGTTTTATGCCTTAACCGCGGGGAAAATAGACACAGATGGATTCCAGATAGAGCATGTGCTTGCAGATATTGAAACTTTAAACAGGGAGGCTTTTAAGGGAACTTATGAAGTCTCTGCCATTTCTTTCCATGCCTATCCTTATGTGGCGGACAAGTACTTGGTGCTTCCCAGCGGTGGCAGCGTGGGTGAAGGCTATGGACCCATAGTTGTATCAAGGCAAGGTTTAGACAGCCTTAGGGGCAAAAGGATAGCAGTGCCCGGTAAGCTTACCACCGCCTACCTTGTTTTAAGGCTTTATGAACCAGACTTTGAAGAGGTGGTTATGCCCTTTGACCAGATACTTTCGGCAGTGCAAGAAAGCCATGTGGATGCGGGGCTTGTGATCCATGAAGGGCAGCTAAGCTATGTAGACAAGGGCTTGAAAAGGATAGTAGACTTGGGCCAGTGGTGGCAGGAAAAGACGGGCTTGCCTTTGCCCTTGGGCTGCAATGTGGTAAGGAAAGACCTTGGCCAAGAGAACATAAGAAAGATAGAAAGGCTTATGAAGGAGAGTATAAGGTATGCCCTTGAGCACAGAGAAGAGGCTATGGCGTTTGCCAGGAATTACGCCAGGGATATAAAGGAGGACATGGAGAGGATTAATAGGTTTGTTGGTATGTATGTAAACCATAGGACCCTTGACTACGGCGAGGACGGAAGAAAGGCGGTAAGGCTTTTGTTAAGACTGGGCGTAGAAAGGGGTATAATAAAAGTTGATATGCCTCATACAATTTTTAGCGATGAGGTGGTAAGCTAATGGCTATGCTATCTGAAGAACTTTTAAAAAGGTTAAAAGATCATGCAAAATACTTTCCAAGAAGGGAGCAGGCCATACTTTTGTGCTTACATGAAATTCAAGACCACTACGGGCATATACCCGCCTTTGCCCTTGAAGAGGTGGCAAAGGTGCTTGAAGTACCTCTGAGCCATGTGGAGAATGTGGTGTCCTTTTATGATATGTTTGATAGGGGTGAGCCTGCAAGGCATAGGATAAGGGTTTGCGTAAGCGTGGTATGCAACCTTATGAACTCACAAAAGGTGCTAAAGGCTATAAAAGAGCTCTTGGGCATATCTTTGGGTGAAACCACAAAGGATGGAAGGTTTAAGCTTATTGGAGTACAATGCATAGGGGCATGCTCGGAAGCTCCCTGTTTTATGATAGATAACGATACCTACAAATTTGAGTCAAAGGAGAAGCTAAATGAGGTCCTATCCCGCTACACCTGAAATATACGCAGAGACTACGCTTAATTTGCTTTTAAAAAGGGCAAAAAAGCCAAAGGTCCACAGCATAGAAGACTACCTAAGGGATGGTGGCTATCAAGCCTTGGAAAAGGCCTTAAATATGGATCCTATGGAAATAATAGAGTGGGTGGATAAAAGCCAGCTTAGGGGTAGGGGTGGTGCAGGCTTCCCAACGGGAAGGAAGTGGAAGTTTGCGGTCCAAAATCCAGCTCCAAGGTATCTCATATGCAACGCAGACGAGTCTGAGCCCGGCACCTTTAAGGACAGGATACTTATAGAGAGAGATCCACATCTACTTATAGAAGGTATGATAATCTCCGCCTATGCCATAGGTGCAAACCAAGCCTTCATCTACATAAGGGGTGAATATCCAGCAGGTTATTACATTCTAAGGGATGCCATAGAGGAAGCCAAAAAGAAGGGCTTTTTGGGAAAGAACATCTTAGGGTCTGGCTTTGACCTTGAGATATATGTAGCAAGGGGTGCGGGCGCTTACATATGCGGAGAGGAGAGCGCTCTGATAGAATCCCTTGAGGGCAAAAGGGGTTTTCCGAGGATAAAGCCGCCCTTCCCCGTGCAATATGGGCTCTTTGGCAGGCCTACGGTGGTAAACAATGTGGAAACCCTTTGCAATATCCCTCTGATAGTAGGCATGGGCTGGGAAGAATACAGATATATAGGGCCAAGCGATTATCCCGGTCCAAAACTCTTTCCAGTAAGTGGGAAGGTGAAAAAACCCGGTGTGTACGAGCTTCCTATGAATACCACTTTAAGAGAGGTTATTTTCAAGTACGCTGGAGGAACCATCGGGAACAAAAAGGTAAAGGCTGTGTTTTCTGGAGCCTTGGACTGCTTCTCTTCAGAGGAGCTTGATACCCCTATGGACTACTCACCCTTTGGCTTTGGTGGAACTGGAACGGTGATAGTGTTAACGGAGGAGGATGATATAGTACAAGCCTGCCTTTGGGTGGCAGAGTTTTACGCCCATGAAAGCTGTGGTCAATGCACGCCCTGTAGAGTTGGTACAAGTGAACAAGCCACACTTCTTGAAAGGATACTCCATTATCAAGCGGATGAAAAGGATTGGGAAGGCTTTAATTTCGTCAACTCCCATATACAGCCCACTTCCATATGTGGTCTTGGTGCCGTGGCAGGCAGGCTTATAAGGCAGACCATGCAAAAGTTTCCGGAGGAATGGGAAAGGTACAAAAAGAACCTTAAGATAGGTGTATGAAGCTTTTAGTTTTTCTTGTTTTTAGTGCCTTTGCCTTTTCTCAAGAGCCTTCCGGACAGTGCCAAAGCAATCCGCTAAAGGATAAGGAATACTGCAAATACTTTTGGGCTCTATGCAAAGGTTTGGGCATAAAAAGGCTTGAAGCCATCAAATCCTGTCTTGAGAAGAGCCAATCTTACGATGAAGGTGTAAAGTGCTTTGAAAGATCTTGGATTGAGGACCTTTTTACAAGGTAGCTCTTAAATATAATTTAAATATGCAAAAGCTGCAGGCTACCCTTACCGCCCTCTCAGAAATAGGCTTTGAGCTCTTATATGTAGTGGAGGGAAAGTCCTTAAGGAGGGAAACACTCCAAGAAGACAAAAGGAAGCTCCTAAAAGAGGTTTACAAAAGGATGGAGGAAGAAAGGACATGCGTTCTGTATGAGGGAGCCAGCGGCTATGTTTTTGGAGAGGGAAATCCCTATTCACCCGTTGTCTTTGTTGGCGAGGCTCCCGGGGAGGAGGAGGATCAGCTAAAGCGCCCCTTTGTAGGAAAGGCTGGTAGGTATTTAAACCAAAAGCTTGAGGAAGTAGGTCTAAAACGGGAAGAGGTTTATATCACAAATGTGGTAAAGTCAAGGCCGCCGGGCAACAGAAAGCCAACATCAAAAGAGATGCAAAGCTGTTTACCCTATTTAAAAAAGGAGATAGAAATAATAAACCCAAAGCTTATAGTTTGTCTGGGTGCAACAGCCCTTGAGGGCATTTTAGGCAAAAGCCTACAAATTACCAAGCACAGAGGACAAGTCTTTGATTATCCATACAACAGAAAAATCAAGGTTTTGCTCACCTACCATCCGGCCTATATACTAAGAAATCCCAGCGCAGAAAAGGAGTTTGTAGAAGACCTAAAAAAGATAAAGGAGCTCATTTCAACCCTTTGAAAGAAGAATCTTCAAATAACCACCCTCTATCCTTGCACCCTTTGGCTCATAATCTCTTAACCTTCTTGGCAACAACACATGGCTTTTAAAGTTTCTCCATCTTACGACTATTTCCCCCTCGCTCTTTAATACAGTAAGCCCCTCTTTTGTAAGGAAGGGTGCCTTAAGCTTTATAACATAGCCCCCATCTTCTTCTATAAACTCATAAGGCTTCTCCTTATAAAGAACCCTTATGGGGTCTGTATCTCCATAGATCAGGTGGGAGAGTATATCCAACCGTTCCTTGCCAACCACCTCATCTTCCATAAAGGGTACTGTAAAGACGGGAACTGGATAAAAGAGGGCGCTTATATCTTCTATATACCTCTTTTGGGTAAGAAGCCATTTGGAAAAATGTTCGCAGTTTTCCACAGAAGGCGGAAGCACCTTGTTTACAATAACTGCGTCCACGTTCACACCAAAGAGGTTAAAGTATAGGAAAGCCCTTTGACTTTCCTTTATAACCATCTTCTCCGGGTTTGCCACTATCCTAACAGAGGTTATCTCGGGGTCTATAAGGATCTCATCCACACCCTTTAGCTTTTCATAAAAATTCTCAAGAGCTTTAAAATACTCCTCATCGGGCAAGGGGACATCGGTTAGCCTTCTGGCCACCGGCCTTGCTATCTTTAGTATATTTCTTTCCACGTTGAATATCTTTCTCATGTACCATTTTAGGACAGTCGGCATAGAAACAAACCTGAGGGATTCGCCTGTAGGTGGTAGATCAAGCACCAGCACATCAAACTCCCCCTCTCTGTAGTATTTATTTACATATAGAAGGCTTGTAACCTCTTCCATGCCGGGAAGGATGGCAAGTTCTTCTGATACTACCTGATCCAAGCCAGTGGTATTAAAAAGAAGCTCTAAAAACCTATACACATCTCCCCAATATCTATCCACCTCCTCTTGGATGTCTATCTCCTGAATGTAGAGCTTATCCGAAATCTTGATGGGTAGCCCCTTGGCTTTTATCTTTTCTTCCTCCGGAAGGTCAAAGGCATCCCCCAAGCTATGGGCTGGATCAAGGGATACCACTATAGTTTTGTAGCCAAGGCTTGAAAGCCTATAGGCTGTAGCTGCAGATATGGTAGTTTTCCCAACACCACCCTTTCCAGAAAAAAGAAGAACCCTCATAGGAAAAAAGTATAAATCCTATATGATGAATGATAAATGCACTTTAGCATAAACCAAGTCCTTTTTATTTCTTATGCAAGTCTCCTTGTCTTGGGCAAATTAAGGTGGGTTGTTTTTGCTTTTGTAGGAGCACGCTGGGGGGGCACCTCTCATAGGCATTCTTGCCTGTGGATTTAAGAAATACTGCACAGACGGGAATGTCTGTGCTACACAACCAAAATCAAAAATTATTGCGCAACATTTCTATTGTACGACCAACCATTAATCACAGTTATTGGGGAACTATACGCGGGGTGAGAAATTCAATTTTTGTAGGGGTGGTTTGTAAGGTGTCTATTTATAAGATCTCTTGCATGATAGCATAACATTTATAAAAGGTAGCACAGGCATCCCTGCCTGTGGAAATGATCAAAGATCGCGGGCAAGGATGCCCGCGCTACCTACTATTACGCAATAGATCTAAGGAATGGTTCTTTTTCCTTTTTGTAAGGGCACGCTGCGGCGTGCCCCTACCACGGAATGATATTAAACATCTACCCAAAAGACAATTTCTCACCCGGCGTATGGAATAGATTATAACATCAAAAGGTTGGTTGAGAAATTAAATAAAATTCTTTCCTAATAGGGCGTAGCACAAGCA
>JBKBHW010000035.1:0-11976 GCA_046297555.1 Aquificaceae bacterium
TGGTGATGAGGAAGTTCAGATTAGGGGGCTTGTTTGCTTTAATCTTTCCAAAAAGGGTGATTTATGCACCGAAGCCCCTTTTTGCCTTTTCTGCTTACAGTAAAAATCCAAAGCTCCTTTTTGGCAAAGTGTCCTTGCTTATTTATCTAATTACCTTGACCATACCCTTACTTTTCTTTCTACAAGTTCCAGAACCCTTTGCTTACTTGAAAACTTTGTGGATAGAAAGCTTTAGCAGGGTTGGGGGAGATTTTTCAAGGTTAGAGCACATGATCAAATACCCCCTTATTAATTTCAAAGACCTACTGCCTTGGAGTCTATTATTGCTTGTAGCCCTTTACTTCCTTAGAAAAAACTTGGTATTGCCATCGGAGATAAAGCTGCTTCTTTACTTGTTCTTTGTTAACTACCTACCCTATTGGATTTCCAAATCTGCGGGAAGATACATCCTGCCTTTGTACCCCCTCTTGGCGGTTATCTTCTCCTTTTACATACACAAGGCTATGGATCACCCTTTTGTGAAAAGGCTTTTCTTTGGACTTTTAACCCTTGTAATATTTTTGAGGTTTCTTTATGGCTTTTTATTCTTCCCTCACGCAGAAAACATGGAAACATCAAGGAAAAAAATAGCTATGGATATTTTCAACTTGGTGGAAAGCGGCAAGATGGCTTGCCAATGCCCTGAGGAAAAAAGCGTTTGTTTATATGTGGGCCTATGGAGGGGAAAGCCCTTGTACAAGCTTGAAAAAGAAGAGGGAGTAAGTTATGTGATCTCTTGTAGAGAAAGCTATGGAGAGGTTCTTAAGGAATATCAACTAAAAAACAAAAGCTTAAAAATTGAAAAGGTTTCTAAACCATAAGGTTCTTGTCAAGAAGCATCGTCAAAGAATAGATTTATTGCGTAATAGCAAAATGGCTTCCCCCTCAATCGGTATAAGTTTATAAAAGGTAGCACAAGCATCCTGGTTGTGAAAAAAATAATCAAAAGGCGCGGGCATCCATGCCCGCGCTACCTACTGCTACGCAATAGACCTAAGCCAAGGGTATGGTTCACCTGCCAAAAAACAACTCCTCACCCGGCGGTTTTTCTCATCTAATAAAAAAATTTAACCAAAAGACGCAGACAGGCCACACCCCTAAAGTTAACCGTCTTTTAAGCAAAGCCAGAACGTCTGCTAAAGAGAATATTCACCCGATGTTTTATGCTGTATAATGTTCTACATGAGAGAGTTGCATCATCCGCATAACGACCATGCTTTTGAAGTGTTGAAAAATGCTAAGGTGGTGGCAGTGGTTGGCATATCTCCAGACAAGGAAAGGCCTTCCTATTATGTAAGTGAGAGGGTTCTTTCTAAGGGTCTTCATAAGGTCTACTTTGTAAACCCAAGGTATGCAGGCAAAGAAATACTGGGTATAAAGGTCCTTTCCTCCCTTGAAGAGGTGCCTGAACCTGTGGATATAGTCAATGTGTTTAGAAACCCCGCCCACATAGAGCCCATCTTTGAAGAAGCCCTAAAGATAGGCGCTAAGTGCGTATGGCTACAGCCCGGCTGCGAAAACATGGAGGTTATAGAAAAGTACAAAGATAAAATAAGTATAGTTTGGGATGCTTGCATAGGCGTGGAGGCAGGCTACCTTTAAAAAACTGCAAGCTTGTCCGCATGTATGACCTCTTCAAGATTTGTTTTTAGCCTTCTTTTTACCTCTTCTCCCTTACTTCCCAATACCTTTCTTATTTCTTCAGAAGAAAAGTTGCTCCTTCCTTTTCCTACCAGAAAGCCCATAGGGTTATACAACACTACCACATCACCCCTCTGAAAAACCCCCTCCACTTTAAAAATGCCTGCTGGCAAAAGGCTTTTACCTTGTTTTATGGCTTTGCATGCACCCTCATCTATGTATAATGCACCCTTTGGCTCTTCAAACATAGCGAGCACTTTTTTTCCTTCCCTCAAAGGTTTTGGTGAAGCTCTAAAGTAGGTTCCTTTAGTTATCCCCTTAACTATATGGGGGAGGTTATCTTCTTTGCCTGTTATTACCACAGGAATGCCCAGCTTTGTAGCTATGCGTGTGGCTGTAATTTTGCTAAGCATGCCCCCCGTTCCAAACTCCGAATTGACCCCCCTCACCAAGGATATAACATTGTCTATATCTTCCACCAATGGCACTATCCTTTCCTTTTCATCCAAAAGGCCGCCGGCGGTGGAGAATATAACTATAAGGCTTGCTTCCATCATGTATGCGGTATAAACAGCCAAAAAGTCATTGTCGCCAAAAAGAAGCTCTGAGATGGCTACAGTGTCGTTCTCGTTTATAATAGGCACTACACCCAGCGAAAGCATACTGCTAAGGGCATTTTTTGCATTTTGAAACTTCTCCTTATCTCGGAATATGTCTGCGGTGAGCAAGGCTTGGCCAACGGTCAGCCCATAATTGGAAAAAACCATATCATAGAGGTGCATAAGATAAGCTTGGCCTACGCCAGCCACAGCCTGTTTGAGATTCAACTCCTTCGGCCTTTCTTTTAGTCCAAGCTTCTTTACCCCGCATAGTACGGCACCAGAAGAGACCAACAGAACACCTATTCCATCCCCCCTCAAGGTCTTTATCTCTCCAGCAAGCTTAGAAAGAAAGGCAAGGTCTATGTCTCCCTCTGAAGTCTGTATAAGATTAGATCCTAACTTTACTACCAACAGCATAAGACAAGTTATATTTTAAAACATACGCTGGGTGGCAAATCCAATAAACTTCTTAATAGGATGTAGCACAGGCAACCTTGCCTGTGTAAAAAAAATACCTCACAGACAGGAATGTCTATGCTACATATAAAAAATGCGGGCATGGATGCCCGCGCTACCTACTATTATAATTTCTCACCCTGCATATGTTATATTTTAAAACATGCTTATAATAGCTGGACCATGCGTTATAGAGGAAGAAGGTATAGTTTTTGAGGTGGCAGAGCACCTAAAAAGGCTCTCAGAAGAATTTCCAGAGTTTGACTTTGTCTTCAAAAGCTCTTTTGATAAGGCAAATAGGAGCTCGCACAAATCCTTTAGAGGCCCGGGCTTGGAAAAGGGGCTAAGGATCCTACAAAAGGTAAAAGAGGAGTTTGGCTTGAAAATAACCACCGATGTGCATGAAACATGGCAAGTAAGGCCTGCCGCAGAGGTGGTAGATATAATCCAGATTCCGGCCTTTCTTTGCAGGCAAACAGACCTTATAATTGAGGCGGGAAGGAGCGGGAAGCCGGTAAATGTGAAAAAAGGTCAATTTTTGGCTCCTTGGGATGCAAAAAATATTGTGGAAAAGCTAAAGTTTGCCGGCGCCGTGGATTATTACATCACAGAGAGGGGAGTGAGCTTTGGCTACAACAACTTGGTGGTAGACTTTAGAAGCCTTGTGATAATGAGGAATTTTAGCAAGGTTATCTTTGATGCTACTCATAGCGTTCAGCTCCCGGGAGGTGCTGGAGACAGATCTTCTGGACAAAGGGAATTTGTCTTCCCTCTTATACGTGCTGCAGCGGCTGTAGGAATAGATGGCCTTTTTATGGAAACACACCCAGATCCCGACAGGGCTTTGTCAGATGGCCCCAACATGATACCCTTAAAGAACCTAAGGGCTGTTTTGGAAACAGTTCAACGCATCTTAAATGCTATATCCTCCACTTCAATTGGATAATTGTCGCTAAAACAGGCATCGCAAAAGTCCTGAGGGCTTTCCACTATGGACCTTAGGCCTTCAATGGACAGATACTTAAGAGAATCTGCACCTATAAACTTCCTTATGTCCTCTATACTCATCCTGTTGGCTATTAGCTCGTCCCTTGTGGGTGTATCTATGCCAAAGTAGCAAGGTCCTATTACGGGCGGCGAGGCTATTCGCATATGAACCTCTTTGGCACCAGCCCCCTTTAGCATGTTTACTATCTTCTTTGAAGTAGTCCCCCTTACCAAAGAGTCGTCAATGACTATCACCCTTTTTCCCTCCAAAACAGCCCTGTTGGAATTTAGCTTCATAAGCACCTTTATATCCCTTAGCTCCTGCGTTGGCTCTATAAAACTCCTACCTATGTAGTGGTTTCTTATAAGGCCAAGTTCAAGGGGCAAGCCCTTTGCCTGCGCGTATCCTATGGCTGGCACAAGACCAGAATCTGGCACTGGCACCACAATATCTGCCCATATATCATCTTCATAAGCCAAGAGCTCTCCCATACGCTTCCGCACCTTATAAACCCAGTTGTTAAACACAAAGCTCTCCGGCTTAGAAAAATAAACAAGTTCAAAGATGCACATGGCTTTCCTTTCGGACTTAAAAGGAAAGTAGCTTCTTATACCCTGCCTGTCTACAACAAGCACTTCTCCCGGTCTTACCTCCCTCCAAAGCTCCGCCTGAAGAATATCAAAAGCGCAGCTCTCCGAGGCAAAAAGTATGGTATCCTTTAGCCTTCCCATAAGCAAGGGCCTAAAGCCCATGGGGTCCCTAACCGCTATAAGCCTATCCTTAAAAAGGTACAGAAGGCTGTAGGCACCTTTTACCCTTGAAAGCACATAAAAAACCTTTGGAAGTATATCCCTATCAAGGGGATGAAGGTCTATGTGCTTTGGTAAAAGCTCACCCTCTCCAAAGAGGGCCAAAAAAAGCTCTGTGTCTGAGGTATGGGAAAGCCTTACACCCTTTGATCCAAGCTCATGCCTTAACATAAGGTGGTTTACCAAGTTGCCGTTATGAACCACCGCCACCTTCCCAAAGGAGGTATCTTTTACAATAGGTTGGGAGTTTATCCCGCCCGGGTCGCCAGCCGTTGAATACCTAACATGGGCTATGGCGCTGTATCCAAATATAACTTCAAGGTTTTCTTTCTGAATAGCCTCTAAAACAAGGCCCGGCTTTTTAACTACCCTTATATCTTCAAAGTCTGAGGCTGCAATGCCTACACTCTCTTGCCCCCTATGCTGAAGGGCATATATACCATAAAAGGCATACCTCTCTGCATGCTCTGCGTTAAAAACTCCAAAGATTCCGCACATAAGAATATAATAATCCCCTTTACGCCGGGTGAGAAATTCAATCTTTATAGGGGGTGGTTTATGAGGCACCCATTCACTATATAAGGTAGCACAGGCATCCCTGCCTGTGAAGAAGGATTTAACCAAAAGGCGCGGGCAAAGATGCCCGCGCTACCTCTACATTAGCCCGAGATAACCCAGCGTATGTTGGGCTTTTATGAAGTAATAGGCTTGAAAACTAAAGCTCCTTCTTCGGAAAGGTCTACCATTACCCTTTGTCCATCCTTAATTTCACCCTTTATGATAAGGTTTGCCAGAGGGGTTTCAAGATGTTTTTGCAAAGTTCTTTTTAGAGGCCTTGCACCGTAGGCCGGATCATAGCCAAGCTTTACAAGATGCTCCTTTGCCCTTTGTGTGAGCTCTATGTTTATATCCCTCTCCGCCAGCCTCTTGTTTATTCCAGCCACCAAAAGGTCTATAATCTGGAAAAGCTCCTTCATGGTAAGAGGCTTAAAGACTATAACCTCATCTATACGGTTTAAAAACTCGGGTCTAAAGTAGTAGCGGAGCTCTTCAAGCACCCTTTCCTTTGCCCTTTCAAACTCTCTTTGAACCTTTTCTTCATCCCCGTCTACAGATATGCTAAGCAGGTACTGGGAGCCTATGTTGGAGGTCATTATGATAACCGTGTTCCTAAAATCTACCGTCCTGCCATGGGAGTCTGTTAGCCTTCCGTCATCAAGCACTTGCAGGAATAGGTCAAAGACCCTCGGATGTGCCTTTTCCACCTCATCAAGGAGTATAACAGAGTAGGGTTTCCTTCTTACAGCTTCTGTAAGCTTTCCACCCTCTTCATAGCCCACATATCCCGGCGGTGCACCTATAAGCTTTGCCACGCTATGCTCCTCTTTGAACTCGGACATATCAAGCCTTATTAAAGCATCCTCATCTCCAAAAAGAAGCTCTGCCAAAGCCTTTGAGAGCTCCGTTTTACCCACACCTGTTGGACCGAGGAATAGGAAGCTTGCTATAGGTCTTTTGGGGTCTTTTAGCCCAGCCCTTGCCCTTCTAATGGCTTCTGAGACAGCCACCACCGCATGCTCTTGGTCTATCACCCTCTTGTGCAGCTCCTCTTCCAGCTTTAATAGCCTTTCCACTTCTTCTTCCCTTAGCTTGGATACTGGTATGCCCGTCCATTCAGAAACTACTTGAGCCACATCATCCCATGCTACCACCAACTCTTGAGCTTTTTTAGACTCAAGCTCTTTTAGCTCCTTTTCAAGCTTTACCTTTTCAATCTTTAGGTTTGCTTCCCTCTCATAATCTCCTTTCTCGGAAGCCTTAAGGATTTCTTGATCAAGCTCCTCCATCCTCCTTTTTATCTCCCCTATCCTTGCATCCACGCCACCAACCTTGGAAAGCAAAGCTTGCTTTTCCTTTTCCAGCTGCACTCTTTTTATCTTTAACTGGGCTTCCTTTTCATAGTTGCCCTCCAGATAGGCTTTTTGGATTTCCTCTTCAAGGCTTTTTAGCTTTCTTTCTATCTCCTGAACCTCCGGGGGGACTGCCACCGCAGAGAGCTTCCTCCTTGCAGAAGCCTGGTCAAGGGCATCTATAGCCTTGTCGGGAAGCTTTCTAAAGGTTACATATCTTTTGGTGAGCTTTACAGCAGCCTCCAAGGATTCATCGGATATCTTTACCTTGTGATGTTTTTCCAGTTTTGGTCTTAGGCCTTTGAGTATTTCAAGGGTTTCTTCTTCTGTAGGCTCTTCCACATATATGGGCTGGAACCTCCTTTCAAGGGCTGGATCCTTCTCTATATGCTTTCTGTACTCATCCACGGTGGTGGCACCTATGACCCTTATCTCACCCCTTGCCAAAGGCGGCTTTAGCATGTTGCCTGCATCCACCGCACCTTCGGCCTTGCCCGCACCCACCACCGTATGTATCTCATCTATAAAGAGTATTACATTGCCCTTCTGCTTTGCCTCTTCCAAAAGGCCCTTAAACCTCTCTTCAAACTCACCCCTATACTTAGAGCCAGCTATTATAGAACCCATATCTATGGCTATTATGGATTTATCTTGGAGCTCCACGGGCACTTCTTTGTTTACTATCCTTTGGGCAAGCCCTTCCACTATGGCCGTTTTACCCACTCCCGGATCTCCCACGAGCACTGGATTGTTCTTTGTCCTCCTTAAAAGCACCTCTATAACTTGGTTTATCTCCCTTTCCCTGCCTATCACAGGGTCAAGCTTGCCCTCCCTTGCCATTTGAGTTAGGTCTACCCCAAACCTTTCAAGGGCAGACTTTTCCTCTTCTCTTAGTTCTTGTGCCACATCCTTCATTTTTCCACCTCCTAATATATCTTCTAAAATCTTACCTGCTATTGTGTCCTTTGCTTCCAAAAGACTTGCCACTATATGATAGGGCTCCACTTGAGAGAGCCCTTCCGCTACCGCCTTGTCTTGAGCCCTTTCAAGGACCTTAATAAGGTATTCCGAATAGTCAAAGGCAGGCTCCTTTCCAAAAACTATCTTCCCCACCGCATCCCTTATCCTGTCGGGAGAAAGGCCAAGGTCCTTTGCCTGCTCCACAAGGCTTAAGTTTTCCAAAGCTTTCCTTACAAGCCCATCTATACTAAGCCTATTTTCCAAAAAGGCTTTTACATCCTCCTTCTTAAAAACAGTGGAAAGGCTTCTTTCCACACCCTCCAACTGACCCCTTATCTGGTCTTCAAGCCTTTCGAGCCTTGAAAGCTCTATCTGCAGCTCCCTCAAGCTCCAGTAATCTCCGTACCTTTTAGCCTTTTCCAACTGTTCCTTTACCCTTTCCTTTGCTTTTCTTATATTCTCGTACTCTATCTGAACTTGCCCAATATCCGATTTAACTTGCATTATCTTGCTTCTTAGGTCTATAAGGTGCTTGGCTTCTTGGTCTACAGCTCTTTTTATTTGAGAGGAAAGCTTATCAAGATATTCGGAGACCTTTCCATAAAGACCTTTTGCGTCTATGCCCCTCTTCTCCAAGTACTTGGCAAGGGCAGATTTCTCATCGGAGAGTAAAGCCAAAAGAAGGTGGTCTGTATCCACCTTACTTTCTCCCCTTTTCCTTGTTAGCTCCTTTGCCCTATTTAAATATTCCAAAGACTTTGCGGACAACAAGTTCTCACTGAACATCTCTTCTTCCTCCTAACATTTACATTAGCTTTTATAATATGCTTTAGTATGTTTTTGTCAAGTTTAATGAGAGAAGATTGGGGTGGTTAAAAAAGATGGCTTTATGGTATAAATTTTTAACATGGTAGCCTTTAAAATATATGTAAGCGGAATAGTGCAGGGGGTAGGCTATAGGGCCTTTACAAGAAGGCTTGCCCATAGCTATGGCCTTACTGGATGGGTAAAAAACCTGCCCGATGGTAGGGTGGAGGTCTTTGTTCAAGGGGACGAAGAAGTTGTATGGGCTTTCTTAAAGGAGCTTTTTAAGGGTCCTCCAGCGGGAAGGGTGGACCGCATGGAGATCCTAAAGGAGGTGCCAAGGGATGAAGAAAGGGATTTTATTATTAAGTATTAGCTTTAGCCTTGCCTTTGCTGTAGAATGTAAAGACTACATAATCAAGGAAGGGGACACCTTACAAAAGATAGCAAAGAAGGAAGGGGTGGAGCTCCAAAGCCTAAAATCCGCCAACAAGAACTTGGACGAAAGGAAGCTAAGGGTGGGGCAAAAGATATGTATTCCTGTAAAGGCTCAAGCCAAGCAAGGAAGTAAAGCAAAAATAGACTATGACCTTTACACCATAAAACGTGGTGGAAGGCTTAAAGATGTGTCAAGGGCTACGGGAGTGCCTCTGAAAGAATTGGAAAGACTAAACCCCGAGCTAAAGGGTAAATGGCTGCAAGCAGGTACTAAGGTGAAAATTCCAAAACAAGAACAAACGGCAAAGGCTAAAGAGGAAAAAAGCGTAGTAGATAGAAGGGAAGAAAGGGCTATACTGGAGGAAGGGAGCCCTTCCCCTCCCCCATCTTTACATCTATCAATCCAGCCACCTGTAGATGGTAAAATACTCAAAGTTCAGAGGGGAATAGAAATACACACTTCATGCTCTGCTCCAGTAAAGGCTGTAGATAACGGCAGGGTAATATACAGCGGGGGAGATCTGCAAGCCTACGGGAATATGGTTATAATTGAGCATGACAGATTTATTTCTTTGTACGCTTACAACGAGGAAAACCTTGTGAGAAGAGGAGATAGAGTCAGTAAGGGGCAGGTTGTAGCCCGTGTAGGAAGGAAAAATAACGGCGATGAGTGCGTCCTTAGGTTTGAGATCAGGAACAAAGAAGGTATTCCCTTGGATCCTACAGAATATATCAAGGATATTCAGTGAAAAGCCTATCCCCCATATCTCCCACTCCGGGCACCACGTAGCCCTTTTGATTTAACTCCCTATCTACGCTTACTACAAAAAACTCCACCTCTGGATGCAAAGAGGCCACCCTTTCCAGGCCTTGAGGGGATGCTACCAAGCTAAGGGAGAAGATCTTCTCTGGTTTTTGCTCCTTTATCACCTTTATAGCCATGTTAAGGCTTCCACCGGTGGCCAGCATAGGGTCAAGGATAAGGACCCATTTGTCCTTTAAGAGGGGAAGTCTTTTGTAATAAAGCTTTGGCTTTAGGCTTTCTTCGTCCCTCTTTATCGCCAAAAAACCAGCCTTTGCCCTTGGAAAGGCTTTTAGGGCGCCCTTCAACATAGGGACACCAGCCCTTAGTATACACACAAAAGCAAGCCTATCTTCCTCTACAAATTCAAAAATACCCCTTTCTAAGGGAGTTTCTACGCTTTTTTCTCTACGGGAAATAACTCCGCTATATAGGGCATAGCCATAAGGGTTAAATCTTCAACCAAGCTTCTAAGGGTGTCTGGTGGGGTGTTCTTATCTCTTATAAGGTTTAGCTTGTGCTTTAAAAGGGGATTATTTAAGACCTTACAGGGCATCTTGAAATTCTCCTATACGGATAAGGGTGCCCTGCACCCCCTTCACAACCCTTTTTATAGTCCTAACCTCATATATTTGACTGTCATTCTTTATAACACCCCCTTTTTCCAAAATGTCCCAAAGGCTTTTCAGCATATTGTCAATATCCCTTCTTCTGTGATTGGGAAGCATCAATTCCACATACACGGACAGCTTACCCTCAAGGGGGTTCCCCGTGTATTGTTCCCTTATCTCCCATAAGGCTCTAACCTCCCAGTTTTTTACCCTTGGAGGTTTAAAGACCTTACCACCCCTCCTCCTTATATATCTGTTGCTCTTTGGCACTGGCAAAAGAGAAAGCCTCAACTCTATCATCTCCTGATAAGAAGCACACATAGAACAAAGGTTAGCAAAAGGCTTAAAAGGTTAACACCCATGGAAGCTCCATGCCATTTCATAAAGGCGTTGTAATCTATAGGCTTTAGAAGATGGGCTTTTGGTAGTATGTAAAATAGGTGTAAAGCGTGCAGTAAAAGGTTTGAAAAAGCAAGAAAGAAGACGGTTTTACTTAGCTTAAAGCTCAAAAGAAGGGTTATCAAGGAAACTACCAAGCCAATGGAGAAATAGACGGGGAACACTTTCTCCACCACAACACCCGCCTGCTCCTTTTGAAGGACCCTAAAAAGGGTGGGAGCCACAAAGAAGCTAAAGAAGGTGCCAAGACCTAAGTAGGCTGAGTTTAAAAAAAGAAGGAATTTACCCACGACCTTCCCTAACCACTGGAAGATTGTAAGCTCTTAGCACCTGAAGCAGCCTTTTCTCGTTTTCGGGCTTCATGGGGCAGAGGGGCAGTCTAAACTCCTTTTCACACATACCAAGGGCCCAGCAGGCAGTCTTTACAGGTATAGGATTGGTTTCTATAAAAAGCACCTTGAAAAGGTCAAAAAGATAGTAGTGCATATCTCTTGCCCTTTGAAAGTCTCCCTTTAGGGCATGATCTACCATAGCCTTTACTTCCCTTGGCATTATGTTGTTGGCAACAGATATAACTCCTTTTGCCCCCAAAGCCATCATGGGCAATGTAAGGGAATCGTCTCCAGAGAGTATGGTAAAGTTATCTCCCAAAAGCCTTCTTAGTTCCGATATCCTGTCCATGTTGGAAGTGGACTCTTTGGAGCCTATTATGTTTGGACAGTCTTTTGCAAGCCTGAAGATGGTCTCCGGTGCTATCTCCACGCCCGTCCTTGAAGGTATGTTATAAAGGATTATGGGTATGTCCACTTCTTCAGCCACCGTTTTGAAGTGTTGGTAAAGACCCTCTTGGGTAGGTTTGTTGTAATAGGGCACCACCAAAAGGCAAGCATCTGCACCCACCTTTTTTGCATGGGAAGTTAATTCTACAGCTTCATGTGTGGCATTGGCTCCAGTCCCCGCTATTACCTTTATCCTGCCCTTGGCATAGTTTACTGCATACTCTATAACCTTTTCGTGCTCTTCAAAGGTCAAGGTAGGTGATTCGCCCGTTGTACCACAAACAAGTATGGCATCCGTGTGGTTGTTAACATGGAAATCTATAAGGTTCTCAAGGGCTTTGAAATCTACCTCTCCATCTTTAAAGGGTGTTATGAGGGCTACTATTGATCCATAAAACATGGAATAGATTATAACATCAAAAGGTTGGTTGAGAAATTAAATAAAATTCTTTCCTAATAGGGCGTAGCACAAGCATTCCTGCTTGTGAAAAAAAATACTACACAGACAGGAATGTTTATGCTATATAGTCAAAAAGCTAGCAACTCAAAGAGGCGGGCAAGGATGCCCGCGCTACCTAAAAAAATGGCTTACGGGACGAACTGTATTTTCCCTTTTTATGGCACGCTGCGCGTGCCCTCCAATACCCAAAACACGAATCTCAAACATCAAAGGTTGGTTTTCTCATAAACAATTTACAGCTCAAAATACCTATAAGGGCTCCAACAAGTACATCAACA
>JBKBHW010000036.1:0-10215 GCA_046297555.1 Aquificaceae bacterium
AGATGGACATGTAAGGGGGTAAAATATTCATGTTAGAACCTCCTGAGGATGTTGTAGGGCTAATATTATAGCCCAACCGCCTCTTTTTATTGATGGGCTTATGTTTGAGCTTTTTGAATTTCTCACCCGGCGTATTTTTGTGTATAATATTCAAATAGACAATTTGGGGAAAGTTAGAAACTCCCTCCCCCTCCCTCCCCTAATTGTTTTGCCCTACCGCCCGGTAGGGCCTTTCTAAAAATGAGGTTTCCAGAGCTAAAAGAAGCCAAATTTAAAAGAAGGTTAAATAGGTTTGTGGGCCTTATAGAGCTTGAAGGCAAAGATTACACAGCCTATATAAGAAACACCGGCAGGTTGAAGGAGCTTTTATGGGAGGGAAGCAGGATGTATGTGGCAAAAAGGCAGGGAGGCAAGCATCCCTTTGAAATAATACTTGCAAGGTTTAAAGATCACCTTGTTTGTGTTGATTCTCATATCGCCCCAAAGCTTTATGCGGAGTACATAAAAGCTCCCCTTTCCTTTGAGCCCACCTTTGGAGATAAAAGATTTGACCTGCTGTTGAATAACAGGCCTGTGGAGGTAAAGTCTGTAAACTTGGTAGAGAATGGCCTTGCCCTTTTTCCCGATGCACCCACAGAAAGGGGTAGAAGGCATATTGAAAAGCTAATTGAGCTTTCAAAAGAAGGGTATGAGCCCCTTTTGGTTTTTGTGGTGCAGAGGGAGGATTGCAGAGCCTTCTCCCCCCACTGGCGCGTAGACCCAAAGTTTTCCAAAGCTCTTCTTAGGTATGTAAAACTTGGTCTTGAAGCAAAGGCTTATAGATGCTCCGTGAGCCTTAAAGAGATTAAATTAAAAGATGAAATACCGGTGGAGGTTTTGCCATGAAGGTAAAACTTGGTCCAAAAGATGCCCTTATAGTGGTGGATATGCAAAGGGATTTTATGCCCGGCGGTGCCTTGCCAGTGCCCGAAGGTGATAAAATAGTGCCAAGGCTCAACCAGTATGTTGAGCTTTTCTTCAAAGGTAGCCTTCCAATTTTCTTTACAAGGGATTGGCATCCACCAGACCACATATCCTTTAGAGAGCAGGGCGGTTTGTGGCCTCCCCACTGCGTTCAAAACACGGAAGGAGCCATGTTCCACAAGGACCTTTTCATACCCCACGATAACCGCTTTATCATCTCAAAGGGTACCAGCAAAGACTTTGATGCTTACTCGGGCTTTCAAGGAACTGTTCTTGACAGCCTCCTAAGGGAGAGGGGCATAAGGAGGGTTTTTGTAGGTGGTGTGGCAACGGATTACTGCGTGAAGAACACCGTGCTGGGTGCCCTAAACCTTGGATATGAAGCCTTTCTTCTGCTTGATGGTATAAAGGGGGTGGACGTAAACCCGGGAGACTCGGAAAGGGCTATAGAGGAGATGCTAAGGGCCGGAGCTGTAGGCGTAAGCATGGAAGACATAGGCTAAAGCACTGCGTATATACCCCTTAAGTTCCTGCCCTCTTCATCCCAGTCAAGGCCATAGCCTACCAAGAAAAGGTTTGGCACTTCAAAGCCCACAAAGTCTGCCTCAAAGGGTATTTTTCTCCTCTCCTTTTTATCAAGCAGGACGCAAGTCTTTATCTCCTTTGCGCCCTTTAGCTGAAGAAGCCTACAAACCTCCGCAAGAGTATAACCCGTATCTAAGATATCATCTACCAAGAGAACCCTTAGACCTTCTATATCCCTGTCAAGGTCCTTTATTACCTTTACATGCCCTTGGCTCTCTTGGGAGGCGCCATAGCTGGAAACCCATATAAAATCTATCTGTACAGGCCTGTTAAAGCTTCTTACCAAGTCAGCCGTAAATATGAAGGCACCTTTTAAAAGGCTTACTACAAAGAAGGGGCCGGGGAAGCGATCTTCTATCTCCCTTGCCAGCTCCTTTACCCTGCTAAGTATCCTTTCCTCCGGTATTAACAACTTCAAGGGCCTTCCCTTGATCTCCACCTTCTTCCTCCAATTCAAGCATCATCTGAAAGGCGTCCTCACCGTCTGAATAGTAGCCACGCCTCTCTGATATTATTTTAAAACCAGAGGATTGGTATAGCCTTATGGCCCTTATGTTGGACCTTCTCACATCAAGCACAAGTCTTTTTACCTTGCCCTTAAAGTAGCCTATGATAAACTCCATAAGCCTCTTGCCATAACCCTTACCCCATTTTTCCTTCTTTATGGCTATAGACATTATGGTGGCCTCATCGTACACCTGCCACACAACCACATAGCCTATTATCTCCCCCTCCTCCTCCAAGACAAACTTATAGGAGTAATCAAGGCTAAACTCCTTTTCAAAGGCTTTTTTGCTCCATGCATCTGAGTTAAAGCATTCCTCATTTATTTTTAGGACCTCCCTTAGGTCGGAGGGTTGCATCTCCCTTACCATAGCTTAATATTAAATTCTATGTTAGCAGAAGTTAGGGAAAGGTTGGAGCACCTTAAGGAAAAGTTTGAGGATGTGAAGGTTACCTTTAATGTGCAAGCTCTTAGGGAGGAGATAGAGCAAATAGATAAAAGTATGGCTTCCGCCGACTTTTGGAATGACCAGGAGAAGGCAAAAAGCCTAACTCAAAGGAGGAGGTGGCTGGAGGAAAACATAAAAGAGCTTGAGGAGATAGAAAAAAGCCTCAAAGACATAGAAGACCTTTTGGAGATAACGCCGGAAGAAGAACTTGAAACCATACAGATGCTGATGGAGGAGCTTGGCAGGGTTGAAAAACCCATCAGGGACCTTGAGGTAAAGGCCTTTCTCTCCGATGAGATGGACCCAAAGAACGCCTACCTTACCATACAGGCTGGAGCTGGTGGCGTGGAAGCTTGCGATTGGGCAAGTATGCTTTTGAGGATGTACAAAAGGTGGGCAGAGAAGAAGGGCTATGAAGTGGAAGTGGTGGACATAAACCCCGACGATGTGGCGGGCATAAGAAGCGCCACCATACTCATAAAGGGACCCTACGCATACGGCTATTTGAAGGGGGAGCATGGGGTTCACAGGCTTGTAAGGATCTCTCCCTTTGACGCCAACGCAAGGAGACACACCTCCTTTGCCTCCGTTTCCGTCATGCCCCAGATAGATGAGAGCATCAACATACAGATAAGGGAAGAGGATATAGAGATGGAGACCTTTAGGGCAAGCGGTGCGGGAGGTCAGTATGTAAACAAGACGGATACGGCGGTAAGGATAAGGCACAAGCCAACGGGCATAGTGGTATCCTGCCAGCAAGAAAGGTCTCAGCTTCAAAACCGGCTAAAAGCCTTAGAACTTTTAAAGGCTAAGCTCTACCAGCTTGAGCTTCAAAAGCTTGAGGAGAAGAAAAGGGCACTTGAGGGGGAAAAGACGGACATAGGCTGGGGCTATCAGATAAGGTCCTATGTTTTCCAACCTTACCAGCTTGTAAAGGACCTAAGGACAGGTCTTGAAATGGGTAATGTGTCTGCTGTGATGGACGGAGAGATAGACCCCTTTATAGAAGAATACTTAAGATGGAAGGCAAAGGAGAAGGCAAGGGCTACATAATAGGACTTGAGGGATTAAGGGAGCTTTTTTACCTTCTGAGCGGAAGTTATAAAGTGATCGCTCCAACCTTAAGAGATGGCCTTTTGGTATACGAGCCTATAAAGAACTTTGAGGAGCTTGCCCTGGGCTACAGGAATGTGGAGGGGCCTGCCCTCTGCACCGTTGAGAGGGCTTCAAAAGGCTACTTTAACTACACGCACCCCGCCAACTCCCCAAAGGCCTTTTTACATCCACCGGAGCTAAGGCTTATGAGGGTAAAAAGGTCCAACGGCATCTTAAGCTTTGAGGTAGATATGGTAGAGGAAAGTTATTGCCTTTTTGATGTGAGGGCTTGCGACCTTTCTGCCATAAGGATCCTTGACAGGGTTTTCCTTGAAAGGAACCCCCATCCAGACCCCTATTATGAGCACCTTAGGTCAAAGGTCTTTATAGTGGCCGTCAACTGCAGCCACAAGACTTTTACCTGCTTTTGCAGCACCTTGGGCACAGGACCGGAGGTAAAAGAGGGCTTTGACCTTCTTATCACAGAGCTGGAGGATTCCTTCCTTCTGGAGGTAGGCTCCGAAAGGGGTGAGGAGGTGGTTAAATCCTTGGAGAAAAAGGAAGAAGCGCAAGAGGAGCGTTTTGAAGAAAAGGAAAGGAGGATAAAGAGCCTGCGTGATTCTATGGAGGAGTTTTTTGAAAAGGAAGGCTTGGCACAAAAGCTTTATGATAAAATGGACAGCTCCCATTGGGAGCATATAGAGAGAAGGTGTTTGGCCTGCACCTCTTGCACCCAAGTATGTCCCACCTGCTTTTGCTTTGACATCGTGGAAAAAAGCAACTTGGAGCTAAACTACAGCGAGAGGGTAAGGCTTTGGGATTCTTGCTTTTCTCCCACCTTTGCCACAGTCCACAGCTATAACCTAAGGCAGAGCATACACTCCAGATACAGGCAGTGGCTGATGCACAAGTTTGCCTACTGGGTAAACCAGTTTGACACCTACGGCTGTGTAGGCTGTGGAAGGTGTATTACATGGTGCCCGGCGGGCATAGACATAAGGCAGGAGGTAAAAAGGCTTGTTGATGGTTGAAAATACATACAGGCTAAAGGCTTCAAGGATAATGAAAGTGATAAAGGAGTGTGAGGGTATATACACCTTTCATGTTGCCTCAGAAGAGGAAGCCCATTATGGACAGTACAACATGCTTTACGCTTTTGGAAGGGGTGAGTCTCCCATAACCATAGCCAGCAAGGGTGAAGGCTACATAGTCCATACAGTCAGGGCTGTGGGCGATGTAACAAGGTATATAGTCAGCTTGAGGGAAGGGGACTTTTTGTGTTGGAGAGGGCCCTATGGGAACAGGTGGAATTTGGAAGAGGCCTACGGGAGAACCCTTCTTATCCTCTCTGGAGGCCTTGGCCTTGCGGCAACCCGATGGGTCTTTGAGGAGGCTATGAAAAGGCCCATAAAAAGGCTTGTACACCTTTACGGCTCAAAGGACTATGACAGCCTTCTTTACAAGTACCTTTATGAAGAGTGGTCCTCAAAGGCAGACTTTAGGGTCATAATAGGCACCTCCCACCCACAATGGAGGGGAAGAACGGGTCTTATAACAGACCTTTTGAGGGATTTGGAGCTTGAAAAGGATGCCTTGGTCTTTGTATGCGGTCCGGACCCTATGGTAAAGGCCTGCGTAAGCCTATTAAAAGAAAAGGGCATTGAAGAAAACAGAATCTACGCATCCCTTGAAAGGCATATGAAGTGTTCTGTAGGTACTTGCGGGCACTGTATGATAGGCCCCTACTTTATCTGCAAAGACGGACCCATCTTTAGGTATGACCTTATAAAGGAATACTTTGAAAGGAAAGAGGTATGAGGGTAGGTGTCTTTAAGTTTTCTTCTTGCGATGGCTGTCAGCTGGCCTTCTTTGAGCTTGAAGAGGAGCTCTTAAGGCTCTCCCAGCTTTTGAGCATAGAGTATTTCCTTGAAGCGCAATCGGTAAACCGTTGGAACTTCTTTGACCTTGCTTTTGTAGAGGGCTCCGTATCCACTCCGGAGGAAGAGGAGAGGATAAGGAGGATTAGGGAGAGTTCTAAGTTTTTGATAGCCATTGGGGCCTGCGCCGTCTCGGGTGGCATACAGTCTGCGAGGAACTTTGAAGACTTTTTAAGCCTATACTCTTCCGTTTATTCCCAAAGCTACGATGTAAACCATCATTCAAGGCCTCTGTCTGACTTTGTAAAGGTTGATTTGGAGATCAGAGACTGTCCTATAAACAAGGAACATCTTAGAGAGGTTCTTATGGCCTTCCTTGAAAACAGGTCTGCACACCTGCCCTCTTATCCTCTCTGTCTTGAGTGTAAAAGGAGAGCAAACCCTTGCGTGATGGTGGCTTATAAAAGGCCATGCCTTGGGCCTATGACGGTGGCCGGTTGTGGTGCCCTATGCCCAAGCTTTAAAAGAGGATGCTACGGCTGTTATGGACCTATAGAAAACCCAAACCTTTTGGCTTTAAAGGAAGCTTATGAAAGGCTTGGAATAGAAGAGGAAGGCCTGAAAGAGCTTTTGAGGGTTTCTTTTAACGGGTTTAACAAAAGTATAAGGGGGTGGCTATGAAGGTAAGGCTTTCTGCCCTTACCAGGGTGGAGGGTGAAGGTGCCCTTGAGGTTTATCTTGATGCTGATGGGAAGCCAAAGGCTTTGAAGCTTTCCATATACGAGCCACCAAGGTTTATAGAGGGCATACTAAAGGGAAAGCCCTACCATCTTATTCCAGATATTACTGCACGCATATGCGGCATATGTCCGGTGGCTTATCAGATGAGTGGTGTTCAAGCCATAGAAGACGCCTTTGACGTTGAAATTCCAAAGGAAATAGAGAGGATAAGAAGGCTTATGTACTTTGGAGAGTGGATACAGAGCCACGCCCTCCATATTTTCTTCTTACATCTTCCAGACTTTTACAGAGTGCCTTCCATACTTGAAATGGCAAAGGTGGACAAGGATTTGGTTATGGTAGGCATGGAAATAAAGAGGGCTGGAAGCCTTATAATACAAAGCCTTGGTGGCAGGACATCCCATCCAGTTTCTGTGGTAGCTGGGGGCTTTAGCCATCTTCCAGAGGGCCTATCCCAGCTTATTGAGCCCATAAGCCTTGCCTTAGAAAAGGGTCTTTGGGTGATGGAAAGGCTAAAAGACATCAAATTTCCAGATTTTGAACTAAAAGAAGTAGCCTTTGTCTCCCTTTGGGAAGAAGAATACCCCATACTAAAGGGCGATATATACCTTGAGGGTACAAGGATAAAAGCTTCTTCCTTTAAAGAGGTCTTTGAGGAGTTTGAGGTGCCATACTCTACCGCCAAACATTCCAAGCTAAGGGATGGCAGAACTTACCTTGTGGGGCCCCTTGCGCGTTTTAACAACGCCTTTGAAAAGCTCTCCCCGCTGGCAAAGGAGCTGGCTTTGAAGCATGGCCTTGTGCCACCTTTGAAAAACCCCTACAAAAGCCTTCTTGTGAGGATGTTGGAGATAGTCCACTCCCTTGAGAAGTCCCTTGACCTTGTTAAAAGCTACCAAAAGCCGGAGAAAAGCCTTGTGGAGTTCAAGCCAAAGAGGTCGGAGGGTTTTGGAGTTTCTGAAGCTCCAAGAGGTATACTATGGCATAACTACGCCTTTGATGAAGAAGGAAGGATTTTAAAAGCCGACATAGTGCCGCCCACCGCCCAAAACCTTCCAGCCATGGAGCTCTCCCTATGGGAGTATATAAAAGACTTTGACAATGTAAGGGAAGAAACCCTTCAGGATTTGGCAGAGCCCATGATAAGGAACTTTGACCCATGCATATCTTGCGCCACCCACTTCTTAAAGGTAGAAATAAGACACGTGGAGCAATAATTGGACATCCTGCGTAATTAGTTTTTAGCTTTGACCACGTAGTAAGAACCTCTTGCGCCGTTAATCCTTTGCTTCCCAAAAGGAACCTTTCTAACAAAACAAAGTCCAACTGCTATAAGACAATAAGTTTTTTGTAAAAAAATAGCCTTGAAAAAATCCCTCTCCTTTATATCTTTCTTATTCCATGGTAGATACCCATTGCCACTTAGACCTTTTGAAAGAAGAGGATCGTAGGGAAACTCTTCAGGATAAAAGCTTAGAATATCTCATAACGGTGGGCTACGACAGAAAGACTATAAGGAATGCCCTAAGGCTCTCGGAAGAGAATGAGCACGTCTTTTGTGCCATAGGCTTTCATCCCCATGAGGCAGACCATATAAAGGAAGAGGACTTTGAGTGGTTAAAAAACTTGGCAGCCTCCAATCCAAAGGTAAAAGCCCTTGGTGAGATGGGCCTTGATTTTTACAAGGACTACTCCGACAGGAAAAGACAAGAAGAAGTCTTTAGAAGGCAGATAGCCATAGCGAGGGAGCTTGGGCTACCCATAGTAGTCCATTCAAGGGAGGCAGAAGAGGATACTGTAAGGATACTAAGG
Source organism: Aquificaceae bacterium (assembly GCA_046297555.1). Classification (GTDB taxonomy): domain Bacteria; phylum Aquificota; class Aquificia; order Aquificales; family Aquificaceae; genus Pampinifervens. Next base: position 8,027 of record JBKBHW010000036.1, read on the forward strand.
GAAGAAAAGGCTTATGAGGTAGGAGGTGTTATGCACTGTTTTACCGGCTCTTATGAGTTTATGAAGGCATGCGTAGACCTTGGCTTTTACATATCATACTCCGGCATAATAACCTACCCCAACGCACAGAGTTTAAGGGAGGTGGTTAAGAAAACGCCCACCTACAGGCTCCTTATAGAAACGGACGCACCCTTTTTGGCACCCCAGCCCGTAAGAGGAAAGCCCAACAAGCCACCCTACATAAGGTACACGGCAGAGGCCTTAGCCCAGCTCATACCCAACAGCTCCTTTGAAGATGTGGAAAGGATGACCTCGGAAAACGCCAAGCTCCTTTTTAACCTTACAAAGGACAAAAGGGAAACCATAACCTATGTTATAAACAACAAGCTTTATATAAACCTTACCAACAAGTGCAACTTGCACTGCGCCTTCTGTCAAAGGGAAAGAGAAAGGAACTTTATGGTAAAGGGATATTGGGTTTGGGTCTCAAGGGATCCAAGGATAGAAGAGGTAATAAGGGAGATAGGAGACCCTAAGAGGTACGAGGAGATAGTCTTTTGTGGATATGGGGAGCCTACCTTAAGGTTTTCCGCCCTTAAAGAGATAGCCAAGTGGGTAAAACAAAGGGGAGGAAGGGTAAGGGTGGATACAAACGGCCTTATGTTTACCTTCCTGCCAAAGGAGAAGCTAAAAGAGCTGAAAGGCTTGGTGGATGTTTGGTCTGTTAGCTTGAACGCCCAAGACAAAGAGACCTACAACCGCCTATGCAGGCCAGCCCAAGGAGACGCCTTTGAAAAGGTAATAGAATTTATAAAAACAGCCTTGCAAGAAGGCTTTGAGGTAGTTGCCACCGCCGTAGACTACGATGGAGTGGACATGAAAAAAACTCAAGATCTTGCCCTGTCCTTGGGAGCCAAGTTTAGGGGAAGGATATACGAGTCTGTGGGCTAAGACCCTTTTGTAGGGCAAGCCCCTTGCGGCAAAAAGTAAACTTATAACTTTTATAAGCAAAACTAATAAAATTCACAATAAGTTTAGATATAATATATAATAAACTGGGGGAAAATAACATGATTGACGCAGATATACTATTGCTTGCCATTGTAAATATGGCAGAAGGTGTAAAAAACCTAATAGGCGATAAAGGCGCCAGAGCTGTGATGCGAGATGCTGGAAAGCAAGCAGGACCAAAGCTCTTAGAAAGCCTAATAGGTCATTTCCCAGAAAGTTTACATAAGGAAGAGGCTTTAAAGAGGGCAGGCGCCATAATTGAAAACCTTGGCTTTGCCAAGTCTGTAAGGATAGAAGGAGATAGGGTTATAGTGGAAGAGGATATATTCACAGACGCCATAGTAGGAGATGACCTTATAAACTCTCCTGTGATCTACTTCTTCGCAGGCTTGATTGAGGGCTTCATATCCTTTATGAGCGATGAAAAGGTTATATTATCACCCGTGGAGGTACAAAGGGGTAAAATAGTGTACAAATGAAGTTAAAAAGCATAGAGGACTTCTCCCTAAACTACAGGCTTTTTTATGCCATAAACCACAGAAGGCATCCCCTTCTTGACATCTTCTATCTTCGCTTTCACAAGTTGGGTAAGGGCTCCTTTGGTGTTTTTGTTGGTTTGCTGTTCTTTTTCTTTTGGAAGGCAAGCTTCGTAAAGTACCTTTTGGTGATCTCCCTTCAGACTTTGATAGTAAAGGTTTTAAAGTACACGGTAAGGGCAAAAAGACCTGCCTCCTCGTTGCAAGATGTCTATCTTTTGGAAGACCTAAGACTAAGATCCTTTCCCTCTGGGGATGCTTCCATGTCAATGGCTATAGCTCTTTGTCTTTATGAGCATGTGCCAGCTTTTTTAAAGCCCATAGCCCTTCTTTATACCCTTCTTATAGGCTATGGAAGGGTTTATATGGGTGCCCATTTCCCCCTTGATGTTTTGGTGGGCTGGGCTATAGGTGCGCTATGCTTCCTCGCAGTATCCTTTTACTTTTGACCCTTTCCTTTTTTTATCTTGTGTGGGGCAATTGGATCCTTTCTTTTACCTCCCTTGACGAGGGGAGGAATATGAGCGCGGCTCTTCATATGCTAAAAAGCGGAGACTTTATCCATCCCATCTACAACTGCCAGCCACGTTTTGAAAAACCACCCATGCTGTACTGGTCTGTAGCCTTTATATCTCAGGTATT
>JBKBHW010000037.1:0-10103 GCA_046297555.1 Aquificaceae bacterium
TGGTGATGAGGAAGTTCAGATTAGGGGGCTTGTTTGCTTTAATCTTTCCAAAAAGGGTGATTTATGCACCGAAGCCCGCCGAGTGAGAAATTCAACCTTTATAGGGATAGTTTATGAGACGCCTATTCGTTAAACTTCTTGCGCGATAACATAAGGGCTCTTTAGAAGGCAATTTCTCAGCCAGCATATAAGCTATAGCTTATATAATTATAAGTGAAGAAACCTTGACAAAGGAGGTGATGTAATGAGTAAGCATGTGGTGGTAATAGGTGGCGGTGTGGGTGGCATAGCCACTGCCTACAACTAAAGAAAGCTTGACAAGTCCTTGAAGATCACCGTGGTATCGGGAAGGCCCTACTTTGGCTTTACCCCTTCCTATCCTCACCTTGCCCTTGGATGGAGGAAGTTTGAGGACATAAGCGTGCCTTTGGCAGGCTTACTTCCAAAGCACGACATAGACTTTATAAATGAAGATGCGGAAAGCATTGACCCAGAGGCAAACAAGGTAAAGACCAAGGGCGGTAAAGTTGTAGAGTATGATTACCTTGTCATAGCCACCGGTCCAAAGCTTGTATTTGGTGCAGAAGGGCAGGATCAATATTCTACTTCCGTATGTACTGCAGAGCATGCAATGGAATTAAACAAAAGGCTTGAAGAGTTTTACAAAAACCCCGGTCCAGTGGTGGTTGGTGCCATACCCGGTGTGAGCTGTTTTGGTCCCGCTTATGAGTTTGCCTTTATGCTTCATCATGAACTCAAAAGGAGAGGATTAAGGCACAAGGTACCAATAACCTACATAACCTCGGAGCCCTATGTGGGGCATATGGGGCTTGGGGGTGTTGGACCTTCAAGAAGGCTCATGGAAGACCTAATGGCAGAAAGGAGTATAAAGTATGTGGCCAATGTAAAGATAACAAAGGTGGAGCCCGACAAGGTTATATACGAGGACTTGGAGGGCAAAACCTATGAGGCTCCAGCCAAGCTTTCCATGATTATGCCCCGCTTTATGGGACCAGAGGTGGTGGCATCCGCAGGAGAAAAGGTTGCAAACCCGGCAAACAAGATGGTTTTGGTAAACAGATGCTTCCAAAACCCCACCTACAAAAACATCTTTGGCGTTGGAGTGGTAACTGCCATACCACCTGTAGAACAAACACCCATACCCACAGGGGCTCCAAAAACGGGTATGATGATAGAGCAGATGGCTTTGGCTGTGGCGCACAATATAGTAAACGATATAAGAAACAATCCAGACAGGTACGCACCTGAGCTGTCTGCCATATGTATAGCGGATATGGGCGGTGACGCTATGGGCTTTTTTGCCTATCCAGTGCTTCCACCAAGGGCAACGGTGATGTATAAAAAGGCTGTTTGGATGCATTATCTTAAATCTGCCTTTGAGAAATACTTTATGTGGAAAGTGAAGCGCGGAGATATAGCCCCATGGTTTGAAGAAAAGGGTCTTGAGCTTCTTCTAAAGGTTCACGCCATACACCTTTGTTCTGACTGTTCTGGCTCTCCGGGCTCACCTTGCTAATCCTTTGTTAAATACACGAGGGAGGTGCCGGAGCCTCCCTCCTTTGGATAACCCTCCCTGTGAAAGATTACAAGGGGAGAAGAGGAGAGAAAGTCTTGAACTGCCTTTTTCAAAACTCCATGACCGTGTATCACTTTTATGCTTTTTAAGCCCATGCTGTAAGCCTCTTGTAAGAAAAGATCCAGCTTGGTAAGAGCCTCTTCCACGCTAAAGCCTATGAGGTTTATTTCTGATGTCAAGCCCTTTTTAAACTCAAAAACCTTTTCAGGTGGTGATTCTTCCGGTGGAGCTTCTATCTTTTTAAGCTGTGCCGTTTTTACCCATGCCTTAACATTTCCAAAAAGCACATTGGCCCTATCATCCTTTAACTCAATTATCTTTCCCCTTGAGCCCAAGAATTCAACCCAATCACCAACCTGCAAACTCTCTTTTAATTCTTCTCTGTATACATCCTCCACCTTTTCTCTAAAAAGTTCCTTAATTCTTTGCCTGTCTCTTATGCTCCTTATATGTTTTTCTGCCTCAAAGAGAAACTCCTCAAACCTATCTTTCAAATCCTTTATGGCTCTATTTATCTCCTCTCTTTTCTTTTTCTCAAGCTCTTCCTTTATCCTTTCTTGTTCCTTTATAAGGAGTTCAAGCTTGTTTTTCTCTTCTTCTAACTCCTTTAACCTTTCCTCATATTCTTTTATGTACTCTTCAAGCGTGTTCCTTGCAGAAAAGTACTCTTCAAAGCCAGCAGGAAGGAATTCCTTTGCTTTCAACAATATCTCCTCCGGAATTCCACATCTTTGGGCTACCGCCAAAGCCATACTTTCACCCACAGCATCGTAGATTATCTTATAAAGTGGACTTAGACTTTCTTTATCAAAAAGCGTGCTTGCCGGTATGTAATAATCGGAGTTTAGGGCATAAACCTTTATTGGTGTATGGTGGGTGGTAGCAAAGACAAAAGACCCTTTCTCCTTTAGATATTCAAGCAAGGCTATTCCAAGGGCTGAACCCTCCACCGGATCTGTTCCAGCTCCAAGCTCATCAAGAAGCACAAGGGTTTTTTCATCAACAAAAGGTAGGAAGTGGGCTATGTTGGTCATATGGTAAGAAAAGGTGGAAAGGCTTTGTTCTATGCTTTGCTCATCTCCTATGTCAATAAAAATCTTTTCAAAGACGGGCAAAGTAGCCTCTTCCACAGGTATGGGAATACCCGATTGAAATAAAAGACTGCAAAGACCCAAAGTTTTTAGGGCTACCGTCTTCCCGCCCGTATTTGGACCTGTTAACAACAACCCCCTCTTATCCTTAATTCTTATATCTATAGGCACTACATCTTCTTTCAAAAAGATTAAAAGCGGATGCTTTACACCAGAAAGGTCCACATGGTTGCCTATCTTTGGAAATTTCCCTTCATACTCCCTTGCAAACCTTACCACGGCATACAGGTAATCTACTTTTACAAGGGTTCTAAAGGCCTCAAAGAGCCTTTGGGACTGCTCGCCTATAAGAGAGGTAAGCCTTCTGAGTATTCTCCTTACCTCCTCCTCTTCCTCATCCCTCAGAACTGTAAGCTTGTTGTTTAGTTCTATCACACTCTGGGGTTCCACATAGGTGGTAAAGCCTGAGGAAGAGGTGCCATGCACCACGCCTACTATTTTTTTCACCTCTGTAGTTTTTACAGGAAGCACATACCTACCATTTTTATAAGCTACAAACTTATCGGAAAAAACCCTGTCCGCATCTGGCCTTGAAAAAACAGATTCAAGCCTTTTTAAAATCTCCTTCTCCGTCTCCCTTATCTTATACCTTATACTCCTTAGCTCCTCACTGGCCGAATCCTTTACAAAGCCCCTTGGATCTATAACCGATTCAATGGCATTTTCAAGGTGGCTAAAAAGATAAAGGCTTTTTGTTATCTGGGCAAGGTTTTTGTAAGCTTGCACCCTCTCACCCAAAGCCTTTCTAACCTCTTTGATCAACCTTAATACCTTCAGAAGGCTTAGGGCCTCTTCCACAGACAGTGTGTAATCCTTTATGGAAGATCTCTTTATAAGATCTTCTACATCATCAAATTTATAAAGGTTTATTTCTTCCCAAACATATGCAAAATCCTTAACAAGGCTTATATTCTCCTCCAGCAGCTGCCTATCTGTAATTGGCCTTATCTGATCAATAAACCTATCCGTAGCCTTAGAATGTACATATGCTTTTAGCTTCTCTAAGACTTGGAAGAACTCAAGCTTTATAAGATCCCTTTCCCTCATTAAAAATATTTTAGTAGCCCTAATATGCCAAGTGATAAATTCAATCGTTCATGAACCGCTCAATTATTTTGGCAGGCAATTCGTGAATTGCCCTTATGTAAATAATAGACTTCTTGTGTGAGAGGTAGCGCGGGCATCCCTGCCCGCGCCTTTTGGTTAATTTTTTCCCACAGGCATGGATGCCTGTGCTACCCCAACCACGAGAAGGAAAAAGAGCCCTTATGTTATCACACAAGAAGACAACCCTTTCCCTCATTAAAAATATTTTAGTAGCTCCCCTCTATCCAAAACTCAGGTCTAAAGCGGACCACCCTGTTTCTACCCATCTCCTTAGCCTTATAGAGGGCTACGTCCGCATACTTTATGCACTGCCATATCTTTTCACTATCCTTAGGAAACTCAGAAACGCCTATACTTACAGTTTTCCTAAGCACAACTCCAAAAGATTCTATGGTATGGCTTTCTACAGCTCCCCTTATCTTTTCCGCCACCTCTTCAGACTTTCCACTTTGTACATCCATCAAAAGCACCAAGAACTCCTCCCCTCCAAACCTTATCACCATATCCGACTCTCTTACAGACCTTGAAAGTACATTAGCCACTTCCTTTAAAACCTTATCTCCAACGTCGTGCCCATAGGTATCGTTTACTTCTTTGAAGTAGTCCACATCCACCATAAGGATTCCAAGGGTAGTTCCCCTTCTTCTTATCTGAGCTGCTATCTTGTCTATAGTCTCATCAAGAGACCTCCGGTTATATAAGCCTGTAAGCTGGTCTCTAAGGGACTGTTCTCTTAGCGCGTCCATGTAGGCCTTTGCCTCCAAAATGGGGGTTGCCTCCTCCAGATAGCCCTTTATGTAGGGGATTACAAGATTTACAAAGGGCTCCATTTCTGGTTCATAGACCAGCTGCAACACATACTGCACAGAGCCACCCACATAAATGGGAATGCAATAGTGGTGTAGCTTATTCTCTTTGCAGTTTATAAAGTTGGGACATATGCAAAGGAACTCCCTTGAATCTACATCCAAACCCGTCCTGTAGGCTCTACACTCATCAGCCCTTTCAAAGATAACATCTTTGCACCAGCTCGTAGCTCCTTCCACATGTATGGCTTGTATTCTGTTTTTCTTCCTTTGTACGTCATAAAAGGAAAACTTGTCCAAGCCCATATAATCCTGTATAACCTGCAATATTCTTTTGTAAACATCTTCCCTTGATTTGTCCTTTTCTATGGTTTTTTTGAACTTGTATATGCGAAGCAGCTCATCCACTATTTTTGAGGTATCTGAAAGCACATCGCCCGTTTTTAGGGTGCGCTCCCCTATCATAGACACCACCTTTTCCTCCATAGAAGATAGATTGTTTTGCAACCTATTACAGGTATTTTTAAAGGTTTTTACCAAATCGCCTACCTCGTGCCCCAAGTCCGTTCTTATATCATGCTGAAATTTACCCTCTCCCATCAAGCTAAGGGCTTGTGTCATATCCTTTAGAAATTGTACTATTTTGGTCAGCAGGGAGTTGGTAAAGAAGATTACAAAACCAAAAGCTAAGGAGAATGCTAAAAATATCCAAAGGGACATCTGCAAGCCCCTACTCCTCATAGGTGTGATATCCATAGTTAGGCTTATGGCTCCTAAAACCTCTCCGGGCTTTGCCTTGTGGCACTGTAGACAATTTACCCCCTTAACAGGGTCAGCCTTATACGGTATAACTATCCTATACTTTACATCTTTGAAGGATTCTTGAAGCACCTCCTTGGTCTTGCCACTCTCCAAGACTGCCTTTTCTATCTCATACCTTGGAACTTCAAACTCCATACCCTTACCAAACTGCTCCACAACACCCTTGCCCCTTATAACCCTTATCTCCTCCACACCCTCTATTTGCCTTATATTGTTTAGAAACTCATCCCTTCTGTCCATAATACCAATAACCATATAATATGTGAGGGTGTCCCTTACCAACTCCGATATGTCGTAGGCTTTACTTTTTGCACTCTCTATCATCTGGGACCTAAAAATATAAAAGGTCGTAGCAAAGGCTACAACAAAGGCAAGGAATATAGCAAAGGAAAGTTTTATCAGCAAATTTGTTTTCATAGGGACCCCCATAAAATCATATCATATGTTTAGATAAACAGGAAATTCCTAAATTGAGCAGGGCTTGTACCTGCCCTGTTTTGGGGCGACCATTCTGATATTTATCATATTGCAAATCTTTCTCAATTACTTATAATATTCAATACAAAAATATTAAAGGAGGTGTGAAGATGGAAGTGAAGGTAGGACAAAGGGTGCCAAACTTTGAAATGGAGGTCTACGACCCAAAAACCTTGGGCTTTGGGAAGGTTTCCCTTGAGGACCTTCTCAGAGAGCGCAAATGGGTAGTGCTCTTCTTCTACCCAGCAGATTTTACCTTTGTGTGCCCTACGGAGCTTGCCGACTTGGCAGAATACTATGATGAGCTGCAAAGGATGGGTGTGGAGGTAATATCGGTTTCTACCGACACCAAGTACACCCACCTTGCATGGCAAAGGAGTGAAAAACTCCTTGAAAAGGTAAGGTATCTTATGGGGGCGGATCCAACGGGAAAGGTTTCAAGGCTTTTTGGCGTTTATGATGAGAATACGGGCCTTGCCTTAAGGGGTACTTTTATAATCAACCCAGATGGTGTACTTGTGGGCTCGGAAATAAACTTTTACAATGTGGGTAGGAACGCGGAAGAGCTCCTTAGAAAAATGAAGGCAAATGCCTACCTTATGAGCCATCCGGACGAAGCTTGCCCAGCTAAGTGGAAGGAAGGAGAAAAAACCCTAAAGCCCTCAGAAGAGCTGGTAGGTAGAGTATATGAGGCGCTAAAAGGTTAATCACCTTCCCCCTCCCGGGGGTTATTATATTTTTCTATTGGAGGTGAAAAATGGAGCTGACTTTGGATTTTCGTACTGATAAGGTTTATGATGTAATAATAATAGGTGCTGGTCCTGCCGGCTCTTCTGCTGCCATATACACCGCAAGGGCTGGCTTGTCTACCCTTGTCCTTTATAGGGCGGAAGCGGACGGCGCCTTGGGTGTTACCCAACAGATAGAAAACTATCCGGGTATAAGGGGTCCCATATCAGGTTATGAACTGTTAAAGCTTATAAGGGAGCATGCAAGGGCCTTTGGTGCCGAATTTGTAAGGGGTAAGGTTATTGCCACAGACCTTTTGGGAGAGGTTAAAAAGGTTTATACCATAGATGGTAGAGAGTTTAAGGCAAGGGCGGTGATAATAGCCTCTGGCGCCATGGAAAGAACCAACAAGTACAAAGGTGAAGAGGAGTTTTTGGGCAAAGGTGTTTCTTACTGTGGGGTTTGTGATGCGGCCTTTTTCAAAGATAGGCCTGTGGCGGTTATAGGTGAGGATGATTATGCCCTTGAAGAAACGGAGTTTATTGCACGCTTTGCCAGTAAGATATACTTGGTGGTGCCCTCCAGCAGGATAAAAGCACCCCATGAAATGGTATCTGAAATACAGTTTAACCCAAAGGTAGAGATACTTTTGCACCATAGGATTGTGGAGATAGTGGGTAGTTCTCTTGTAGAGGGTCTGTGGGTTCAAAACATAACCACAAAGGAAAAGAAGCTTCTTCAAGTGGATGGTGTTTTTATATTTCTGGGCGGCAACAAGCCTTCTGTAGATTTTCTAATGAACCAGGTGGAGATGACCAATGAACATTGCATAGTAGTTAATGAGGAGATGATGACCTCTGTGCCGGGAGTTTTTGCCGCCGGCGATGTGCTATGTACCAGCATAAAACAAGCCGTTATAGCAGCTGCAGATGGTGTAAAGGCTGCCCTTGCAGTGGACAAGTTCTTAAACAAGAAGGCAAAGATTACATCCCAGTGGTAAGATTGGTTTATACTATTAAAGTCTATGATAGGCGTTGAGGATATAAGAGAAAGAATACTACATTATCTTGATCCTGAAGTAAGGGAAGTTTTTGATATAGGCTATTATCTTATATCCTCTGGTGGGAAGGGGGTGAGACCTCTTCTTACCCTTATGGTTTGTGAAGCCCTTGGCGGTGATACAGAAAGGGCTATCCCCTTGGCGGTGGGTATAGAGTATGTGCATATAGCTTCTTTGCTTCATGACGATGTGGTAGACGGAGCGCAAATAAGGAGGGGAAAAAGGAGTGCCAACCTTGTCTTTGGAAATCAAGCCTGTGTTCTTACAGGGGATTATATGTATGCCAAATCCTTATCCCTTTATGCTCAGTATGGAAGCTTGCAAAGTATAGAAGTTTTGAGTGATGCTGTTATGAAAATGTCTCAGGGGCAGCTTTTGGAGCTCAGAAGTCTTGGAAAGATCATTGATGAGGATACTTACATTAAGATAATAGACTATAAAACCGGTGCTCTCTTTGGTGCCTGTATGGCTGTAGGAGCCTTGGTAGCCGGCAGAAAAGATTACTGGGATTTTTACCGTATGGGCATGCTGGCCGGAAGGGCCTTTCAGCTAATAGACGATGCTCTTGACTACTACGGGAAGGAGGAAAAGCTTGGAAAGCCCACTGGCTCAGATTTGGCGGAGGGCAAATGCACCTATCCACTTATATCTGTACTTGATAGCCTAACAGAAAACCAGAAAAACCTCTTTTATGATGGTGAGTATGAGAGTCTAAGAAGGTTGGTGCTTGAGCTCGGAGGTGTGGAAAAGACAAGAATAAGGGCAGAGAAGGAATTAAAGGTGGTATTAGACTTTATCAAACCCCTTGATCAGTTAGGAGTCCTTAAAGACTTTATACTTAAGCTTGTTTACAGAGAGTACTAAAGGTTATAACCCTCTTTAAACCTTCTAAAATTTACCAGATTTTCCGCCATTTTGTTCCTTATCCGCTCTCCTTCCTTTATTAAATGCTCCAGCAACCTAAAACACTCCTTTGCAGTTTCCAAGTCCAAACTTTCAATCTGCTCTTCTGTAATACTATTTAACATATCTATAGCCTTATCCCATCTCCCTGTTGAATATATGTTTCACACTGCAGGAGTATTTTCTTAAGGTTTTCCATATATTTTCCTTTCTACCTCCTCCCAGCTTTCCTTTAGGTCCTTTAATACATTTACCATCTTACTTATGGTTTCTGGTTCATCCTTTCCTTCCACCGTTATCCTTACAAGGTCATTTAGAAGAGCTTGGTATATCTCACTGAGATTTTTTGCTATCTCACCACCCTGTTCTATATTGAGTGTAGCCTTCAGCACAGTTAATATGTCCGTAGCCCTACCTAAGGCCTCATACTTTGCCTTTACACCTTCATAGTCTTTTATGCCTTTTTCCATTATCTCCCTTACCTCTTCAAGGCATGCTATGGCTTTTTCGTAAAGAAGGATAACCTGCATAACTGGATTTGATGTAAGTACCATATTTTCAAGGTATGCGTTTATCATCGTTGTCCTCCTTGCATCTCTGAAAGGCTCACTATAAAACTTTGAAGCCTTGCCATAACTTCTTGAGACTTGTTTATAAAGGCCTCCACTTTTGCATACTCAACCCTCAATCTTTGTTCTTCTATTGCCAATTGCTCTCCCAGCTTTTGAGCCCTTGCGTTTATTAGGTCAAGCCTGCTTTGAAAATCGTTGGTAAAATTCTGAAGCGTTGTAGAAGTTCCAAGGGCGTATGACCCCATGGTATCTTTTAGCTTGGATATTATGCCCTTTAGCTTTTGTGGGTTTGAGCTTGCCAAGGAGCTTATAGTGGAGCTGTTTGCTTCAAGAGTTCCACCCTCTTTTACATTTACAAGGTCGTTGGCAAAGAGCTCATCCAACATCCTTGAGAGCTCCGTTTTTATACCCACTATAGAGTAATCTCCTTGAAAGATGGCATCCTTTCCCGTAAGCTGGTTTACTTGAGATATTACCGCGTTGTAGTTTTTTACAAAGTTGTTGAAAAAATCCACCACCTTTGAATAGTCATCCTTTACGCTTATGGTGGCGCTTCCTTCCTTTTTCACTTCCACATTTAGCCCACTCATAAGGTTCTCAAAGGTGTTAGAAGGACTTGTGATAATATTTGTTCCTATCCTTATTTGGGCGTTCTGCGCCCTTTGAAGCGGATTGTTAACATCCAAGTCCCAAGCCTGCCCGTTTACATACAGTGGATCTTCAAAGGATATTACCGTTGTGGGAGCTGTGGTCTCCACTGTAGAAGCCCTTTCATCCTTTTCTGAAAGCATAAGTTTGTAGGAGGTCCCATCATAAAATACGCTTGCTACTATCCTATTTCCAGCCACATTGTTTATGGCATTTACAAGGTCTTGCAAT
>JBKBHW010000038.1:0-8039 GCA_046297555.1 Aquificaceae bacterium
CTTTGTCTTGTACCTTTTCTGTATGTTGGCAGAGTCGGGAAGGGTACCCTTTGACATACAAGAGGCGGAGGCAGAGCTTGTAACGGGCTACAACGTAGAATACGGAGGTATGAGGTTTGGAGTCTTCCCCTTGGCCGAGTGGTATTTGAATGTGATGGCCCTTTCTGCCATTGCTGTGGTGCTTTTTTTTGGTGGTTGGTCTGGACCTCACATCTTTGGACCCTTATCTCCTTACCTTTGGTTTTTGATAAAGATGTTTGCCCTTGTTTTCTTTGTCCTTTGGCTTCATTGGACCCTGCCGAGGTTTCAGGCAAAAGACATTACAGAGATAGGTTGGAAGATCATGCTGCCCATATCCATCGTTAATGTGGTTATAACCGCCCTTTTGGCTTATATTTTGTAAAGGCAAGGAGGTCGGAGATGTACAGAAGTGATAAGGTTAAAAAGGGTATAGAAAGGTCTCCCCACAGGGCTTTGCTCAGAGCCTGTGGGCTTTCCGATGAGGACTTTGACAAGCCCCTCATTGGCATAGCCAACTCTTACATAGATATCATCCCCGGTCATGTGCATCTTAGGGAGTTTGTACAGCCTATAAAAGAAGAGGTTAGAAAGGCTGGCGGTGTGCCCATAGAGTTTAATGTAATAGGCGTGGACGACGGCATAGCCATGGGACACTATGGAATGCACTACTCCTTGCCTTCAAGGGAGCTCATAGCAGACTCCATAGAGACGGTGGTGGAGGCCCACCAGCTTGACGCCCTCATATGCATACCCAACTGCGACAAGATAGTGCCCGGTATGCTTATGGCGGCGGCAAGGCTAAACATCCCCACCATCTTCATAAGCGGTGGTCCCATGCTGGCGGGAGAGGTAAACGGGAAAAAGGTTGACCTGATAAGCGTCTTTGAAGGCATTGGCCAGCTCAAGGCTGGAAATATAACGGAAAGGGAGTTAAAGCTTATAGAGGAGCATGCCTGCCCCACCTGCGGCAGCTGCTCGGGTATGTTTACCGCAAACTCCATGAACTGTATTACGGAGGTTTTGGGCCTTGGATTGCCGGGCAATGGTACCATACCCGCAGTAGACCCAAGGAGGGAGGTCCTTGCAAGAAGGGCGGCAAGGCAGATAATGGAGCTCCTAAAAAGGGATATAAAACCAAGGGACATATTGACACAAGAAGCCTTTGACAACGCCTTTGCGGTGGACATAGCCATGGGAGGCTCTTCCAACACCATACTGCACCTTTTGGCAATAGCCAGAGAGGCTGGCATTGAATACGACCTTGCAAGGATAAACGAGATATCAAAAAGGACACCCACCATATGCAAGATATCACCCGCCTCCCACTATCACATACAAGATCTGGATAATGTGGGGGGCATCCCCGCAATCCTCAAAGAGCTTATAAGAGGTGGCTATCTGCCCCATCCTGACAAGCTAACGGTAAGCTTGAAAACTCTAAGGGAGATAGCTCAAGAGGCACCGGAGGCAGACGGAGAGGTAATAAGAAGGATAGAAGACCCCTATTCAAAGGAGGGTGGTATAGCCATACTTTTTGGAAACTTGGCTCCCGAGGGTGCGGTGGTGAAAACGGCGGGAGTGGACCCAAAGATGCTTGTCTTCAAAGGGAAAGCCATATGCTTCAACTCGGAAGAAGAAGCCATAGAGGGCATAATGGGTGGAAAGGTAAAAGAAGGTCATGTGGTTGTTATCAGGTATGAGGGGCCGAAGGGTGGCCCGGGCATGAGGGAGATGCTGTCTCCCACTTCTGCCATAATGGGTATGGGCCTTGGTGATAAGGTGGCTCTTATAACAGATGGAAGGTTTTCCGGCGGTACAAGGGGAGCCTGCGTAGGACACATATCTCCAGAGGCGGCAAGCGGCGGACCCATAGGCATAGTGCAAGAGGGCGATGAGATCCTAATAGACATACCAAACAGGAAGATAGAGCTCCTAATAGAGGAAGAGGAGTTCAAAAGAAGGATGGAAAACTTCAAGCCCCTACAAAAGGAGATAAAGAGCCCATGGCTTAGAAGGTATGTAAAGTTTGTAGCCTCTGCCTCCAAGGGGGCCGTTTTGGAAGCATAAAAGACTTTCTATGTTATAATAATACCCTACCTCGTTCCCACCCTAAGGGGTGGGGACCATAAAGGTCCAGGAGGTGAAGGATGGCAAGAAGGTATTATCAAACTAAACGCTACTATGAAAGCGTTGTGGCTTTCAAGCCCACCCTCACAGAAGAAGAGGTGCAAAGAAGAGTGCAAGAAATAAAGGAATTTGTCCAAAAGAAGGGTGGTGAAACGGTAGATGTTGCTGATTGGGGGACAAAACAACTGGCCTATCCCATACAAGGCTTTAACCATGCAAGATACTTTATCTTCCATATTGTGTCGGAAAAGCCGGAGCTTCCCAACGAGCTTGACTTTTACTGCAAAATAAGCGAAGATATAATCCGTTGGCTTAATATAAAGGTAAAAAAGCAAGAAGGAGAGAAGGTTGCTTAACAGGGTTATAATCATAGGAAGGCTTATCAAGGATCCTGTGTTAAGGTATCTGCCTTCTGGCACTCAGGTGGCCGAGTTTGTCCTTGCCTACAACAGGAGATACATGGTGGGTGAGGAATGGAGAGAAGAGAGCCACTTCTTTGAGGTAAAGGCTTATGGGAAGTTGGCCGAAAGCCTCGGACTTCGTATATCAAAGGGATACACAGTAGTCGTAGAAGGGAGGCTCGTTCAAGATAGATGGACAGATAAGGAAGGAAACTCACAAAGTAAGGTGCGTATAGTGGCGGAAGGGGTTAGGATAATAAACAAGCCCAAGATGGAAGGCCCCACAGAGGAGGTGCTGCTAAAGGAGGAAGAGGCTTTTTCTGAAGACCTTCCAGAAAAGCCTTTTAGCTCTGAAGACGATGAAATACCTTTCTGAGGAGGTTTATTATGGATGTAATTAAAAGATCTGCAAAAAAGAGTTGTCCTTTTTGTGAGGCAAAGAAGGACCCAAGCTATAAGAACTATGAAGAGCTGAGAAGGTTCCTAACAGAGAGGGGTAAGATAATAGGCAGAAAACAAACTGGCGTGTGCGCCAAGCATCAAAGGATGCTATCAAGGGAAATAAAGAAGGCAAGGCAGCTTGCCCTTCTACCTTACCTTGTAACATAAGGAGGTGTGGCATGAAGGTGGTGCTCATAAAGGACCTTGAAGGGTACGGTGTTTTTGGCGATGTTATAAATGTGAAAGATGGCTTTGCAAGGAATTATCTCATACCCAGGGGCATAGCCCTACCAGCTACAGAGAGCAACCTCAAACATGTAAGGAGCATAATTTCACAAAGGACCAGAAAGCTTCAGAAAGAAAAGGAAAAGGCGCAAGAATTGGCCAAAAAGCTGGAAGGCCTTGTTGTGGAAATTGTCAGACAAGTGGGAGAAAAAGGTAAACTTTTCGGCTCAGTTACGCCCCAAGATATAGCACAAGCCCTAAGAGAAAAAGGCTTTGATATAGACAGGAAGAAGGTGATGTTAAGGACTCCTATAAAAGATGTGGGGATATACACCGTTGCCTTAAAGCTACATCCAGAGGTAAATGTGTATATAAAAGTGGATGTAAAACCGCAAAAGTAGTATATATTTATAATTCATGAGAGAGATATCCTTTGAAAATACAAGGGAAAGGTCCTATGGCTTTCTTTTGTGGGTTCTTTTGTTTCTTGTTGGTGCAGGCCTTGGGTTTATAAAGATAGACAACACCTTTTGGTACAAGTCTGCCACCTTGGCTTATACCTTGTCTTCCATCATATACATAAGCACAATCTTACTGAGAGACAGGGCTGTTCAGCTCTTAGCCTCCCTTAGCCTTTACCTTGGACTTGCTCTCAACTTGGCTGGAATGGTTAGGAGGACTATACAAACTTATGAGCTTGGAGTGCCTCACCCACCCTGGAGCAACCTCTTTGAAGCCTTAACCTTTTGGAGCTTTGTAGTAGGCTTTATTTACCTCTTTCTGGAAAAGAAGTACCATCTAAGGCTTATAGGTGTAGTGGTTGTTCCTTTGGTCTTTTCTCTTTCCGCTTTTGCTATCTTTTACGCTTCAAAGGAGATAACACCCCTTATGCCAGCCCTTAGAAGCTACTGGCTTTATTTACATGTGGTTACGGCCTTTATAGGTTATGCTGGTTTTACGGTAGGCTTTGGCGGAGCCCTTCTCTATCTTCTCAAAGAGATGTTTCCCAACATACCCTTACCTTCAAAGGAAGTGCTTGATGAGATAACCTATAAATCTATTGTTATAGTCTTTCCCATATGGACTGCATCCATAATTCTTGGTGCGGCTTGGGCAAATGAGGCTTGGGGTGGATACTGGAGCTGGGACCCAAAAGAGGTTTGGTCCCTTATAGTGTGGCTGTTTTTTGGGGCTTATCTTCATGCAAGGCAAATGTTTGGCTGGAAGGGTAAAAGAGCTGCATGGATGGTGGTATTTGGCTTTATAACTGTGTTAATATGTTTCTTTGCGGTAAATCTCTTCTTCCCGGGACTTCACAGTTATGCAACAGATTAATCTATAAACATCTCCAATTCCTTTCTTGCCATTTCAAGGATTTCTTTCACCTTTTCCGGCGTGGCTTCTAAAACCTTTGCCACCTTTTCTATAGTTTCATCGCTGCTGCTCTCTTCCAAAAGCTCCACGAGGGAAAGTATAAATCCCAGCAGGCTTAGTCTATTTTCATAGGCTTCCACTATCTCCCTGTCCAAAGCAATAGCCCTTGCCAACTCGGCGGGCTTTTGCCCAAGTATTTCCCAAGAGAGGGAAAAAAGGCCCATAAGATAAGCCTTATCTTTCACCTCATTTGAATATATCTCTGCAAGCCTTTCTGCAAGGCTTGCCCTAAAAAGCGCCCTTTTCCATAACTTTTTCTCTCCTTCATCCACAAACATATCAGACAAAGCCAAAACGATGACAAACTTTGCCACATTCTCAAGACCCAGATAAACCACCGCATCTTCCACATTGCTAAACTCTTTAACCTTTGGAAAATAAGCAGAATTTACAAATTTAAGCAATTTGTAAGTAACCCCCACATCCTTCTCTATCACTTCAACCACTTTTTTAATATTTCCAGCTTTTATGGCATCGTATGTCTTAATTATGGTAGATTTAAGGAAAGATATGGTTCTTGTATCTTTAACGATTGTTGGTTTTGACAAATAAATACCTTGAAAATATTCAAAGCCTAACTGAATAGCTTTCTCATAATCTTCTCTTGACTCTATATTTTTGGCTATTATACCCTTTTTTAAGCTTTTTAAGACGCTTATAACTTCTTTTAGTTCACCTTGATTGTAAGGATTGTCCTTTATATTTATCTTAACAAAATGGCATTTGTTAAGGAGGGGTAGGTAATCTATCTTTTCAAAGCCAAAGTCATCTATGCTAAACTTAAAACCACGTTTGATAAGTATATCTATGGCTTCTAAGACATTATTCGTCAGCCTTTTGTTTTCCACCAGTTCTATACCAACGTATTTTGGAGAAAGAAGGTCAAACATGGAAGCCTCAAGAAATATGGCTGGAACATTAACAAAAACTAACTTACCGCCACCTACCAGCTCCGGCCCTATCTCTACTAATACATCTATGGCTATGCTGGTGGCTTTGAGAGGGTCAAGGCCTTCAGGATATTGGCCCGTTCTTTTATCTTGCAGAAATATTTCATAAAAGGCTACCTTCCCCTTTCTATCGTATATAGCCTGTTTACAAATTACATTCATGACTTTATATTATAAAGGTCCTCCAACAAGCTTTGATAATCACTTTTTCCAACCATCCTTAAATAGTTTACAACATACTTTCCTATAATATCAACTTCAACATTTACCATATCTCCGGACTTTCTTACTTTCAAGTTGGTACTTTCATAAGTATGAGGGATAACATTTATGTGAATTAATCCGCCTTTTACGCTGTTTATTGTTAGGCTAATGCCGTCTATACCTACCGAGCCCTTCTCTACAAAATAGATCTCATAGCCTTCTTTTATCCTCACTTTTAGAGACCAATGCTCCCCCCTTCTGGAGAGCTCTGCTATGGGTGCGGTAAAGTCCACATGACCTTGAAGTATATGGCCTCCAAGCCTATCGGAAGCTTTTAAAGCCCTTTCTAAGTTTACAAGGTCGCCAGACCTTAAAAACCTTAAATTACTTCTGTTTAAGGTTTCCTCGGACAGGTCAAAGAAAAGCTTTTCTTTTTCTATCTTCACAACTGTGAGACATACACCATTTACCGCTATACTATCACCAACCTTTACCTCATCAAAGTTAGCTTTAATTATGAGCCTTCCACCCCTCAAGCTTTCTACAATGCCTAACTTTTCCACCAAGCCAGTAAACATCAGAAGATTACCTCCTTGGAAGGAAAAACGGGCCCCTCATAGCATACCCTTTTGTAGCCTCCTGTAGTTTGTACAACACAGCCCAGACAAACACCCCACCCACAAGCCATCCTACTCTCAAGGGAAAAAAACATCTTATGGTCAGTCTTCATATTTTTTAAAGCCCTTAGCATGCCCTTTGGCCCGCAAGCATGAACTACCCATGAACTGTCAAACTCCTTTAAAGCTTCCGTTATTAGCCCTTTTTTCCCCCTGCTTCCGTCTTCTGTATAAATAATGTATTCAAACCCCTCTTCCCTTAGCCAATCTTCCATACCCATATGCTCCTTTGACCTCCCCCCATAAACAAAAAGCACCTTTTTACCTCTTTTTCTTAACTCTTTTCCAAAAAGGGTTAGGCCTGCAAGGCCCACACCCCCTCCCAAAAGGAGATGCTTATCACCCTCATAGGAGAAAAGGCCCTTCCCAAGGGGCCCAAGTAGCCAGAGCTTGTCTCCCCTCTTCACCTTTGAAAGCATGCCCGTTCCCCTGCCCACAAGGTCGTAAAAGATGAGAAGGCTGTCCTTTCCCCTCACATCTGCCACCGCAAAGGCCCTCCTGCCCATAGGTTCAAGGCTGTTGGAAACCTTTACCATTACAAACTGCCCTGCCTTTACATCTTTGGTTATTTCTGGGGCATATAGCCTCAAAAGGTAAAGCCTTCCCATCACATGCCTATTCTCTTCCACAAGGGCTAATATATCCTTCATCTTTTATCACCCTTTAAAAGGTTATCTCCCAAAAGGTTGAAGGCTATAACGACCAAAAAAAGGGCCATACCCGGTGAAAGTATCCAAGGGTGGGCGGAGATTAGGTTTACATTTCTGGCGTCAGATAGCATGTTTCCCCAGCTAGGATAGGGCTCTTGAATGCCAAGGCCCAAAAAGCTCAAGGAGGCTTCTGCCAGTATATAGCCCGGGAAGGAAAGGGTAGCCGATACTATAAGGTAGTAATAGGCGTTGGGCAGTATATGCACCCTTAATATCCTAAGGGTTCCGGCGCCGTAGGTTTTTGCAGATTGGACAAACTCCTTTTCCCTTATAGAAAGAACCATGCCCCTCACCACTCTGGCAAGTCCAGCCCATCCGAGAAAAGAGAGGATGAATATAACCATGAGGAATACATGAAAGCTTTCCATAGTAAGGGGAAAAACAGACCTAAGGGAAAGCATAAGGTAGAAGGTTGGTATGGCAAGGAGCACCTCCACCAACCTCATTATTAAAGAATCCACCCTTCCCCCAAAATATCCTGCTATGCCGCCTATCAAGCTTCCGAGAAAAAAGGTTATACTTACACCTACAAGCCCCACGGTCAAAGAGACCCTTGAGCCATAAACTATCCTGCTAAAGATATCCCTGCCCAGCTTGTCCGTACCCAAAAGGTACAGCTTGCATGGTTCTTCCACCAACAAAAGCTTGTATCCATACTCCCCTTTGTGCATAAATCTAAGCCTGCAGGCTATACTTTTTTCCTCCTCATAAACCTTAAAAACTGGGTCTACCATCCTGTAGGGGTGCACATAGGGAAAGGTAGGTCTGCCCTCTTTAAAGAGATGGATCCTTGTAGGTGGATGGAAGGGGGCTTGTCTGTTTTGCAAAGCGTAAGGATAAGGTGCTAAA
>JBKBHW010000038.1:8135-9468 GCA_046297555.1 Aquificaceae bacterium
CCCTCTTTAAAGAGATGGATCCTTGTAGGTGGATGGAAGGGGGCTTGTCTGTTTTGCAAAGCGTAAGGATAAGGTGCTAAAAGCTCTGCAAAGACGGCAAAGAAGATAAAAAGGCCTATTATGGTGAGGGGAAAGACAAGTCCTCTCATTTGAAAAACCTTGAAATAAAGGCGCCTATGTAGCCTACCACTACACCGAGGAAGAAGCTCAAGGCTACCAAAAGACCAAGGGGCATCTCTGGAAGCATGTAATATACACCTCTGAAGGGTGGAGTAAGCACAAAGGCAACCTTTTCTTGGTTTAGAAAAAGCAGCATGCCCGATAGGCCAGCTACCACAATCAAGGTCAAAAAACCAAAAAACATCTTCATAGTCCTTCCTCCCGCTTTGCCACCTCAATCCTCCTTAAAAGCTCTTCCTTTGCAGTACCTCCAAAGGTCTTCCTTCTGTCTGCCACCTTCTCTGAGTTCAAAAGCTCAAGCACATCCTCTTCGTAAAGCTCTGAAAAGCCTTTTAATTCTTCAACGGTAAGCTCCTCCGGCCTTTTGCCCTTCTCCATAAGATAAGCTGTTATTGACCCCACTATCTTGTGGGCTTGACGGAAGGGGATGCCTTTCATAACGAGGTAGTTGGCAAGGTCCGTCATAAGGGTAAAGCCACCGCTTGCCTCTTTTAGCTTTTCTGGTCTTATGCTCATGCCCTCAAGAACAAGCCTCATGCCCTTAAGGCAATCCCTTATGGTCCTAAGGCTATCAAAGAGTGGCTCCTTATCCTCTTGAAGGTCTCTGTTGTAGGCCATGGGAAGGCCCTTTAGGGTGGTGATAAGGCTTATCAAGTTCCCGTAGAGCCTTCCCGTCTTACCTCTTATAAGCTCAAGCACGTCGGGGTTTTTCTTCTGCGGCATTATGGAGCTTCCAGTGCATAATCTGTCTGGAAGTTCTACAAAACCAAACTCCTCCGTGGACCAAAGTATAAGGTCCTCCGCCAAGCGGGAAAGGTGCATACCGCACACGGCGCAGGCATATAGCACATCCAAGATAAAGTCTCTATCCGCCGTGGCCTGCATGGAGTTTCTGCATACTCTACCAAAGCCTAAAATTTCAGCTGTATAAAACCTGTCCAAGGGGAAATCTAAGCCAGCCACTGCGCCGGATCCAAGGGGAAGGCAGTCCGAAGACCTATAAGCCAACAAAAACCTCTGCCCATCGCATAAAAAGATTTCTCTATATGCCAAAAAGTAGTGAGAAAGCCTTATGGGCTGAGCTCTCTGAAGGTGTGTATAAGAAGGCATGACAAGCTCCAAGCTGTTTTCCGCAAGCCGCACCAAGCTTCTC
>JBKBHW010000039.1:0-9328 GCA_046297555.1 Aquificaceae bacterium
TTTATTGTGCAAGAAGTTTAACAAATAGGCGCCTTATAAACCATCCCTATAAAGCTTGAATTTCTCACCCGGCGTATCTTAACCATTATTTCATGATTTGTGGTATATAATATAGGCAGTAAAATTTTATAAGGAGGTGGTAACATGAGAAAGACAGTCTTTGCATTAGCCCTGTCTTTAGGCTTGGCCTTGGCACAAGAAAAGTCCTTAGACCCATGCGGCAGCCCAAAGGAGTTTTATTCAGAGTACTTTTTGGACAAATGCTACAAGAGCTACTTTGATGCCATAGTGGATAGCAAAAAGGCTGCGGAAGAGGCCAGTAGAAAGGCGGAGGAAGCCAATAAAAAAGTATCCGATTTGGAAGGAAGGGTTAGAAAGCTTGAAAACATAGCTGACGATCATGAGAGGAGGATAAAGGCGCTTGAAGGAAGGCCAATGCCAGCACCAGCACCCAAGAAAGAGGAAGGCGTTGGCCCCTACAAGTGGCAGTTGGAAGAGGTGGGCGTAGTTTACTTTGACTTTGACAAATTCAACATAAAGCCCTCAGAAGCGAAGAAGTTGGATGAAATGGCAGAAAGGCTAAAAGGTGATTCAAGGGAGGTTTTGGTTGTTGGCTTTGCGGATAAAAGGGGTAGCAGCAGGTACAACTTCAACCTTTCCATGTGGAGAGCGCAGATGGTAGCTAGCTACTTGGCAAAGAAGGGAGTGGACATAGGAAAAATTAGGGTAGCCTCTTATGGTAAGGAAGTGGCAGACTTAGTAAGCCCAAAACATGCGGAGCAAAGGGCTGTAAGGGTTTACCTTATCAAGTAGTCTTTTATCCTTTTGGCACCCTCTTGGAGGGTGCCCCCGTCCTTAGCAAAGGATATTCTTATAAATTTGCTTGTTTTGTTCCTGCCAAAATCTATACCGGGCGTTACAGCCACCTTTGCCTCTCTTAAAAGCTTCATAGAAAGCTCATAACTGTCCATACCGTATGGGCTTACATCCATCCAAAGGTAAAAAGCACCTTCGGGATAAACATCTATTTTACCCACATCACTTAGCTCCCTTATCAAAAGGTCCCTCCTTGTTTTGTATGTTTCTCTTACATATTCAAGATGTTCATAATCAAAGGCTTCAACGGCTGCATATTGGCTTACGGTGGGTGCAGATATATAAAGGTTTTGGGATATTAACTCTGCCTTTCTTACAAGGTCATCGTCTGGTAATATAAGCCAGCCAAGCCTAAAGCCGGGCATACAAAAGGCTTTTGAGAAACCATTTATTACTATAGCCCTTTGGCTAAACTGAAGGGCAGTTTTTTCCTTTTTATCGTAAACAAGCCCATGGTATATCTCATCGGATATTAAGTATATACCCCTTTCATCGCAAAATTGGCAAAGGGCTTTTAAATTTTCTTCCTGATAAAGGTTTCCAGTGGGGTTGGATGGGCTGGAAATATGTACAGCCTTAAAAGCCTTTATATCTATGAGATGTTCCGGAGTTATCTGATAGCCAGTGCTGTGGTCCACATTGACCATTACAGGCTCAACATCCAAAATATGTGCAAAGTTCTTGTAGCACGGATAGGATGGGTCTGAAAGCACTATCCTATCTCCGGCGTCCAGCAGCATGGCATAGGTTATCAAAAAGGCTGAAGAGGTACCAGTTGTTATTATTATCCTTGATGGAGAGACTTCCACGCCATAATAGTCATAGTAATGCTTGGCTATCCTTTCCCTTAGCTCCCAAAGACCAAGGCTTGGAGTATAGGAAAATTTCCTGTCTTTTATAGCCCTTTCCAAGGCTTCAATAACCCTCGGTGATGGTTCAAGGTCCGGTTCACCTATCTCCATATGTACAACATCATCAAGCCTTTGGGCCTCCTTAAGGATATCCATAACAAGGAAGGGGCTTACCTTTTCAATTCTTCCCATCCCTTTACATTCTCCAGTATGAACTTGGCTATTCCAATGCCCCCTGCCTCTGCAAGTTTTTTACTTATGCCCTCAAGAAAGCTATCATAATAAAGCTTGGTATCAAAAGACTTGTTTTGAAGCATTGGCTTAAAAGCCTCTTTGAGAATCTCTTTAGGAAGTATAGACTCAAATTCTGTAGCTATCTCCTTCCTGTCCCTTTTTATCAGTTCTGAGTATGTTAGGCTTGGGCTTGAAAATAACACCTTGTCCATTGTTAAAATTATAGCATGCTCTCTCTTTTAATAATCCTTCTCCCAATAATTGCCTTTGGGGAGGTGGTCATAATTTCCAACTTTCCCCTAAGAAAAAACAACATTGAAAAGGTTATAAACCTTGAAAACTACAAGGAAATGGTTGAAATAATAAGGAATGTGGAGGATGTAAAGGATGTATACCTTATGGAAGAAGGGAACAGGATAATCATCTATGTAGAAAGGTACTCTATCATAAGGAAGATAGATATAAAAGGCAATGTGGCAGTTTCAAAAGAAGAAATACTTTCATACCTTGGCCTTTATGAGGGGATGCCTATCCGTGGACCAGAGTTTGATGAATTGGATATACAGACGAGGATAAAAAGGTTATACACGGACAAGGGCTTTTTGGATGCACATGTGGGTGTTGCTATGGAAGAAGACAAGGAAAGTGGCTATGTGTACCTTTACATAGGAATAGAGGAAGGTCCCGTTTACTTTACAGAAGGTGGGGTATACAAAGGTTCAAGCTATAATCCATCCCTTTTGGACTCAAAGATAGGTTTGGTTAAAGGCAGGGTTTTTAAAGAAAGTCTATTTGAGGAGAGTATCTTCTCCCTTCAGGACTTTTACATAAAGGAAGGCTATTGGGACAGCTTTGTTTACTACGAGGGTATTGAAAAACTTAGGCTAAATAGGCCTTTTTACTACGTGCTTGCTCCCGGGGATAAAAAAACACTCGCCAAAAACCCACTTAATCTCTTGGGCTCCCTATCGGAAGGAGTATCAAATCTTTTTAGCCATCCAATAGGGACTTTAAAGGCTTTAATTGGTAAGGGTTATGTAGCCAGACCTGTATTTCAGATAATTGAAGGCAGAGGATATAAGCTTAGCTTTGATGGTGCAAGCTTTTTTACACAACAAGACTTAACCGACATAAGCGGGCTTGAAAAGAAAGGCGTTGACCCCTTTTCTTTGGAAGAGGCAAAGAACAATATAATAGAAGCCTACCATAAAAAGGGCTTTTTTGATGTGGAGGTTTACTATCAAGTTAAAGATGGGGAAATAAGCTTTAGGGTAAAAGAGGGGGAAAGGTACAGGGTTGCAGGTAAGGTTTTTGATGGAGAGTTTTACGATGAAGAAAAGTTAGAACAGCTGCTTAAAAATAGCATTGATAGCCTTGTTGAGGAAGGTTATAGCCTTGCCGAAGGTCGGATAAACAAGGAGGTTTTGAAGGAAAAAAAGGAGGTAAAGGTTAGCTTGGACATAAAACCCGGAAAAAGGCAAATAATTAAAGATTTTATATACAAAGGTGAGAATTTAGAAGTTAAAAAAATATTTTCAAGGCATAAAGGAAAGCTTCCAGCAATATTTAACTCAGAACTTGTAGAATCTTTAAACTTGGATATACAGAGGTATTTTCTTAAAAAGGGTTTTATGGAAGGTGATTTTGAAGCAGAGGTAAAAGTAGAAGAAGATGACAAAAACACTTATTACACATACATATACACAGTAAAGGAGGGGCCTGTTTATAAGTTGGGAGAAACCATCTATTATGGATATGAGAAGACATCTCCCCGTGAGCTTTCTTACATGACCGAAAAGGCAACAAACTATTCTGAAAGTTTGAACGATAAAACCTTGCACAATATATTAAATAGCGGACTTTTTACAGGAGTTTATATAGATAATTTTGTTGACAAAAATAAGAAAACTGTACATAGACTCATACAATTATCGGAAGATAAGAGGGGTATTTTAGATTTTTCATTGGGATATAACACAGAAGAAAAGATTTCTTTTGAGGGATTTTTGGGTCTGAAAAACCTTTTTGGAATAGGGCTATCTTCGGGTTTAAAGTATAGAAAAACAGGCAAAAGAAGGCTTTATGATATAACACTTGAGGATAGATTTGTTTTTTCAAGTAAATACTGGTTTAAAGCAGACCTTTTCAAGAACTATGAGGAGCATAAAAGCTATAATTTGGATTCCCACGGCTTTAACCTTCAGTTGGGATACCGGATAACGGGCAACACCTCTGTAGGGCCAGTTTTTAGCCTTTTGAGCAACAAGGTGGATGGGCAAAACTTTCATATAAGAAAGTATGGCATTTTCCTAATAAGGGAGTTTAAGGATGACCTTTTTTCTCCCAATAGGATTCATTACGATAATTTAAGCTTAAGCTTTGCGGAAGGGGATGTTAAATATACAAAGATTGACTTATCCACCTTTTACCTAATACCATTAAAAAGGGGCTTTAAGCTAAGCTTTAAGGTGGCTGCTGGCGCCGTAAGCCAAGAGGCGCCTATATTTGAAAGGTTTTTCTTGGGTGGTTTGAGGGATCTCAGAGGCTATTCCTTTGAAGAAATAGGACAACCCAACGGCGGTAGATATTACGCCTTTGGTAGACTTGAGCTTATGTTTCCCATAAGGGATCCCTTTGTAGGTGTGGTTTTTGGTGAGGCTGGAAGCGTGGGAGGTAGGATAAGAGACCTTTCAAAAGTTATAAAGTCTGACCTTGGTGGCAGCATTGGAGTAAACACTCCCATAGGTCCTATCAGGCTGGATGTGGCTTTCCCCTTTGAAAGGGGTTGGCTAAAAAAGTATAAGGTCTATCTGTCTGTAGGTTATTATTACTAAAGCGGGTATAACTACTACCTATGAATACGTTTATTTATTTCCCGTATGTAGCTATCAATCTTTTCTTTCCTATAGCTTGGGTTGCTAAAATAAAGCACGCTTAGTGTAAAGGAAAGAAGGATTAAAGCAAGGAGGATTATAAGAACTATATATTTCTTCATGATTTTACAAGGGGGGCAAGGGCCCCCAAAGCCTATTGTTTTTTATGGTGTTTTTCCAGCCATTCGTAGTTGTAGGGGTCCCAGTCCTCGGGCATGTGAGGTGTTTTGTCAAAGTTATGGGGAGGTGGTGGAGAAGGCACAAGCCACTCAAGGGAAGGAGATTGCCATGGGTTGTCCTCCGCCCTTTTGCCAAACTTAGCCGAAAGGATAAGGTTGGCAACGGCTATCAGAATGCCAAAGGCCAATATAAAGGCACCTATGGTCTGAAGCTCATGAAGCCTTATCCAGCCTTCTATTGCAGGATAGTCTGCATATCTTCTTGGCATACCTTCAAGCCCCACTATGAATTGCAAGAAATAGAAGAGATTAGAACCAACCATAATAACCACAAGTCCTACCTTTGCCCAAAGCTCGCTATACATCTTCCCTGTAAATTTGGGATACCAATAATGAAAGCCGCCAAAGGCTGCAAGGGTAAGAGCCATTCCAAGCACATAATGAAAGTGGGCAACCACAAAGTGGGAGTCGTGCACTGCTATGTCAAAGGCTGGAAGCCCAAGAGGAATACCGGTAAGACCGCCTATAAGGAACATGAAGATGGCGCTTAAGGTGTAGAGCATAGGGGTTGTAAACCTTATAGAACCCTTGTAAAGGGTAAATACCCAGTTAAATATCTTTATACCCGTTGGAACACCTATAAGCACGGTGGTGTAGGAGAAAATTATTCTTATCCAATCGGGCACACCGCTTGTAAACATGTGATGGATCCAAACCATAAAGCCAAGTATGGCTATGCCCCATATGGCAAAGATCATAGAAGTCCTTCCAAAAATCTCCCTTCTTGAAAAGGTAGCTATCATCTCCGAGATTAGCCCAAAGGCTGGTAGGATCATAACATAAACCACTGGATGGGAGTAAAACCAGAAGAGGTTTTGATAGAGGAGAGGGTCTCCACCCCTTGTTGGGTCAAAGAAGGCTGTACTAAAGTACTTATCCATAAGGAGCATGGTCACTGCACCGGCGAGGGCTGGCACACCCAGTATTTGGATCACATTCATTGCCAAAAAGGAATGCAAGAAAAGGTTCATCTTCTTAAGGGTTATACCGGGCGCTCTCATAGTAAGGTTTGTCACCACCAAGTTTATGGCACCAGTCAAAGAAGAGGCTCCAAGAAGATGAACAATCAAAACATAAAAAGCCACGGGACCGGCATTATCGTTCAAAGAAAAGGGAGGATAGCCCGTCCACAGCATCCTTATTTGATTGCCCGGCAAAAGGGTCATAAGGGCAAGCACGCTTGCGGCAAAGAAAAACCAATAGCTAAGGGCATTTAACCTTGGAAAGGCAACGTCCCTTGCACCTATCATGAGGGGCAAAAGGTAGTTTCCAAAAGAGCTCCATATGGCAACTGCCCACCAGAATTGCATTAAAACACCATGAATAGTCAACGCCTGATTGTAGGCGTCTTCGGACATATACTGAAGGCCGGGCTGGAAAAGCTCTAACCTTATGGCAAGGGCAGACAGACCTGCTATAAGGAAGAAGATGAGGCTGGTAACTCCGTACATTATGCCTATCTTCTTGTGGTCTGTGGTAAAGATCCACTCCTTTAAGCCTGCGCTAAAGTATGGCTTGTAGCCTACTGCCGCCATGGTGATGCACCTCCTTTAAAGGTTTTGTTTATTATCATTGTCGCTTGTTTGCATGCCTTGCTTTAGCCACTGTTCAAATTCTTCTTTGGGCACAACCTTTAGAATTGCTGCCATCTTTGAATGCTGCGTGCCGCAGTATTCCCTACAAAAGACCCAATACTCACCGGGCTTGTTTATCTGAAACCACATATGGGTTATCCTCCCGGGCACCGCATCTTCCGTTACCTTTGCAGGATGTACATAGAAGGAATGTATCACATCCCTTGATGTCAAAAGGACCTTTATGGGAGTCTCGGCAGGTATGTAAGCCTTAAACATATCGTTAACTTCCTCTGGCTTTAGGTAGGCATTAGTTTCTGGATTGCTTACGCTGTTAAAAAAGGAGTATACCTTTTTGCCGTTGGGATATTCAAACTCCCAACCCCACATAAAGCCTGTTACCTTGATCTCAAGGGCATTCTCTGGCGCAGTCCTTTGAACCTTATAAAAGGCAAAGCTTTGAGTGGCAAGGTATATAACAATTATAACCGGTACAATGGTCCAAAGGACCTCAAGAGCCTTGCTTTCGTGCACATGCTGGGCTTTTTCGTTAACACCCCTTTTGTAGCGGTACCTGATGATAAAGTAAGCAGCCGGTATAAAAACTACCAAGTAGATGATCACAGATATTATAAGCCATATTTCGTACACGGTCTGCCAGTAGTTAGCAGGGTATGCAAGCACTTCCTTCATTGGTGCACCTCCTTTTTGTTTTTAATGTATGCAAGGGAAAGGGTAGCAAACACGCCGAAGATCCCAAGCCCCGCAAAGATAAGGGTTGGGTCTATAACATACCTGCTGCGTGTGTGATCGTACCTGTAGCATGCCAGTATGGCAAGGTCCACTATGTTGTTAATAGAAGGCTTTTCCCTTTGAGCATCCATAAAGGCAAGGTTTACATCTCTTTCCCTTGGAAAGGGTCCGTAAAGATATCTCATTACCTTACCTTCCGGTGAAAGGAAGATGGTGGCTGTAGTGTGTATAAATATCCTATCTCTGTCTATGTAGTAGAACTTGTATCCTACCGCCTGGGTAATCTTTCTTATATCCTCTTTGGATAGCAAGCCCACAAGCCAGTTTTCTGGTGTTTCTGTGGTGCCAAAGTTTTTTATCATAAAGGCTTTCATAGTATCCAAATTATCCCTCTCATCAAAGGATAAGACCACATACCGATAATCTCTGGAGAGGTTTTTTGAGATTTTATAAAGGTTTTGCGCCGTTATGGAGCATACTGAATCACAGGTGTAGTAGGCAAAGAGAAGGGCCGTGGGCCTTTTGGAGATAAACTCTTTGAGGCTTACCATGCCCCTTGAAGTCTTTACCTCCACATTGGGTATCTCCTTTCCTATATAGAGGTCTTCTTGGATTTTGACCACGCTAACATCTTGCTCGCCGTAAGAGCTCATGTACCTGCCATATTCGTAGGAATCCCTTGCCATAACAAGCATACAAAGGGAGAAGAGAAGGATAAATACTCTCATGCTAAGCTACCTATAAGGTAGGCGCTGCTTGCCACAAGAAGCCACATGATATCTACAAAGTGCCAGTAAAGGGTTATGGCCCTTATGTAGGTATGTCCTTTGTGCTCGTTTGCCTTTCCACTCAAAAGCAAAAACAGGGCTACAAGCATGGTGAGGAGTCCAACCACTATGTGGGAAGTGTGTATGCCTGTAAGCATGTAAAAGCTAGTGCCGTACATGTTGGAGCTAAGGGTAAAGCCTTCGTGCCAAAGGTGGAGCCATTCCTTTATGTGTATGCCCATGAAGGCAAGCCCCAAAGCCATTGTAGATAGTACAAACAGGGCAGATGTGGCATTTTTGCCCTTTTCAAAGAGCTTTTCCGCTATGGCTATGGTGGCGCTGGATGCCCAAAGGATAAAGGTGAGGATGAGAGGTATGGTAAGGTTCATAGCCTTTGGCACCCACTGAGGCCATACCTCCGCATGGGTAGCCCTTGCCATATAAAACCCTGCAAACATGGTACCAAAGATCACCACTTCCGAAACAATAAAGAACATCATGGCGGGCATACCAAGCCCTTCCTCGTGCCCCTTTGAAAAGAACTCATGGATCCACCCCGCTATACCGAGGACAAAAAGGACAAGGCTCGTACCCCCAAAGATGAGGGCCAAAAGGGGCTTTTGCCACACCATTAGGGCTATAAAGGTGAGGGGAATAAGTAGTACGGCCAGACCTACGGGCAAAGGCCAATAGCTGTACTCATGCTCTCCTAAGTGGTGGTGCACCTCCTGCGCCATTTTTTACCTCCTTGATATTAACTTGCAATACTTTAAAAAATAATACATATTTGCTCCTTGGCTATCTATAAGTTATAGCAATAAGAGTATAAGTATTTCTTATGAATATGCTGGTGGGGAATTCACAAGATCCCTTGCGTATACCACAACAGCTCTTTTTCCCTGCATAGCTTTATAAAAGGAGGTAGCAAAGGCTATTGCCTGTGCAAAAAAATTAATCAAAGATCGCGGGCAAGGATGCCCGCCCTACCTACTGCTACTCAAGAGATCCAAATCAAAAGAATAATTCCTCACTCGGTGTGTATTTCTTATAAATCTTATAGGCTACTTAAGGACTACCTCCAATATATTTTCCCTTTCTTTCTTCTAGCTCAACCTCCTTTCTATTTTTACAACCAAATGCTCCACTTCCTGCCATGGTAGG
>JBKBHW010000040.1:0-9034 GCA_046297555.1 Aquificaceae bacterium
CCTTGCCGGCATATTTCCCCTATCGGGCTTTTGGAGCAAGGACATGATAATAGCCACAGCCTATGAAGCGAGCTTTGGGTGGGGTCTATTGGCATCAACAGTTAGCCTTTTAACAGCATACTACATATTCAGGGAAGGCTTTGTGATGTTTCATGGGAAGGAGAGGCACCATGAAGGGGAGCCCCATGAGAGCCCACCGGTCATGGCAGTTCCCATGGCAGTACTTGGCATAATGGCAGTAGTAGCAGGATTTTTTGAGGGTTGGTATAGCAAAGCCCTTGGGGTACACAAGGAGCTGCACATAGAGGTAGCAGTAATGTCTGTTGTTGTGGGTCTAACGGGCATAGCAATAGCCTATTTGGTGTATGTGAAGGGGCTAATAGACCCTGAGAGGGCCTATGAGAGCCTAAAGCCCTTGCATACTACCTTTAGAGAGCAGTTCTTCACAGAAAGGTTTTACCATAAGGTGATTGCGGGGGGATACATGTCTTTATCAAGGTCCCTCTTTTCTTTGGGGGACCGATTCCTTATAGACGGCTTTTTAAACCTGCTTAGCTGGCTGTACTTTAAGGTGGTTAAGTTCCTATGGATGAAGCTTGATATAATGCTTGTAGACCTCTTTGTCAATGGCGTTGCCAAGATCTCTTACTGGACTGGTAAAAAGGTAAGAAACATACAGACTGGGCTCTTGAATAACTATGTTAGCTTTTTGTTGCTTGGCGTGGTTTTAATCTTAGGTGTAATACTTTACAGCATGAGGTAAGGCATGGAAGGCTTTCCTTTGATTTCGGTTAGCATAGTACTGCCCCTTGTGGGCAGCCTTCTTGTACTTTTTTTAAGGGAGGAGCTTTCTAAGTGGGTTGCAGCCGTTTTCAGCGGCTTGGTGTTTTTACTCTCTTTGATCTCCCTTTTCTTCTTTGACTTTTCAGAGACTCACAAGGTACAGTTTGAGGAAAGGTATTCCCTTATACCGGAGCTTGGCTTGAGCCTCCATCTTGGCTTTGATGGCCTTTCCTACCTTATGTACCTACTAACTACCCTTGTTTCCCTTTCCGCCATCCTCTGGTCTACAAGGGATCGCCAAATAAGCCATAGGCTAAGGGAATACTATGTATGGTTCTTGCTAACGGAAACCTTCCTCATAGGTGTTTTTGGAAGCCTTGACCTCATGGTCTTTTATGTCTTTTATGAGCTTACCTTGGTGCCCATGTTTTTTGTGATAGGCATATGGGGCTACAAGCTTAGGATGTACTCAGCCTACAAGTTCTTTATATACATCTTTGTTTCTTCCCTCTTTTTGCTTCTTGGCATAGTTAGTCTTGCAGTCCAGCATTACAGACAGTTTGGCAACTTCTCCTTTAACTACTTTGACCTTGTAAACAACCGCTACAGCCTTGAGTTTGAAATCTTTTTGTTCCTGCTTTTCCTTATAGCCTTTGCCGTTAAGACTCCCATAGTGCCCTTCCATACTTGGCTTCCCGACGCCCACGGTGAGGCACCCA
The DNA here is from genome assembly GCA_046297555.1 of Aquificaceae bacterium. Lineage (GTDB taxonomy): Bacteria > Aquificota > Aquificia > Aquificales > Aquificaceae > Pampinifervens. The sequence continues at coordinate 1,503 of JBKBHW010000040.1, forward strand.
CCGCCGGCTCTGTGGTCCTTGCCGCCGTGCTTTTGAAGATGGGCACCTACGCCCTTCTTAGGTTTAACATAGGGCTATTCCCAGAAGCCTCCGTGTTTTTAATGCCCTTTATGGTCCTTTGGGGCATCCTTACCATAATCTTTGCCTCTTGGTTCACCATAAGCCAGAGCAATGTAAAGAGGTTTGTAGCTTATTCTTCCGTCAGCCATATGGGCTTTGTGGTTGCAGGCATGTTCCTTTTGAATGCAGAAGGTTTAAGGGCAAGCATTATGGAGATGTTTGCCCATGGCCTTACTTCCTCCGCCCTCTTTATGATGGCAGGCTTTATCTACAACCGTCTTCATAGCTTTAATATGCAAGCCCTCAGGGGTAGTATAAAGTTTATGCCTCTCTTTGCGGTACTCGTGGCCATAACGGGCTTTTCTTCCATGGGCTTGCCCGGCGGCTCCTCCTTCTGGGGCAAGTTTTTAACCATTGTGGGCGCAAGAGAGTACAGCCTTGCCCTTGCCCTCCTTGTCATAGTGGGTGCCTTCTTTAGCGCTGTTTATGTGCTTTACCTTCTTAAGACCCTTTACTTAGACACAAAGGAGGAAAGCAGGCTGATACACTACATGGACATAAGGGGCTTTAAGTTGGTTGCTTTTGTCCTTGTAGTACTTCCCATGTTTATGGTAGGCTTTTTACCCTTTCTCTTCTTTGCCTTTTATGAGGGTTATATAAAGAGCCTTTTGGCTTATTTGTTTACAAGGCTTGTGGGGGGCTAAGATGCAACAGCTGGTAAGCGTGGAACTTCCTAACATCTCTTTGGTGCTTCCCGAGGTAGTGGTGCTCGCAACGGGCTTTTTCCTCTTTAGCCTTGACCTTTTTTACAAAAGGCTAAACCACTCCCTTGCCATAGGCCTTAGCCTTACAGGCTATCTCATAACCCTTCTCCTCCTTATCCTGAACAGAGACCTCAGGGGCCAGACCTTTTACGGCCTTTATGTAAGGGATGACTTTTCCACCCTTTTGCAGGCTTTTATGGTGCTTCTCAGTATGGCCCTCCTTGCCTTTAACTACAAATACTACAAGCATAAAAAGTCTCTGTACGGCGAGTTTTATTACATCCTTACCTTTGCCTTGGCGGGCGGCATGTTTTTAGCATCCTCCTACAACCTTATAGTCTTATATGTGGCCCTTGAGGCCCTTTCCATATCCTTTTACATCCTTACTGCCCTTTTGAGGTCCGATTTTAATTCTAAAGAGGGAGCCTTCAAATACCTCATGCTTGGTGGTTTATCCATAGCCTTGGCTTCTTACGGAGCAGGCTTTATGTACTTATATTCGGGCTCTTTGGACCTCAGGTACATACTTACCCATACGGGTGAGAGGGAATACCTCTTGGTTTTAGGGCTTGTATTCTTCTTGATAGGCTTTGCCATAAAGATAGGTGCTGTGCCTTTTCATTTTTGGCTCCCCGATGCCTATCAAGGTGCTCCTACACCAATAACAGCCTACATGGCTTCTGTGGGAAAGCTTGCCTTCTTTGCCCCACTTTTAAGACTTATGCCTTACATTCAGGAGCATTTTGCTTACGCTTGGGTTATAACGGTAAGCCTCATATCTGCCTTTACCATGCTGTATGGAAACTTGGTGGCCTTGGTTCAAAAAGATGTAAAGAGGCTTCTGGCTTACTCTTCCATAGCCCATTCGGGCTACATTATGGCAGGCATTGCAGTTGCCAACCTCATAGGCCTAAAGGCGGTGATATACTTCTTGCTTGCCTATTCCCTTATGGGCTTTGGTAGCTTTATGGTGCTTGCCCTTTTGGAGAGGGTTCCCAACTGGGAAAACAGGCTTGAGCAGTTTTCTGGGCTCAGGTTTTCTTCTCCTCTTCTGGCAACCTCTTTTATGCTCATGCTTTTGGCCCTTTTGGGTGTTCCACCAACGGTGGGCTTTGTGGGAAAGGCCCTTGTTTTTATGGCCCTTTCCTTTGGAAAGCTTTGGTGGTTAGCATTTGTGATGATCCTTGCCACGGGTATATCCACCGGTTATTATCTTAGGCTAACCGCCCTGATGTTTATGAGAGATTCCAAAGAAAGGCTAAACTTAAACCTTTCTAAGGTGGAGGTCTTCACCATTTTGCTTGTGGCCATAGCCGTTGTCTTATTGGGAGCTTTGCCTATAATATTATGGAGCCTTGTAAGCCCCTCTGCGGAAAATCTTTTTATGAGGTGAAGGTATGGGATACATAGCCTTGCTCATATTTTTCTTCATATTGCTTGGTCTTGCATTGGTCTTTGTTTTTATAAACTACCTTCTTGGTCCCAAATCCACCGATGCCCTTCAAGATTATCCCTATGAGTGTGGTGTGCCCTTGTATGACAAGTCTGCCCAAGCCACCTTCCATCAAGGCTACTACCTCCTTGGCCTTTTGCTTCTACTCTTTGACATAGAAGCGGCCTTTCTCTTCCCTTGGACGGTGGTTTACAGATACTTGGGCATCTTTGGCTTTATTGAGATGTTCCTTTTTATCCTTATCCTTACCTACGGCCTTTTGTACGCTTGGAGAAAAGATGCCCTAAATTGGCAGTTTGAAGAAGAAAGTTTATAAAGGAGTTGAAGGATGCCTTGGGCAAAGGGTGAAGATTTTTTTGACTTAAAGAATAGGTTTGAAGGGCTAAAGGTGGAAGAAAAGCCCACCATAACTGCCCTGCATATACAAAAGGAAGGGCTCATAGAACTCCTTAAGGCTCTAAAAGAAAAGGGCTTTAAACTCTTCTTGGACCATTCGGTTATAGACTTTCCCGACAAAAGCCCAAGATTTCAAGCTTTTTATATCCTGTACAATGTGGACGAGAGGAAAAGGGTTGTGGTAAAGACTTGGACCGATGGGACTCTACCTTCCATAGAAAAGCTTTGGTTTGCTGGCAAATGGGCAGAGAGAGAATGCTACGATATGTTTGGCATAAAGTACGAGGGGCATGAGAACTTGGTAAGGGCCTTTATGTGGGAAACTTACCAGCATTATCCCCTAAGGAAAGACTTTCCCCTTGAGGGCTATGCCACCGAGTACCTCCCCTCCCTTAACGAGGTCCTCTGGGGTGATAACCTCCAAGGTCTTATGAACTATGACAAAATGCATACACCCGTGCCCACCTTAGAAGACCTTGAGATAACCGAAAAGAGAAGGCTGCAAAAGAAGGCTCAGATAGTTTTAAACTGGGGTCCCCTCCACCCGGGAACTCACGGCACCATGTGGTTTCTGTTTGACTTGGAGGGAGAAAGGGTCTGTCAGTGCGATGTGATCCTTGGACAGCTTCACAGGGGGGTGGAGAAGCTGGCGGAAAATGAGATGTATAACCAGTTCTTGGTCTATACGGACCGCATGGATTATCTTTCTGCCCTTTGCTCCAATCAGGCTTGGGTTGTGGCGGTGGAAAGGCTCCTTGGCATAGAAGACCTTGTGCCCGAGAAGGTAAAGTATATAAGGACCATGATGTCGGAGCTGCAAAGGATAAACTCTCACCTTCTTTGGCTTGGTACCTACGCCCTTGACCTTGGAGCCCTTACCATATTCCTCTATGCCTTCAAGGAAAGGGAAAAGCTGATGGACATAATAGAGGGCATAACGGGTGCAAGGCTAACCATATCCTATGCAAGGGTTGGTGGGGTTCGCATGGACCTTCCCGAAGGCGCCCTTGAGGTCATAAGGGCCTTTTTAAAGAGGTTTCCAAAGGAGTTAAAGGAATGGGAAACCATACTAAGCAGGAACAGAATATGGCTAAGAAGGAATATAGGGGTGGGTGTTATAAGTAAGGAGGATGTTTATTTTTATGGTCTTACGGGCCCTGTGGCAAGAGGGTCTGGAGTGCCCTACGATCTTAGGAAGTTTGAGCCCTACGATGCCTACGGATGGGTGGACTTTGACATTCCTGTGGGAGAAAATGGGGATGTTTACGACAGATACCTTGTAAGGCTTGAGGAAATGAGGCAAAGCCTTAGGATTGTTGAGCAGTGTGTAAACGCCTTGGAAAAGATGCCCAAAGGGGCTCCCTTCTTTGCAGAATCTCCAGACCCCAAAAAGCTAAAGCTACCGCTGGACGGCATAGGCCTAAAGGTGCCAGAGGGTGAGATATACTCCTCGGGAGAAAACCCAAGGGGAGAGCTGGGCTTTTACATATATTCTACGGGGGGCGTAAAGCCCTACAGGGTAAAGATAAGGCCCGGTTCTATGTACAATTTGTGCATATATCCAAAGCTGATGAAGGATAGGGTTATTGCGGACGCGGTGGCTATACTGGCAAGCCTTGACCCGGTGGTTGGAGAGATTGATAGGTAGGAGGTAAAGATGGAAGGGCTTTTGGCTTGGCTTGTTATAACCCTTATAAAGATAGTGGTCATACTGGCTATAGTTCTTGGTGTGGGTGCCTACCTTACCCTTGTGGAAAGAAAGGTTGCCGCCCATATTCAAAGAAGGCCCGGTCCCATGGTGGTGGGATGGCATGGCCTTTTGCAGCCCTTGGCAGATGGGCTAAAGCTTCTGACCAAAGAAGACCTCTTTCCAAGGTATGGCAATAGGTTTTTGTACAACCTTGCCCTCGTTATGGCTCTGGTGCCCGCCACCCTTGTCTTTGCAGTGGTGCCCTTTGGCCCCGAGTTTGAAGCCTTTGGGATAAAGGTAAAGCCCATATTAACCGATGTAAACATTGGGCTTCTCCTTGTCTTTGCCCTTGGTTCTATGGCGGTTTTTTCCATAGCCTTGGCAGGATGGGCCTCCAACTCCAAGTACGCCCTTATAGGCTCTATGAGGAAGGCGGGCATCATAGTTTCTTATGAAGTGGTCATAACCTTTGCGGTGATGGGACCCATAATCCTCGCCGGCACCCTTTCCACTTACGACATAGTCCAGAATCAAATAAATCAAAAGCTTTGGTATGTATGGCTGCAGCCTATAGCCTTTGTGGTCTACATGTTTGCCATGCTTGCAGAAACGGGAAGGGTTCCCTTTGACATACAAGAGGCTGAGGCGGAGCTGGTTACAGGCTTTACGGTGGAGTACGGAGGCATGAAGTTTGGCCTTTTCCCCTTGGTAGAATGGTACATAGAAGTCCTATCCCTTTCTGCCATCGCGGTGGTTCTCTTCTTTGGAGGATGGTCACCCATAAACATCCCCTTCCTCGGCTTTGTAGACCCCCTCTTTTTCCTTGGTCCCCTTTCTCCCTTTATCTGGTTTGTTCTAAAGGTCTCTCTTCTTTTCCTCTTTGTTCTTTGGCTTCATTGGACCCTGCCAAGGTACAGAATAGACCAGATAACGGAGGCAGCATGGAAGGTGATGCTGCCCCTAACCTTTTTAAACCTTGTGCTTACGGCAGTTTTTGCACCTTTGGTATGGAGGTAGAAAGAAGATGGTTAAAAGGGTTTTTGAAAGGCCATTGAGCTGGCTTGAAAGGATCTTCTTCTTAGATTTTATAAGAGGCCTTTCCATAACCATAAGGCATGCCTTTAGAAGGACCATAACCACCCACTATCCCTATGAAAAGCTAACGCCTCCAAAGCGCTTTAGGGGGTTCTTTGGCCACAAGGTGGTGGACGGTAAAGAGCCACAGCCCGCTTTTGATGAATGGGTGGAAAGGTTTAAGATAAAGGTGGAGCCCGGAAGAAGTAGATGTGTGGTGTGTATGCTTTGTAAAAGGGCATGCCCCGTTCCCCAGCTTTTTGAGATAGAAGGTGAAAAGCTGCCCGATGGAAAAAGGAGAGTTTCTGTCTTTAACATGAATATGATGCTTTGTACCTTCTGCGGTTTTTGCGTAGATGCTTGTCCCGTGGACTGTCTTTTCCAAAGCGATATTCACGAGACGGCAAGCTACACAAGGAAGGATGCGGTCTTAAACCTTGGGCTTTTAGAAAGGATAGGAAGGGATTGGCAAAGGAGGAGGGAGGAAGAGCCCGACAGAATATGGATAGATGACCAGCAAAGGCAAAGGCTTTGGTATGAAAACCATGTAAAACTTCCGGAGGTAAAAAGGTGATCCAATGGTTGGTATTCTTACTTTTTTCCTCCTTGGCCATTCTTTCTGCCCTTGGTGTAGTTTTTCTCCCTAACCCCATCTATGTGATCCTTTCCCTTTTTTCCGTCCTTGTTTGTATAGCGGGCATCTTCTTTGTGGCTGGCGCGGAGCTTGTGGGTGCCATACAGCTACTCATATACGCTGTGGCTGTGGCCGTCTTTTATGTCTTTGTTCTTACCGCAGTTCCTTGGGAGAAGGCCTTTAAAAAGGAAAGCCACTACAGGGTATCGGGCCTTTTCTCCTCGCCCCTAATTTTGGCCCTTTATGTAGAGATGCTTTTGGTTTTCCTTGCAGGCATTAGCGTATCGCCAAAGGGTGAGCTAAGAGACCTTATAAAAAAGCTGGGCAATACGGAGGTGGTGGGCAGTATACTTTTTAGCAAGTACTTTTTGGCCTTTGAGCTTGTTTCCCTTGTTTTGTTGGTTGGTATGATAGGTGCCATTTTAATTGGAAGAAAGGAGGGACAGGTTTATGAAGACCATACCCCTTGAAGCCTATTTGGTGGTAAGTATGGTACTCTTTGGCCTTGGCGTCTTTGGTATGATAGTGCGCAGGAATATGGTAGCGGTGCTCATGAGCATGGAGCTTGCTTTGAATGCGGTCAACCTCCTTTTCGTGGGGGCGGATGCCCACCTTGGCTTGGTAGATGGCCAGATCTTTGCTTTGTTTGTGGTAGCTCTTGCAGCCGTGGAAGCCGCAATAGGTTTAGGTATAATAATAGCCATATTTAGGCTAAGAAGAGTGGATTCCACCGACGAGATAGTGGATATGAGGGGCTAAAGATGGAAGTGTTAATACTCCTATCACCCTTAATAGCCTTTTTGATAATAGGCCTATTTGGTTCAAGGATAGGTGATATGGCTTCAGCCCTTATTTGCGTCCTTGGCGGCCTATTTTCCTTCATCTTCTCCCTATGGGCCACAGCAAAGGCACTAAAAGCACCCTTTAGCACAAAGCTCTATGACTTTCTACCCCTTGGAGATTACACCCTCTCCCTCGGCCTCTACTTTGACCCCCTTTCTTCCATAACAGCCTCTGTAGTAACCTTTGTAGCCACCCTTATCTTCATCTACTCCATCGGCTACATGTCTAACCTCTTTGGTCAATGGACCTTTAAGTTTTATGCATACCTTTCTCTCTTCCTCTTTGCCATGCTTTTGATTGTTTTGTCAGACAACCTTCTTGGCATCTTCTTTGGTTGGGAAGGTGTAGGCCTTGCCTCATACCTTCTCATAGGCTACTTTCACACTCAAAAGAAGGCTGCCAACGCCTCCTTAGAAGCCTTTACCCTAAACCGTATAGGAGACTGGTTTTTCCTCTTTGGCATAATAGCAACCTTTTACCTTTTTGGCTCCCTTTCCCTCCTTGACATCTTTGACAAGGTATCCAACGCAGACAAAGCCCTGCTTGGCCTTGCCTGTCTTTTGCTCTTTGGCGGTGCCATAGGGAAATCTGGTCAACTACCCTTACATACATGGCTAC
>JBKBHW010000041.1:0-7944 GCA_046297555.1 Aquificaceae bacterium
TGATGAGGAAGTTCAGATTAGGGGGCTTGTTTGCTTTAATCTTTCCAAAAAGGGTGATTTATGCACCGAAGCCCACCGAAGCTGTTGACAAACATTCTTTGTTACTATATCATATTTCTACCATTCAAGAAGAGGGCTTTTAAAATGGTAGATTTTAAAAAGCTTTTAACAGGAGAAGAAAAAATATGCGTAGTTGGTCTGGGTTATGTAGGACTTCCTTTGGCTCTTTCACTTTCCCAACATTTTAAGGTTATAGGTTTTGATAAGAACCCTAAGCGCATTCTTGAGCTTCAAAAGGGCATGGACAAAACTATGGAAGTATCCGAGGAAAATTTAAAGTCTTCAAACATAAAATTCACAAGTTCAGAGAAAGATATAGGCAAGGCACGCTTTATAATAATAGCCGTCCCTACGCCTGTTGATAAGCTTAAAAATCCAGATTTATCTTTTTTACGTTCTGCTTCTGCGATTGTAGGCGAGAATATCCATAGGGGATCGGTTGTGGTTTATGAGTCTACGGTTTTTCCTGGAGCTACAGAGGAAATATGCGTACCTATATTGGAAAAAACAAGTGGCTTAAAGTGGAAAAAAGACTTTTTCGTGGGATACTCCCCCGAGAGGGTAAATCCCGGTGATAAAGAGCATACTTTGGAAAAAATTGTCAAAGTGGTTGCAGGAGATACAGAGGAAACAACCGAACTTTTAGCTCAAGTATATGGGAAGATAATCAAGGCTGGAGTTTTCAAAGCAAAAGATATAAAAACTGCAGAGGCAGCTAAGGTTATTGAGAATATCCAAAGGGACATTAACATTGCTTTGATGAACGAGTTGGCTATGCTTTTGAACAAACTAAAACTTAATACCAGAGATGTGTTAGAAGCAGCATCTACAAAGTGGAATTTTCTTAGATTTGAGCCGGGACTGGTGGGTGGTCATTGTATTCCTGTAGATCCTTATTACTTGGCTCATAAAGCTTTGGAGGAGGGATACATTCCCAAATTGATTTTAGCAGGAAGAAGCATTAATGAAGAAATTCCATCCTTTGTAGCCAAACAAACCATAAAGTTGTTGACAAAAGCCCAAAAAATGAAAATAGGTGGAAAAGCCATTATTTTTGGTATAACCTTTAAAGAAAATGTCCCTGATATTAGAAATAGCAAAGTCTATGAACTTTATAAAGAGCTTCAAGACTTTGGCTTGGATGTTTCTGTTTATGATCCTATTGCAGATCCGGATGAAGTCAATGAGGAATATGGTATTAAACTTTTAAAAGACCCTGAAGAAAAGGCTCCTTATGATGCTGTAATTTTAGCAGTTAGACATAGGATCTTTTTAAATAAATCCCTTGAGTGGTATTTAGGTCTTATGACAAAGCCTTATGTTTTTATTGATGTAAAAGGAGTTTTTGCAAAAGAAAGACTGGAAGGTTTATATTGGAGCCTTTGATGCTACTTTTCACATCCATCTTTCTCTCCATAACTCAAAAACAAATAGCAGCCATAACTTGTTATGGTTTACACCCTTATCTTCAAAGTAAGCCCTGAGAAGATGGTTGATATATTCTGCGTTAAAGATGCCAGCTTTTCTAATTCTTTCTTTGGAAAGGTAGCTCTCATAAAGGGGTTTTAATTTTCCCTTGAACCATTCATAAACGGGCACTCCAAAGCCCATTTTGGGTCTTTCTACGAGCTCCTTGGGAACATACTTATAAAGAACCTTCCTCAAAATGTATTTGCTCTTGCCATCTTTGTACTTTAGCTTGGCGGGGATTTGTGAGGTAAATTCCAAAATTTTATGATCTAAAAAAGGCTCCCTGCCCTCCAAAGATACTGCCATAGTGGCCCTATCCACCTTAACAAGGATATCATCGGGCAAGTAAGTTTTTAAGTCGTAGAACATCATATAGGAGAGGGTATCAAAATAGGCTTCCTCTTCAATTTTAAGGCTATGGGAAGGTATATGCTTCAGGGGTAATTCCAAGGAGTGTAGATCCTCTGGAAGGAAGATCTTATTGGACAGATCATACTGAGAGCTGATACCCTTTGCCTTCAAGACATTTCTTAGCTTAATGTACTTATCCCTGAAGTTGGTCCACTTTGGAAGGAAGGGTCTAAAGGTGTTATACAGCTTAAGGGCCAAATTGGGGCTTATTAGGTCCAGCAGGTAAGAGAAAAGGCCCAAAAAGGGAACACGGCTTAGCTTTGCAATCCTCTTTCCCACTATCCAATATCTTGTGTAGCCGCAAAACTGTTCATCTCCACCATCGGCGGAGAGGCTTACCTTTACATACCTTCTGGCAAGCTCTGAGACAAGATAGGTAGGAATGGCGGAGGAATCCCCAAAGGGCTCATCGTATATTTCGGGAAGTTTAAAAAGGATTTCAAGGGCTTCTTTGGGTGTAAGGTATAGCTCCGTGTGGTCTGTGCCAAGATGTTGAGCAACTTTTTTGGCATACCCGGCCTCGTTATAGTCCTTTTCATAAAAGCCTATGGTGAAGGTTTTTAGGGGCTTTGAGCTTTCCTTTTGCAAAAGGGCGCAAACCGTTGAGCTGTCTATTCCACCGCTAAGAAATATACCCACTGGCACATCAGAAACAAGCCTAAGCTTAAAGCTTTCTGTAAGAAGACCTTCTAACTCTTCTGCCAGCTCCTCCTCGGAGAGATAGTCCCTTTTTGGCTTCATAAAGTAATCTTTCACATCCCAGTACTTCTCAAAGGAAATTTCTCCTTTTGAGTCCAGTAGGAGAAAGTGGCCGGGTTCTAACTTATAGGTGTTTTTAAAGATGGCATAGGGAGAGGTAATATAGCCATATTGCAAATAGAGGGCTAAAGCAAAAGGATCCATCTGTTTTTGAAACTTAGGATGCTCATGAAAAGCCTTTAGCTCAGACCCAAAGATAAAAAGGCCATCTTTGTAGTAATAGTACAAGGGCTTGACCCCTATTCTATCCCTGCATAGGATAAGCTTTTTCTCCCTTTTGTCCCATAGGGCAAAGGCAAACATTCCCCTAAACTTGTATACTGCCGAAAGGCCCCATCGGTGAAAGGCTTTTAAGATCACCTCCGTGTCGGAATTGGACCAAAAGGTATAACCCAAGCCCTCCAGTTCTTTCCTAATATCCTTGAAGTTGTAAACTTCTCCGTTGTATGTTATGACAAGGTTTTCAAATTCCATAGGCTGATGGCCCAGAGAAGATAGGTCAAGAATAGAAAGCCTCCTGTGAGCCAAGGCAAGCCCCATATCTTTATCCACATAAAGCCCCGCATCATCGGGCCCACCATGAGAAAGTGTATCCCTCATTTTTATAGCTACCTCTTCGAGCCCATAATTTCCTCTGTAGTTAAAATCCCAAAAGCCGGCTATTCTACACAACCTTTAACCCCCTCATAGATTTAGCATCTCCCATAGGAAAAATCTGTATGGTATCCAGCAATGGGCATGCTTGGCAAAAAGCAGCCAAACTATCAAAACAGAAAAGTAGTAAAGGATCACCCCAAGCATTACTGCCCTTTTTGAGCCTTCCCCTTCAAAAAGGTTAACAATTCTGTTGAACACAAAGAGCTGGAGGGGAGTAAGATAAAGGGCTAATCTATCGGCAAGGGTTGAAAACTTGAAAACCAAAGGCAACATCAAGAAGCTAAAAACACTTGCCAAAAGCATAATCCAATAAACATGCCTATCCACCAAAAACCTTTTCCCCAAAGTCAAGAATAAGAGAGCCGGAACCAAATTCATGAGAATTCTAATTGGTCCTCCAGAGCTTTCTACCATTGGCTCACCAGAGCTATATTCCTTGAAAAAATTATCTAAGGAGGGAACTCCAACATAAGTCTTGAGATAAAAATCCAAGGAAGGAACTACTAAAAGATAAAACAAGAGGCCAGACCAAAGGGCTATAAGGGCTTTATTTCTATAGCTAACTATATCCTTGGGTAGTAGTAAAAGGGGTAAAAAGGCCACTATTGAAGTTTTGTGAAAGAGGGTTGCCAAAGTGAGGGCAAAAACTACCAATAAAAGCCTTTTTTGGTAGTAAAAGGAGAGGGCAAGGAGGACAAAGCCTATGGCCACCGATTGGCGGGTATATCCCATGGCTACCACTACAACCAGATAGGGTACAGCCACCACAAAAGCCAGCAAAGGATTTGCTTCTTTTCTTACAAAGCTTACAAGCCCATACATAAAAAGCAATCCACATACAAGATTGACAAGATAAAGGCCACCACCAAGATGGTAGAAGGTCCAATTGAGCAGCATATAGCCGGGGTCGCCAGAAAATATATAGTCCCAAAATTTACTTTCCCTAACATAATTGAACATAATTTGGTAGTTTTCCCAATCGCATCCTACCTGATGCCTAAAGCCTATGATTACTGAATATAAAAAAAGCAAAATAAAAAGAACCTTTCTGTAGTCTAACCTTGAAAAAACAAGGGCGGAGGGTAAAAGAAACATCAGGGTATACACATTAATAAGCTTTTCTAACATAAGACCTTCTCCCATTCTTTTATTATACTTTTCACATCAAAGTCCCTTGCCCTTTCCATGCCCCTTTGGGCATAGTCTTTTAACAACTCTTCCCTTTTCAAAAACTCCACCAAAAACTCAAGCCACATCTTCTCTTTCTTGTCCAAAGGCTCCACATCTTTAAACTTCCCATCAAATACAGGCATAAGCACACCATATTTTGCAAGCTCTGGGCCTTCGGTTTGATATCTAAAGTCTGTATCGGGTGCCAAAATCTCCCTCGGTCCAGACCTACAATCGGAAGAAACCACAGGAACACCGCATGCCATAGCTTCTATCAAAACATTTCCAAAACCCTCCCAAAGGGATGGGAAGACAAAAAGGCTTGACCTTGAGATAAACTTAAAGGGATTTTTTTGAAAGCCAAGAAAGTACACATCAAAAGCCTCTGAAAAAGTATCTCTATCCCATACAAAAGTCTTTAAGCCAAGCTTGGAAGAGAGCTCTACCAAATAGCCCTTTAGCTCTCCATCACCAAGCATAATAAGCTTTAGGTCTGAATAAGCTTCCTTTAGCTCTCTAAAGACCCTAAGAAGGTGCCACTGTCCTTTTGCTTTGGTCAATCTTCCTGCTGTGATGATGCTTTTTTGGAGAAAAAGCTTGCTGTACTCTCCCACATCCTCTTTTGCAAGGGCTTGAACCTCTTCTGTGTATATGGGGTTGTAGATTACTTTAAGCTTGTCTTGGGGCACTTGGTAGTGTTTGTTTAACTCCTCTGCTATAGCCTTTGATACACAAATAACGCCATCTGCCCTTGGATATAGCCATCTTGAAAGAAGGTTATAGGGATGCCTTGGGCTTCTTCCAGAAACTTGAGACATACGAACGGAAATAAGGGCTTTGTGCTTGGAAAAAAATTTGGCAATTATGTTAACATAGTTTGCCCTTTCAAGAAAAGAGACAACAAGATCGCCCTTACCAACCTTTGAAGCAAACCTTTTGGCATAAATGGGAATAAAGAGGGTTTTAAAGATGGGGCTTGTACCTTTGCTATGATCTGATAGAAAAGAAAGCTTTTCTTGGCTTAGGTCATAATTTACCTCTTTTTCCAAGAGAAAGACCTTTTCTATGGGCAAAGTCTTGCTTAAATTAAAGGCTACCCTTTCCGCACCGCCGCTAGCAAGGGAGTTGATAAGGAAGAAGAGCTTCATGTTATCTTCTTTGCTTGGAAATATATCATATGACCTTTAAGCAAGGGATAGCCCAACAGGGCAAAGCCTAAGAAGGTTAGATTTCTAATACCTTTTAGCAATTTGAAAAGGGCTTTTCGTGGCTTTGATGTCCTAAATTGGGAAGTTTTTAGCAAGCTTCTTTTTATGTTCTCTCTTAGATAGACTCCCTTCATTCCCAAAATTGCCCACTCTATCCTTGCTGCATTTTCAGTAATAGTTCTATAAAAACCTCTAAACTTTACCTCCTTTATAAGTAAATCTGCAAATCCAAGATTCCTAAGTGTATTTGAAAGAGAAGAGGCATTAAACCACAAAAAATGATGAGGTGGCATGTTTCCATTCCCATAATTCAATGGCTTTTTAATACCTTTTATTAGTTGGTTGTTTGGCACCGATCCTGCTATATATCCACCGGGTTTTAGCATAGATTTTATGGCTTCCAAAAACTCCCTTGGCCTATCTTGGTGCTCAAGCACCTCAAAAAAGGTAATAACATCAAACTTTAGGCCCTCCTTTTCACAAAAGGAGACAAATTCATAGGGAGACATAACAAAGGTGTTTTTTAGACCCCATTTTTCCTGACAAACCTTTATGGATTTGCTGTCAAAATCAATGCCCCACACTTCAAAGCCAGCCCTTTTTGCTTCTTTTAAAAACACACCATCCCCACACCCCACATCCAAAAGCCTCCCAGCCTTTAAGGGTATATACTCAAAAAACATCTTATGATTTTCACCAATCTCCTCCCTTAGCCCCATGTGAAATAAGGCATAGCTTTCTTCTCCTTCCTGCTCGTAGAATTCTGGTATTATCTGCAAGGGCTCCCACCACATAAGGTCGCAGCTTGGGCAGTGATATAGCTTGTACTCTTGCTTGTTAAAAGAGGATACATAGGTTTCAATAAAGTCTTTCTCTTCCCTCGGGCTTGCACATATGGGACAGTTTAGCATTTTTACCCCCCTAACTTTTTTTATATTTTAACCCATAAAAGCCAAGGGTGCAAGGGATTAAAATAGCCTTAAAAATTGCAACTGGTATAAGCTTTTCGGGGTATTGCCATGGTCCATAGTTATTACTTGGTCTTACTGTTATAACGGGAAAATTATAGGTTCTAAAATATGCTCTACCAAGCATATCTTGCGATGCTTTGCTTACCGCATAGGGAGAATTTGGCCTTAGCGGAGAGTCTTCGGTAAAAGAGCCCTCTTCTATTTCTCCATAGACTTCATCGGTAATAATGTTTATGAACTTTTCAATGTTATATTGTTTAGATATCTCAAAAAGGTTGTATGTGCCTTCTATGTTGGTTCTTAAAAAGGCTTTTGGATTAAGAATGCTTCTATCTACATGTGTTTCTGCTGCAAAATGAACCACTATGTTTGGTTTTTCAATATCAAAGACTTCTTTACAAGCCTTGTAGCTGCATATGTCTACTTTGTAAAACTTAATCTTCCCTTTGACCTTGCTGATCCTCTCCATATCACCTGCATAGGTTAGCTTATCCACTACCACTATTTCATATCCCTTCTTTACACCCTGCCTCACAAACTCACTTCCTATAAATCCCGCTCCACCTGTTACCAAAAGCTTCATATACTTACCTCCCAATATTATATCTAAGAACCCTTTTCCCTCCCTTGGAAGTAAAGGTATTGTCCTCCATTACTTCTTATCTTAACATACAAAGCAAAAGGCAGGAACGCTAAAAACCTAATACCCTTCAAACCTTTGAAGACAATTTTTCTCCATAAAGGCAGATTGCGATAAATGCTTGTTCCCACACCAGCATGTTCATGCGTAGTTATGGCTTTCCTTAGGCGTTTGTTTATGGCAGAGCCAGTAAGCCACGCTTGTAAAAGGGAAACAATGTTAGATATGTTTGGAGATGAAGCTTTAATCAAAATATCACTAAAGCCCATCCTTCTATACAATTCATCTAATGATTCCTTTGAAAACCACAAAAAATGATGCGGAGGAAAATCAGTATGGGTGATTTTTCTTGCAAGAGTTTTAAGTTCCCAACTATCCCTATTTGGCACAGATCCTGCTATATATCCGCTTGGTTTTAGCATAGATTTTATGGCTTCCAAAAACTCCCTTGGCTTATCTTGGTGCTCAAGCACGGCGTTGGTGCATAAATTTTTTTGATTCAGACCACCGCATAGGCGTGACATCTTCTTTTGACAAAGGTAGGGTTCTTTCCCCCTCTTTTTTAGAGGCATGCTGCAGTGCGCTACTATCAAGGACT
>JBKBHW010000042.1:0-7361 GCA_046297555.1 Aquificaceae bacterium
TAAAGCCCTTGCATACTACCTTTAGAGAGCAGTTCTTCACAGAAAGGTTTTACCATAAGGTGATTGCGGGGGGATACCTTTTCTATTCAAAGGTCTTGTATGCAACCGCAGAAAGGCAGCTTATAGATGGCTTGGTAAATTCCACATACACCCTTGCAAGGGGCTTTGGTGGGCTTTTAAAGGCTTTGCAGGGGGGGAGGATAAACCTTTACATCCTTTTCCTCTCCTTGGGCCTTTTGGTGCTTTTGGCGTTAACAATACTGTGGAGGTAAGAGGTGATGGAAATGCTCTTGAACTTGGCCATATTTCTCCCCTTGGTGGGCTCCCTCTTGGTAGCCTTGGTAAGAAGGGAAAAGTTTTCCAAGGTCCTTTCCCTCGTCATATCTTCTGTAGTTTTTCTTATGGTCCTTTACCTTTTCTTAAACTTTGATTGGTCTGCCAAAGGCTTTCAGTACACCACTAAGTTAAACTGGATACCTTCCCTCGGCATCTCTTACCATGTGGGCGTAGATGGAATGGCCATATCCTTGCTTCTTATGACTGCTTTGGTCTTTGTGGTGGCCTTCCTCTGGTCTTGGAAGATAGAAGACAGGCCCAACCTTTACTTTGCCCTTTTCCTTGCCTTGGAGACGGCATGCTTGGGAGTTTTCTCCGCCTTAGATTTGTTCCTCTTTTACCTCTTTTGGGAGGGTATGCTTATCCCCATGTACTTTATCATAGGCCTTTGGGGGCATGAAAGAAAGGTTTATGCGGCAAACAAGTTCTTTGTTTATACCTTCTTTGGCAGCGTCTTTTTACTTTTGGGGCTTGCCAGCATAGTAGTCTATGGATACATAGTGGGCGGCACTTTATCCTTTGACTACCTTTTCCACCATAGCCTTTCCTATCCCCTATGGCTTCAAAGTGTTGCCTTTTTCCTCTTTGGCGTTGGCTTTGCAGTCAAAATACCCATGTGGCCCGTGCATACTTGGCTTCCAGATGCCCACGTAGAAGCACCAACGGCAGGCTCTGTGGTTCTTGCCGCCGTGCTTTTGAAGATGGGAACCTTTGGCTTTGTAAGGTATTCCCTTCCCCTTTTCCCCGAGGCAAGCAAGCAATTTATACCCCTTATCTTCTTCCTTAGCCTTGTGGCCATAATATACACCGCCATGATGGCAATAGCCCAGACCCACATAAAGAGGCTTATAGCTTACTCTTCCATAAGCCATATGGGCGTGGTGACCCTTGGAACCTTTGCCATGGACCCAAACGCCCTGAACGGTGCCATATATATGATGATAGCCCACGGGCTCTCTTCCGCCGCCCTCTTTATGTCTGCAGGCTTTATATACGACCGCATCCATTCTTACCATATGGATGATCTGGGAGGTTTGGCAAGGTATATACCAAGGCTTGCGGTCTTTTTCATGATATCGGGGCTTGCGGGCATTGGCTTTCCGGGCTTGGCAGGCTTTGTGGCAGAATTCCTCGTATTCCTTGGCACTTACAAAAACTTCCCCCTATGGGCTTTTATAGCTGGCTCGGGTGTGGTCCTGTCTGCCGCCTACTTCCTGTATATGTACAAAAGGGTTATGTTTGAAGAGGAAACCCTGTCTGATTACAGACTTGAAAAGTGGAGACACCTCAAAGACTTAGAAGCCCATCACACCCTTTCCTTCGTCCTTATAATAGCCCTTGCCCTTTTGATGGGGCTTTATCCCTATCCCTTTGTGAAGATGATAGAGCAAACTACCAAATATGTGCTTGGAGGCTAAAAGGTGAATTGGAATGCCCTTATACCGGAGATAACCCTTTCCCTTGGCATACTCCTTGTTTTTGTCCTTGACCTTTTCCTCACAAAAAGGCATTACAGGCTCTTGTCTATCCTTTCTGCCCTCGTGCCCATAGCTTCCCTTCTTAGCCTTTTCCTCGTAAGTTATCCTGCCAAAAGCTTCTTTGACCTTTTTGAGGTAAACTCTTTAAACCTTCTTGGCAAGGCGGTTGTATACCTCCTCACAAGCTTGGCCCTATTTTCCATGATGGACTATTATGAAAAGAAAGGTTCTGTGTACACAGAGCTTTCCTATATACCCCTTTTGGCTACCTTGGGCCTTTCTCTCCTTATGTCTTCTTCCAACCTTGTCCTTCTTTTCCTTTCTTTGGAGCTTGCCAGTATAAGCATGTATGTTATGGTTTCTGTTTACAGGGAGAATTATCCTTCAAAGGAGGCGGGCTTTAAGTATCTCATAATGGGTGCCGTAGGCACCTCCATGCTTGCCCTTGGCTCCACTTTTTATTATGCCAGCACAGGAAGCCTTTTCTTCAAAGAATACAGAGACGAAAACAGCCTATTTCTCTTGGCTATGTTTCTTATACTTTCCGCCCTTGCCCTAAAGGCTTCCGCCGCTCCCTACCACTTTTGGACCCCAGATGCCTATGAGGGTGCACCCACACCCATAACGGGCTATCTCTCTTCCGTGCCAAAGGTGGCCCTTTACTTCCTCTTGGCACAGCTTCTTAACCACTTTTACCATCTTAAACCTTGGCTTTTGTTGGTAGCCATCCTTTCCCTTCTTTCTATGTTCTATGCCAACTTTGTGGCTTATGTCCAAAGGTCTGTAAAAAGGCTCCTTGCCTACTCCACCATAGCCCATGCGGGCTACTTCTTCCTTGGACTATCCACCGCAGACCCCCAGCTCCAAAAGGCCCTTCTTTTTTATGTATCCCTTTATGCCTTTGCAAGCCTCGGAGCCTTTACCCTAATGTCCGTCTTTGAAAAGAAGGAAGGCTTTGGCCACCATATCCTTGACTACCAAGGCATATACAAGGAGCATCCCATATTAGCCTCCCTCTTTGCCCTTTTCTTGTTTGCCTTCATAGGCATACCACCCATGGCCCTTTTTGTAGGTAAGCTTACCCTCTTTATGGGGCTTGTAAACTCCAAGCTTTTGCCTTTGGCCTTTGCCTTTGTAATAGCCAGTATAATATCCGCAGGCTATTATCTTAGGGTGGTGGTTTCCATGTTTCTTGAAGAAGGAGAAAGGAAATATCCACCGGCAAGGGTCTCCGGCGGCGAGGCACTAACCTTGCTTATCTGTTCCCTCTTTACCCTGCTTTTTGGCATATTGCCCCATCTTTTTTACGACCTTATAAGGCTTTGATGCTGTACAAGGTTTTGCCCGTAGGCCTTTTGTCGGTAAACTGCTCCTTGGTAATAGAAGAAGAAGGGGGAGAAGCTTTGATAGTAGACCCCGGGGTAGATTATGAGAGGATAATAAAGGAACTGCAAGGTTTTAAACCTGTGGGCATAGTGGCCACCCACGGGCACATAGACCATACAGGACAGGTAAAGAGCTTAAAGGAGACCTTTGACATACCCTTTTACATGCATCCTAAGGATAACTTCCTTTTAAACAACACCCTATGGCCCGGCTTTGAAAGGCAGATAGGGGCAAGCCTTCCCTGCCCAAAGCCAGACGTAGAGCTAAAAGAAGGTATGGAGATAAGGCTTGGGAGAGGTGCCCTCAAAGTTATACACACGCCGGGGCATACACCGGGCCTATGCTGTCTTTACGATGAAGAGAACAAGGTGCTTATAGCAGGAGATCTGCTTTTTAAAAGGGGGGTGGGAAGGTGGGACCTGCCGGGCGGTGATCTGGAGGCTTTAAAAAAGTCTTTAAAAAGGATCTTTGAAGAATTGGAAGATGATGTGCTTGTTATCTGCGGGCATTATGATGAAACTACCATAGGGGAAGAGAGGTGGGGAAACTTTTATGTGCGAGAGCTTTTGGGAAGCTAAAAATAAAGATACAGGTGGCGCGGGAATAGATGCCCGCGCCTTTTATTTAAATTTTTTCACAGGCAGGATGCCTGCTAATTCTTTTCTTAAACATACGGGTAAAAAGCTTGTTATCAAGCAAGATGTCTAATGATATAATCTATAACTGGGTGAGAAATTCAATAAAATTCTTGTATAACAAGGTGTAGCACAGGCATTCTTGCCTGTGTGTAAAAAACACTTCACAGACAGGAATGTCTATGCTACATAAAATTTAATCAAAGAATGCGGAGGGCGTAAGATGTCTAATGATATAATCTATGGCATGGAGAAGAAAAAGAATTCTCGTAAAAAACAGCAAAAGAAGAAAATAAACTGGCCAGAATATGACAGGGCTCTTGTTAAGAGGGGTGAATTGATCTTATGGCTCTCAGCGGAAGTCGTTGCCCAAATTAGGCGGGAGATCTCTCAAATAGACCAAAAGGTGGATCAGCTTAATCAAAAAATAGATACCATTGTTCAAATGCTTACAGATTCAAAAAAGGGATAAGGATAGGCAAATTTCAAAGCCCCATCCTGCCATGTTATTTTTGGGCAGCTATAAAATTTAACCTAAAGGTCCTTCTTTGGGAACAAGATTAGTTTTTCCTTTGATGAATACTCTTGCCTGCTGTAGGGTTTTATGTCTCCTACTAAAGGCTCAAGGCTGAAGTTTTCATAAACTAACTTCATCTTGTTTGGCATAAAGGGTTCAAGCAGGTTTGCCAAGAGGTAAAGGCCATCCATGAGAGTGTAAAGGACCTTTTTTAAGGCCTCTTGGTCTGTCTTTGCCAAGCTCCAAGGTGCCTTTGCATCCACATACTTGTTAAGGAAGGAAGAAAGCCTAAGGGCTGCCTCAAGGGCGTTGTAAAAATCTACCCCTTCCATCCTTTTTTCATACTCTTGCACTATCTGTATGGCAAAGTTATGATACTCTTGATCCCTTTCCCCAGAAACTTTTCCATTGCAATACTTGATCAGCATGGCGCTTACCCTGCTAAATAGATTTCCTATCTCGTTGGCAAGCTCTCCCCTTATACGGTTTATTATGGCTTCCCTTCTTATATCTCCATCCTCTCCAAAGGGCATATCCCTCAAAAGAAAGTACCTTGCCTCATCTATACCCCATTCCTTAACAAAGTCATAAGGGCTTATCACATTGCCCAAAGACTTAGACATCTTTTGACCCTCCACCTTCCACCAGCCATGGGCAAATATCCTTCTTGGAACCTCCAAGCCCACCGACATAAGAAAAGCAGGCCAATAAACCGCATGAAACCTTAAAATATCCTTACCTACAAGGTGCAAATCGGCTGGCCAAAGGTACATCCTATCCCTCACGGCAGATACATAGTTAAAAAGGGCGTCAAACCATACGTATATGGTGTGATCCTTGTCAAAGGGTACTTCTATGCCCCACCTTACCCTACTCCTTGGCCTTGTAACAGACAGGTCCCTAAGCCCCTGTCTTACAAAGGATATTACCTCATTCCTTCTGTAGCTTGGTAATACAAAATCGGGCATATTCTCATAAAGCTCCAGCAAAGCCTTTTCGTATTTAGATAGTCTAAAAAAATAGGAAGGCTCCTTTAAATATTCACAGGGCTTTAGATGTATAGGACATAGATTGCCTTCTAACAGTTCATCCTCTGACTTGAACTCTTCACAGCCCACGCAGTACCATCCTTCATATTCTCCGAGGTATATGTCCCCCCTCTCATAGCTTTTTACAAAAACTTCCTTCACCAGCTCCACATGGTCTTGGTCGGTGGTTCTTATAAACCTATCATAGCTTATGCCTACATGATCCCAAAGGTCTTTAAAAATTGCAGAGTTTTTGTCGGCAAGCTCCTTTGGATGTATTCCCTTCTCCTCTGCGCTTTTTTGTATCTTTAGCCCATGTTCGTCGGTGCCCGTTAAAAAAAAGACTTCATAGCCCTTTTTCCTGTAATACCTTGCCAAGGTATCTGCAGATAAAGTGGTGTAAAAATGCCCTATGTGGGGCACATCGTTTATGTAGTATATGGGCGTGGTTATGTAAAACTTCATAGAGAATTAGTTTAGCATATATTTAAAAACATGAGGCTTTTGTTGTTAGCCCTCTTGCTTGTGCTTTCGGGCTGCGCGGTAAAAACTTGGAATGTGGCGGGCCCAACAGAGTTTACAAACGGGCTCAAAGTTAGTATAAAGACCAACGCATGGAGCTACTCTCCCTCAGACCTTAGCCGTTATGTAATACCCATATACCTTGAGGTGGTAAATACAACAGATGAAGCCATAGAGCTCAAAAGGGAGGATGTGTTTCTCCTTGATGAAGGGGGCAACCAGTTTAACAGCCTTGAGCCGAGAGATGTTATGGCACTTCTAAGGGGGGATTATGGTATGGGCTTTAGCTTTGGCATTGGTTATTGGAGCTCTCCCTTTGGCATATGGTGGTATCCCTATTATACCTTGCCGCCTCGTGAGTATGTGTATCCCGATATTGTAAACAGAGCTTTTACCTTTGGTAAGTTGCAGCCAAAGGCAAGGTTAAGCGGCTTTGTCTATTTCCCAACTCCCGGGGAGGATACAAAAAGGTTAACTTTGTACATAAAAGGCTACAGATTCAGCCTTGAGGCTTCACGCCAATTTCACGAAAATTAGAGATATCTTGTAGTATAATCCCCATCAAATAGACCTTTTATGAAGGTCAATAAGATGAGGAAAAAATTGCTATTAACGGCCATATTTAGCGCAGGTTTAGCCTATGGAACTCCGTGTTCACAAGATACAAATACCAGTTCTACTGTATGGGTAGCTACAAGCTGCACAAGCTTTACAAACAATGCTACTATCGATGTTCAAGAGATTGGTGGGAACGATCAAACTGTATTTCCATACGGTGTTGTAGTAAATAACACTAATAATTCACCACCCTTGAATAGCTTTACCAATAATGGCAGTATCCTTAGCCTTGGTACCATAGGTAATAATACAAATTCAGGCACGGTAATAGCCATATATGGCTCTGGAGTATATAGTTGGAGACCTATAAACACCTTTACAAACAATGCCAATTCTACAATAAAAATAGATGCTCAGGCTGGTAATGCAGCTGCGGACAACTCTCGTATTAGCTTGATACCTAACTCAATCTATTTTGGTAGGCAAGTTACTCAGGTAGAAAATAGTGGATCCATTCAAGCAAACGTTCAAGCTGGCAGTGCAGAAGGAAATAATTCTTCAGTAAGTATATATGGCTCATCCATAGGTTTTGAAAAACAAGCGGGCACGGTAACAAACAGCGGGAACATTCAAGCAAGGGCCGTTGCAGGCTCTACGGTGGGATCTAACTCGCGAATTTTCTTGGACTACCAAGGTTTAAACTTTACATACTTGCTTAATGAGTTAGTCAACAATCCCAACTCTGTAATAAGTGTAGAAGTTCGAGCTGGCGATGCGCAGGGGAATGGTTCCATAATACAACTTTTCGGTAGATCAAGCTATTTTGGTAACCAGGTCACCAAATTAACAAACGATGGAACCATTCAGTCAAAGGCTTCTGCCGGTTCCACTACAGGCATTC
>JBKBHW010000043.1:0-7154 GCA_046297555.1 Aquificaceae bacterium
CTATGTAATGGGAGATACATATTCAACCGACTTTCCCACACAGAATGCATATGATTCAAGTTATAATGGAAACGGTGATGTCTTTGTAACAAAGCTGAGTGGGACGGCTCCTCCATCCACCTACACCCTTACAGTCACAAAACAAGGCACAGGAAGTGGCACAGTAACAAGCAGTCCAGCAGGAATAAACTGTGGCAGTGATTGCTCTGAGGCATATAATTCAGGCACAGTCGTAACCCTCACAGCCACACCTGCTACAGGCTCAACCTTTGGAGGCTGGAGCGGTGCTTGCAGTAGCTGTGGAAACAACACAACCTGCCAGATCACCATGGATGCAAACAAGACATGCACAGCCACATTTAATACAAGCACTGGCGGTGGTGATGGTGGCACAGGTGGTGGTGGCACTGGTGGTGGTGGAGGCGGTGGAGGATGCTCCATGGTAGCCTCTGCAAGCCCCGTTAATGCCCTCTTGTGGCTGCTCCTTCCAGCATACATCCTTGTAAGAAGGTACCGCAGGGCTTAACATTCCTTTAAACTAAGGGCAGGGCTTTCCCCTGCCTTTTTATATTCTCATAGAATTCACAGTTTTATGTTAGGGAAGCATCGCAAGGGGTCCCTATAATAAACATAGCAAAAAGCTTATTACAACCCATAGTAGGCTGCGATGGCTGCAGACAGAGCAAGGGCAAGGCTCTCCGGATCCTCCTCTCCCTCTATTTCAAAGTCATAGGTAGGTAGTTTTTCTTCAAGGAACCTTATACCAAAGTATCCGGAGATGAAGTCTGGGTCTCTTATGATCTCCCTGTGAAGGGGTATGTTGGTAGGAACTCCTCTTATTATAAACTCGTCTATGGCCCTTCTTGCCCTTGCCAGCACCCTGTCCCAGCTAAGGGCCCAAACGCTCATCTTGGCTATCATAGAGTCATAGTAGGGTGGTATTATATAGTCCTTGTAAACTCCTGCGTCCATCCTAATACCGGGACCTCCGGGTGAATAGTAAGCAGTTATCCTACCCGGTGCCGGCGCAAAGTTCCTCTTTGGATCTTCTGCATTTATCCTAAACTCTATAGCATAACCTCTAAATGTTATATCACTCTGGGTGAAAGGCAAAGGCTCTCCCATAGCAACCCTTATCATAGTCTCCACTATGTCTATACCAGCAACCATCTCCGTTATGGTATGCTCCACCTGTAGGCGTGTGTTCATTTCTATGAAGTAAAACTCCTTATTTTTTATGTCTACCAAAAACTCAAGGGTGCCAGCGCTATAGTATCCTACCTGCATCATGGCCTTTACGCTCAGCCCCAACATCTTTTGCCTTATATCCCTTGGAAGAACGGGGCATGGTGTAATCTCTATAATCTTTTGATGCTTCCTTTGAACAGAAC
The DNA here is from genome assembly GCA_046297555.1 of Aquificaceae bacterium. GTDB lineage: Bacteria > Aquificota > Aquificia > Aquificales > Aquificaceae > Pampinifervens. The sequence goes on from JBKBHW010000043.1 coordinate 1,392, forward strand.
AGTCCCTTTCGCCAAGATGTACCACATTACCGTACTTATCTCCAAGTATTTGAACCTCTATATGCTTTGGGTTATCCAAGTACTTTTCTATAAAAAGGTCTCCCTTTCCAAAAAAGGTTTCCGCTTCTCTATAAGCAGATTCAAAAAGCTTGGGTAGTTCCTCAAGGCTTCTGACCACCCTCATACCCCTTCCACCACCACCATAGGCAGACTTTAGAATAACCGGTAGCCCTATCTCCCTTGCATAATGCATGGCATCTTCATAATTTCTAAGTGGGTCGGGAGAGCCCGGTATGGTGGGTATGCCAAGCTTTTGCATAGCCTTTTTTGCCTTTACCTTATCTCCAAAGAGCTCTATATGGTCTGGTGATGGACCTATAAAGGTTATACCCTTTTTTTCACAGTACCTTGCAAAGTCTGCGTTTTCGGCCAAAAAGCCATAACCGGGGTGTATGGCATCTGCACCTATTGACTTGGCAAGGTCCACTATCCTTACATAGTCAAGGTAAGCCCTAACGGGATCTCCCGGGATCAGATAGGCCTCATCGGCCTTTTTCACATAAAGGGATTTGGTATCCACCTCCGAGTATATGGCAGCCGTTTTTATGCCAAGCTCTTCACAAGCCCTTATTATCCTTAGGGCTACTTCCCCTCGGTTGGCTACAAGGACCTTTCTAAACATAGATAAAATTTTACCCCAGCTTTTCTATCACAAAGTTTTGATTGGTGTATATGCATATCTCCCCCGCTATCTTAAGGGATTCCTTTACTATCTCCTCCGCAGATAGGTTGGTGTTTCTGTAAAGGGCCAAGGCAGCTGCCCTTGCATAATCCCCCCCAGAGCCTATGGCCAGTATGGGCTCTTCTGGTTCTATTATGTCTCCGTTTCCCGACAGCAAAAGCATGCGTTCCTTGTCTGCCACCAAAAGCAGAGCTTCAAGCCTTCTTAGGCTTCTATCCATCCTCCAATCCTTGGCAAGCTCCACGCACGCCTTTAACAAATTCCCCCTAAACTCTTCCAATTTGCCCTCCAACCTTTCCATCAAGGCCAAACCATCCGCCGCAGAGCCCGCAAAGCCTACCAATATACTATCCTTGTATATCCTTCTTATCTTCCTTGCAGTGTGCTTTATCACAGAGGAGCCGAGGGTAACCTGACCGTCTCCCCCCATCACCGTTATACCATCCCTTCTTACCGCCAATATTGTAGTTGATTTAATCCTCTCCATCCCTTAATATTTTAATTCATGCTAAAAAGCTTTCTGATCCCAGCCATAGACATAAAGGAAGGAAAGGTGGTAAGGCTTTTTAAGGGGCAGTTTGAAAGGATGAAGGTTTATCCAAGGTCTCCCGAGGATATGGCAAGGTTTTTTGAAGAGCTTGGGTTTAAGAGGCTTCATGTGGTAGATTTGGATGGAAGCCTTGAGGGTGTGCCCGTCAACCTTGAAAGCATAAGGGCTGTTAGGAGGGTCTTTTCTGGGATTATTCAAGTGGGTGGCGGCATAAGGAGTCTAAAAAGCTGTCAAGTTTTAGGGGAAGAGGGAATAGACCTTTTTGTGGTGGGCACCTTGGCCCTAAAAGAGCCCCAAAGCTTTGAAGACATCCTTGAAAGCTATCCCCAAAGGGTCATACTTGCGGTAGATGCAAAGGGGGGAAAGGTGGCCCTCGGTGGTTGGAAGGAGGAGAGCTCTGTAAAACCACAAGAACTTGCCTTAAGGTATGATCAAAAGCCCCTATGGGGCTACCTTTATACCAACATAGAAAGGGATGGAACCTTGGAGGGTGTGGATGTGGAGCCCTACAGGGCTTTTAAAGGCTATGTGAAAAAGCCCGTGCTTGCCTCCGGTGGTGTGGCAAGCTTGGAGGACCTTTGTAAGCTCATAGATATAGTGGAAGGTGTGGTAGTTGGAAAGGCAATATATGAAGGTAAAATAGACCTGAAAAGCCTGTTATAATCAAGGGGAGCATGGTAGGCGTTGTTCTTTTTAACATGGGAGGTCCCGACAGCCTTTCTGCGGTTCAACCCTTTCTTTACAACCTTTTCTCCGACCATGATATTATAAGAATACCAAGGCTCTTGCAAAAGCCCCTTGCCTTTTTCCTATCAAGGATTAGGGCAAAAAAGACAAGGAAGTATTATGAGGTTATGGGGGGAAGGTCTCCTCAAAGGGAGCAAACTCAAGCGCAGGCAAGGGCACTCCAAGAGGCCTTGGGAGAGGGCTACAAGGTGGTGGTAGCCCTAAGATACTGGCATCCTTTTACAGAAGAAGCCCTAAGGGAGCTTTTAAGCTATCCCATAGAAAGGATTGTGCTCCTTCCCCTCTATCCCCAATACAGCAGGACTACCACGGGCTCTTCCTTCAATGAATTTGACAGGGTTTTTAGAAGGCTTGTGGGAAAGGGCAGGTATTTCAACCTGACTACCTTAAAGGGTCAGGAAAAGTCCTATTTTTATCCTTCTCCCATAAGGGTTTATAGGGTCAACTGCTACTACAACCATCCTACCTACATAAGAGCAATGGTGGAAAACATAAAGGAAAGCTTACCCAACTGGAAAGAATACTTTTTCCTCTTTACAGCCCATAGCCTTCCCATGAGTGTAATAAGGGAAGGAGACCCTTACCAAAGACAGACGGAAGAGACAGTAAGGCTTATAATGGAAAGCTTTCCGGGCGTAAGGTACGCCCTTGGATATCAGAGCAAGGTGGGGCCCACCCGATGGATTGAACCCTTTACAGACAAGCTTTTGGAAAGCTTGATAAAGGACGGAGTTAAAAAGATAGCGGTTATACCTGTTTCCTTTACCTGTGAGCACTCAGAGACCCTTTATGAACTTGACTACCTTTATGGAAGCATGGCAAGGCAAAGGGGGGTGCAGTTTGTAAGGATCCCTACCCTACAAACACACCCCACCTACATAAAGGCTTTAAAGGATTTGGTGCTTCAAACTATTTCAAGCTGTGAAAAGATAAAGGGTATCTCGTAATCTGCAGATTCCTTTGAGTCGGAGGCGTGGATTGCGTTCTTGCCCTTATCGGTGCCAAAGAGAGCCCTTATGGAATTGGGAGCTACCCTTCGTGCTTCATTGCTGTCGGTGGGACCTATTATTTCCCTTACCCTTCTTATAGCATCTTTCCCCTCGAGCACCATGGCAACCACAGGACCAGAGGTCATAAACTCCACAAGCTCGCCAAAGAAGGGCCTTTCCCTATGCACCGCATAAAAGCCCTCCGCTTGCTCCCTTGTAAACCTAAAGAGTTTTAAAGCCCTTACCTTAAAGCCCTCCGATATAAACCTATCAATGATCTTACCCGTGGCACCCTTCTCAAAGGCATCGGGCTTGACAATTACCAAAGTCCTTTCCATGCCTTACCTCCTTTACTCTCCTTCAAAGGATTGCAACTCTTCCATAAGAGACTTTATTTGGTGGAAAATTGCACCAAGAAGGCTTTCTATGGGCAAGCTCCAATAAGCTTCGTTAAAAACAAGTTCTTTTTGTGGTCCTTCCTCATCGCCCTCAAGGTAGGTAATAAACACAGTGGGATAATCTACGCCATCCCTATCGGGAAGCAACACCTCCACATCCACCTCTGGAGGTATAGCCATGCCTTTTATCCTTTCTGTCAACTCTTGGAATTTTTCCTTAGGATAGTCCATATCATCCTCTCAACATACTCTCAAGGCTTCTTTTTACCGAGGCATCAAGCACAAGGCTTGAGGTCTTTAGCAAAAAGCCACCTATAAGGCTTGGGTCTTCCACCACCTCAAAATCATAATCCTTTCCTGTGTACTCCCTTATAACCTTCTTTATCCTTTCTATCTGGCTTTGGTTTGCCTTCCTTGCCAGCACCAACAATGCCTTGCTTATTCTCAGGAACTTTTCCACCTCATGTTCATATACCCTTTTTATCTCCTTCACAAAGGGCATGGCGTTTATCTCAAGCATATAGTCAAGGACTTCATCCACCTTGTTTGATATGGAAAACCTCTCCCTTAAGCCTTTTACAAACTCAAGCTTTTTATCCTTTGGTATGTTGGGGTTTAAAATAAACCCCCTAAAACCCCTCTCTTCTTTGTAAAGTCTATGTAAAAGTTGAAGCAGCTGGGAGATCTTCATAAGTTCTTCCCTTTCCTTGCTTGACCTTTCCAAAAGGGCTTTGGCTATCTTTCTTACTATTTCCTGCTTTGCGCTCATTTGTTGGCCTCCAACCTTTTAAGGGTCTTTTCTATGTAGGCGCTTTGAAGCTTTTCATCGCTGAACCTTTCTTTTAGGATCTCTACCGCAAGGGCGTTAGCCTTTTCCGCACCGTACCGGTAGAGCTCCTCCTTTGCCTTCTTTAGCTCTATCTGGATAACCTCCTTTGTCTTCTCCCTTATCCTCTCTGCCACTTCATGGGCTTTCTTTTCCTCCTCTTCCTTTATAGCCTGTGCAGTATCATGGGCCAATTTTAACTGCTCTTGATATCTCCTTTGGGCATCCTGCAGGCTTTCCTTTGCCCTTTGAAGCTCTTCCCTTGCGGCTTTTAGCTCCTCTTCTGCCTGCGTTAGCTTCTCCGTTAAGCCGGTAAAGAACTTGCTAAAGGCCTCTTGGATGGGCCTCCTTCCAAAGTAATAAACTATTCCCAAAAAGGCTAATATGTTTATGCCCTTCCATAGGAGTTCAAGGGTGTGGTGTCCTTCGCTCATGCCGCCTCCTCCATCACTTTGCTGGATATAAGCTCCGCCACTTCCCTTATCCTTTCTTCAAGCTTCCTTTTCTCCTCCTCAAGGCTCCTTCTTATCTCTTCCACCGCCTTTGATATCTCTTCTTGGGTTTGGGCCTCCACCTTGGCTATTATCTCCGCCTTAACCTTCTCCGCCTCCCTTCTTGCGGCATTTAGTATTTGATTGGATTCTATCCTTCCCTTTTCCAAAAGGGCTTGAGCTTCTTGGAAATACCTTTGGGCTTCCTCCCTTAGCCTTGCGGCTTCTTGTGTATTTTTCTGAGTTATGGCCTCCCTCTCTTCTATAACCTGAGAGTAGGGCTTTGTAAGCAGGGCTCTTACAAGGGCTACAAAGATAAGGAAGAGTATGGCTTGGATCAAAAGGGTTATATTTGGGTACAGGGCCTGCTGAATGTCCATAGTTAGCCTCCTTTGAGTATTATATCATATCTTCTATCTGTTTTATAAGCCTTACTCTTCTTTCGTGCCTTCCACCTTCAAAGTCTGTAGAGAGCCAAGCCTCCACTATGGATAGGGCAAGCTCATCGCCTATTATCCTGTCTCCAAGACATAGCACGTTGGCATCGTTGTGCTTTCTGCTCATACGAGCCATATACTCGTTCATACAAAGGGCTGCCCTTATGCCCTTGAACTTGTTGGCGGTTATGGACATGCCTATACCGGTACCGCATATAAGAATACCCCTTTGAGCCTCTCCCCTTTGCACCGCAAGGCATACATCCCTTGCAAAAAGAGGATAGTCGGTGGATTCTGTAGACTGGGTGCCAAAGTCAATCACCTTATAGCCCTTTGAAAGGAGAAACTCCTTTATCTTTTCTTTTAGGGGATATCCTGCATGGTCTGAGCCTATGACTATGGTAAACATAGAGTTTATTTTAAATTATTTATTGCTTATAATATACGCCGGGTGAGAAATTAAACATCATGGAACAAACCTCCTATAGAAGCTATATCCGATAGCATAGGCATATACATACACAAGCACACAAGTCAAAGTCCTCCACCCGCTACCAGCATTAAAAAGCTTCATCTGACTTAT
>JBKBHW010000044.1:0-5852 GCA_046297555.1 Aquificaceae bacterium
ACTATGTCTTTTTAAACTCTCAGGGCAAGCCCTATGGCAGACAGGGATACAGAAGAGCCTTCAAGAATGCCTGCAAAAAGGCAGGCTTGCAGGACTTTAGATTTCACGACCTTAGACATACCTTTGCCTCATGGGTAGCCATGAAAACAAAGGACATCTACCTGGTGCAGAGGCTTTTAAACCACCAGAAGATAGACACCACCAAAAGATACGCCCATCTGACACAGGAATACATGGTCAATGCCCTTGAGGAAATTTCGTCAGTATTTCGTCAGGAAAAAGAAGAAAAGCCAAGCTCAGCATGAATTATCAGGGCTTTTAAACTACAGCCTCTCTTCTTGGCGTGTAGGAGGTCGGGGGTTCAAATCCCCTCCGCTCCACCAAAAATAAAAAAAGGGGCTTAAAGCCCCATATCCTTTGCCTGTTCTTCCGTTAAATGCCTATCCTCTTGAGACTCTCTTTGCAGAGCTTCACATCTATCAAGGAGCTCTTTTAGCCTTATGGGTGCTTCCGTCAAAGGTAGGGAAGAGTCATATATCTCCGCCTTTACTCCGCATTCTTTCATGGCCTCATATAGCATCCTAAGGCCCTTTTCGGCCTCCGGCCCATTTCTACGTACTACCCATATCCAATTGGGGTTTAGCTTTCCTTCCTTATATAGGTCCCTTATGGCATTTGCCACCCCTTCTCCCAAGGTTACATCAATCCTTGTGTTGTTTGCAGTTCCACCGCACACCAAAACTCCCCTAATGCCGGGCTTTGAAAGTATTATGCGCGTTATCTTATACATCTTTTCTGCAGGTGGATTTCCTCCTATGTCTGTAAAGTTGGCAGGCTTTAAGCCTACGGCGTAGGTGGTTTCTATGGTAACCGTTGAACCTCCTCCCCCAAAGGTCATCATGGCAATATCACCGTCCACCTCCACATAGGAGCCAGCCTTTCCACGGTGATCATCCCTGTCTATGAGAGAGGCTTCTATCTCCCTTTCTGTGGGGGGCCTCTTCATGGCTGTCCTTACACCGTATATCTTGGCCGGTGGTATACTTGCATCATCATCTATGGTTACGACGGCGTCAAGGGCCAAAACCCTTTGCTTCCCTCCCACATCACATATGGCAAGGGGGTTTATCTCCAAAAGCCTTGCCTCCGCCTCCCAAAAGGCTTTGTACATGTTGGCTATAACCTCGGAAAGCTCCCTTAAAACCCCCATATATTCCTGTGGAAAGCCCAATTCAAGGAGATAGTTCCTTACCATGTGGGGATAAAGCCCTTTTAGAGGGTTTATGGTCCAGCTTTTTACCTTTTCTGGTGGGACCTCTTCTATATCCATTCCACCTTCAAGGCTTAGAGTAAGCACAGGTGCCCTAACCTCTGTGGAGTAGGTAATGGAAGCGTAGAGCTCTTTTAGAATGTTTACCTTTTCGGCAACCAAAAGGCCCACGGGCATTTCACCGTAAACAGGGTAGTTCAAAAGGGCGTTGAAGGTTTCTATTGCTTCCTCCGGGCTTTTGCAGAGCTTTACTGCGCCAGCCTTCCCCCTCTTTCCTACAAGCACCTGCGACTTTATCACACACTCTCCCAACTGATTGATAAAGCTAACCACATCATCGCTCAAGTGATCACCAAAGATAAACTTAGGCGTAGGAATTCCATACTTTTTAAATAGCTTTTCATAAGCCTCATACTCATAAAGGTTCATCCTCAAACCTCCTATTGTAAAGGTATGAGTAAAATTATAGCATTTTCGCACGCTGGGTAATTCAAATGCATAAAAGGGTAACACAGGCATCCTTGCCTGTGGCACGGGCATCCTGCCTGTGTAAAAAAATCAATAGACATCTTGCGTGATAAGAAGCTTTTTGTATGCATATTTAAGATAAACCAGGGAATTCCTTAATTTTAGAAGCAGGGCTTGTCCCCGCCCTGTTTTTCGGACGACCATAAATGTAAACCTTACATTTTCCTATTTGAAAGGCTTCCCTTTGGGAAACAAAATACTAATAACGCAAGAAGTCTAATCAAAGATCGCGGGCAGGGATGCCCGCACTACTTAGAATAAAAGCGCAAGCCCCGCTCCTACAATCGGGGAATTTCTGAATAAACTCAAACACACAGGGAAAATGCCTATGCTACTTCCTATCACACAAATAAAGTTTCCCACCCGGCTATAATTTATAGCTGATGAAGAGAGCCATAATAACAGGCATCAGGCGTATTGGATATGAAATAGCCAAAAGCCTTTTGGAAAAGGGTTGGAGTGTGGGGCTCGTTTATAAGACTTCAGAAGATGTATACAAAAACCTTTCAAGAGAGTTTGGTGAAAAGGTTTTTGGAGCCAAGGCAGACCTTGGCTTTTGGCAGGACTGCGAAAGGGCTGTTAAAGAACTATCCCAAAAGCTTGGTGGAGTGGATGCCCTTATCCATCTTGCAAGCCCCTATGAAGCCACGCCCCTTGAAGAGCTAAAGGAAAAGGACATAGAGGAGCATTTTAAACCCATAGCCCAAGCCTTCTTGGCAATGTGCAAGGAGTTAAAGCCCATAATGTTAAAAAACCCGGGAGAGATAAAGGGAAGGATAATAGCCTTTGGAGATTGGGCAACCAACACCACACCTTACAAAAACTACTCTGCCTACTTTTTGGCAAAGGGTGCCTTGCATACGGCTGTAAAGGTAATGGCAAAGGAGCTTGCACCAAGCATACTGGTAAACGCCATAGCCCTTGGACCAACTGTAAAACCACCAGACCTCCCCCAAGAAAAATGGCAAGAGTACATAAACAAAACACCCCTCAAAAGGTCTGTATCCATACAGGATGTGCTAAAGCTTACCCAATATCTCCTTGAGGTAGAAAGCATGACCGGTGAGATAATAAACTTGGACTGTGGAAGGCATATATCGGGGGAGTGTACATAATTAAGATGCGGGAAGAGCCCTTTTGTAGGCATACAAATAAACAAGATAAAAGGTAAGGAACATAAAGATGAGGATGGGTGTGCTTTTCCAGAAGATGAGGGCTGGTACCATTCCCACAAGGGACAAGGCCCAAAGGTAAGGGGAGGTTTTGGAGTTTTTAAGGGTTTTGTCCTCTGCTTTGACCTTTCTGTAGATTAGCATATGCAGGTGTAATTTATCCGGTTCTGTTGGGCTTGTTTCTCTCAATACCTTCTTTCTATAAATAGAAAACAAAGACTCTACCACAGGATAGGATACCACCAGAAGGGGAAACCAAGGGGAGACATCGGGGTTCCTTTTTACCAAAAGCACAGAGATCTCCGCTATAAGAAATCCTACGAGGTAAGCTCCACCATCTCCAAGGAAGATGTTGCCCTGAGGGTAGTTCCAGATAAAAAAGCCCAAGAGGGCGCAGCACAAAACAAGGCAAAGATAAAAAAGGTGGTGATCGCCCACCAAGTGAGCCACATATCCAAGGGCAAGCAGGGAAAGGATGGCCACACCGCTGGCAAGCCCGTTGAACCCATCTATTATGTTAAAGGCGTTGCTAACTCCAGCCACTGCAAAAAGGGTAAAGGCAAAGGAAAAAAGGGAAAAAGCCAAAAGATGGTCAAAAAGGGGCAAATCTACTCTGTTTATGGAAGCAGAAAGCAGAAAATAGCCCAAGGCGGCAGAAAGCATGGTCAAAAAAAGCCTTTCCCTCACACCAACCCTTTTGGTAATATCCTCCAAAAGCCCACCCAAAAAGGCGGGCAAGCTGCAAAGAAAAAGGACATAATCCTTTGAAAGGACGGCATACACAAACAGGCTAAGGAATAGGGCAAGCCCACCAACCCTTGGCACGGGCTTGGTATGAAACTTTTGCACCCCTCCAGAAACCGGGTCAAGGGTCCATTTACCCAAGGGATTGAACCTTATTAAAGCATAACACACCACAAAAGATACAAGAAAGGAGACTATCAAACCAAAAAGCATTTAACCCCCCTCTTTAAATATTATCTCCAAATAATCTCTTATCACCTTTTCCTCGCCAAACTCATCAACCGCAAGCTCTCTGCCCAACCTTCCCATACTTTCCCTCTCCTCCCCGCTTAGCCTATACATCCTCTCCATAGCTTTAAAAAGTGATTCCACATCCCTTGGCTTGACCAAAAAGCCATTTTCACCATCTTTGCAAACCTCCCTGCACCCCGGGCTGTCGGTAGTAATTATAGGTCTTTCCATAGCTATAGCCTCAAGCAAGCTTCTTGGAATACCCTCTCTATAGTAAGAAGGTAGCACCACACAATCCGCTTGGCATACAAAGGGTCTTACATCTTGAGTGGTTCCAAGGTACTTTATTATGCCTTCTTCTTCCCATTTTTTTATGTCTTCTTCTGAAACAGAAGAGGGATTTCCTTTGTCTATGGGACCCAAAAGCCACAGCTCTATTTTTTCCTTATAAGCTTCTTTCAGAAGCCTTCCTGCGGATACAAACTCACCCACACCCTTATCCCACAAAAGCCTTGAGACCATAAGGAAAATAAAGGTATCTTTCTCCTTTTTTTGGCAAACTTTGGGATTGAAAAGCTCCACATCAATGCCAGAACCCTTTATAATTACAACCCTTTCTTCCTTAACTAACCCCCTTTTCAAAAATAGATCCATATCATCTTGATTTTGAAAAACAATCTTATCGTTCTTTGCAAGAGAAAGCCTATACAGAAAGCTAACCGCCTTTGTTAACAAAGATTCTTTAACAAAGACATATCCAAGCCCTGTTATGGTGCTTATACACCTTATACTCAGAAGCCTGCAGGCAAGAGAGCTGTATATGTTGGGCTTTATGGTAAAGTTTAGTACCAGATCGGGCCTTATCCTTCTGTATATGCTTATATATTCCAAAAGAAGCTTGGCATCTCTTATAGGATTTTTACCCTTCCTATCAAGGTTTTTCAAAGGTATAAACTTAGGAAAGTTTTTAGAATACTCATCCTCCGGAGCAACCACATAAACATCAAAGCCTTTATCTATTAGAGCCTTTATTAGCCCCCTTCTGAAGTTCCAAACTGACCAAGAAGTATTAGAGGTCAGAATTACCTTTTTAACGCTTATTCCCATTTGCTTTAAATTATACCAAGAGGAGTACCAAGCCATGAAGCAGGAGATTAGATGGATGCAAAGATTGGAAAACTTTAAAAGAGCCTTTAGGCAATTAGAGGATGCCGTGTTTTTATTCCAAGGGAGAGAATTGAGTGATTTGGAAAAGCAAGGTCTAATTCAGTCTTTTGAGTACACCTTTGAACTTGCTTGGAACCTCATAAGGGATTATTTTATCTACCAAGGGATAACGGATATAAAAGGCTCAAGGGATGCTTTTAGGACTGCTTTAAAGTATGGTCTAATAGAAGATGGAGATGTTTGGATGGATATGATAGGAGCTCGTAATCTTACTTCGCATACTTATGACAAGGAAATGGCGGATGAGATTGTTGATATAATTGTGAAAAAATTTTACAAAGAATTTAAGGCTTTACTTGAAAGATTTGAGGAGTTGGCAAAAAGCCATGAAGAGTGAAGAATTTGGAATATCTGAGAAGGCTTTAAAGAGCATATGTGATCTTTTTTCAAAGTATCCCGATATAGAAAAGGCAGCCATCATTGGCTCAAGGGCAAAGGGGAATTACCAAAAGGGCTCTGATATAAACATTGTAATCTGGGCACCAAAGCTTGATTTTTCTAAGTACCTTATAAAATAGACCTTTTAAAATATGAACTTATAGGCAGCGATAATATTAAGGAATATATAAAGAGAGTGGGAAAAGAGCCTTTTAACCTTATCAGCGGCGTTGGTGCATAAATTTTTTTGATTCAGACCACCGCATAGGCGTGGCATCTTCTTTTGACAAAGTTAGGGTTCT
>JBKBHW010000045.1:0-4849 GCA_046297555.1 Aquificaceae bacterium
AGCAGATGTTTATATCAATGATAGGCTTCATGCAAAGCTGATAATAGTGGATGGCCTTTGGGCCTTTGTGGGTTCTGCCAACTTGACGGGCGCTGGTATGCGGGAGGAAGGGAACCTTGAGGCCATGGTCCTCCTTGAGGGGGAAGAGGCAAAGAGGCTTTCTGAGCTTTTTGAAGACTATAAGAGGCAATCCATAAAGCTTATTAAAGATGCCTTGGCTGTAGTTTTTTCCGTTGAATCTTCCACGGAGGCAACAGCCCTTCTCTTTGAAAATATTCCAGAACAATCCTTTTTGTGGGTAGAAAAGGAAGGGTACAAGCTTTTGTGTAAGCTTACCAAAGTCTATACGCAGAGCCAACCCTTTAATATGCCGGAGGGCTCTTATAAGGATAAGAGCTGGCTTCTGGCTTATCTGAGAACCTTTTTGGTAAGAACGGGCTACTACATTGGTAAGATTAAGGTACTTCTTGAGTTGAAAGGTGAGAAGGAAAGATACTTTGGCACACCTCTAAAAGGTCTTGCTTTGGGCGACCAGCTTCTTCCAGTAAGGGAAGAGGACCCAGACCTTCAAAAGATAATGAAGACAAACCTATCTGGCTACTCTATGGACATACCTCTCAGGGTAGGCAACCTTTTTGGAAAGGCTGTGGATGTTTATATAGACCTTGCCAAGCTCACCTCTATGCATATGGCCGTTCTTGGAACCACAGGTTCTGGAAAGACTACCTTTGTATCAAGGCTCCTATCTGCCATACCACCAAAGAGCTGTAAGGTTATCGTCTTTGACCTCTTTGGTGAATACATTAGCAAGCTTGACATTCAAAGAGTTTACCATGCAAAGCTGCCATACACGCTTCTTCCTTTATGGGCGGAGGATATAAAGGAGCTTTTTAGAGATTATGGCTTTGTACTTCAGGAGAAAAGCGAAGAGGAGAAAAGCTTTTTAGCTCACATAAGGAGTCAGTTAAAGCCCAGCATGAGCCTATCGGGCTACAGAGAAAAGTCTCTAAAGGATATATTGCTTGACGCTTCAAAGGGTGGGCTAAAAAGGGATGTGCTTGATATACTTGAAATGGTGGCCAGGGAGCTTGGGGAAGAAGCTATTGAAAACCAACCGAAGGTTTTAAAGCTTTTGGAAGAGGCCCTTAACTCAGATAAACAGATCCTTATAGTGGACCTTAAAAATTTAGTAAATATGCCTGCAAGGCTCAACCTTGTGGGCCTTATGCTTAGAGAAATCTTTTCCATGGCTAGGTTAAAGCCAGAAAGAAGGTTGATAGTCTTAGAGGAAGCGCACAACTTTGCACCGGAAAAAGGTGCTACAGAGGTACCAGCGGGCAGGGAAAACTTAGCCATAAATATGACAAAGAAGGTGGCTTTGGAGGGGAGGAAGTTCTCCCTTGGCCTTGTGGCAATATCCCAAAGGCCGGCAAACCTAAGCAAGTATGTGCTTTCTCAGTTAAACACCCAAGCCATCTTTAGGCTTATAACACAGAATGATATAGAGGCAGTGTCCCAGTTCTTTGAATACCCTCAAGAAGATCAGCTAAGGCTTTTACCCACTCTAAAGCCGGGCCATCTTTTCCTTAGCGGTATAGGTGTGCCCTTTAGCATGCTTGTGGAGATCCAGCTCTAAAGCTCCTTGCTATCAAGGATTATGGTAACGGGCCCCCAGTTTAGTATATAAACCTCCATCATGGCACCGAAGATGCCACACTGGGTCGGTACATGTTTTGAAAGCCTTTCTACAAAAAGTTCATAAAGCTCTTTTGCCCTCTCTGGCCTTTCTGCAAGCTCAAAGCTTGGCCTTCTTCCCTTTTTTGTGTTGGCATACAAAGTAAACTGGGAAACTACCAAAGCAGAACCCTTTATATCAAGCAAGGAAAGGTTAAACTTTCCAGAATCATCTTCAAATATGCGTAGGTTTACTATCTTTTCCACCAGCTTATCCACATCCTCTTCCTTGTCCCCTATCCCCACGCCGAGGAGTATGTTAAGACCCTTATCTATACTTGCCACCTCTTTCCCATCCACATACACCTTTGACATCTTTACCCTTTGCAAAACCGCCCTCATCGTTTAAAATTTTATTGTAGAATACATAAAAAGGAGGGAAGCATGAAAAGGTTTGGCCTTGTAATCCTTAGCTCTATGATAGTTTTTGCGCAGGATGCTTTTCAGATGAGGCTGCTTGATGATGTAAACCAGATGCAAAGAAGCGTTGAATTGGCAAAGGAGAAGAATGTGGATCGGTTAGATCCCTATCACTTTGAAAAGGCACGGGCTAACAGAGATGTGGCGTATATGTTAGCTTCCAACATGGATGAGGTGGGCTCCAAGCTTTTCATGGTAAAGAGCTTCAACGCCCTTTCCAAAGCCTTTTCTAACAAGGCGGAGCTTGACGAGATAAACCTCATAAAGGCTGGGAACCTTCCTACCATTGATGTGGAAAGCCTCAACTCAAAGCTCAGTTATGTAAGGGAGAACAAGGCGCTAAGCTGCGCCCCTGTGGAGCTTGCAAGAGCGGAGGCCTTTTATGAAGCCCTCTCCTATGAACTTTCCAAGCCCAAGCCAGATTTGGCAAACCTTGTTGTAGACTTCTACAAGAAAGCCTTTGCAGACCTTGGAGTGGCAGTTGAAAAGGTGAATGTGGCAAGGGAAGGAAGGCTTGAATGTTATACCGGTGAAGTCTATGTGCCCGAGCAGGCAAAAGCTGAACCACAGGCAAAACCACAAGAGCTACCTCCCCCGGCTCAAGAGGCTATAGGGCCCAAGGCAGAGCCGCTGATGGTAGCGGCAAGGGTTCACTTTGACTTTGATAAATACAGCATAAAGAGGGAATACATTCCTCTTCTCAACGAAGTGGTCAAAATCTTGAAAGAAAACCCCAATGTAAGGATAAGGATAGAAGGCTATACGGATAATATAGGTCCAAAGGCTTATAACGATAAGCTTTCCCTCAAAAGGGCAAAGGCTGTAAAAGATTACCTCGTTAAAGCTGGTATACCCGAGGATAGGATAGAGATAGCTGGCTTTGGAAAGGAAAAATATATAGCAAGCAACGAATCACCTATAGGAAGGTTTACCAACAGAAGGGCTGATTTTATAGTTATACAGGTGCCGGGTCAATAGATAGCAATGCCCTTTACCCCTCCCCATAAAGACAGATAAAGAAGTTTTCCATGTTTTTGTCCTTGCGGGTATCTATAAGGAATTTAAAGAGCCTGCTTTCGGATCCTGTGTAAAGTCTAAAGCTTTTTATGGGCTGGCATTTTTCAAAGGTGCCACTCTTATAGATCACTATAGACCCTTTCTGAGGTTCTTTATCCCCCCTTATTATCTTTCTCTCTGCATAAAAGGGCAGGCTGTGGTGAAAATGTCCTACCTCGTACACGGGCATGCTACCTTTTGGATCTATCCCTTTTATAAACTCTCCAAGCTCCTTTACCTTTCTCTTTTCTTCCAAGTCTGTTAAAAGCGCAAACTTTAAAAGGGCTACGAAGACTATGCCGGCAGCTGCCGGCGCAAGCCTGTAATCCCTAAAGAAAAGAAAAAGGGGAATAGGAGCTAATAAAAGGAAGACTAAGGGAAGGGAAAAGAAAAGAATGCCAAAAAGTAAGGTAGTAGACATAAGTGCGGTGAGTAATAGGGTTGTATATTTTTTAAGCCTTTCCCAATCTTGGGAGAGTATAAAGTTAGAGGTTATGATGGCGAGGGCGGGGAAGGCTGGAAGCACATATACGGGGATCTTTTGAGCCACAAGGCTAAAAAGCCCATAGACAAAGGCAAACCAAACCAAAGGAAAGGCAAAATCCCTTTTTGCCTTTATTAAAACCCAAGCAAGGGCTATGAAGAAGGTAAAGGAGTAGGGTAAAAAGCTTGCATTTAGGTCAAGCAGATAAAAGTAAAGGGGCTCGTCGCCATGATACACACGCTTTAAATTTTCCCTGTAAAAAACCTCCCAGAATTGACCACCCTTTGTAAAAAATTGATAGGCATGCCACCAAAGGCCAAGGATTAAAGAAAAAAGGCTAAGAAGGTAATACCTTAACCTCAAAAGCTCCTTTGGATCACTTAAAAGAAGGTAAAAGAAGACTACGCCCGCCGGTATTACAAAGCCTGCAGGACCTTTCACAAGCATGGCAAGGGAAGAAGAAAGAAAGGCAAAAAAGAGTAGGAAAAGGCTGTTACTTTTGTAAGAAACAAGCCAAAGGTATAGGCTTAGAGTTATGAAGAAGGTGAAAGGGATTTCTGGAGAGGCGTACTGGGCGTTGGCAAAAAACTGCAAGGAAAGGGTGAGCATAAGGAAACTTAAAAAACCAGCTTTGTAGCTTCCTGTCAGATCCTTTGCCATAAGAAAGGTGATTAGGCCTGTCATAAGGCCCAAAAGGGCGTGCATAAACCTAAGCCCCCATTCATTTATACCGAAGAGGCTATAACCTATTGCCACAAGCCAATAGGTCATGGGAGGCTTATTTAGTCTTAGTTCTCCGTTGTAATAAGGGTTTAAAAAGTCTCCACTTTGAACCATAGCCCTTGCGGAATCTGCGTAAAAGGCTTCATTGGGAGACCAAACTTGAAAGGCTCCAAGGTTTAAAAAGTATAGAATAACAACTAAAAAACTCAAAATGTAAAGCATGCTACAATTATAACCATGAAAAGCATACCCTTTATGAGCTTAAGATACTACGCCTATGTCATATCCATAATACTTTTGATCCTTAGCCTTCTCTCCCTTGGCTACAGAGGTTTAAACCTTGGCCTTGATTTTACCGGTGGTAGCCTTTTGGAGGTAAGGTTTGAAAAGAGGGTAGATTTGGGAGAGTTGAGGAAAAAGCTCCAAAACCTT
>JBKBHW010000046.1:0-3059 GCA_046297555.1 Aquificaceae bacterium
AAGATAGTCGACCTTTACGACCCTTACACTGGCAACAATGATTGCGCAACGGGGCAGCCAGCCCCAGGAAAGGATAGATGCACAGAAGAGGATGGGAATATGAAATACAGATATCCTACTTGGTTCTTAGAGGGGCATTTGAGGCTTGCGCCCGATTGGGGTCAAGGCTCCGATGATTGTGCCTGCAGGCTTGGAAACTGTCCAGACGAGAGGATTGGAAGCCCGTGGACAAGTTGGGATGGTTCTTTTAACTACAGAATAGGCAAGCGATATCTAAACAACCTAAAATGCACTTACCAAGTAGGAAAGTCTGGCGGTGTGTCTTGGCAATCCGCTCCGGGCAACAAGGTCTATGTGGGCATAACCGTTATCAACTACGCCCGTCCGGAAAACCCAAACACCATTGTAGGCAAAGCCATTGGCATAGTAGCCTGGTACTTTGACCCCATAGACCACAGATACAGGGCATACACAAAGGTGGTTTTTAAGGAGAAGCCATGAGAAAGTTAAAAGGTTTTACTTTGGTGGAGCTTTTGGTGGTTATGGCGCTTAGCCTTATAATAGGCGCAGGCTTGGTGGCACTCTACAGAAACCTTATTGGAAATGTGGCAGAGAGGTCCACGGTTGTGAAAAACCAAGCCCAGCTGAACTTTGTGATAGACAACTTGGCAAAGCTCCTTTCCACCGCAGGCTTTGGAATAGACAAAGATAACATAAACCAAGCAATAGACATAAACAACAATAACAGCCTTCAAATCCTCACAAGGGTGGCAAGTCAAGAAACAAACGCAGGCTGCTGGGGGATTATAGACAAAAACGGGAACTTTAAACTCCAAGTTAGCAACAACGACACAAAGCCCGTGTCTTTTAATAATTACGGAGAATGTCCAAACAATGTAGACCAATACCTCGTAAGAATAAGCATTGAGGACAGATCCCCCAACTGCCAAAGAAACTGCTTTGCTTTTAGAGATGACCCCACAAACCTAAGATTGTACTTGGACAGCCAAAACTTGCATCCTTCCTGCCTTCAAGGAACCCGAAGGCTTATGCTGGATATGAACGGAACAGCCCAAGAGATATTGCAATGTGTGGCGCACTTGAGGTTTAGGTACTTGATATACAAGTATGACGACAATTTGGAAGATGACGATTATGACGACAATTTGGAAGATGACGATTATGACGACAATTTGGAAGATGACGATTTGGAATTGGTAGCTACGGATCAAAAACCTTCGCAGGTTGAAAATATTGCAGGTGTTAGGATATGTATGATGATACAGCTCTCTGAGTTTGGTTCAAAGACGCAAGAAACTCAAAAAATTGCGGCAACTGGTGCCTACGAAGAGATAAAATACACACCCCAGTGTGGGGGTGAAAGTCTAACCCAGCTAAACCCAGCTTTACAAAACACATGGAGGAATAAAAAATGGGAAAGGGTAGAGTTAGACATATTTATGCCAAACTTGCAGTATTGAGGGGTCAAAGGGGCATTGCCCTTATAAACGCCCTTGCCTTTTCTATTATGATAGGGCTTCTTATAGCAGGGATATATACGGGAATAAGCATCCTCTTTAAATCTACCGAAGAGATGAGGACCTTTACCTCCGTAAGGGAAGCGGCAGCCGCAGGGGCAAGGTATGCAGCCTCCATGGCTACCTACTTTGGTAGAAATCCACGCGAAACTTACTTTCCTGGAAATCCATGCGAAACTTACAATCTTGAATTCAAGATAACCGGAAGGGATAGCTCGGGCGAAATCAAGGTAACCATGTGCCGTATTGGGGCTTCTTCTTCTCGTCCGGACGAAAAAACTGGCGCGTCTTATTCTCCTACTGGAGATGGCCTTTATGACCCTTTTAGTACTGGTACTTTCAAAATAGTATCGGAGGCAAGGTTTGGAGATCAGGTCTCAAGGGTAGAGGCGGTTTACGAAAAGTAGCATAGGCATCCCTGCCTGTGGAAAAAATTGCGGGCAATGATGCCCGCGCTACCTACTGCTACGCAATATATCTAATTCTTTTTTGTAAGGGCACGCCGCAGCGTGCCCCTACCACGGAATTCTGAGCTATGAAGATGCCCTTTGGGATATTAAACATCCACCAAAAGGCAATTTTCCATTAGGCGCATGTCTACTTTATGATATAAATCACATTGTCTTTTTGTTAAATTCATGTTATATTATCATACAGGTTGCACCTCCTTTCCTCGTGCGCCTTGCACACCTCCTTGGGGCTCTGCCCCTTTATTTTAACTTTCTTTTTACATTAAAATATACTTCATGGACTGGATAAGGCTTTCTGTGGATTATGGAGTTATAGGCATTTTGATATTTTTAAGCTTTCTTTCTGTAGGCGTTGTCTTTGAAAGGTATATGTACCTAAGGAAGGTGGACCTCAAAGCCTACAAAAGCAGGCAGGAGATTGAAATTGACCTAACAAGGGGGCTATTTATAATAGCTTCTGTGGCTTCCAACGCCCCTTATATCGGGCTTTTGGGTACTGTTTTGGGCATAATGCTTACCTTTTATACCATCGGTCAGGAAGGCCTTGTGGACACAAAAAAGGTTATGGTGGGGCTTGCTCTGGCTTTGAAGGCTACCGCTTTGGGGCTTTTGGTGGCAATCCCTTCCTCTGTTTTTTACAACCATCTTGTTAGGAAGGTTAAGGAAAAGATAGCCCTTTGGGAAGTAGAGAATGGAAGACAAGGAGTTTAGCTCCATTAATGTTATACCCTTTGTGGATATCCTTCTGGTTCTTTTAACTATTGTTTTGATAACCGCCACCTTTGTGGTACAGGGAGTAATACCCGTAAACCTTCCGAAGGCAAGTCAAGCAAGGGAAGAGGCTATAAAGACCCTTGAGATAGCTATAACAAAAGAGGGAAGAATACTTTTTGAGGGCAAAAGCTTAAGCTTGGAGGAGTTTGAAGGTGTTTTAAGGGGTATAGACCCCTCCTTTAGGATAAGCATATTGGCAGACAAAGACGCAAGCGTCCAATCCTTGGTAAACGTCCTTGACCTATTGAAAAAGTATAACTTGGAAAAGGTTTTGATA
>JBKBHW010000047.1:0-2351 GCA_046297555.1 Aquificaceae bacterium
TATAATAAAAACAGCATCCCACCTTATAAAAACAGATGGGTTGTTAAGGTCGCACCCACAGGAGAGGTCAATAATAGGTATAACCACCTTTCTTATGAGGTAAAATTAAAAAAGCCTTATATATTGACCAACACTGGATGGGTTGTGCCATATAACGACTTATCCAAATGGTTTGATTCTTATTTACCAAAACTTGGTTTAAACAAAAAAGAAGCCGAAGATTTCAAAAATTATTGGTTAAAAAAGCTAAAACCCTATGATTACTACGAGATAAGATATATTGAGGAAGAATTTTTGAAGGAAAACATGCATATAGATATAGATCCAAAACCTGATACTTTTATAAGGGTATTCTTGCATTTTGAAGGTATGTATTTCAAGCGAAATTTAATTGAGCCCCATATACCTCAAAAAACTAGAAAGGGCTTTGTGGTAGTGGAATGGGGTGGAATTATGGCAAAATCAGAGTAAGCGTTAAATATTAAAGCCATGCTTCAATATCATTTCACAAAAGAGATAAAACTTGATTCAGTCTTTTTATGCCTTCCTTTATGTGGTCTTCGGAAACGCAATAGGAAAGCCTCAAATATCCTTCTGCACCAAAGGCGGAGCCGGGCACGCCTGCCACTCTACCTTTCTCTACAAGGTAATCGGCAAGCTTTAGGTCTGAGCCAAGCTTTTCTGAGTAAAATTTAAGATTGGGGAAGATGTAAAAGGCTCCCTTTGGCTTTATGACGCTTACATGGGGTATTTCCTTAAGCAGGCTGTATGCCAGATCTCTGCGCCTTTCAAAGGTTTTTCTCATGTTTTCCACAAATTCTTTCCCTTTTGGGTTTTTAAGGGCTTCTAAGGCGCCGTATTGGGCAAAGGTGGTGGCGTTGGATATGCTTTGGCTGTTTAGGTCTGCTATTACCTTTGCATACCTCTCTGGACATGCCACATAGCCCACCCTCCAGCCTGTCATAGAAAAGGTCTTTGAGAAGGCATTTATTGTAAAGGTTATCTCCCTTACTTCCTTTGAAAGGCTTGCGGGGCTTACAAACTCCTCTCCATCGTAAAGGAAAGCCTCGTAGCACTCATCGGATATTATAAAAATGCCCCTTTCAAGGCAAAGCTGGGCTATTTTCTCCTGCTCTTGCTTGGGCACCACTGCGCCCGTTGGGTTAGAAGGGGAGTTCAATATGAGCATCTTGGTTTTCGGTGTTATATAGTCCTTTAAGGCTTCTGCCCTTAGAACAAAGCCCTCTTCCTCTTTGAGGGGTACTTCCACCACCTTGGCACCGCATAAAAGTATCTGCTCAGGATAGGTAACCCAGTAGGGTGAAGGAAGCAAAACCTCATCCTCTTCTTCAAGAAGGGCAAGCATTGTAAGAAAAAGGGCCATTTTGGCGCCAGAGGTTATCACTATCTCCGAAGGCTTGTACTCCACTTTATTTTCCTTGTAAAGCTTTTCTGCCAAGGCATTCCTTAGCTCCGGTATGCCTGCGGAAGGAGCATACTTTGTTTTTCCATCCCTTAGGGCTTTGATGCAGGCTTCCTTTACAAAGTCTGGGGTGTCAAAGTCGGGCTCACCAGCGCCAAAGCCTATTATATCTACACCTTGGGCCTTTAGCTGGTTTATCTTGGCCGTGAGGGCAAGCGTGGGAGCTGGCTTTATGTGAGATACTCTCCTTGCAAGCATAAACTTATTATAAGTGAAAAATAGGCTGGGGGAGCAATTGCCTTTTGGCGGATGTTTAATATTTCAAAGGGCGTCTTTATAGTAAAGGAAAAAGAATCATTCCTTAGATATATTGCGTAGCAGTAGGTAGCGCGGGCATCCTTGCCCGCGCCTTTTGGTTAAATTCTTTACACAGGCAGGGATGTCTGTGCTACCTTTTATAAACTTAAACTACGAGAGGGAAAAAGAGCCCTTATTATCAGTGAAAAACCAGAGCTAAAAAGGAAGTTATATGCCTTCCCTCAGATAATCCATATACCTATCTATTCTAAAGCCGCGCTTTAAAAGGGTAAGAAGGTTCCTCGGATTTTTTACCACTTCAAGGCTAAAGGATTCAAAAAAGAACCTCCAGCCAAGGGGCAAGTTTCCAGCCCGAAAACTCATGTCCGCCATATGAAACAAAAAATCCTTTTTGTACTTCAAAGGCACCTCTTCTTTGTACTCTTCATAAACTTTCATGGTGGCAAGAAAGAGCCTCCTTATATTCTTACTGCTCCTGTAAGGATGTTCTCTTATCCTAACTTTGTTGTTATCAAGAACTTTTATCTTAAAGCGGCTTTGGTGCACAAATAGACCATCCTAACGACAAATGATATAATCAGCAAACATGAAGAGAAAAAAGCCATGCAGA
>JBKBHW010000048.1:0-2262 GCA_046297555.1 Aquificaceae bacterium
TCGCTTCTATAACCGCTACGCCACAAGGTGGTAGCCTTTTAAACTCCTCTTCCAACTTTTTATACAGGGTTTTGTGGGTTATATCCTCCAAAAGTTTTAATTTCTCTTTATCTTCAAAAACAAGGTCTGCCAACTTTTTCCTATCAACACTTCCCGCCTCATCCAATATATACCTGCCAAAAGCCTCAACCACCTTCTTATAGACCTCACCCCTCTCTTCATAAAACTGCCTTATTATCTTATCTGCATCAAAGACATAAAAGCCCGCCTCCTTGAATAGCCTTGCCACCGTTGACTTACCAGAAGCCAGATTACCCGTTAAAGCTATCTTTAACATAAAAGATATTTTAAAGGAGGAAAGCATGAAAAAGTTTATAGCTTCCTTGTCTTTGGTGAGCTTAGCCCTTGCCAGCGATGGTGAGGTTATATTCAAAAACTCCTGTATGAGGTGCCACACGGAAAAAGACAAAAAGCCCCTTAGCTATCTTAAGGAGAAGTATAAAGGCAAATCTAAGGAAGTTATGGAGCTTACAAAGAGATGCCCATGGGGCAGAGGTCTTTCAAGCTTGGAAATAGAAATTGTAAGTAAGTGGTTGGCTGGCGAGGAATAGTGAGTTATAAAAAATTTCCATATATGGGACAAGGCATTCAATATTTATAGGGGCGTTCATGAACTGCCTCTAATGGATCTAAGTTTTCACTCGGCATGTTTTGATTTTGATTTTAAAATTATAAAGTAATGCTCTTTGAAAATAGAAAGGAAGCAGGAAGGATTTTAGGAGAGTATATAAAGGATAAGGTGGGGAAAGTGGACCTTGTGCTTGGGATTCCAAGGGGTGGTGTGGTTGTGGCTAAAGAGGTGGCTAAGGTTCTTAACGTTCCTCTTAGCCTTCTTATAGTTAGGAAGCTTGGCGTCCCATCAAACCCAGAGCTTGCCTTTGGTGCAATAGACCCGGAGGGACACATATACACAGACAGGTGGACGGTAGAATATTTTGGGCTTTCTCAAGAGGAAATCAGGAAGGTGGCTGAGGAAGAGCTAAAGAAGATAAGGGAGAGGGAAAGGAGGTTTCTCAAGGATAGACCTTTGGAGGTGGAAGGAAAGGTTGTGGTAGTGGTGGATGATGGTATTGCCACCGGTCAAACGGTGCTTGCCGGAGTTGAGTACTTGAAAAGAAAGGGGGCTAAAAAGGTTATAGTGGCAGTGCCCGTATGCCATGCAGAAAGCTTAAGAAAGCTAAGTGTAAAGGCGGAGGTGTACTGTTATCATGTGGCAGAAGGGGGGAGCTTTGCGGTGGGAATGTTCTACAGGGATTTTAGCCAAGTGGAAGATTGGGAGGTTGAGGAGCTCCTAAAAGATGGAGTTCTTTGAAGTTCTGGAAAAAAGACATTCTATAAGAGCTTATCAAGAAAGGGCTGTAGAAAGGGAAAAGCTCATAAAAATAATGGAAGCTGTAAGAAGTGCGCCCTCCGCCGGAAATTTACAAGCCTATGAAGTCTTTTTGGTGCTTGATAAATTGAAAAAGATGGAGATAGCACGGTGGGCTTTAAATCAGTGGTTTATAGCGGATGCTCCCGCAGTCTTTGTCTTCTTTGCCAATCCAGAGAGAAGCGCCATAAAGTACGGCAAAAGGGGTGCGGAGCTCTACTGTATTCAAGATGCCACCATAGCCTGCGCCTATGCTCAACTTGCGGCGGTAGCTTTGGGTCTTGGCACATGCTGGATAGGTGCCTTTGAGGAAAATGGCCTAAAGGCATGCCTTTCTGCACCAAGGGAATCCAAGCCAGTGGCCATACTTACCGTAGGCTATCCTGCAGAAAAGCCCATACCAACGCCAAGAAGGAGCTTAGAGGACCTTTTTACCATAGTTTAATTGTCATACGCCAAGTGAAAAATTATCCTTTGGTGGATGTTTTATGCCCTTGCCTTAGATCTTATATGCATAATATCAGGTAGCACAGGCATCCCTGCCTGTGTGAAAAAGATTAATCAAAGATCGCGGGCAAGGATGCCCGCGCTACCTAAAGGATTTACCCAGCCTCGGCTTGTGAAAAATTTTGTGTAGGGGCAATTCGCGAATTATCCCCTTTAAACAAGCATTTAAAATGATGCCCTACGAAAATTGAATTTCTCACCCAGCGTCTTTTTACCATAGTTTAATTGTCATGCCTTTTGTGCATCTCTTCGGCTTCGGTGCATAAATCACCCTTTTTGGAAAGATTAAAGCAAACAAGCCCCCTAATCTGAACTTCCTCATCACC
>JBKBHW010000049.1:0-945 GCA_046297555.1 Aquificaceae bacterium
TGCATGGCTTTTTTCTCTTCATGTTTGCTGATTATATCATTTGTCGTTAGGATGGTCTATTTGTGCACCAAAGCCCCGCGCTACCTCGGAGCAAAGCTCTGCTCCCATTTACCTTACAGAGTAAAAACCAATCACGCAAGATGTTTAATGAATGGGGGCCTCATAAACCACCTGTATAAAGATTTAATTTCTTATCCAGCGTAATGTCTTACATTATAAATCTATGCCCTATTTTCCAGCTTTTGTAGATTTAAAGGGTAAGAAAGTTGTGGTAGTTGGCAGTGGAAAGGTGGCAGAAAGAAAGATAGAAAAGCTCCTTCCCTTTGAGCCAAGGATAAGGGTCATATCTCCAAGGATAACGGAGGGTATAAGAGAGCTGCACAATCAAGGGAAGATAGAAATTACCCTTAGGAAGGTTAGGCTTGCCGATATAAAGGGAGCCTTTTTGGTTATAGTGGCGGTGGATGATATAAAACTTCAAAAGAGAATATACCAGTATTGCAAAAGGAGGGGCATACTTTGCAACTCGGTGGATAGTATAAACTATTGCTCTTTTGTATTTCCCGCCCTTGTGGTAAAGGGTGATGTGGTTATAGGCATCTCCACCTCCGGTAAGGTTCCAGCCCTTTCAAGGGCGATAAGAGAACACATAGAAAAGTCCTTGCCGCAAAACATAGAGAGCATAAGGCAAGCCTTGGAGAATGTGAGGAAAAGCCTGCCAAAGGGAAAGGAGAGGCAAGAGATACTTACCCAGATGGTCTTAAAACTTTTTGGAATAAAAAAGTGATGGCTTTCCTCCCTCTTAGAAATAATGCACCCTAAGCCTTTTGTATACACTATTTGCGGAGTTGAAGCTCGGTTTAAAAGCTTACATGATATTAAAATCATAAAAACCACATATCAACTTTGAAGGAGGTGTGTTATGCTAAGGATAGCAAGTCCTTT
>JBKBHW010000050.1:0-839 GCA_046297555.1 Aquificaceae bacterium
GGCTTCGGTGCATAAATCACCCTTTTTGGAAAGATTAAAGCAAACAAGCCCCCTAATCTGAACTTCCTCATCACCACCCTAAGCCACCGCATAACTATCCGGCATGCCAAGGTAGGTCATTATATTCAATGCTCTACACCGTATAAGAACCTGCACCCGCTGAGTTTGTAGCAACCTACCACTCAAACAAGAACCAAATATCCTCTTTAACCTAAAAACACATGCCTCAACCAAAGATCGACGATGATACCCAGAATACTCCCTCCAAGCACGAGAACCATACCTACGAATATAACGCAAATTCTCATCACGAGGATGAGGCAACCCCTTAGCATTGCCATGCTGCCAAATCCGAGCACCCTCTCGGGGAGGAATACAAATCTGAGCCTTTGGACTATGCTCCTGAATGGCTCTATATACATCCCTACAATCATAGCTCCCATCCATACAAGCACTTGCCAAAGGTCTATCAACTTCTTGTAGCATCAATGGAATAACCTTTGAATCATGCACATTGTCTTCTGTTAGCTCTACGGCTTGTATTTCACCGCTTTGGCTATCTATGGCAAGATGAACCTTTCTCCATGTGCGCCTCTTACAATAGCCATACTGCTTTACCTTCCATTCACCCTCTCCATAGACTTTTAGACCACTGCTATCTACAACCAAATGCAGAGGCCCTTTTGCTTTCTTTGGAATGTTAACCTTTAACTTTCTTCCTCGCCGAGATAGGGTAGTATGGTCTGGGACTGGTAGGGAGAGCTTCATTATCTCCAATATGGAGCGGACAAGACCTTCTGCTCCTCTGTTAGTAAGATGGTATACTTCTCTGAGGGTCA
>JBKBHW010000051.1:0-779 GCA_046297555.1 Aquificaceae bacterium
GTTAACACATACAAGTGAGTGGTATCGTTGCAAACTTAATTGCTACTGGTTTGTTGTCTGTGAATTTAATCACCATACAGCTTCAATCTAAATTCATATACCAAAACGCTTGATTCAGTGTTTTTGCTAGTTCTCAATATGTTTAAATCAATCAAATTACTTCGATCAACTTAAATTCTTGAGTGAACAATTTATTTCAGACTCAATTTTCTAATCTGTTAATGATTAACTACAGCCTCGTCAGCTTGCAGTAAACTGTGATAAATCACAGAGATTAATAAACCAAGATCAATTACTTAATCTTTTTATTCATTAAACTCTATAATCTATTTAGCTTTGAATTAATTTCGTTTTTACAAACTCTTTTAATTCATGGTGGAGACTAGGAGAGTCGAACTCCTGACCTCCTGCGTGCAAAGCAGGCGCTCTACCAACTAAGCTAAGTCCCCAGCTTATCAATAAGTCAATGTTCTGATTTCTGTCAGTAGATAGTGGTGGGTCTGACAAGACTTGAACTTGTGACCCCACGCTTATCAAGCGTGTGCTCTAACCAACTGAGCTACAGACCCTCAGATACATCTATGAAGAACAACTTGTTGTGGATTCTTACCAATCGTCAATCTTTCGTTAAGGAGGTGATCCAGCCGCAGGTTCCCCTACGGCTACCTTGTTACGACTTCACCCCAGTCATCTGCCACACCGTGGTAAGCGTCCTCCTTGCGGTTAGACTACCTACTTCTGGTGCAACAAACTCCCATGGTGTGACGGGCGGTGTGTAC
>JBKBHW010000052.1:0-709 GCA_046297555.1 Aquificaceae bacterium
GCTGAGCTCTCTGAAGGTGTGTATAAGAAGGCATGACAAGCTCCAAGCTGTTTTCCGCAAGCCGCACCAAGCTTCTCCTTAATTCTTTTAACGCCCTTATAACTTCCAAAAGCCTATCCTTTATGTAAAGTTTTTCATCTGTTGCCACCTGATCGTTTCTGCTCCTTGCGGTATGAAGCTTTCCACCAAGGTCTCCAAGCCTGTTTATAAGCTCCCCTTCTATGTTCATATGCACATCTTCAAGCTCTTCCTTGAATTCAAAGCTCCCCTCAAGGGCTTCTCTCCCTATAGCTTCAAGTTCTTCAACCAGCCTTTGTGCCTCCTCTTCTTTCAACAACCCAGCCTTAAGCAGAGTCTTTACATGAGCTATGTTTTGTTTTATGTCCCAAGGTGCCAGCTCCTTATCAAAGCTAACCGACTGAGTAAACCTTTCCACAAACTCCTCCGTCCTTTCCTTAAAACGGCCTTCCCAAGGCTTGTGCATAGAAAAATTATAAGGTTATACACTGGGCGAAAAAATTCAATTTTTGTAGGGGTGGTTTAAAGGTGCACAGGCATCTCTGCTTGTGAAAAAAAAATTAACCAAAGGCGCGGGCAGGGATGCCCGCGCTACCTACTATTACGCAATGGAATCGGCTTTGGTGCACAAATAAAGAAGTCCTTGATAGTAGCGCACTGCAGCATGCCTCTAAAAAAGAGGGGGAAAGAA
>JBKBHW010000053.1:0-650 GCA_046297555.1 Aquificaceae bacterium
ATGCCCTTTTCCTTCAAAAGGTTGTAGCCCCTTTCATAGAAATACACATACAAGTCTGCCGTGCCTTCAAAGGTAATATAGCCCTGATCTCTAAGGATAGGTTTTAAATCCTTTATCCTTTCCTGCCTTACATAGGGCGGGTTGCCTATTACAAGGTCAAAGCTTTTTACTCCAAACATCCAATCGGGGTCAAACCAATCTGCCCTTGCAAGCTGGTCAAAGATATCAAAATCTGCTATCTTTTGGGCTACAATGTTTGAATAGCCTATCTTTTCAAGCTCCTTTTTTATCTCTTTCCTTATATTCTCTGCTTTTTCTTGTATCCTCTTTTTTTCCTCCCTTGTCCTTATGGAAAAGTGTTTTTTATAGAGCTTTTTTAACTCTTCCTTTAGCTGGGTTATTTTGGGGCTTTCAAGCACTCTTTGCTGTCCTTGTCTTTCCAAGCTTATCAAAGTATTAGCCGTTATAAAGTTGGTTTCCAAGTGGGGGAGGGGCTTTATGCCAAAGTTTTCTTTGCTTTGATCTGGCTTTTGGTCTATTATCAAAGATAAGAAAAACCTTAGCTTGGTTATCTGAATGGCTATGTTTTGTATGTCCACTCCATAAATGGAGTTTTGCAAAATATAAAGCTTTCTTGCGTAATCGGGGTA
>JBKBHW010000054.1:0-586 GCA_046297555.1 Aquificaceae bacterium
AGTACCGTGAGGGAAAGGTGAAAAGCACCCCGGAAGGGGAGTGAAATAGATCCTGAAACCGTGTGCCTACAACTAGTCAGAGCCCGTTTATGGGTGATGGCGTGCCTTTTGTAGAATGAACCGGCGAGTTACGATTGCATGCAAGGTTAAGCTGAGAAGGCGGAGCCGCAGCGAAAGCGAGTCTGAAGAGGGCGACAGAGTATGCAGTTGTAGACCCGAAACCAGGTGATCTACCCATGTCCAGGGTGAAGGTAAGGTAACACTTACTGGAGGCCCGAACCCACGCACGTTGAAAAGTGCGGGGATGAGGTGTGGGTAGCGGAGAAATTCCAATCGAACCTGGAGATAGCTGGTTCTCTCCGAAATAGCTTTAGGGCTAGCCTCAATCTTGAGAATCCTGGAGGTAGAGCACTGTTTGGACTAGGGGCCCATCCCGGGTTACCGAATTCAGACAAACTCCGAATGCCAGTGATTTATGATTGGGAGTCAGACTGCGAGTGATAAGATCCGTAGTCAAGAGGGAAACAGCCCAGACCACCAGCTAAGGTCCCCAAATATCCGTTAAGTGGAAAAGGATGTGGCGTTG
>JBKBHW010000055.1:0-586 GCA_046297555.1 Aquificaceae bacterium
AGCCCTCTGGCGTAGCCACAAAAAGATTTAGACCAAATAGCCCAGCAGCCACAAGCCATGTGTTGCACACATTATTCCCATCTCCCACATAGGCTATCTTTATATCCCTTAAACCCTCACCAAAAGCCTCATAAAGGGTAAATACATCACTTAAGATTTGACAAGGGTGGGACATGTCGGTAAGGGCGTTTATAACAGGTATGCTTGAATATTGGGCAAACTCCTGAAGCTTTTTGTGGGAATCGGTTCTTATTATTATGCCATCCAAGTACCTTGAAAGGGTTCTTGAGGTATCCTTTAGGTCTTCCCCCCTTGCCACCTGGAGGCTTTCTTCCTGTAAAAAGATGGAGAACCCACCGAGCTGGGCTATAGCCACTTCAAAGGACACCCTTGTCCTCGTAGAGGGCTTTGTAAAGTAAAGAGCCAAGGTTTTACCTTCTAAGTACCTCTTGCTGTCAAAACCCCTCTTTATTTCGTAAGCATCTTTTATTATCTGCCAACCCTCTTCCGGGCTTATGTCCCACAAATCCACAAAATTCCTATTCATCTTATTTATTTTAGCATAGTGTAGTACCTCTTGTAGCTT
>JBKBHW010000056.1:0-564 GCA_046297555.1 Aquificaceae bacterium
CTGTGACCGCCTTGATGCGCTTTTCATCGGTCAGGTAGCGCATCCGCTCTTCGCGCAGCACGTCCATCGGCGTGCGGTCAAGGCGTTGTTGCTTGGCGGCGAGATTGCGCTCTTCAAGTTCATCGTAAGGGATTTCGAGGAAAACTCGCAAATCGGGCATGGCTTAGCCTCTCCAATGCGTTTTCGGACACGCGCGCTAGTCTATGCGAGGGGGCATCGCCATGCATCGGATGAGTTGTACAGAGTTTGAGGGGCGTTTTGTTGGGCAAGTTATACGAAGGGGAGGCGCTGGGGAAAAAGACGGGGCGCTGAGGAGAGCAGAGGAAGTTGGCGATGACCTACTCTCCCACTCCGTCGCCAGAGCAGTACCATCGGCGCTGGCGGGCTTAACTGCCGGGTTCGGGATGAGACCGGGTGTACCCCCGCCGCTTCTATCACCAAGCTCCTCTGCACGCCTCAGCGCCCTTGCGTGCAGCCTGAGATGATACCTTCACACGTAGCCGCCAGAGCGACCATTTCTCCGCAAGCACATGGTGGTAAGCCCTCGACCATTAGTACGGGTCG
>JBKBHW010000057.1:0-536 GCA_046297555.1 Aquificaceae bacterium
ATCAAAACACCCAGTATGCCCGTTATTTTCTTGCTGGCGATAGCTGTGGCTATAACATTGTACGCCACTATAAGAGCCACAGCCACTATACCTATATCAGCCCATCGCGGAGCTTCTATGTACTCTCTACCTTCCGTTATAAACCACATTGTGAAAAAGTCTCCGCTGCCATACTGCTTTAAAAGGTATACAAGGACCACTATGGCTACAGCGCCCACAAAGGCAAAATAGGCCAACTTACCAAGCTTTATACCCACCACCTCCCTTCCTGTTTCCAGAGGCAAAAACCAGTATATACCAGCGATAAAGCCCATAAGAAGCCATACAACCATAGCGTTTATATGCAGCATTCTGTTTGTCATAAAGTTGAGCGTACCGTAAAGGAAGTCTGGATTCACATATTGATAGGCTGCGATCAAGCCAAAGAGTAGCTGCGCACCAAAGAGGGCAATGGCAGTTCAAAAATACCAAAGGGCTAACTTTTGAGATTCATAAAGCCTCTCCATGGTTATACCTCCTTTATTGAACTTTTACTT
>JBKBHW010000058.1:0-533 GCA_046297555.1 Aquificaceae bacterium
TTATTTCATATTCCTTGTATGCCAACTTCTCAAGCTTATCCTTTTTGTATTTATCCCAAAGAAGAAAGCCCCCAACAGGTAGCAAGACTACAGCTATAAGGCTACCAATTCTTAAAGCTATATCTTTCATTGCTAAAAATTATACACTACCCATATGCTGGGTGAGAATTCAACAAACTTTTAATAAGGCGTAGCATAGGCATCCTTGCCTGTGTAAAAAAATTAATCAAAGATCGCGGGCAAGGATGCCCGCGCTACCTCAATTGAATTTCTTACTCAGTGTTAGCCCTTAGCTGGGGCTTTAGCCTGCTTTTTATATCAAAGACTATGGCGCTTGCCACAAAGATGGAGGATAGGGTGCCTACAAAGATGCCCACCACAAAAGCAAACATGATGTTGGAAAGGGCAGGTCCACCAAGGAAGAAAAGGGCAAGGGATACCAGAAGGGTGGTTAAAGAGGTCATAAGGGTTCTGGCAAGGGTTTGGTTTATTGATAGGTCAATGAGATCTTGAAGGGGCGTGCCCTTTCGCAG
>JBKBHW010000059.1:0-512 GCA_046297555.1 Aquificaceae bacterium
AACTTTGTAGTTCCTTTGCATGGCTTTCTTTTGTTATAACCAATCCCCTTGCCAAAGTGGGATCCTCAAGGTTTTTTATACACCTTTCTGAATAATAGACCAGCGCCGAATCTTCCGCCTTGTAAAAATAAACCGGTCCTTGGTAGGCTTTTACTACAGTCCAAGCCTTTGGCACAAACCTTTTTTGCTGGTAAAAGTGCAAAAGCATGGTAAGAGACATCAAGGATATCAAAGATAAAAAAATAGCACCTTTTATGTATTTTTCCTTTGCCACTTGGGCAAGGAGTATGGCAAGGGGTGGATAGGCAAAGAGGATGTAATGATGAAGCTTGTTTTTGGCAAGGCTAAAAAAGACCAGTACAAAGAAAAACCAGAGGGCAAGAGGTAGCCACTCTCTTCTGAAGCTCTTTAGAAGCTTTGGGTAAAGGGGAAGGTACCAGAGGCTGCCTACGGCTATAACCAAAGGGTAGTAGTATAATGGGGCAGGGTGCGTTGACCTATCTCCGGTGTAT
>JBKBHW010000060.1:0-501 GCA_046297555.1 Aquificaceae bacterium
CTTACCTCCTTTTGCAGGTGCTTGCTGGCCAGCCTTTGGCCTCTTGGCACCATACTTGGACCTTGATTGTCTTCTGTTGGCAACGCCTGCTGTATCAAGAGCTCCCCTTACCACTTTGTACCTCACACCCGGTAGGTCCTTAACCCTTCCACCCCTTACAAGAACTATAGAGTGTTCTTGGAGGTTATGACCTTCACCGGGTATAAAGGCTGTAACTTCTATACCGTTGGAAAGCCTTACTCTTGTAACCTTCCTAAGGGCAGAGTTGGGCTTTTTGGGAGTTACTGTATAAACCCTAACGCATACTCCCCTCTTTTGAGGGTTTCCTTGCAAGGCAGGAGCCTTGCTTTTCTTCTTCTTCTTCTCCCTACCGTACTTTACAAGCTGGTTTATGGTAGGCATGTCCCAAAACCTCCTAAACTACTTATTATATCACATCCTTAAGTGTTTTCACCTTTTCCTCTTCTATCACCTCCACCTCCATATATTCCCCCAAGCCCG
>JBKBHW010000061.1:0-501 GCA_046297555.1 Aquificaceae bacterium
CCGCAACTATCACAGGTATGGAGGCTGCATAAAGACCGTAAACAGGCGGAAGCCCAGCAATGAGGGCATAAGCCATGGATTGAGGCACAAGAACTACCGCAACGGTAAGCCCCGCAACAAGGTCCTTGGTAAAATACTCCCTTTTGTAGCCTCTTAGCCAGCCAAGAAAGGGAAATAGCCTTTCCATATTGGAATATTATCCTATGAAAGTCTTTTTTCTGTATAAGATTCTGCTTATAACCTTATAAGAAATACTTAATTTATACAATATACCGGGTGAAGAAATTGTTTTTTTGGTGGATGCGTTATGCTTCCGCCATAGATCTATTGCGCAGGCATCTTTGCCCGCGATGTTTGATTTTTCACAAGCAGGGATGCCTGTGCTACCTTTTAAACGAAGCATAATTTACACAATGTAGGGGGCGACCATAGAGGTCGCCCAAAAAACAGATCATGGACAAGCCCCGCTCTTATAGGAGGCTTTCTACTACCTTGTGCATT